>JBJEVC010000062.1:0-1836 GCA_051884135.1 Candidatus Coproplasma sp. | reverse complement strand
AGGAAGCACTTCACGCCATGCAATCGGCTACCGCCTTTTGCTGCGTCAGCGACATCGCCGACGGTTATACGGAACTCAACAACACGCCTCGCACTCGCCGCATCAAAACGGTGTTTCTCGCTATGCGTCACGCCATCGACGATATGGACGCTCGCAACGAGTGCATGGAAATAATGCGTGAGCTGTTCCGACAACTGATGTCGGTGCTCACATTGGAGAGAGTCAAGTTAGAGCAAAATTGCATCTACCTTGACCCGAGAATATCGTTCAACGAGATTGACCGATATTTCTTCTCCGGCTGTGCCTGCGCTTATTTCCAAGTGGCGGTTGATGTGTACACAGACCTTAGATACAACGAAGATGAGTGGGGATAGACAACTTGAAGAACGCCGTAAGTACGTTACGGCTTTCAATAGTACCATGGTGAAGATTTGGCGAGAGCAAATCAATTTGCTTGGCGTGATTGACACAGGAGCACTTTACCGCTCCACGGTGGCGGTGCGTATGACTGCCGACGGCAAGTTTACGCAAATCACGCTCGCACAGTCGTTCAACACTTACGGTATTTTCGTGGACTACGGCACAGGCTCAAATACGCCTCGCGGCAATTCGGGCGACTTGGGCGACGGTTTCGTGAACCGCCGCAAACGCCGTAGATGGTTTTCACGAAAATACTTCGCCTCGGTGATGAACATTCAGGAATTTTATGCCGACAACCTCGGCAAGCAATTCTGCAACGCTATTACCAATGCGTTGAATCCGGATTTGATGCGGCGGTCAATTGTGAAATAGTGGGAAAGATATATCGCAAACAAAAATAAGCCGTAGACTTATGACGCTATTTTATAAAAATTTGTATCTTTGCGCTAACAACAGATAGAAATGGAAAATATAAGGATAACGATAGAGCCACTTGGTGGTTATCAATTATTCTTATATTCGCAAATATAATCTTAACAAAAAATGTAAAATTATGACTATAAATGAAAGTTTTAAAACCTGTGTATTTAACAAATATGCAGATTTTAAAGGAACCGCAAATAGGAGTGAATATTGGTGGTTTTGGAGTATATACAGTTTTATACTAATAGGATTACCATTAATCAGTTTTATATTAGCAGACATGGGTATTCAATTATATTCATTAATGTTTTTATGTTTTGCTGGGGTAATTGGACTAACTTGTCCTTTCATAGCAGTCTCTATAAGAAGACTACATGATTCAGGTTTGAGTGGTTGGCATTTTTTATGGAGGCTAATTCCTTATGTAGGTTCTATCATCACTATAATACTCATGTTAAGAAAATCCAAAAACTCTGTATCGTAATTTTATGAGTAACTTAAAAAACACAGTTTGCATAAACAAAATTTTCATTTTAAGGAAACCAATCTTTCCTACCTCAAATAAGAAGGTGGGGAAATAGCGGAGAGAAGAACTTTTCAATGCTCCGCAGATAGATAAGGCAATGGGTTTTCAATGAACTTATTATAAGCACGACATTTTTCCATTTCCCTATCTATCTTTTATTTGAATTGTTTGAATTTTTCTTCGTTACTTTCCATACTGCAAAGTTGCGATTTTTTACTGAAATTCGTGTCTTTTCGGCATAGAGTGCTTGGCTATACCTTTGCGGTATAATCAAGCACTTTTTTTATGAACACTATTTCGATAAATCTCAATGTGCCGCAAGGGTGGCACGAACTCGACGACGCACAACTGCGTTACGTCTATTCGCTTATCGCCAAGGAGTTTGCCGCTGACGAGATTAAGACGCTCGCTCTGCTTCACTTCAGCGGCTGTAAGGTTATCGCTCGCCACGACAAGAACACTTTCCT
>JBJEVC010000061.1:0-1869 GCA_051884135.1 Candidatus Coproplasma sp. | reverse complement strand
CGGCGGAACCAATTATTCCGTAAAAGACGGCATCATAGTAAACGCGGCGGAAGACGCCATCGTTCTGGCACCGCAGGGTCTTGCGGGCGAGTATCGTGTTGCCGCAGGTATCTATACGATCGGTGAATACGCATTCTACAACTGCACTAAACTTACGAAGGTAACTATCCCCGAATGGGTAACGGAAATTAAGGCTTATGCTTTCTATTCCTGCACGGGTATGAGAGCACTCGTATTTGAAGGCACTAAAAACAGCGACGACCTCACGGTAAGAGAACAAGCCTTCAACTACTGCAGATACGTTTCGGTATTCAACGTTCCGGCAAACCTCGTAAAGGCAGAAGCTTACTCTTTCGGTATTGGTTATGCGACTGCTTACGCAACCGTAAACGTCAATATTGACAGAGAGTCCGTAGATATTGCGGAAAACGCGTTTGTCCAGAGAAATAACGGTACCGGTGCCTTGTACTACTACGTAAAAATAGTGAACATCGGCGCAACTGCTCCCGAGATTAACGTTTCTTCCGTATTCGGAAGCGGTTTGAGCGAAGTAAACGTCGATCCTCAGAATATTCATTACTCTTCGGTAAACGGTGTTTTGTTCGATAAAGCGATTGAAACGTTAATGTACTATCCCTCAGTGAAAGAGGGTGCATACGTAATACCCGATACGGTCAAGAAGATCGATAATAATGCGTTTTATAGACGTACGTTGTTGACGGCAATCACCATTCCTTCAAGCGTAGAAGAAATAGGCGAACGCGCTTTCTACGAATGCACGTCTTTGAGTACGATTACGTTCGTAACGGGCGGAACGGCTCCTCTTACAATAGGGCATGAAGCTTTCAGAAGTTGTTATGTCCGCGGCAGCGTTGTAATACCTGCTCGTACCGTTCTTATCGGTGACTCTGCATTCTACTATTGCTATTTCGATACTTTGTCCTTTGAAGCGGGCGGTACTGAAGACCTTACTATTCAATGCAGAGCGTTTTATGGTTGCACGATCTTAAGCATAGTATTACCTGAGCGCACGAAGGTTATTGAAAACAATGCTTTTGAATATTGCTACAAGCTTAAGACCATTTCTATCCCCGTATCGGTTGAAAAGATGGGTGATTATACCACTATTAACGAGAACGAAGTTTTAAGTAGTGCCTTCACGGTATTTTCTGCCTGCAACGCCTTGGAAGAGGTTAACGTTGCCGAAGGCAATAAATACTTCAAATCCATCGGCGGTCTGTTGTTCTACAAAGGTCTGTACGAAGGTTGGTACAGTTCTTCCACTGTGTTCCATGATCATACTGATGGCAACGTAAAAGCGTTGGTATTCGTACCTGCAAGTGCCAAAGGTGTTCTGGAAGTTCCGGCAACGGTCGGTTACGTGTTTGCAAGTGCGTTTGCTTCCAACGGTAATTACGCGAGTCTTTCTTACACGGCAAACGACGGCGGTATAACGAAAGTTACCTTTGCGGCGAGCAACAACTGCATCGGAAATAAGGTTTACTTCGGTGTCAAGGCGTTTTCTTACGCTGTGAAAATTACCGAAATTGTCCTGCCTAAAGGTCTTACCGACATTTCTGCCAATATGTTTGAGTACTGCGGCAGCCTTACCACGATAACCATTCCCAATACGGTTGAGACTATTCAGTCCAATGCGTTCTATTATTGTTCTAAACTTGAAAACGTATACTTTGAAGAGGGCGGTACAGAAGAATTGACGCTGGTAGACGGCACTGCGGCAAACAAGAGTATTTTCTACTACTGCTTTAAGATGAAGAGTATTACGTTGCCCGAACGTACGGTAAAAGTGGGCAACTATGCGATGGCTTACTGTTCGTTTGAAGAAATTCACCTGCCGTCAACCCTTAA
>JBJEVC010000060.1:0-34217 GCA_051884135.1 Candidatus Coproplasma sp. | reverse complement strand
TATGAAAAAATGTTGTGGTCTTTTTCTTAGACCACAACATTTATTTTAGAACCATTTAAAATAAAGGAGCGGAAGCTCCTTTATTTTTACGTTAAACCAACCAACCCCTTTACAAAACTTCTTAAAATGGGTTATAATAATCGTATGAAAAAGTTTCTCTGTCTTTTCTCGGCAACAATAATAGGCTGTAGTGCGCTCTGTTTATCCGCCTGCAATAGGGATAGCGGACAGACGCAGGGGACTTACTTTATGCCCATTGCAAGCTATGCGGAGTATAAATCTTCGTCTTCGACTATGGCGGAAGGCTACGGCTACGTTATGGGTACGGACGCCGTTTTACGCATTGCCGATGAAGATAATTATGCCACCGAAGCGAAATATACCGCCTTTTCAAATCTCTGGGAAGAAGTTAAGGGGGTATTGACTTCGGTTGAAAACTCCGTAAGTGCAACGATAGAGACGTCCTGCATATACCGTTTTAACCAGGCGCAGGCAGGCACGACGGTTGAAATTGACAAAACCGCCTACGAAATTTTAAGCCTTGCTATGGCAGTCTATGACAATACGCAAGGCAGCTTTAACCCTGCAGTATACCAAAGCGTAAGGGCTTTCGGCTTCGGTACGGCAAAGATAAATAAGCCAAGTAAACTCCCCGAAGAGAGTGCGGTTCAAGCCTATAAAACGTTATCGGACAGCTTTGCAGATTTAACCTTAAGTCAAAACGACGGCAAGTACTATGCGTTAAAGCCGCAAACAACCGTAACGGTCGACGGCACGACTCACAGCTTAAAGTTAGATTTAGGCGGTATCGCCAAAGGCTGGTGTGCAGATAAGATAGACGAGCTAATCGACCAGAGCGGTTTTAAATACGGCTATTTCTCCTTCGGTTCGTCTACAATGGCAGTTAAAAGCCACTCCACGAGCGAGAATAATTATTATACTTTAAGAGTGACCGACCCCCGTTCATCAGGGGCATATGCAAACTTTAAAATCAAGGATAAATGCCTTTCGACGAGCGGAGATTACGAACAGTATTACGAGATTGACGGAGTGAGATATTGCCATATAATCGACCCCCAAACGGGCAGACCCGTTCAGACGGGCGTCGCTTCGGTTACAATCGTGGGCGGCAGTGCCGCAGAAGACGACGCATTGACTACCGCACTCGCTGTCATGGGCAAGCAAAAGGCTGTTGAATTTATCAATGAAAATCTTACGGACAGGTTTGTCATAATGCTCGTAATCGAAGACAGGCAGGGCAAAATAATATGTAACCGCCCTGACGAAATAACAGTGGAAAACACAACATATACGCTGGTCAACACGGTAGAAGACGGTAAAATAATATTAAATTAAAATGTCGTTTAAAAAGATAGAACAGGTAAGAAAAACTAAATACTTTAAACCGTGGGATATATTGCTGTACGGCATAATTGCGCTTGTGATTGCCGCTTTATTTTTGACGGTGTTTTTATCGTCGGATAAGACTTCGGCTAACGGCTTTACCATACGTCAGGCAGACAAAATAGTGTTCACGTATTACTTCGATTCCGATAGGTACGAATACTCCTTAACTGACGGAATAATTACAGTTGATAGCGAAGATGAAAGCAGTTTAAACTTAACCGTCTACGCTCAAGACAAAAGCGGTTTTAACAAGATTAGGGTGGATAAAGCAAATAGGAGCGTAGCGGTGGTGGACGCCGACTGCTCACTCTTCAGAAAGGACTGCGTGCATACTCCTGCGTTAACGGACGGCTCTTCAATCATCTCCTGCCTTCCCCACAATATGTATATAGAACCGCTCATTAAGCGGGTTGAAAACCCCGAAGAACTCCCCATAGGTTAATTTATAAAACTAAACAATAAGCCCTGCAAAAGTCTGAACTTTTGCAGGGCTTAAACTTTAATTAAAAGTTATGCCGTTGCTTCTTCCTTTTTAGGCTCTTCAGCCTTGGGGAAGCGGTCGATTATAATGTGTCTGGGGCACACGGTAACGCAGGTCTTACAGCCCGTACACTTTGTATAGTCGAACACAGGCAGATTATCGACCATAGTAATTGCACCGTGGGGGCATTTCTTTGCACACATAGTACAGCCTATACAGCCGACCTTGCAGGAGTTCATAACGTCCTTACCCTTGCACTTGGAAGAGCAAGCGACGTAAACGGGTGCGGAAGCGGGAATTCTTTCAATAATCTTCTTGGGGCAAGCTTCAATGCAGCCGCCGCAGCTTACGCATACGTTGGGGTCTACTTTAGAGACGCCGTTGACGATAGAAATGCCTTTATCAGAGCAAGCGTTGACGCAGTCGCCGCAGCCAAGGCAAGCGGTTTTGCACACCTTGTTGCCGCCGAGCAGAGAAGCACAGCCTGCGCAAGTGGGGTTGCCGCTGTATTCAAATGCATCGACGGAGTTAATGCCGCCGTTGCACTTAACCACCGCAACCGTACGCTCTTCGTCCTTGAGTTCGATGCCGAGAATTTTAGCAATCTCCGCCTTCTTTTCAGGGGAAGTAACGTGGCAGGCAGAGAGATCTCCTTCGCCTTTGCACAGTTTGTCCGCAAAGCCGGCACAGCCGCTGCAGCCGCAGCCGCCGCAGTTTGCGCCTGCTAAATTCTCCAGTATTTTAGTTACCTTTTCGTCGACGTTAACCTTAAACACCTTACCGATGATTAAAATCAACGCACCGATAAGTATCGCACTGCCTGCAAAGATACCTGCGACAATGCCTACGGTTTTTCCGATTTCAGCGGCAGAAGTAAGTAATAAATTCATATCTTAACCTCCTTAACCCACCTTAATTTGGGCGAAAATGGTAAACGCCATACATATAAACGCCGCAGTAACCATCGCTATAGGGAAGCCTTTGAGATTCTTTGCAACCTTGACGTTAGCAAGCTTTTCCTGCATACCGCTCATAATAACCATAACGAGTGTGAAGCCAACGCCTGCGCACAGTGCATATAAAAGTGCCCAAGCAAGGTTTAAATTACCCGTTGCACCGTTAACGATGTCGCTTAAAGCTTCAACGCCGTTAAACAACTGCGTTACGCCGAGCACTGCGCAGTTGGTGGTAATTAAGGGAAGATAAACGCCCATCGTGTTGTAGAGAGAAGGGGAGATCTTTCTTATAATTACTTCAAGCATCTGCACGAGTGCGGCAATGATAAAGATGAAGAAAATTATCCACAAGAAAGTTATGCCTAAAGGGGTCATAATATACTTGTAGATGGGGTAGGTTACAAGGGTTGCAAGCGCCATAACTATGGTTACGGCAACGCCCATACCTAACGCCGATTTGGTGTTTTTGGAAACGCCCAAGAAGGGGCAGATGCCGTAGGTCTTAACAGTTATAAAGTTGCTTGTCAATACGGCTGAAAGAATTATAAATACTATATTCATACCTATATTCATACGTTTGCCTCCTTGGCGCCTGCTTCTTCAGGTGCGTTAATTTTATCCATAAGCTTCTCTCTTTCAATCTTGTTTTCTTTAACACGTTTTGAAATCATAAACTTATCCATAACAAAAGTGAACAATGCTATGCAAAGACCGTACACGATGAATGCGCCTGCAGGTGATGAGAATAATCTGATTTTGAACGTCCAGGGCATTTTAAAGCCGAAGAGTGCGGCGCTGCCAAGCAGTTCGCAGATGATACCCATAACGCCGAGTGAAAGGGTAAAGCCGATTCCGTTTGCAAGTCCGTCAACGGCACTCTCCAAAACGGTGTGCTTGTTGGCAAACGCTTCCGCTCTGCCAAGTACTATACAGTTAACGACTATAAGTGCAAGGAACGTGCCCAAACTGTCGTATAAATCGGGCACGAATTTCTCCAAAACCATCTGAACGAGAGTAACTAAAGTTGCTATAATTACGATATAGCAGGGAATTCTGACTTCGTTGGGGATAATTTTACGGAGTGCCGAAATTATTATATTGCTCAACGTCAAGACGACTATAACACACAAGCCCATACCTACAGCCGACATAGCCGAGCTTTTAATCATTGCCAGGGTAGGGCAGGTACCGAGCACTAACATAAAGGTAGGGTTATTGAAAATGATACCGTCTAAAGTAATCTTCTTATACTTATTCATTATCAGTTACCTCCTTTTAACGTCTTTACGAACTCAACCGAGCCGTTTACGCAATTACATATTGCGCTCATAGTGTGGCTTGCGCCTGTTTCAATAAACTCGCTTTCGCCTTTAGTGCCATAGTCAAATATCTTTCCGTCTTCGTAGTCGGTAGCAAACTTTTCATAGACTTCGTCGCCGATGTTGCCGATAAGCTCTGCACTGTCTTTAACGGCATATTTAATGACCTTTCTGATACCTGTAACGTTTTTGTCGGTATCTACGGTTACGGCAACCCAGCAGATTATATCGCCGCCGTAGCCCCTTGAAGCCGCCTGAACGAGATAGTCGCTCATCTCTTCAATATACCATACGTTCTGAATGGTTGCGCCGCCCACCGAAGTATTCTTATCTGAAATGTCTTCTACAGTTGCGGTAACCTCTTCACCGGAATACATCGTCTTAATCTTTCTGTTGAAACGCTCTTCGTCGGTTACTTCCAAAAAGCCCCAACAAACCGAAAGGAGAATACCGCTGACGAGCAGAACGCACATCAGGACGATTATGCTTTTAAACGCTTTGCCTTTAAAAAAACTTTTAACCGTCATTTATTTGCCCTCCTTTTGCTTTTTAACCTTTTTATAGCCAAAGGGCTTGCGTACGATATAGGTATCGATTAAAGGAACGATGAGATTCATAAACATAATTACGAAGGATACGACTTCGATCTTCGTAAGGAAACGGAGAAGGGAAGTGAGTACCGCCAACGCTATGTAATAAACCAACTGTCCGTAGACGCCTTTAGGGGAAGTAACGTAATCGGTTGCCATAAAGATTGCGCCGAACATGAGACCGCCGGAGAGCGCATAGTCTATAAATAAACCGATATCAAACGTTCCGCTCGTTGCCGCAAGGCAGACCGAAAGGAATGCGGAGAGTACAACGTAGAGAACGGGTTGCCACCACTTGATAACCTTGCGGATAACCAAGTATAAATAGCCTACGATGAGTGCAAGCTTGCACGTTTCACCAATGCAACCTGCAAGACCCGTTCCGAGCAGGAGGTCAAGCCAGCCGACCTTTGCAGAAGCGTTTCCGCCGAGCAGATAGCCCGAAAGGTGGGTTGCGCTCGTAAATAACTCGCTGTCGGCACTGACAGGGCCGATCTTGCAGATCGAATAGGTCGTAATTGTAAAGCTTAACAGCATAAACACTCTGCCCGTTGCGGCAGGGTTAACAAGGTTCTTGCCCGTACCGCCGAACAACATCTTAACGAGTGCGATAGAGAAGATTGAACCGATCAACACTTCGTACCACTTTGTTGCAGGGGGGAGAATGAGTGCAAGGATTAAACCTGTAACTATCGAGCTTAAGTCAAACTGTTTCCACCATTTAATGCAGACGCCCTTTGCGTTTTTGCACTTATTGCCAAAGCCCTTGTTTGCGATGAAGTAGTATACAAACTCCGTTGCGACGCAGCTTAAAACAGCCGTTATAATAACGATAAATGCGTCAAGGTGGAAGTACACTATGCCCATCACCGCCGCAGGGATTAAGGCAATTATGACGTCTAACATTATTCCCTTCGTCGTCCTGGGGGATTTGACGTGGGGAGGGGTGGAAATTACTACTTGATTATTCATTTCTTTTCCTCCTTATCTTCTTTTTTGACGTCGTTTTTGTCTACGTATTCGCCTGTAGGCTTCTGTTCGGGTGAAACGGAAGGTAAGCTCTTACCCTTCATATCGGCAGGCTTAACAATAGGAGCAGGTGCGGTATTCGTCTGTTTAGCTCTCATTGCAGCCTTTGTCTTTCTTATCGCCTGAATCAAGGGGCGTTTAGCGGGGCAGGTGTATTCGCACGCACCGCACTCTATGCACGATAGGGTGTTGCCGTACTTTGCCGCAGCGTCGAAATTTCCTGCCGCAGCGTAGAACGCCGTCTGCATAGGCATAAGGTGCATGGGGCATACGTCCGCACACTTACCGCAGTTAAGGCAGGGGGTGGGTTCAGCGGCACCGGCTTCTTTACTCGTTAAAAGCAATACGCCTGAAGTCGTCTTGTGGGTATAGACGTCGTAGGTCGAAAGCGCCATACCGGTCATAGGTCCGCCCTGAACGACCTTTTTAGGCTCTTCTGCTTCGCCGCCGCAATAGTCCACGATAGCCTTAACGGGGGTACCTACCTTAACCCAAAGGTTTTTAGGCTCCTTAACGGCTCCGCCCGATACGGTTAAAATTCTCTCGTAAAGGGGCTTGCCGAGCTCGACTGCCTGACAAACCGCATAGGCGGTTGCGACGTTCTGAACGACTACGCCCGAGTCTGCAGGGAGCTTGCCTATACCGACCTTTCTGCCCGTACACACATAAATTAAGTGTTTTTCACTGCCCATAGGGTACTGCTTTTTCAAAATGACGGGTTGAATTTCGTCATACTTTTCAAAAGCTTTGATGCAGTCGGGTTTGTTGGCTTCGATACCAATATAAATCTTGCTTACGGTCAGTGCCTTTGCTATCAAAAGCGCACCACGGACAATCTCGTCCGTATGCTCGAGCATAAGCCTGTGGTCGCAGGTTAAATAAGGTTCGCACTCTGCGCCGTTTAGTACGAGTGTGTCAACCGAATTTTTGGGTGCAACCTTAACCGCCGTGGGGAAGCCTGCACCGCCAAGACCAACGATACCGCAATCTCTGATACGCTGTTTAATGGCCTCGCCGTCGGGGTTCTCCAAGGGGGGAAGATATGCCTTTTCTCCGCTTCCGTCGCCCTTGATGACGATGTAGGTTTCGGTTCCGCCGTTTGCACCTACAAGCTGCTTAATATCCGTAACTTCGCCGGATATACTCGCAAAGACGTCGGAAGAGATGGGACCCGATGCCTTGGCAATGAGTTCGCCTTCCTTGACTTTTTGCCCTTTTTCTACGCAGGGAGCGGCAGGCTTGCCCAAGCTTTGAGAGAGTGAAACGTATACTTCTTCAGGCTCCGGCATTCTTTCCGTCTCTTTGTTACACGCTAAACTTTTCTTGTCGTGAACGTGTATGCCTGCAAAAAAGGGTTTTCCTTTTATTGCTTTCAATGTCAACCTCCTAAAATATTTCTATCGATTTTTGATATAAAATCATCACACCTGAAGTGTGTAATTTCCTTAAAATATTAATCTTGCGCTTGTAAATCCGTAGGCGTATAATCGTCTTTGGCTTTACCGACTGTCTGTTCTTTAACCCCCAAAAGGTTAAAAAATGCGCTTTGGGGCAGTTTTTTAATAGTAAGCGTAACAGTCAGACCGATGAACATTCCGCTCGCCACGCCGATTAACGCAAGGTAAGGCGCATAGCTGAACGCAAGGGTCGTACCGGAGATTAAAGCGAAAACGGCGTTCTGCGTTAAATTGTGTGCAACCGCCGCCGCAACGCTTGCGCTTGTAATGGAAATCTTCGGGTGGACGAGATAGATTAAAAGAGAACTTACGCCCATAGCGACAACGCCACCCGTAAAGCTGTACATAACTGCCGAAAGGTTGCCTGAAAAGATGGCTGAAAGTATCGTCCTTATGCCGACGACGATAAACGCTTCCACAGGCGAAAAGAGAATGAGTGCAATGAATGAAAAGGCGTTTGCAAGGCCAAGCTTCGCCCCGGGTATAAAGAGCGGGGGGAAGAGATTTTCTATTAAAAACGCAATTAAGCTCAACGCCGTCAAAACGCCTAAAACGGCAATTTTTTTAGCATTTATTCTGCGTGAGCGTTTTTCAGTACTCATATAGATTAATTATACACTATATTTTATAATTAGTAAATAGTATAAGCGAAAATTTAGGTAAATAAAATATTGGAAAAGGCTTCCAAACCCCTATTGACAAAAGGGAGTAATTTGGTTATAATGAAATATAGAATGTTAAGCGGAGGGGGTATTAATAAATTATCTCCACCGCAATACTATGGGAGGATAAAATGGATTTCGAATATAAAAGAAAGAATTATTATAAAGAAGCAAGCGAAGAAGAGTTAAAAGAAATCTTCGAGTATGCAGAAGGCTACAAGAAGTTTCTCTTTTCTTCCAAGACCGAAAGGGGTGCGGTTAAGAGCGCAAAGGCGCTTGCCGAAGCAAGGGGCTATAAGAGCTATAAGTTCGGCGATAAGGTAAAGGCAGGCGATAAGCTGTACTTTATCAACCGTGATAAAAATATCTTCTTAATCAGGGTGGGTACCCGCAACGTAGAAGAGTACGGCTTTAAAATAATGGCTGCCCATGTGGATAGCCCCAGGCTCGACTTAAAGCCCAATCCCGTGTTCGAAGCAGCAGGCCTTTCATTTTTAAAAACGCACTACTACGGCGGCATTAAAAAGTACCAGTGGACAACCGTCCCCCTTGCTTTGCACGGCGTGGTGGTTCTCCCCGGCGGCGAGAAGGTGGAAGTATGCGTAGGCGAAGACGATAACGACCCCATCTTCTACATAACCGACCTGCTTCCCCACCTTGCGTCAGCACAGGGCGAGCTGCCTTTGTCAAAGGGTGTTTCGGGCGAAAGCTTAAACGCATTGCTCGCTGCCATTCCCGATAAGGCAGAAGACGAGAAGGAAGCGGTTAAGGCAGCGGCGTTAAAGCTCTTAAACGCAAAATACGGTATGACCGAGATAGACTTCCAGACCAGCGAATTGACGTTGGTCCCTGCAGGAAAACCCAGAGACGTGGGGCTTGACAGGGCGTTAATCTCCGCATACGGCCACGACGATAAGGTGTGCGCATATCCCGAAATGACGGCACTCTTCGATTGTAAGTCGGAAGACACGTTAATCGCCGTCTTTGCCGATAAGGAAGAGACGGGCAGTCAGGGTATAACGGGTATGCAGTCAAGGGTTATTCTCGATTTAATCGAATGTCTTGCAAAAGCTTTAGGCGCCGACCCCGTACAGGTTCGCTATAACTCCAAGTGCGTATCGTGTGACGTAACTGCCGGCTTCGACCCTGCATATGCCGACGTCTACGAAAAGAACAATGCGTCCTATATTAACTGCGGTGCGTCACTCACCAAGTACCACGGTGCAAGGGGTAAGGGCAACACTAACGACGCTTCTGCCGAAATGGTTGGCTATCTTCGTGACGCAATGGATTCTCACGGCGTTATTTGGCAGACGGGTGAACTCGGCAAGATAGATGCAGGCGGCGGCGGAACGGTTGCAATGTACATCGCAAACTTGGGCATCGACACCTGTGATATGGGTTGCCCCGTTCTCTCTATGCACGCCCCTTATGAAATTATTTCAAAGGCGGACTTGTATTCAATGCATAAGGCGATGGTCGCCTTCTGCGAAAAGTAAGCGTTACTGCTTGGCTCGTATTATATTTTATACTCACATAACTCACATAAAATAATTGGCGGAAGGGGTCAACCTTCCGCCAATTATTTATTTAAATTTTTAATATTCTTCTCTCCAGGCATCAAGCCATTTTGTATAAACTTCTCTATAATCTATTTTTTCTCTTATAAACTTAATTTCAATAGATCTAGTATCGTTATGGTTTTCAAGTAGAGAAAGCGCTTCGGCTGTTATTTCTACGCCCCTTGGATTTGTGTTTTCTTTGGGTAATTTTATGTATCTGTCTCTGCCGATGTTATTTAAAATCTCTTGTTGCGCTTCTTTTGAAAACAGTAGTAGTTTTCCACAGCTATTCCAACATATTTTTGCAACTAACATATCGCAAGAAGGTAAGTAGCTATTTTTAAACTCCAACGCTTTGTGTGGATCAACCGTCCAAATCAGTTTAATCGGAGTCCATTTGCCGGTATTTGTAGTTATAGTCTTAATAGATAGAGGAGTGTTATCTACATAACGTCTATTTCCGGCGCTGTAATGGGAATATCAGGGTCGACAATATCAATTCCGAATTTATACATAAGTAGCGCAATTAAAATTCGTTCTCTCACGGAACCTATCTCCATACCTAATTTTCCGTTTCTTGAACTCTCTAATTCAGCCAACTGAAACAAATGCGGAAGTTTATTCTTAACTCTTTTGACAATCAAATTGTCATCAAATAGTTTGTTGTAAACGCTACTCATTCTTTTCTTTCCTTATAGTAAAATATTTTTCAACGTTTGTGCTAAATGCCATGCAAAAATGGGGGCAACTGCATTACCGATTTGTCTATAGGCATCGCTTGTAGATTTTACAAATACAAAGTCGTCAGGGAATGTTTGAATTCTTGCTGCTTCCCTTGCAGACAATCTTCTTGGTAATGAATAATGGAATTCTATATTACCATGATGTTCAGCTCTCATAGTGGGGGCAGGTCTATCAGCTTTTGTAATAGTATTTCCTTGCTTACCCTTAAATAATTTTGCTTTTGAATATCCGCTGTTGGGTAATGAGTTGTGCTTATTTTCGTCTTCCAAATCACCTATTGCGTCCCTAATTGTCACCCATGGCTTTAAAACTGTATCGATAGAAGAGTGTGTTGGTTCAGGCCATCTTATTTCAGTATGTAAATCGTTTCGTATTCCAACAATTATAATGCGTTCTCGTATTTGTGGAACCCCGTAATCCGCAAAATTGAATAATTTATAACTAACTCTATAACCTAGTTTTGAAAATTCATTGACGATAGTATCAATAGCTAAACCGTTTTCCCAAGTAAGTAATCCTTTAACGTTTTCAGCAAGAAAGACTTTAGGTCTTAAAATCTCTATAACTTTTGCCATGCTTTGGTATAAATTACCTCTTGGAGCGTGCAGACCTTTGCGTTTACCCGCCAAACTGAAATCTTGACAGGGGAATCCACCTATAACAACGTCAGCAGTTGACGGAAGGCTATAATCCTTGTCAAAGACCGAGAGTTGAGTATTTTCGTTTGATTCCAAAATTTTTGTTATATCCTGGCAAATAACGTTTATATTTTTGAAATTTAATTTTTGAGTTTGTGTTGCTTTTTCGTTAATATCGTTTGCCCAAATAATTTTAAAAGGGTTCTTGGGATAATAGTGGTTTAGATAAGTAAATCCGCCTTCAATTCCTAAATCGAGTCCACCACAACCAGAGAATAACGAAACAACTTTAAATTCTTGCATTGTTTACTCCGGATTATTGATAAACATATTATACCACATAGATTTAGATTTTGCGATTATAAAAAGTATTTTTTTTGATTTTTTTTAATCAATATTAAAAACCAACCAACAACGACAAAAAAAACACGGACGGCTGTCCGTGTTTTTCATATATTCAAGTTTTAAAAATCGCCTTTAAAATAATGCCGAATATAAAGGTTGCAAACGCACCGACAAAGGCGGTTAAAATTCTGTTTAAAAACTCTTTGCGCTTAAGTACTGCTTGACTTTTAAAGGCAAGTCCGTTTGCTTTCAAGGACACAACGTACATCTTTTCGCCCTTTCTCTCGGAAGAAATCAAGTCGAGATATCCGCTGTTTTTAAGCGAGATTAAAGCGTTTTCAACCCGTTCAGCCGTATAGTGCCTTCGGCTTGGCAGAACGTTTAAAATATCGAAAGGGGAGATAAGGCAACCGTCGGTACCGTCGCACAGGCAGTAGACCGCACTCATAACATCGTTTTCGCACTTGTTCAGCATTTTACACGACCGCCGCAATTATAGCCGTAACGCAACCGCCCAACGCTCCGCCCAAAAAGGCGGCAATAGTGGCGTAAACGTAAACCCTGTTGACGTTAAGTTTTGGCTCTTCAGGCAGGAATTTTTCGGCTTCGTAAGGGCTTTCGGGCGGTTTATATTCCTTGAGTACGGCAATACAAAACACGTCTCCCCGTGCATATTTAACGTCTACGCACCCGTCTGCAACAAGTTTCTTTAACGCTGCTTCAAGCGTTTCACGGTTTTTTAAATCTTCGGGGAAGGCTTCAGTCAACTCGTCTTCATAAAATATTTTATATCCGTCCGTTCCGCTACTTATAAGCAGTGAAGAGAGCGCAAGCAGTATTTCTTCCATACAGAAAGTATGCCGCAAAACTTACTGATTATACAATACCGTTTTTTACTTTGCAATAATACCTGCAGTGGTACCTGCAATAAAGATTAAAAGCGCAGCGCCCATAATTATATAGCTCAAAATTACGAATACAGTCCTTAACTTGCCTTCACCGCCCTTTTGCTTCATAGCGTTTAAAAAGCTTACGGATGCGAGTTCGGCAATCATGCTTGCAATTAAAAAATATACCGCAATACCTGCAACTGTAAACGTGAATATAATCGAAAGAATGAATAGAATACAGCCTACTCCGAAGCAACCTACCGAAATATAAAAGTAAGTCATATAATTTCTTCTCTTTTCTTCTTCGGTCAACTCATCGAGCTCTTCGTCAGGTTTAAGGTTTTTATCTTTCATCTCGCCTCTCCTCGGTGTGCGCATTCGGCGCAACCAAAATGGTTTTATGGTTTGTGTATTCAAAGTATCCCAAGGCAGTGCCTTTAGGTTTTTTAACGTTTTTGCGCTGCGAATAATCTATCGGCACCTTGCCGTTTTCCCTTGCGTCGGAGTAGTAAGCGCAGATCTGCGCCGCAAACTTGATAATCTCGTCCGTGGCATTTCTGCCCTGCAAGATAATGCCTACGTGGGCGGAGTGGTACGCTTTGGCGTGCAGCCAGATATCTTCGCCGTCCAGCCCTTTGGTCAGGTTTTCGTTCTGCACGTTGTTCCTGCCGCACAGCACTAAAAAGCCGTCGTATTCAAATTGGCGATAATTGTTCTCCGCAGGCTTTCCGCCCTTCTGTTTTCCGCCCTTTAATTTAGGGGGCGGGGGGAGAAGGGAGAGTGAGATAAGCTCTTCTCTCGTCTCCTTTAAGTCGGTCAGATTCTCCGCTAAAGACAGGTTGCTCTCAATGGTCTTTAAGTAGTCCAGCCTTGCCACTTCGTCAACCTTTCTCGCCGTTAAAGTCTGCTCAGTCCTTTTAAGCTTTGCGTACTTTTTATAGTAGCGTTGAGCGTTTTGGGAAGGGGATAGTTGGGGGTCTAACTCAATTTTGACCGTAGCGCAGTTCTCATCGTAATAATTTACCGCTTCAAAACTGTTTAATCCCCGTTGAATGGCATATATGTTGGCGGTAATGAGTTCTCCCTTGAGCTTTACGCCTTCCGCTTTATCGCATTCGGACAGCCTGTCGTATAAATCTGCAAGTCGCTTTTCAACCTTCTTTATCGCAGAAGACAGTGCGGAATTCAATTTCCTTTTCTCGTCTTCAAATTTCTTTTTGTAGACGGCGTAATCGTAAAACTCTCTCTGCGCTTCAAGTAAGCTCTCACGCTTGATTGCGCCTAAGGAGCTTCTTGCCTTAAAGTCGCAGGGCTCGCCTTGGTGGTAGACGACGCAGGGGTAGACTTCGCCGTCGTTAAGATAGGAATATACCTGTTCTGCCGTAAGACTATCGCCGTAGAGCGATACGATATCTTCCGCAGTGGTGTAGGCAACGCCTGAAATTTTTTCGGCTATGAACTTCGCCGTACTGCCGAGAGCATATCCGTCTTTGTTTTCAAACGCCTTTTTAATCTCTTGTAAGCTGCTCTGTTCCGCCTTGCCCTGACTTGCGGGGAGAAAGTATTTCGCACCGCCGAGCGTCACACGCCTTGCGCCCGTCTCCAACGAAGCCGTCTTTAACGCCCCGACGATAACCCCGTCTTTAACCAAAACGGCGTTGGAGTACTTGCCCATAATTTCAAAGTACAGGGACATTTCGGCAATTTCAAATTCGGAAAAACACTTAAAATCGAAGCGGATAACCCTTTCGCCGCCAACCTGCTCAACCATTAAAACTTCTGCGTTTTGCAGATGTTTGCGAAGGAGCATGCAAAAGTTAGGCGCAACTTCGGGGTTGACTTCGGGGCAGGTTTCCCCCACGGAAAGTCGGCAATATTTTGCAGAAAGGTCGCAAGTCAGTTTAACCGTACCAAAACGTGTGTATATTAAAAGGGAGAGCGTATCTTTGGAAGGTTGGTTAATCTTGGAAATTTTTCCGCCCGTAAAGGTATCGCTCAATTCCCTGGCTATATATTTTAGTGTAAAAGCGTCTTGAGGCACTTAAAACTCCTTAAAGCGTCTGCGTAAAAATACGCATAAAAAGCATTTTACAACATTATATAGTAAAATTTTTAAAAAGTAAATTGATAACGGGCTTATAAATTGCTTTTCAAAATAAAACAAGTGTGTTAAAATATAACTCGTGTGAACAGGCTTTGCCCTAAATTTCGGGTTAAGCTATCAAATAAACGGCAATTCAATCAGGAGAAATAAAATGGAATACACGCAAGCTGCATCAGAAAAAAGCACGGTAAAACTCACCCTCACCTTCAACGGTGAAGAGTGGAAAAAGGCATTAAACGACGCTTACGCTAAAACGAGGGGTAAGTACGCAGTGCCCGGTTTTAGAAAGGGTAAGGCACCCAAGCCCGTAATCGAAAACTATTACGGCAAGGGCGTTTTCTTTGACGAGGCGTTCAACGTTCTCTATTCCGAACACTATACGGCAATTCTTGAGAAGGAGAAGGCAAATTTCACCGCAGTCGGCGCACCCGAACTCTCTGTTGACGAGCTTACCGACGAAAAGGTTGTTATGACCTTTACCGTACCTGTAAAGCCCGACGTCAAGATCGGTGCATACAAGGGATTGGAAATTAAGAAGTACGAATATACCGTGTCCGACGAAGACGTTACTAACGAAGCAAACAAAATTCTTGCAAGGGAAGCAAAGACGGTTGACGTAACCGACCGCCCTTGCGCAAACGGCGACACCGTTAATATCGACTTCAAGGGCTTTGTAGACGGCGAAGCTTTCGCAGGCGGCGAAGCTGAAGGCTATGATTTGGAGCTCGGCAGCGGTGCATTCATTCCCGGTTTTGAAGAGCAGGTTGCAGGCATGGCAATCGGCGAAGAGAAGGACATCGTCGTTCACTTTCCCACTGACTATCAGGCAGATAATCTCCGTGATAAGGACGCAACTTTCCACATCAAGTTAAACGCAATCAAGGGTAAGGAATTACCTGAAATGACCGACGAATACGTTAAAAAGCACGCAGGCGTTGAAACGGTTGCAGACTATATGGCAAAGACCCGTGAACGCCTTGAAGCAAAGGCTAAAAACGACAGCCGTGATCAGACCGAAAACAGCATAGTTAAGGCTATCTGCGACACCTGCGAATGCGAAATTCCCCAGGCTATGATTGAGAGCGAGATTGACAATATCGTTCAGGACTTCTCATACAGACTTATGTATCAGGGCATCAAGCTTGAAGATTACATCTCGTATATGGGTCAGACGATGGAGCAGTTCAGGTCACAATTTACAGGTCAGGCTAATTCCAGAGTGCTTTCCCAGCTTGTAATCGAGAAGATTGTTAAGAGCGAAAATATCACCGCAACGCAGGAAGAAATCGACGCAAAGATTGCAGAGCAGGCAGCTTCAGTTGAAAAGACTGTTGAAGAATATAAGAAGAATATCGACGCACGTCAGCTTGAGTATATCGCAAACGATATAGTTATAACCAAGCTGTTTGATTTCCTTTCCGCAAACAATAACTTGGTTGCGTAAGGGTTAGGTTTGGCAGTAAGTGGCGGCGTATAATGCCGCCATTTTGTTTCTCTTCGTATAACTTCGCAACAGTTCGTCGCCTTTGCGTTTTACCTTGGTCATTTACGCATAAGTAAACTCCCGTCGGCAAATCCGCAGGCTCCTGCTCTTGCTTGTATCTCTGAAGAGAGATGAGCTTGGTTTTTTAGTAATTCAAGCATAACCAACCCCAAACCTGTCTATAAATATCCTATTTGAAATAAGGAGTTGAAAATGATAAAAGAAACCAACAACACACTCGTGCCTATAGTAGTAGAACAGACGTCCCGTGGTGAACGTTCTTACGATATCTATTCCAGATTATTGGACGACAGAATTATCTTTTTAAGCGGTGAAATCAACGACGCAGTCGCAAATACTGTAGTCGCCCAGCTCATCTTTCTGGAAGCAAAGGACCCTTCGAAGGATATCTGTCTTTATATTAACAGCCCCGGCGGCTCGGTATCGGCAGGTCTTGCGATTTACGATACTATGAATTATATCAAGTGTGACGTATCCACAATCTGTATCGGTATGGCGGCGTCTATGGGTGCATTCCTGCTTTCAAGCGGAGCCAAAGGCAAGCGTTACGCCCTGCCCAACAGCGAGATAATGATTCATCAGCCTTTAGGCGGTGCGCAGGGTCAGGCAAGCGATATTGCCATTGCTGCAAACCACATTTTAAAGACGAAGAAAAAGTTAAATAACATTCTCTCTTTAAACACGGGCAGACCCATCGAAGAGATTGAAAGGGATACCGATAGGGACAACTATCTCTCTGCCGAAGAAGCAAAGGCTTACGGGCTCATCGACAACGTGTTCTATAAGAGATAAGGCCTGTATAATTAATAATTGGCAAGGCAATAATAACCTTGTCAAAATTCGTTAAATCGGGGCGTTTGCCTTAAAGATTAGACTTATTTATTTGGAGTTAAAATTGAAAGAAAGCCAAAGATTTTGTTCGTTTTGCGGAAAACCTGAAGAGCTGGTTAAAAAGCTCATCGCAGGTCAAAACGGAGCTTATATTTGTGATGAATGCGTAGAGATATGCAAGGATATGCTCTCCGAAACGGAGAAGGTTTCATCGACTCAACCCGTACCCTTAAAAAAGCCCTCCGAGATAAAAGAGGAGCTTGATAAGTATATCGTAGGTCAGGACGAAGCTAAAAAGGTTCTGTCGGTTGCGGTATACAACCACTATAAGCGTATTAACAGTGTGGGCAGGGAAGAAGGCGAGCTTGCCGACGTAGAGATCGATAAGAGCAATATTCTGTTGTTAGGTCCCACCGGTTGCGGTAAAACTTTGCTTGCCAGAACGCTTGCAAAGATTTTAAACGTGCCCTTTGCTACTTCGGACGCTACCACTTTGACGGAAGCAGGTTATGTGGGTGAAGACGTCGAGAATATCTTATTAAAACTCATTCAGAACGCCGACTACGACATTGCCCGTGCCCAAAGGGGTATTATCTATATCGACGAAATCGATAAGATTGCTAGAAAGAGTGAAAACGTCTCCATAACCCGTGACGTATCGGGCGAAGGCGTTCAGCAGGCGCTTTTAAAAATTATTGAAAGCACTGTTGCCAACGTTCCCCCTCAAGGCGGGCGCAAGCACCCCCAGCAGGAGTGTCTCCGCATAGACACCACCAACATTTTATTCATCTGCGGCGGCGCCTTCGTAGGGCTTGATAAAATCGTTCAGGCGAGAAAGGACAGCACTTCTTTAGGCTTTGGCGGCGAAGTCAAGTCTACCGACGAAGATACCTACAAGGCTCTGGCGGACGTTAAACCGCAGGATTTAACCAAGTTCGGTTTAATCCCCGAATTTGTGGGCAGAATTCCCATCGCCGTTGCCCTTCATCCCCTTGACGAACAGGCTCTCGTCAACATCTTAACGGAGCCCAAGAACGCCATAATCAAACAGTATAAAAAGCTTATCTCGCTCGACGGAGTTAAACTCACCGTAGACGACGAAGCGGTCAGAGAAATTGCAAAGACTGCGATAAAGTTGAAGACGGGTGCAAGGGGTTTAAGGACGATTATCGAAAACGTTATGACTTCGGTTATGTATAAAATACCTTCCGAAACAGACGTGGAAGAAGTGGTCGTTACGGCAGATTGCATAACCGACAACGCCGAACCTAAAATTATCTATAAAAAATCGGCGTAGCGTTTTGAAGTGTGGTAAACTGTTTATAATAATACTGTGGGGGAGGCGGAAAGCTATCCCCCTGTATTTTTAATTACAGCCGATTTTGTGTAATAGAGTAAATTTGCGGATGAAAAAGGAGTAAATTAAACTTATGGCAAACGAAAACGTGCGTCTCCCTTTAGCAGCATTGAGAGGGCGTTGCGCCCTTCCGCTTTCCACAATAACTTTCGACGCAGGCAGGTATATGACGCTTGCCGCAATCAAGCTCGCCCTTGACAACGGTAAGACTATGGTTGTGGCAACCCAGAAGGACGAGAGTGAAAACGAAGTTAAGGGCGAAGTGGACTTATACGACGTAGGCGTTATTATAACTATAAGCAGAGTTACAAACCTTCCCGGAAACAGAGTAAGGGTTACGGGTAAGGGGCTTTACCGTGTAAAGCTTTCAGCTGTTGAAAAGGTTGACGAGTGTATGTTTGCCGAATGTGAGAAGCTCCCTGCGCAAATCAATAATCCCGAGTTGGTTGAAGCTTACTTCCGTACGGCTAAATATGCAATGAGTGAGGTGCTTACCCCCGAACGCATTGCAAGCGACGAGACGGTTGACGTAATAAAAAACAGTGAAAACAAGGAAGAATTCTTATATAACGCAGTAAATTTATTGAGCCTTCCCGTCAACACCAAACAGCACATTTTAAGCACGTTAGATATGTGCGAGCAGTACGATTTGCTGTGTCGTGCAATCAACGACGAGGCTGAAATTGCAAGGCTGCAAAAGAAGATTAACGCTTCCGTCAAGCGCAGTATCGAAAAGGGTCAGAAGGACTTTTACTTAAGGGAACAGCTCAAGGCAATTCATACCGAGCTGGGCGACGACGGCGACGAGCTTGACGAGCTTAAAGAGAAAATTGAGAATAAACAGCTCCCCGAAGAAGTTAAGGAAAAGGCTTTAAAAGAATTTTCAAGAATGGCGAGAATGCAGACTTCTTCCCCCGACTATAACGTACTTCGCAACTATATAGACTGGATTTTGGATTTGGAGTGGGTTAACACCACCGAAGACACCGAAAAACTTGAAGATGCGGTTACAATATTAAACGAAGACCACTACGGACTTGAAAAAATCAAGGAGAGAATAACCGAATACCTTGCGGTTTTGAAGCTTACGGGCGGTATGAACGCACCTATTTTGTGCTTTGTAGGTCCCCCGGGAGTGGGCAAAACGTCCATCGCAACTTCTATTGCCCGTGCTTTAGGGCGCAACTTCGTAAGAATGAGTCTCGGCGGCGTGACCGACGAATCGGAGATAAGGGGTCACAGAAAGACCTACGTCGGCGCAATGCCCGGCAGAATTATAACTGCAATAAAGAACGCAGGTTCGATTAATCCCGTGTTCCTTCTTGACGAGATAGACAAGCTCTCCACCGACAAGTTCAGGGGCGACCCTTCAAGCGCACTGCTCGAAGCTCTTGACCCTGCCCAGAACGCAACCTTCAGGGACAGATATCTGGAAGTGCCTTACGATTTATCCAAGGTGCTGTTTATAACTACCGCCAACGACCTTGGTGCAATCCCCGAACCGCTCCGTGACAGAATGGAAATTATTGAGCTCTCGGGCTATACCTTGGAAGAGAAGAGAGAGATTGCAAAGAGATATCTAATCCCTAAAAAGCTTGTCTCAAACGGTTTGGACGAGAATAATATAACCTTTACCGACGAGACGATAGACGCCATTGCCGAAGGTTATACGAGAGAGGCAGGCGTAAGAAGTCTGGAAAGGCAGATTGATGCGGTCTGCCGTAAGATAGCCGTTAAAAAGGCAAAGGGAGAAGATTTCCCCCGCAGCGTGGTAAAGGAAGACTTGCACGATATCTTGGGTGCGGCACGCTTTGAAAAGGGCGACGAATTACCTAAAGACGACCGTGTGGGCGCCGCAACGGGGCTTGCCTGGACGGCGGTGGGCGGCACGACCTTATCGATAGAAGTGTCGGCAATGCACGGCAAGGGTGAGATACTCTTAACGGGCAAGCTCGGCGACGTCATGAAGGAGAGCGCAAGGGCGGCGATAAGCTACATTCGCTCCAATGCCGAAGAGTACGGCTTGAATGCAGAGCAGTTTGAAACTACCGATATTCACGTCCACGTTCCCGAAGGCGCAACCCCCAAGGACGGCCCGAGCGCAGGCATAACTATGGCGACGGCAATTCTCTCGGCGTTCACCAAAAAGCCGGTAAGGCGTGACGTTGCAATGACGGGTGAAATCACCTTAAGGGGGTGCGTACTCCCCATAGGCGGACTTAAAGAGAAGTCGCTTGCGGCATACCGTATAGGCGTAAGGGACGTCATTATCCCCAAGGACAACGTAAAGGACCTTGAAGAAGTGCCCCAAGTGGTTAAAGACAACGTACACTTTATTCCCGTAGACAGTGTCTGCGACGTATTCAAGAGTGCAATAGTCGGTATATAAGAAATAATAAAAACAAAACAGCTCACTTTTCAGTGAGCTGTTATATTTTAGTGTTATTGTTTGCGATGCAAACAGTTATATTTCGGCTATGCCGAAGTTAAGGTATAAATTATTTTTACCACAACTCCTCTCAAAGAGAGAAATATAACTTTTCCTTTAGGAAAAATATCACTGCGAAGCAATATCACTTGCCGTCAGGCAAATATAACTAAAGGCGTAGCTATTTGCTACGCCTTTATAATTAATGACTGTATCTGTTTAAAGCAACGTTTTCGATAGATTTCTTTGCCTTTTCAACGATATTTTCTGCCGTAAAGCCGAAGTATTTAAACAAATCTGCAGCCTTACCTGAAGTGCCAAATCCCGTCATGGTTACAAGCTCGCCGAAGTCACGGCAGTACTTATACCAAGCAAAGTGGCTTGCCGCTTCGACGCACACCCTTGCCTTAACCGACTTGGGGATAATGCTGTTTTGGTATTCTTCGTCCTGCTGTTCAAATATCTCCATGCAGGGGAGAGAAACGACCCGTGCCTTAATGTTCTGTTCGGCAAGAGCTTGCTGTGCCTGAATACACTGTTCAACTTCCGAACCCGTACCTATAAGCAATACGTCGGGTGTGCCTTCGCAGTCGGAGAGTACGTAACCGCCTCTCATTGCGTCCATTCCCGATTTTTCATAGGCGGGTAAGTTCTGTCTGGTCTCAACGATTACGGTGGGTTGCTCGGAATTGAAAGCCGTCATAAACGCAGCCGCAGTCTCCTTGCCGTCGCAGGGGCGGAACACGTTAATGCCGGGTATGGAACGGAGCATTACGAGCTGTTCCATAGGCTGGTGGGTAGGTCCGTCTTCGCCGACGCCGATAGAGTCGTGGGTCATAACGTAGATAACGGGTAACTTCATCAAAGCCGACATTCTGATGCCGGGCTTCATATAGTCGGAGAAGGAGAAGAAGGTGGAGCAAACCGCACGGAGACCGCCGTGTAACTGAATACCGTTGCAGATTGCGCTCATAGCGTGTTCCCTTATGCCGTAGTGAAGGTTGCAGCCTTCTCTGTGTTCGGGCGAGAAGTAAGCGCTGCCCTTGATTCCGGTCTTTGTGGAAGGTGCAAGGTCTGCCGAACCGCTCATAATATTGGGTACGACCTTTGCAATGGCGTTAAGAACCTTACCGCCGCAGCTTCTGGTTGCTTCGGGTTTATTGAAGTCGTTTAAGCCTTCTACTGCGTTAAAGTCCATTTTGCCGCTCATAAACAGCTTGTACTGTGCAGCGAGTTCGGGATATGTCCTTTCATAATTTGCAAAGAGCTCGTTCCAATTATCTTCCGCTTTGCTCTTCTCTTCGGCGATTGCAAGGCAGTGAGCCTTAACGTCTTCGGGTACGGTGAAGGGTTCTTCCGTCCAGCCAAGGTTTTCCTTTAAAAGACGAACGTTCTCTTCGCCAAGTGGTGCGCCATGGCAATCTGCACTTCCGACTAACGGCGAACCGTAGCCTATCTTCGTCTTGCAGATAATAACAGAAGGTCTTGTCAAATCGCTCTTAGCTCTCTCGATTGCCTGGCTTAAAAGGTATAAGTTGTTGGAATCGTTAACCCTGATAACCTGCCAGCCCTGCGCCATAAATCTGGTTGCCGCATCTTCGGAGAAGGTGGAAGAGATATCGCCTTCGATAGTAATGTCGTTGCTATCGTATAACAATATGAGCTTGCCGAGCTTCTGGTTGCCTGCAAAGGAGCAAGCTTCGTAGCCGATGCCTTCTTCAAGACAGCCGTCACCCGTTAAAACGTAGGTGAAGTGGTCGACAACGGGGAAGTCGGGCTTATTGAAGATTGCCGCAAGGTGTTCTTCCGCAATGGCGAAGCCGACTGCATTGGCAAGTCCCTGTCCTAAAGGACCGGTAGAAGTTTCAATACCTGCTATCTTGCGGTATTCGGGGTGACCTGCGGTTTTGGAACCGAGCTGACGGAAGGACTTGATGTCTTCCATCGTAACGTCATAGCCAAACATATGCAAGAGTGAATATAAAAGCATAGAGCCGTGACCGGCAGATAAAATGAACCTGTCTCTGTTGTCCCAGTCGGGGTTCTTGTTGCTGAATGAAAGGTGGTTGGCAAACAGCTCGTAGCCGATGGGTGCTGCGCCAAGGCAGATGCCGGGGTGACCCGATTTTGCTTTTTCAATAGCTTCAGCTGAAAGTACCCTTATAGTATCAACGCATTTTTGTTGTACGGACATTTTTTTCTCCTGTTATAGTATTATCTATTTTTGTTATTAATTTTATTCGCTTTGTCGCACGTTTAACGTGTGCGATATGCGTTTATTGCTTGTCTAAAAACGCCTTAAGCGCACTCACGTCAAGGCAGGGATATTTGGAGGCGAACGTGTATAAATAGTTTGCCATAGCCCTGTTTCCGCCCTCTGAAAGGCTTGCGAAGTTGACGGGCATAACGGGGTCGTGCACGCTCTGGCGAACGAGCATCCAGCCGTCGCCGTCGCCCTTTGCAAAGTTAACTCTCACGCCTTCGTAGGTGTTGGGCACAAGCTCTACTCTGGGGTCGGACTGTGCAAAGAACTTGAGTTCGTCGAGAATTCTCAAACCTTCTTCACTGAAGTTCTTACAGTCTTCGGTGAACTTTAAGCGCACTTCGTTCTCTTCAACGGGGAGTTCGAGCTTGCTTATCAAATCGCCGAGCTTTTGCCCTTTAAGCGATTGATTGTAGAAGGTTATAAGCAGTTTGCAGATGAGATAAGCTCCGTCGTCCAAAAAGTAATTCTCTTTAAACGCAGCGTGTCCGCTCGTCTCGATGGCAAGGGGACAGTATTCACCCTCGTTGTTGCGGCGTACCGCTTCGTCGATGACGTTCTTATAACCCCTTTTAAATCTAATATGCTTGCCGCCGTGGTTGGCAATAAATTTGGTTAAACCGTCGCTCGTCACGCTGTCGGTTACAATGGTTGCTTCTCTCTCTTGCAAAATAGTTGCCGAGATGAGAGCGATCAGCTTATCTCTGTTTATAGGGGTGCCGTCGCCGTCGACGATTGCCGCCCTGTCCACGTCGGTATCGAAAGATATGCCGAGCTGTGCCTTCGAAAAGAGTACGGCTTTTTTAAGAGCGTCCATAGCTTCAGGCAATTCGGGGTTAGGTATGTGCGCAGGGAACCTGCCGTCGGGGCAGAGATTGATGCTCCCCGAAGTGATGGCACCCAAGGGCTTTAACACCTTGTTTGCAAAAAACCCGCCGACGCCGTTGCCTGCGTCTACGACGATAATCCTTCCGAATAAAGGCATATCGGTTCCGCAAGCCGCCCTGACCGTCTCTACAAGGCGGTTGCAGTAGGTATTCATATAGGGCTTTTTAGTGGACTTGCCTTCACCTTGCGGCAGGGAGTAGCCGTTTTCGGCATAGGCAAGGATATTGTTGATATCGTTGCCGCTCAAACCGCCTTCGGGAGTGAAGAACTTCAGCCCGTTCATCTGATAGGGCAGGTGGGATGCAGTTATCATAACCGAAGCGTCGCAATTCCACTCTTTGTCCTTTAGCAACATATACATAGAAGGTGTGGAGCTTAATCCGCATTCTATGACGTCGCATCCGCAGGATAAGATGGTAGCTTTAACGATGGAAAAGATTACTTCGTTAGAAATTCTGCAATCGTATCCGACTGCAATTTTAAGTGCCTTTTTGCCGCTTTTAAAGGACAGCCATTTTAAAAAAGCACGGGTAATATCGCCCAACGCCTCACGGGTTAAGGTTATCTCGTCAAATTCTGTTGCAACGGCAACGCCCCTTATGTCGCTGCCGCTTTTAAGGTGCTTATACGATTTACTTTCCATAATAGCTACATTATACAATAAACTCAAGTATTTTTCAACTGTTTAGGGTGTGAAAATCATCTAAAATAGTGCTATAAAATTTTTACTATCGTACGTTTAAACACTTTATTTTTTATAGGAATTATGATATAATCACAATAATATATTTTAATGTAGGTTTAAAAGAAGAATTATGGCAAAGGATACGTTTGTAGAAAACATTGCGGACATTGAGACGGATTTCCCCCAGTGGTATACCGACGTCTGTAAAAAGACGCAGCTCGTCGACTACGGTCCCGTCAAGGGCACAATGGTCATTCGCCCCTACGGCTACGCTATATGGGAGAATATTCAGCACGAAATGGATTCCCGTTTCAAGGCGACGGGTGTGCAGAACGCCTACTTCCCGCTGCTTATTCCTATGAGCTTTTTCACCAAGGAGGCGGAGCACGTTGAAGGCTTTGCACCCGAAGTTGCAGTGGTAACCCACGCAGGCGGTGAAGAGCTTGCGGAACCCTTGGCAATCCGCCCCACAAGTGAAACCATCATCGGCAATATGTACTCCAAGTGGCTTCAATCCTACAGGGATTTGCCCATTTTAATCAACCAGTGGGCTAACGTTATGCGTTGGGAAAAGACTACAAGACCTTTCCTTCGTACTTCCGAGTTCTTATGGCAGGAAGGTCACACCTGCCACGCAAGCGAAGAAGAAGCTATGGAAGAGACCATAAAGATGCTTGAAGTCTATAAGGAATTTGCCGAGAACGTTTTAGCGATTCCCGTAATCTGCGGCAAGAAGACGGAGAAGGAGAAGTTTGCAGGCGCAGTTGCAACCTACGGTATGGAAGCTATGATGAAGGACGGCAAGTCCTTGCAGTCAGGCACTTCCCACTATCTCGGTCAGAACTTTTCAAAGGCATTCGATATAAAGTTCCTGGATAAGGACGGCGTACAGAAGTATGCCTACACCACCAGCTGGGGTACTTCTACCCGTATGATAGGTGCGGTTATTATGGCTCACGGCGATGCAAGAGGCTTGGTGCTTCCTCCCAAGGTTGCACCCTATCAGGCAGTTATCGTACCTATCGCCGCAAAGAAGGCAGGCGTTTTGGAAAAGTGCGCCGAAGTTAAAGAGCTTTTGGAAAAGGCAGGCGTAAGGGTTGTATTGGACGATACCGACAACTCCCCCGGTTGGAAGTTCAACGAGTGGGAGATGAAGGGCGTACCCGTTAGAGTGGAGATCGGTCCCAGAGATATCGAAGCGGGCAAGGCAATGCTATTCCGCAGGGATAAATGCGAAAAGGTAGAATGTGCGTTAGACGGCATTGAAGATACGGTTAAACAGCTTCTCGATACGATTCAGGCGGATATGCTTGTAGCGTCAAGGGTAAGGCGTGACGAGAGAATTGTCAAGGCAAGCGATATGGCCGGCATACTTGCAGGCGTCGAAGGCGGCAACTTCGTTTTAGCCGGCTGGTGCGGCTGCAGGGAGTGCGAGGATAAGATTAAGGCTGAAACCAACGCAACCGCAAGGGTTATGTGCGACGAGCTTGCAGACGAGACTTGCGCAGTATGCGGCAAGAAGGCAAAGCACACCGTTTACTTTGCCCGTGCATATTAATAGTTTTAAAAAAGTTTTTAATTAAGTTTTAAAAAAGTTTTTAATTAAATTTGATATTTTTACAAAGAGGTGAATTATGAGTTATTGTAAAGATTGTGGTACAGAAATACCCGAAGGCGCAACGTTCTGCCCTTCTTGCGGAAAAAAGGTAGAAGTTGACCCTTGGGGCACTCCTGCAAGCAAAGAAAATACACAAAATAATACTGCACAGGAAAACGCTACCCAGACTGCTGCGGCAGACCCTTGGGGCACTCCTGCAAACAAAGTTAATACGCAGAATAACACTCAAAATAACAGTACTCAAAACAATAATACCGAGTACACGCAGAATACCCAACAGGCAAACAAGCCCTACGTTGAAGACAGCTATTCAGTATTGTCCATTTTAGGTTTGGTTTTCATTTTCGTATTAAGTCCTTTCATAGGTCTTATTGTCAGTATTGTTGCATTCAACGATGCAAAGAAAAACAATAGCGCAAAGAGCAAATCTCTTTCCAAGGCAGGTATCATCGTTGCAGCTGTATTATTAGGCTTGAGCGTATTGGCTGTTCTTGTTTATGTTATTGTATACGTTGTAATTATCGTAGGCTCTGGCGCTTTGGTTGGACTTGCAAGCACAGCTGCTTTAAGCGCTTTAGTAATCTAAAAATATAAATTAAAAATTTGGTTAAAAACTTTATAAGTTCCTTTTGCAAATTATGCGAAAGGAACTTTTTTTTGCACGTTTCTATATTGCAAAAACAATTACAATGTGCTATACTGTAAGCTGAATTATTATGGATGTAGTTAAGGAAAAGCTAAAACTTCTGCCCGACAATCCGGGCGTATATATAATGCTTGATAAATTCGGCAACGTCATCTACGTCGGCAAGGCAAGGGTGCTAAAAAACCGAGTAAGGCAGTATTTCCATTCATCTCCAAAGCCCGAAAAGGTTACAAAGATGGTGGAAAACATTGCCGACTTCAACTACATTATAACGGCTTCCGAAATAGACGCATTAGCGCTTGAAAACAACCTTATAAAGAAGTACAAGCCGAAGTATAATATACTCTTAAAAGACGACAAGACCTACCCGTATATAAAGGTGGACTTAAGGGAAGAGTTTCCCAACTTCTACGTCACACGAAAGATTAAAAAGGACGGGTGCAAGTACTTCGGTCCATTTATGGGCGGAATAAATTACAGGGATATTTTAGAGTGCTGTCAGCTTTTATTCAACGTAAGATTATGCCGCACTGCGATTTCGGCAAAGCCCAAAAGGGAGTGTTTAAACTACCACATCGGCAAGTGTTGCGCCCCCTGCGCCCATAAGATAACCAGGGAAGATTACGATAAAAGGGTAAAGCTTGCCCTGTCTTTTTTGGAAGGCAACTATTCAAAGGCACAGGAAATTTTAACCGAAAAGATGCTTTCCGCCGCAGAGAACGAAGCGTTCGAGCTGGCGTTGGACTATAAAAACAAGCTTGCTATGCTCTCCAAGTTGGAGGCAAAGAGAATCACTTCAATCAATAAACCCATCGATGCAGACGTAATTGCATACGCAACCAACGGCTTATATTCCGCAGTCAACCTGCTCATCACTCGCAAGGGGATTATGCAGGGCGGTACGTCCTTTGCGTTGGACGACGCCCATCTCTCCGACGGCGAAGCATTGACGTCGTTCATAACCCAGTACTACTCCGCTCACGAACCCCCTGCCGAGCTCATAGTTGAAGACTTAAGCGAAGGGGATATAATCGAAAACTTCTTCAAAGAGAAGTTGAATAAGTCAGTAACTCTAACCTATGCAAAGCAGGGCGTCAAGGCAAAGCTACTCGATATGGCAAAGGCGAACGTAGCCGACTACCTTGAAAAGTCGGTGGATAGAATTAAGCATAAAGACGATATGACGGTTAACGCCTGCAAAAGGCTGCAAGAGCAGCTCGGCTTATCACGCTATCCACGCCGAATGGAGTGCTACGATATTTCCAACGTGTCTGGTGTGGATAAGGTCGCTTCTATGGTCGTGTTTATCGACGGGGAAGCGGACAAGACGTCCTATCGCAGATTTAAGATAAAGACGGTGGAAGGGGCAGACGACTTCGCATCCTTAAAGGAAGTGCTCTTAAGGCGTTTAAGTAAGCTCGATACCCAAGAGGAGGAGCGGTTCCCCAAACCTGACTTAATAGTCATAGACGGCGGTAAGGGACAGTTATCTTCTGTTAAACAGGTGTTTGACGAACTCAACGTATCGGGTATCGATTTGATTTCAATCGCCAAGCAGGACGAAGAGATTTTCACGCTCAACTTATGTGATAGCGTTAAAATTCCAAAAAGCGACTATTCGCTGCGAATGGTTCAGCGAATCAGGGACGAAGCGCACCGCTTTGCCGTGACTTACTTCCGCTCCATTCACACCAAGAATGCGTTAAAGAGTGTGCTTGACGAAATCGAAGGTATCGGCAAGCAAAAGTCGGTTGCGTTAATGCAAAAGTTCTCCAACGTCGGCAACATTCTAAACGCCACCGAGCAGGAGATTGCCGAAACCGAAGGTATAGGCGCAGTGCTCGCAAAGAAGATTAAGGACTATTTAGACAACAATTTAAAGTGATTATGAACAAAATAAACTATCAGCTTATCGTCTCCGACTTTGACGGAACGCTTGCAAACTACAAAAACGAAGTACCCCAATACGTCGTGGAAGAGATTAATAGGTACGTTAAATGCGGCGGAATCTTTGCCGTGTGTACGGGCAGAATACTCCCCAGCATTTTACCAAGGGTCAGGGAAATGGGTTTAAACGGCTTGGTCATCGCTTCTCAAGGCTGTCAGATTGCCGAAATTGCAACGGGTAAGCTCATTAAAAATTCGGTCTTTTCGCAGGAACAGGCTTTTAAAATCTGTTCCTATTTGGAAGATTTAGGCGTGAATATCCAACTCTATTCGGACAAGGTCTTTTATTCCACTCTGCCTGAAGACGAACCGCACTTAAATTTATACGAAAGTATAATAGGCATAAAAGCTCAACACTTGGATATTCCGCTATCCCGTTTTGTAAAGGGGGTGGAGCCGCAGTTCTGCAAGGCAGCAATACTCGTCCACAAAGACGAAAGGCAGGCGCTGTATGAAAAGATTAAAGCCTATTTAGGCAATGAGTTCGACGTAACCTGTAGCGCAAAGGTACTTATTGAAATTTCGCCTTTAGGCGTAACCAAGGGCGGAGCGTTAAAATTCCTTGCGGAAAAGTTTAACGTCCCTATGGAAAAGACGGTCGCCGTCGGCGATAACTTAAACGATATCTCTATGGTGGAAATCGCAGGGCTCGGCTGTGCGGTAGGCAACGGAGAAGAGGAGTTAAAGTCTATTGCCGCTTACGTTGCCCCCACCTGTGAAGAGGGTGCGGTAGCGGATATTATTAAGAAATTCGGGTATATAAATGATTGAAATTCTTGCGCCTGCAGGCGATGAAAAAAGTGCATACGCCGCAATTAATGCCGGTTGTGACGCCATATATTTGGGGTTAACCGCCTTTTCTGCAAGGAGCAGTGCGCAGAATTTTAACTTTGAAAGTTTAGGTAAACTCATCTCCTACGCTAAATTTTTTGGCGTCAAAATCTACGTTGCGATGAACACTTTAGTCAAGGAGAACGAGCTTGAAAACTTCGTTGCAACGGCTGTAAAGGTGTGGAATATAGGCGCAAGCGCAATCATAATTCAGGATTTATTTTTAGGCAGTTACCTTAAAAGGGAGTATCCGCAAATGGTTCTGCACCTCTCCACACAGGCAGGTATCTGCAACGAAAACGGCGCAAGATACGCCAAGAGTTTGGGCTTTGACAGGGTAATACTTGCAAGGGAAACCAAGCTTTCGGACATTGAAAAGATAGCGAAAATAATCGAGACAGAAATTTTTGTGCAGGGTGCGCTCTGCACCTGCTTTTCAGGGCAGTGCTACTTATCGTCCTTTGCCGGCGGAAATTCAGGCAACAGGGGCAAGTGTAAACAGCCCTGCAGAAAGAAGTATAAAATCAACCGAAAGAACTTCGACTCTTACGCCTACCGCATCTCGCTTTCCGATTTATGCGTGGGCGAAAATATTGAAAAATTGATCGATGCAGGGGTAGCGTCCTTTAAAATAGAAGGGCGTATGCGCCGCCCCGAATACGTCTCTGCGGCTGTAAACTACTATAAAACGCTCCTTAAGGGCGTTGACTCAAAAGCGCAGTTTAGCGCATTAAAACGCACATATAATAGGGGTAATTACACGAAAGGGCTTGCCTTTGGGCAGGATAAGTCCTTTCTCTCTTCCGCCGTTCAAGGGCATATAGGCGAGTTCGTCGGCACAGTCAGCGTTGAAAACGGCAAGTTTATCGTACGCACTTCAAACAGCTTCGGCGACGGCGATTCGTTCAAGATTTTAAGGGGCGGGGAAGAAGTTTGCGGCGCTTACTATTCCAAGCAGGTCAAAGGCGGTATAGAGCTTAAGAGTTCAACAAGGCTTAAAAACGGTGATAAGGCGTTTATCACCACCGACTCCCAACTCAACAGTAGGCTTTTAAACGCCGCCCATACCCGAAAAATCTTTGTTGAAGTAACCATAAATGCAGGGCAAGCGCCCATAGCGACGGTGGATGGCAAGAGTTTTACTGCCGACTTTATCTGTGAAAAGGCGCAGAGCCGCCCGACCATTAAAGAAGATATAATCAAGAACTTTTCAAAGGTAGATAATTATCCCTTTGAAGTGAGCTTCGGGGTTGTTACAACAGACAATAATTCGTTTATTCCCGTATCTAAATTAAACGCCTTCCGAAGACAGACTTACGCAAGCTTTTTCGAAAGCGAGACGGCAAATACCAACGAACAAATAGAAGTTGTCAAACCCCTGCCTACGGCTGAAAAACCGACTAAAAACACTTTAACCTGCGTAATTGCAGAAAATTTTAAGGGCGTAACAGCCGACGTAGCAGTATTAAAACCCAATGTGTATTCGGGTGATTTGTTTGAATGTGTTAAGGACTTTAACGGAGAGAAATTTTTATATCTTCCGCCCTATCTTTCGGGGGACGATATTGAGAGTATAAAAGGGCAGATATCCCCGTTCGACGGCATATATTGTGGGGGTAATTACGCAGTAGAGCTTGCAAAGCAGCTGGGCAAAAAGCTGTTTGCAGGGGTTGGGTTCAATCTTTCAAACAGTATATCCGTTGCCCTTTGCCCTGCCGATTATATCGCACTTTCAAAGGAACTGTCGGTTGCTGAAGCAAAGCCGCTTGCAAGGGACAACACCTTCTATCTTAACGGCGGCGACATCAAGGTTATGGACTTAATCTATTGCCCGTTCTTGAAGACGTGTAAGGACTGCGACAGAAAAAAGCTGTATAACTTAACCGACGAGAACGGCAGGGAATTCCCTTTGCGCCGCTATGAAGTCAACTATGCTCAAAACGGCTGTCGTTTTGAAATTTATAATTGTGCAGACCTGTCAAACCGTACACCGTTTACGGGTGTGTTAACCGAAAGAATAGTGCCGCCTTCAACCTATAAAACCCACACGCAAGGCCACGCCGAAAACCCCGTTTTATAACCACGTTAAAATCACTAAAATTACTATGGCTCAAATTAATTATAACGGACTTGAACTTAATAAAATCCTGTCTTCGTGTGCAGGCTTCGCCGTGTTGGATTCGGCGAAAAAGGCTATCTGCGAAACCGTACCTTCAGGCGAGATTGCTCAAGTGAGAGAGCGGTTGAATTACACTGCGGAAGGCGACCTGCTTTTATACAAATACGGCGCAGGCAAGGTGGAGTACTTTGAAGACGTTACCGACATGCTCGTTCGCTCTTCCAAGGGCTCGGCGTTAAGCTGTGGGGAGCTTCTCTCCGTCAACCGCCTTCTTCGCTCTGCCCGTACGGCTTTTCGTGCAATCAATGCCGCCGATGACGACGTACCCCTGCTTAAAAATCTCGTTAAAAACGTCTACTTTGATGAGAATTTAGAGAGCGATATCGCCGAAAAAATACTTGCAAACGACAAGGTGAGCGACTACGCAAGCGATACGCTTTATTCCATTCGTTCCAAGATAAAAAGCCTTAACGAGCGAATTCGCTTCACCCTTTCGGAGTACGCTTCGGGCAAGGACGCCCAGTACTTGCAGGACAGCATCGTAACAATGCGTAACGAAAGATACGTCATTCCCGTTAAGGCGGAAAACAGGAGTAAGGTTAAAGGCTTCGTCCACGACCGTTCGGCTTCGGGCGCAACCTTCTTTATCGAACCCGAATACGTTTTAAACTTAAATAACGAGCTCATCGCCCTGACCATCGACGAGAGAGAAGAAGTGGAGAGAATTTTAAAAGCTCTCTCCGCCCGAGTGGGCGCAATGAAGGACAAGCTTTTGACCGATATCGAAATATTAACTCAAGTCGACAGCTGTTATGCTAAAGCGGAGTATGCCTATTCGATTAAGGCGATCTGCCCACAGGTCAACAAGCGTGGTTATGTCAACATAGTCAAGGGCAGGCACCCCTTGATAGACAAGAATAAAGTCGTCCCCGTCTCGTTGGAGCTGGGCAAGGACTATTCCTTCCTGCTCTTAAGCGGAGCCAACACCGGCGGTAAGACCGTAACGCTCAAGATGACGGGACTTTTCTGTCTTATGGCAGAGTGCGGCTTGTTCGTTCCCGCCGCACCGGGCACCGAGCTGTGCGCCTTTTCAAAGATATTCTGCAACGTAGGCGACAGCCAGAGCATTGAAGAGAGCTTATCGACTTTCTCAAGCCATATGGTGGGGGTAATCAATATCTGCGAAGGTGCGGATAGCGACAGTTTAGTACTCATCGACGAGCTGGGCGGCGGCACCAATCCCGACGAAGGTCAGGCGCTTGCGTCCGCCGTATGCGAACACCTGTTAAATGCAGGTGCAAAGGGCATAATAACCACCCACTTCACCGCCTTAAAGGAGTTTGCATATTCCCTGGGCGGCATTGAGAACGCTGCAATGCAGTTCGACAGCGCAACGCTTAAGCCGCTGTATACCATAAAAATCGGTATGCCGGGTGCTTCTAATGCTCTCGCCATTTCAAGGCGGCTGGGAATGAACCCCGAAATATTAAAAAAGGCGGAAAGCTATCTCTCTGACGAGGGGCGCAGATACGATAATATCATCAAGCGTGCGGAAGACGCAAGGGTTGAAGCGACCGCCGCATTAGAGCGGGCAAGAAAGCTTGAGAGCGAGTGGGCTTTAAAGAGCGAAGAAGTCAGAAAGGCGCTTGCCGCACTCGAGCGGGAGAGACACAGTTTAACTTCGGGAGCTAAAGCCGAGAGCCGCAGAATTATAGGCGAACGCACCGCAAGGGCAAACGAACTTTTAGAAGAGCTTGAAGAGATATTCAACAAGGAAACTCTATCCGAAGCGGATTTGATAAAGGCAAGAACGCTCAAAAATAAGATAGCCGACGAGGCTTACGAAGAAGGCGAGCTCCGCCCCGAAATAGGGCTTCGCCCCGCAACCAAGGAAGATATAAGGGTTGGCGGTGAAGTCTTCGTCGAGAGTATGGGCGCAAACGGCACGATACTTTCATTTAATCCCGTAAAGGGGGAAGCGGAAGTTGCCTGTGGGCAGATAAAGTTAAGGGTCAATATTTCCACACTTAAAATTCAGCCTGCACGAAGGGATAATAATTCGGCAAAGAGATTTAACAAGCCTTCCAAGGAAAGGGTTAAGGTGGTTAAAAAATTTGCCCCCACAAATCCCAACTTTGAAATCAACGTCATAGGTATGACCGTGGACGAAGCCCTGCCTGAAGTTGAAAACTTTTTGGATAAAGCTATAACCGACAATTTAGAGCAGGTTAAAATTATTCACGGGGTTGGTACGGGCAAGCTCCGAAACGCCATTGCCCAGCTGTTAAAGCGGCACAGGGGCGTTAAAGAATACCGCTCTGGTGCATACGGCGAAGGAGAGATAGGCGTAACGGTAGTCACCTTGAAATAATTCTATAACAGGCTCACCCTAAATAAAATAGTAATAGTAATTTATTTTAGGGGCAAACTGTTGAAAAATAGAATTATTTCGGTTATCGTCAACGTTTTACTTTGTACAATCGTGGGTTGCGTCTGCATAGTCGGCTTTAGCGGCGGCAGTGCGCAGCAAGTGGCAACAGACGGCGAAAGCGTCTACTATCGTGCAAAAAACGCAAACGGCGTTTCGCTTATGTTCAACGTGTATGAAAGCACGGAGAACGTCTACAAAATTTTGGATATTTTAGACGAATACTCCGCCAAAGCCACCTTCTTTTTAGGCGGTTGCTGGGCGGACGACAACATAGACTGCGTAAGGAATATAAGCAGCCGTGGTCACGAAGTGGGCTCGCACGGGTACTTTCATAAAGACCATTCAAAGCTGAACTATTCGGATAACCTTGCGGAAATAAGGACGAGCGTGAAGCTTTTAAACGCAATGCTCGGGTATGAAATAGCGCTCTTTGCACCGCCTTCGGGGGCGTACTGCACCGCAACGGTGACGGCGGCGGAGGCGTT
>JBJEVC010000059.1:0-103235 GCA_051884135.1 Candidatus Coproplasma sp. | reverse complement strand
TGAAAAAATGTTGTGGTCTTTTTCTTAGACCACAACATTTATTTTAGAACCTAATTAAATGAAAGGGCGACTGTTTTTAAGCGGTCGCCCCAAAATATATACTAAACAAAAAACCCTGCTTCCTTAAGGAACAGGGTTTTTGTGGAGCTGCTGAGCAGACTTGAACTGCCGACCTCATCCTTACCAAGGATGTGCTCTACCGACTGAGCCACAGCAGCAACTGACAAATTTAACTTACTTGATTATTATATTTGATATATCTCGTAATGTCAAACCATTTTTAAGGATTTCTATAAAAAATTAAATAATATTTTACAAAAATAAGGCGGACGTTTCGTCCGCCTTGATTAATCTTTTTTACCGCTTGAAATAGCCTTCTTTTCTATGTTTTCTAAAAACAGTTGTGACTTCTTTTGTTCGGTATAACGTTTACGAAGATTTGGCGTTTGCTTGAAAAACCTTGCTTTTTCAAACTTCAAACTCTCATCGCTCATCTCCGAAAGTTCAATTAACGTCGAAGTGTTGACGAGAAAGGTTTGAAGCAATTTATCAAGGGAATTAAATATTTGAGCAAGCCTTTCGTTAGCCCATTTGCTGTGTTGAGCATATGTGCAATAACGGGAAATCTCGTATACTTTAGGGAGAGTAGCGATAAGTTCCGCCCAGAGCTCTTCATCGCTCTTTGTGTCTGCGTTTAAGATGTTTTCAATCTCTTCGGTTATATTTCCGAGTCGGGGCGCAAACTTTGAATTCTTTAATGCGTTATTTACGGCTTGGTCGCATATCTCCTTGGGGTATTCGGAGAGTGCTTCATACCAGCTTTCGGCAAGCAGCTGCCTTTCAAAGTCGTTTGCCGTAACGTAGGCGTTTTCAAAGTTAAGTTTAATTTTAACAATGTATTTAACAATGTCTTCAATGGTAAGTTGAGTCATTTTTAATTATCTTCCTTATTGGCTTTTAAATTGTTTAAAGTAGAAAGCCAATCTTCTGTCATACTGCTTTTAGACTGTCTTTTATAGGTCGAATTTTCCGCAGGTATCTGCTCGACGGCAAAAACACCGTTGTTTTTCCATTTTGCAAGCAAATAATTTATTGCCGCAACGGGGTTGGTCTTGCCTGCAGACATTTCAGCCGCCTTTAAAATCATAGCGTCGCTAAATCCCCACTCACGCCAACGGTTAAGCGATTGTCTGTCATAGGGTTTAATCTCTCTCGTATAGCCGCAAGAATTATGTATTTTTTTGATAAATCTATTGTCTTCGCTCAATTCGTTTAAAAGAGAATTTACGCTTTCATCGTCGACGTAAGCGTCTTTGTACAGCTCTTCAATAAAGTCGTTCATTAATTCAAAAGAATTTCTTCCGCTTAAAAAACAGAAGGCGGCAATGCTTTTTAATGCATCACAGCTAAAACCGTAGTCCACCCAAACGCTGTAGTAGCACTCAACGTAAGCCGTTGCGTCGGAAAGGTAGACACCCAAAGTCTTGGCAATTTCTTTAACGTTTGAATAGAGTGAATCTTTATTCTTCTTGTAATCGGCAATCTCTTTTTCGTCAAACTTTCTGTTGTTTGAAAGCTCTTCGATTACGCCGTCAAGCTTTTCCATTGATTTGCATTTAAAGCTCTTTGCAGCGCAGAAAATTGCGTTTTCGGAAAACCCGAGCGAAAGCCATTTTTTATAAAGCTCTCCGTCTTCGACTTCAGGATTTCTCTTAATCAAGCAAGCCGTAAAAATCTTCAAAAGAGCGGTAGTGGATAAGGTGTAGGAAGAGAGCCTTTCTTCAACCCTTAAAACGGTGGTGTCGCCGTCGTCGCAGAAGTTTTTTACAACCTTTTTAATGTAAGCGCTACGGATATCCGAACCCTTTAAGTTGACGCAATAATTAATAATCATAATTAGTGCGTTGCGCTCGATACCGTATTCTTCAAGCAATATGAGATATTCCCTGAATTCGTCTTGAGTAATCATTCTCTCCGAGATGATTGCCTGAATTTCTTCGTAGAGTCCTTCGTACTTTTCAGGGTGAAGCTTTTTGGGTTTGCCGTAAAGGTTATCGCAATCTAATATTTTAATCTCAAAGGGAGAACGGGAGATAATGGAAATCAGTTCCCATTCGTTCAAATAATCAAAATATTCAACGACTTTTTCTTCGGGGATTTCAAGTTTTTTAGCAAAGTCTTCGATAGTATATTTGCCCTGCTCGTTTTGTGCAAGGTACAAGGCAAAAAGATAGATTTTTACGGCAACGGGCTCTAACTCCGTTAAATATTTGTTAATAAATTTATTTTCTACCGAAGTTGACGATTTACGTTTTAATTCATCTGCCACCGAAATAAAAGCCATTGCTAAAACTCCCGCTTTATCGCTTGATTTATCACAATTAAAGAGCTATAATATTTACAAGTCTTATTATATACTCTTAACGTGGGTATTTGATATTATAACTGACAGATTTAGAAAAAGCAACCATTGACGCACTTACTCAAGCGTAATTTTTTATAGCTTAAGTCGGAGTTCGGGGGGAGTAAGACAATGATTTTAACGCCTGTTTCGTTATGGAAAGGTTTTAATAACGGTACTAACAGCGGCACCGTAAGTTACGAAAATCTTGTTAAAAACGGAATCAATTACGAATATGTAACCTTCTACGGCAGAAATACCGAAGAAGGCAGAGTTTTAATTTACGGCGTTATTGCATCGGATGAAGCTAACCCTTCAAAAAACTGTATTCTGATTTTACAGAACAGCGCAACTTCAGTCGATGAAGAATTGCTTGCTTATTTTGTTAAGAAAGGCTATTCCGCTATGTTTGTCGATTACTGCGGCATGCGTGAAGGGGCGGATAAATACACCCTTTACCCTGCCGACGTCGATTATGCAAATTGGGAAAAATGCAAATATAATTTGCTTACCGTAAACAGAACCGCCGAAGAAACTTGCTGGTTCGAGTGGACTGCCGTCGGCGTTTACGCAAGGCAATATTTAGCTGAAAAATTTGCCACCGAAAGCATCGGTCTTGTCGGAATCAGCGACGGCGGTGAAATTGCCTGGAAGCTTGCGTACATTTCACAGTTCTCCTGCGCTATTACAATTAACGCCTGCGGGTGGAGAGCGTATAGGGGAGCAAGTAAATTCAATGCGCTTGATCACACTTTGAACGAGAACGATTATAAGTTTATAGCCGGTTTAGATTCCCAGTCTTATGCGCCTTACGTTAATTGCCCCGTTTTAATGTTGTGTTCAACGGGCGACGGCGAATTTAACTACGACAGGGCGTACGATACATTCACCCGAATTAACCCCAAATTTGCGCCTTCGAGCTCCATTGCTTACTCGTTAAACAGCGAAACGTGCATAGACAGCGATTGCGAAAAGGATATGTTTTTGTTCCTTGACAGTAACGTAAAAAAGCGTTATGTGTTTATGCCTAAACCCGTAGAAGTAAATATTTTGACCGACGAAGACGAAAATCTTTTCGCTTACGTTAAGTGTGACCGTTCTGGTATAGTTGAAAAGTGCGGTGCGTTTATCTCTGAAGACAGCGTCGACTATTCAACCCGAAATTGGGCTATGGCTCCGCTTATAAGCAAAGACAATTCATACGACAGCAAATATGCGTTAAACGTATACGAGAACACTTCTTCGGTGTTCGTTATCGCATACGCTTCATATTCAAGCGGCTTTACGGTTTGGTCGAAGGTTGCCGTTAAAAAGGTCTGCGGCAGGTTCCGTAATAGTCGCTCAAAATCAAAAATAATGTATTGCAATACGTTCGGTCCCGAAACTTTTTCACCTGAAAATTGTTCTGCCAATTCGGTAGGCGGTCTTTTCTTCAGCGGTGAAGACGTTATTCCGCAGGTAATTAATCTCTGTGGTTTGGACGGCGTTTACTCTAAATGCGGACTTAAAACGCAGAGAATAATGGCTCCGCAATTTTTACCCGATAAAGAGAGTATTTTAAAATTTGATATCTGTTCGGAAATCGATACGTCGGTTACGGTAAAACTCATTACCAAGTACGTCAGAGAAGAGTACGTTGTAACCTTAAATATTATCGGCGGAGTATGGCAAAGCCTGATTATTGAGCCTAAAACGTTGAAAAACAAGTACGGCGCTCCGCTTGCCGACTTTACGGGTTGCGAGAGCGTTACGGTAAACGTAGAAGGAAAATATGCGCTTAATAATTTGATGTGGTTATAACTTATGAGAGAGTTTGTTGTTGACAAAAAATTATTGAATAAACAAAAAGAGACAAACTATCTTATTGTCTTAATTATATTTTTAGCGTTAACCGCTTGTGTTGTGTTTTTTAACTCAACTTTCCAAAGGGTTTACGTCGTCGGCTCTTCGATGGAAAATACGCTCATCGGCGCACCCAACGCTAACCCTACAAATTCAGGCGGAGATTACGTTTATATCTTCGAAGCAAAGCCTGCAAGGGGTGACATCGTCGTCGTAAATAATAACGGCAAAGTGATAATTAAACGTGTTATTGCCGTCGGCGGAGATAAGATCAAGGTTGAATTCGGTAAGGTTTATTTGAACGGTAAACTTCTTGATGAGCCCTACGTTTCAGAAGAGAATAAGAATTATATCTTTAAAAATTATTCTGAAGTCACCCTTGAAAAGGGACAGATTTTCGTGCTTGGCGATAACAGAAGTAATAGCAATGACAGTTGTGATTTCGGGCCTTGCTCGGTTAACTCTGTGGTTGGAATTGTTGCAGAGTGGTCGTTGACTTATAAAAGTTATTTTACAGCCATAAATACTTTTTTTGAATTTTCTTTGCCTTCCTGGTTTGGTATAAAATAAATTTTTTACGGAGAATATTTGTATGCGAGCAGTCGTAACGGTAGTTGGTAAGGATAAGACGGGAATTATTGCAAGAATAAGCACCTTCCTTGCCGAAAAGGAAATTAATATACTCGATATAAGTCAGACTATTTTGGATAAGTATTTTACCATGATTATGCTTGTCGATTTAGCAGCTGCAAACGTTAAGCTTGCCGAACTTGCTGAAGAGTGCAGGGTTTTGGGTGAGAATATCGGTATGTCTATCCACGTTCAACACGAAGATATTTTTGATACGATGCACAGCGTTTAAGGTGATATATGTTAAAACATAACGAAATACTTGAAACCATAGAGATGGTGGAGAAAGAACACCTTGATATAAGAACTATTACGATGGGAATTTCGCTTTTGCCCTACATAAGGGCGACTGCTAAACAGACGGCTGAAGCCGTCTACGACGCAGTTTGTAAAAAGGCGGAAAACATTGTAAAGGTTGCTGACGATTTGTCTAAAGAGTACGGTATTCCTATAGTAAATAAAAGGGTGTCTGTAACTCCTGTCAGCTTGATTTGCGCACCTTTTGCAGATCAGGCGGGATTAATCGGTAAAGAGCTTGACAGAGCCGCAACCACTTTAGGCATTGACTTTTTAGGCGGTTATTCCGCACTCGTGCATAAGGGAATGGCGGACTACGAAAGGAAGTTTTTGTTAACCATTCCCGAAGTTTTAGCAACTACAAATAAGCTCTGCTCATCGGTAAACGTTGGCTCTTCTAAATCGGGTATAAATATGGACGCCGTTAAGCTTATGGGTGAAGTGGTTAAGATGACTGCCGACGCCACCAAAGATAACGACGGGTTTGGCTGCGCTAAACTCGTAGTATTCTGTAACGCCGTAGAAGACAATCCCTTTATGGCAGGTGCGTTCCACGGCGTTGGAGAGAGCGATACAGTAATTAACTGCGGCGTTTCGGGACCCGGCGTCGTCCAGCACGCCATTGAAGCCGTACCCAATGCCGACCTTGCAGAACTTGCCGAGACGATTAAGCGTACGGCATTCAAGATTACAAGGGCAGGTCAGTTGATTGCAACTCAAGCTTCCGAACGTTTAAACGCAAGGTTCGGTATAGTAGATTTATCGCTTGCACCCACGCCTGCAAGGGGTGATTCCGTAGCCCAGATTTTAGAAGCTATGGGTTTGGAGAGTGTAGGAACTCACGGAACGACCGCTTGCCTTGCTATGCTTAACGACGCCGTTAAAAAGGGCGGTGTTATGGCAAGCTCTCGTGTTGGCGGACTTTCGGGTGCGTTTATTCCAGTATCCGAAGATATAGGTATGATTGAAGCGGCAGAAAGGGGCGACATCTGCATCGATAAACTCGAAGCTATGACTGCGGTTTGCTCTGTCGGTCTCGATATGATTGCCATACCCGGTAAGACTTCGGCTTCTACAATTAGCGCAATTATAGCTGACGAAGCGGCAATAGGTATGATTAACAATAAAACTACGGCGGTCAGAGTTATCCCCGTACCCGAAAAAGATGTCGGGCAGGAAGTTAACTTTGGCGGACTTTTAGGCAGGGCGCCCATAATGCCCGTTCACGAAAAGTCAGCCGATATGTTTATTGCAAGGGGCGGTTTAATTCCTGCACCTATTCATTCAAATAAAAACTGATTGGTTTTTGGTGAAATAATGGAGAAAAACGAAGTTAAATTAAACTATAAATGGAAAACTGACGATATCTACGCCAGCGATGAAGAATGGGAAAAGGCACTTGAAAACGCCAATTCTTCTATAGATTTTGCACAATATGCGGGTAAACTTGGGGACAGGAATACCCTTTTGGAATATTACAAAAAGACGAGTGACTTTTTAAGGGAGCTTGACAAGCTTTACGGATACGCAACTTTAAAGCACGACGAAGACACGAGCATAGCAAAATACAATTCATACAAGGGTAAGGCGTATATGCTTTTCTCACGCTTTTGTACCGAAACTGCTTTCTATGAATCCGAAATGTCTTCTTACAGTGAAGATTATCTTAACTCATTGATTTGCGATAAGGACTTTGCCGCACACGATTACAGTTTAAAGCTTATTATAAAGTCAAAAGCTCATATTCTCGGCAAAAAGGAAGAAGAGCTTGTAGCGCTTGCCGGTGAAACGCTCGGCTCGTTCTACGACATTTTTGCAATGATCGACAATATCGATTTGCCTTTGGGCGAAATCGAGTATGAAGGCAAAAAGCAAAAACTGACACACGGCTTATACGGGTTGCTTCTCCATTCAAGCAACAGGGAAATCCGTAAGGAAGCCTACGAAAAGTATTATTCAGCTTATAACTCTTTGATTAATACAATCACAGCAAACTATTACGGAAACGTAAAGAAAGACGTATTTTTGAGTAAGGCGTATAAATTTGACAGCTGTTTGGATAAGGCGTTATTCTATGAAGACGTGGACAAGTCTGTTTACGATAATCTATTAAACAGCGTAGCGGAACAGAGCAGTGCAATGCATCGCTACGTTAAGGACAGGAAGAAGATTTTAGGTTATGATAAGCTGTATTTCTACGACGTCTATGCGCCCCTTGTCTCCGACGTTGAAGTAAAAATGCCCTATGACGAAGCTTACAACTACGTTATCGAAGGGCTGGAGGCTTTGGGAAAGGACTATCAAAACCTGTTGAAGAAGGCCTATGACGAGCGTTGGATCGACGTTTACGAAACCAAAAATAAACGTAACGGCGCCTATTCGGCACCTGTGTTCGGCGTACATCCCTTCGTTTTATTGAATTATACTGAAACAACTACCGATATCTTTACGATTGCACACGAGATGGGGCATTCGCTTCACACATATTTCTCGCAGGCTAACCAGCCCTACGAAAAGAGTGAATATAAGATATTTGTTGCAGAAGTTGCAAGTACCGTAAACGAAGTGTTGCTCTTAAAGTACATGCTTAAAAACGCAACGGACGATAACCTTAAAAAGTACTTGCTAAACTATTACCTTGATTCTATCCGAGCAACTTTGCACAGGCAGACGATGTTTGCGGAATTCGAATACGAAGCGCACAAGCTTGTGGAAGGCGGAGAGCCTTTGACTAAAGAAGGGCTTTGCGAGTTGTACTCAAATCTTGGCAAAAAGTACTACGGGGAAGACATCGAATACGACTACAATATTTCAACGGAGTGGTGCAGAATTCCCCATTTCTATCAATCGTTCTACGTTTACAAATATTCTACAGGTATAATCGCCGCAATGAATATAGTAAACAAGATATTGAGCGAAGGTGAGAGCGCAGTTAAAAATTACGTTAATTTCCTGTCGGGCGGTTCGTCAACCGATCCTGTATCTCTTCTTAAACTTGCAGGGGTTGACTTAACATCAAAAGCTCCTTTCGATTTTGCAATGGCGGAATTTGAAAATACGTTACATGAATTTGAAAAATTAATGGGTTTATAAAGTACTATGTCAGACAAAACAAATGCAATGCCCCATAATTTAGACGCTGAACAGGCAATTTTAGGGTGTTTGCTTATCGATAACTCCATAATCCCCGACGTGTTGGAAAAACTGTTGGAAGAGGATTTTTACACTGAAAGTCATCAGTTTATTCTTGCTGCGATGAAACAGGTTTACTACGAACATAAACCCGTCGATATGATTACGCTCGTCGATAAGCTCGATACACTTGGCAATTTATCTAAAGCAGGCGGCGCCGAATATCTTACTGATTTGATGGCTGCGGTGCCTTCTTCGGCAAACTATAATCATTATTATGAAATTATAAGGCGAGACAGCTTAAACAGAAAGCTTATCCGTGCTTCAAAAGACATCATTAAGTTTGCTTCAGACAGCGGTGACGAATTAAAGAGCGTTCAGTATGCCGAGGAGTTGATTTACGACATATCCCGAAGAAACGATTCTTCTAAAGTCAGCGATATAAGGGAGAGCTCGGCAATAGACGAGGTTTTGGATAAATTCCAAAAGCTTGATAAGGACAAGGATTCATACAGGGGTATTCAAACCGGTTTTTCAAAGCTTGACAGATTGACAAACGGTCTGCAAAAGTCCGATTTAATAGTCCTTGCGGCAAGGCCCGGTATGGGTAAAACTTCGCTTGCAATGAATATTGTCGAAAGCGCCGCTTTAAAGTACGATAAAGTCTGTGCCGTTTTCTCGCTTGAAATGCCTGAAACGCAGATAATTCAAAGGCTTATATGCGGTTACGCAAACGTATCTATGGCTAGTGCGCTTTCCGGCGGCGGTAAGCTAACCCCTAACGACTGGAAAGCCCTTATGAAAGCGGCTGAAAGAATGAGAAAATCCCGTATTTACATAGACGATTCTTCCCGTGTAACGCCTGCGGAAATTCTTTCTAAATGCCGTAGAATTAAGGCTAAAAACAACGGTCAGTTAGATCTTGTTATGATAGACTATATTCAGCTTATGTCAAGCGGTAAAAAGGGTGCAGAGCAGAACAGAACTCAAGAAGTTGCCGATATTACAAGGGAACTCAAGATCATGGCAAAGGAGCTTGACGTGCCTGTAATCGCCCTTTCGCAGTTAAGGCGTATGTTGACTAAAGAACCCCAGCTCTCCGACTTGAGAGAATCCGGTGCGATAGAGCAGGACGCAGACATCGTTATGTTTATCAACAGACCGTACGTCACTGCTTCTGAAGAAGAGATTAAAAAGAACAATATCGCCAAAGACGCCGCTGACCTTATAATTGCAAAGCATAGAAACGGCGGACTTGACAGAATTAAGCTTCGCTTCAAGGGTGAAATTACGAAATTCGTCAACCCTGAACCTGACGACAATATCGAAGAACCTGTTTACGATTATCAACCCAACGGAGACTACACGGGTCAGGAACCTCCCCCCGAAGTCGACGCAGGCGAGGTGTTCGGCGGTGACGAAGAGGCGCCTTTTTAATAATGGAAACTCAAATTTTGGCTATTGACGCCAATTCGCTAAAACTTGCAAAGGAAAAAATTGTAAACGGCGGAGCAGTAGCCTTCCCTACAGAAACGGTATACGGTTTAGGGGCAAACGCTCTTGACGATAACGCCGTAAAAAGAATATTCGAAATCAAAGGCAGACCCAACGATAACCCTTTAATCGTTCACGTTCATAAAGACTACGACATCTCTCAACTCGTCTGTAACGTACCTGAATACGCAAAACTGCTTGCTAAAGCGTTCTTGCCGGGACCTTTGACTATGGTCTATAAGAGCAAGGGTGTTGTTAGCTCTGCCGTTTCCTGCGGGCTCGATACGCTTGCGATAAGAATCCCCTCGCATCAAGGCGCACAGGCATTTTTAAAGGAAGTCAATCTACCGATAGCGGCTCCCAGCGCCAACCTTTCAAAGCACGTCAGCCCTGTAACGGCTGAACACGTCTATGAAGATTTAAAAGGCAGGATTGAGTACGTTCTCGACGGCGGAAAGTGTTTGGGCGGAATTGAGAGTACGGTTTTGGACTGTACGGGCGAAGTCCCTTGCGTACTGCGCAGCGGACTTGTAACTAAAGAGATGATTGCCCAGGTTGCCGGTTCCTGCGACGAATACGTTATGAAGGACGGTGAAAGGGTTCGCTCCCCGGGCATGAAATATAAGCACTATTCACCCCGATGCGAAACAATGCTTTTCACCTATGAAGAAAGAGAAAAAGCGTTTGAACTGTGTAAATCAAAGCTTTCCGAAGGGGTGAAAGCCTATATTCTCTGCGACAGCCAGACGGCTCAACAAACTGATATTGAAAACATTTTATGTTTGGGAAGTAGTGAAAGCGAGATTGCCTTTAATTTATACGATAAATTAAGACAAGGGGAAGAGATTGCCCAGCTAATTATAGGAATTGCTCCCCAAAAGCAAGACGGCGTTATGGTTGGCGTAATGAACAGAATGAGTAAGGCTTGCAGATAATTATGAAACGCAAAAAGATTTTGTTTGTATGTACGGGCAATACCTGCCGCAGTCCCATGGCTGAATTGATTTTAAAACACCAAATCAAAAAGAGAAAGATCAAGTGGTGGGACGTAAGCTCCTGCGGAATTAATGCCGAAGTGGGCGGTTCGATTGCTGAAAACAGCAGAATTGCGCTTGAAGAAATCGGTATTTCGTCCGAGAAGTTTGCTCCCAGACAGTTGAGCCAGAAGCTTATCGATTCAAGCGTTTTAGTCGTTACCATGACTTCGTCACAAAAGCAGATTTTAGAAGGTTGCGGAGAAGTTGTCTCTATGAAGGACGTTTGCGGATACGACATTCCCGACCCGTACGGCTGTAATCTCGATATATACAGAAAGACTCGTAATGCAATTTATAATGCTTGCGAAGAAATAATCGACAAATTTATTTTAACTTATAAGGAGAATTTATGAAAATCGCTATTGCTTGCGACCACGGCGCACTTAACTTAAAGGCTGCAATTATCGCTTACCTTAAAGAAAACGGATACGAATACGAAGATTTCGGAACCTACACGGCAGATAGCTGTGATTACCCCGATTTTGCTCTCCCTGCGGCAGAAGCTGTTGCAAGCGGTAAGTGTGAAAAAGGAATTGTAGTCTGCTCAACCGGTATCGGCGTTTCTATAGTTGCAAACAAGGTACCCGGCGTAAGGTGCGCACATTGCCACGACGCTTACTGCGCTAAATACACCAGACTTCACAACGACTCAAATATGCTTGCAATGGGCGAAAAGGTGGTAGGCGTAGGCTATGCGCTTCAAATTGTAGAAACCTTCTTAACCACCGAGTTTGAAGGCGGCAGGCATCAAAGACGTGTCGATAAGATCACGGCAATCGAAAAAAAGTACTGCAAATAATTCAATGGTAGACCTTCATCTTCACACAAAACTTTCCTTTGACAGTAATGAAGAACCTGAAAATTATCTGAAAAGGGCAAAAGAGATAGGGGAAAATTGTTTAGGTTTTTCCGAGCATTACGATTACGACGCCTTTTGGGACGGCGAAAGGGACGTAACTCTCACCGATTTAGAAAGCTATAATCTCAACATTGATAAGCTTAAACGTGATTATCCCGATATTCAGATTTTGCAGGGAATCGAGTTTGGCTACAGAGAGCAGGCTCTTTCAAAGTATAGGGAAATAATTAATCAGAACAACTTCGATTACGTAATTAACAGCTTGCACACTCTGCCTGACAGGGGTGATTGCTATCACGATAAATTTTTCGAAGGCAGACCTTTAAAGGAGAGTTATTACGACTATTTTAAAGGTGTACTCGAAAGTGTCAATGCAGACTACGATTACCAGATTATCGGGCATTTAGCCTACGTCTGCAGGTACAGAAAGGGCGTAGGCTCGAAGATTAAATATTCCGACTTTGCCGAGATTATCGACGAAATTTTAAAAGCTGTAATAGCAAGGGACAAGTGCCTTGAGATCAATACGTCGATCGGGGTGAGCGAATGTACATTTTTGCCTGACGTTGACGTCATAAAAAGGTATATTGAGCTTGGCGGCAAGCTTTTATCATTCGGAAGCGACGCTCACAAAGCGGAAAATTATCTGAAAAATTCTAAAGCCCTTAAAGAGTTTTTAACAGGTATAGGCGTTAACGAGCTGTATTACTATAAAAACAGACAACCTGTACCCTATAAAATTTAAATTTTCTATGGAAAAACTGCTTTTTAGCACTAAAAAATCGAATAAATATGAATGGCGGAAAAAAAATTAATTTTTTCCGCTAATTTATTGTTAAAACGCTTTACTTCTTTAACGTAATAAAGTATAATACTCTTACATTAGATGGTGAGCTGTATGAAAAACTCTGATTTACATTTAAATGAATTATACGAAATAATAGTAAAACTCAACACTGTCGAAGACTGCCGTGCATTATTCGACGATCTTTGCACTTATAAGGAATTGGAGCAGATGGCGCAACGTGCATATGCCGCTAAACTTATGCTCGACGGCAAGACTTATAACGAGATAATTGCCGAAACCGAGATTTCAAGCGCAACGCTTTCAAGAATTTCAAGGGCTATTGCACACGGCAGCGGCGGATACAAAAAGTTTATCGATTGTGAGGGAGAGAAATAATGTCAAAAAATAACAGCGAAAAATCGGTTATTCAATCACTCGTCTCACTATATAAGAGCTACGGCTATAAGCTCTATAAGCCCAGCTGTTTTGAAGAGTATTCGCTCTATCAGGAGAACAAAGATTTCTTAATCGGTAAAAACGTCATTACCTTTTCCGATTTGAGCGGTAGGTTAATGGCTATGCGCCCCGACGTAACCCTTTCGCTTATCAAACACAGCGATATTAAAGATTGCGTGCTTGAGAAGTATTACTACGACGAAAAGGTCTACCGTCAGTTGTCAGGCGGAAAAGAATTTAAAGAGATTAGTCAGGTCGGTGCAGAAATTATTGGCGCCGTAGACGGTGCTTCCGTCTGCGAAGCGGCAATATTAATGTGTAAAACGCTCTCGTCAATCAGCGATGAATACGTTTTAGACGTCTCCCACATGGGATTTACCGAAGGGCTATTAAACGAGTTTTCGGAAGGCAGAGCGGAAGTTAAGGATTGTTTAAAGAGTAAGAATTTACACGATTTTAAAAAGCTTGCCCAAAAATACGGCTATAGCGAGAAACTTGTCAATGCCTTTGAAATAGCTTTGGACGCAGAAGGTGAACCCCAAACCGCCTTGAAAAAAGCTGAAGGCGCCGTTTTAAACGGGCAGATGGAAAAAGCTTTGCTGTCGCTTTCAACTCTTTGCAACAGATTGATTAGCTTCGATTACGGTGAAAAAATCAAGGTCGACTTTTCGGTTACAAATAACGCCGATTATTATAACGGCGAAGTGTTTAACGGCTACGTTTCAGGAATTTTTCACAGAGTTCTTTCAGGCGGAAGATACGACAAACTTATCGATAAATTCGGCATGAAAGGCGGTGCTGTCGGCTTTGCACTGTATTTAGGTGAACTCGACAGATACTTTACTAAAGAGCGTGAAGAAGTTGATTACCTGATTATTTACGATGCAAACTGTGAAGATTTGGCTTTAAAAACGGCAAATGAGAAGATTAAATCAGGTTATTTTGTACGTCTTTCAAATTGTTGCGACTGTGGTGTAAGGTTTAAAAACGTTATTAAGCTTATCGATGGAGAGAGCAAAAATGATTAACATTGCCCTGCCTAAAGGTAGATTAGGCGAAAAAGTTTATTCTCTGCTTGCAAAAATGGGTTACGGCTGTGAAGAGTATTCAAGCGACTCACGCAAGCTCATTTTCAAAGACAATGCGGGGAAGGTATGCTACTTCTGGGTTAAGCCTTCGGACGTTGGCGTATACGTTCAGTTAGGCGCCGCCGACGTTGGCGTTATCGGCAAAGATATTTTAGACGAATATCAACCCGACGTCTACGAGCTTGCAGACCTTAATATTGGCAAATGCGCTATGTGCGTTGCGGCGAAAAACGACTGGATTGACGACACGGCGTTGCCATTGAGAGTAGCAACCAAGTTTGAGCACGTTGCCGAAAAGTATTTCATTTCCGAAGGCAGGGATATAGAGCTTATCAAGCTTAACGGTTCGATTGAGCTTGCCCCCGTATTAGGTATTTCCGACGTAATAGTAGATATTGTCGAGACGGGAACAACCTTAAAGGAAAACGACTTAAAGGTATTTAAAAAGATCTTTGACATCAGTGCAAGGCTGATTGCTAATAAGACATCTTGCAAGTTTAAAAATGCAGAAGTTAAGGAGCTTACTCAAAAGATTAAGAGGGCGATAGAAGAAAATGCTTGAAATTATTAAGTACAATGGACAGACTGCTGAAGAGTTGTTCGGAAAGAGAGAAGAATTAACTTCTAACGTTGAAAGTATTGTAAAGGACGTTATTGCCGATATCAAGGCGAACGGTGATAAGGCGTTAAGGGCGTATTCGGCTAAATTCGACGGTTACACAGGTGTAAGCTTAACGGTTTCAGACGAAGAATTTGACGAAGCCTTTAACTCCCTCCCCGATAGCTATATTCAAACTCTTAAGGCGTCTATTAAAAACATAACTCAATTTCACGAAAAACAGCTTAAAAGCGGTTTTGAAATCAATTTAGGCGACAGAATAGTAGGGCAAAAGGTTATTCCCGTTAACCGTGCAGGTCTGTATGTACCCGGCGGTACGGCGGCATATCCCTCAACCGTATTAATGAACGCCATGCCCGCAAAGATTGCTGGCGTCAAAGAGATTATTATGGCAACCCCCGTCAAAGCTGACGGCAAGGTAAAAGCCGAAGTGCTTGCGGCGGCTAAACTCTGCGGTATCGATAAAGTTTTCAAAATGGGCGGAGCTCAAGCGATTGCGGCAATGGCCTACGGAACGGAGAGCGTGCCTAAAGTCGATAAGATTACGGGGCCTGGCAACGCTTTTGTCGCAACTGCAAAAAAGCTCGTTTCGGGCGTTGCCTGCGGAATAGACATGGTAGCAGGTCCCAGCGAGATTTTAGTACTTGCCGACGGGCTGGCAAAGAGCGAATGTGTTGCGGCGGATATGCTCTCACAGGCAGAACACGATGCGATTGCGTCTGCGCTTTTAATAACCGATAGCCTTGAGCTGGCACAGAAAGTTATTGAAGAACTGACGGTTCAGGTTGAAAGGCTTGAAAGACGTGATATTGCCTATAAATCGCTTGAAAATAACTGCAAAATTATAGTTACAGATAACCTTGAAGGGGCGGTAGAGCTCTCTAACGAATACGCTCCCGAACACCTTGAGCTTGCGGTTAAAGACCCGTTTGCATTGCTTGAAAAGGTTAAAAATGCAGGTTCTGTGTTCCTTGGCTATAATACGCCTGAAGCGGTGGGCGACTACTACGCAGGCGCTAACCACACGTTGCCTACAAGCGGTTCTGCAAGGTTTGCATCGCCTTTAAGCGTTGAAGACTTTGTTAAAACTACTCAATACGTATATTATAGCGATAAGGCGCTTAAAGAAGCTTCCGACGATATTATATCCTTTGCAAATTCGGAAGGCTTGACGGCTCACGCACAGAGTGTTGCCGTAAGGAGCAAGAAATGAGTAGGTTTTGCGATGATAAATTAAACTCAATAGAGCCCTACGTTCCGGGTGAACAGCTTAAGGATAAAAAGTATATCAAGCTTAACACCAACGAGAATCCTTTTTATCCGGCTCAAAGGGCTATTGACAGAGTTAATAGCGAACTTTTGAATAATTTAAACAGGTATTCCGACCCTGAAAGTAAGGAGCTTCATAAAGCTATCGCTGATTATTACGGATTAAAGAGTGAGAACGTCCTTTCTACAAACGGCTCCGACGAAGCGCTTGCGTTTGCCTTTATTGCGTACGGTAAGAGAGTTTGTTTCCCTGACGTAACCTACGGCTTTTATGAAGTCTTGGCTAATTTGTTTGATAGCGACGCTCAAATAATTGCATTAAACGAAGATTTTACCATAAATCCTACCGATTATTATAATGCAAAAAAGACTGTGGTTATTGCTAACCCTAATGCACAGACGGGTATTGAGCTATCGCTTGCAGAAATCGAAGGGATTATTAAAAATAATCCCGATAACGTCGTCGTCATCGACCAGGCGTATGCAGACTTCGGTGAAGGAAATGCCATTGATTTAATAGGCAAATATAAGAATTTATTAGTTATCAATACCTTTTCAAAATCCCGTTCGTTAGCGGGTGCAAGGGTAGGCTATGCCATCGCCGACGAGCAGATTATAGAAGATTTAAAAAAGGTGAAGAATTCATTCCATCCCTATAACGTAAACAGCCTTTCGTCTGCTTTAGCTATTGCCGCTATGGAAGACAGGGAGTATTTCGAAAATTCCGTTAAAGGCGTTAAAGCTACAAGGGAAAGATTGACGGAGCAATTAAAGGCAATTGGTTTTGAAGTCTTACCTTCTTCTGCAAATTTTATTCTCGCTAAAAGCAGTAAAGTGAGCGGAGAAGATCTTTACCTTAAGTTAAAGGAAAACGGTGTTTTGGTCAGGTATTTCGCTTCGTCAAAAATTTCAGATTATGTGAGAATTACCGTTGGAACAGATGAAGAGATGGACGTTCTTATAAATAGAATCAAACAGATATTAGGGGCATAAGCACCATGAGAATTGCTAAAATTGAGAGAAAAACAAGGGAAACAGACATATCTTTACAGCTTAATTTGGATGAAAGCGGATATAAAATTGACACAGGCTGTGGCTTTTTAAATCATATGCTGGAGCTGTTTGCCGCCCACAGCGGTTTTGGTTTGCAAGCTTTTTGCAAAGGCGACACAGACGTTGACTTTCACCACACCGTAGAAGATATAGGAATTGCGTTGGGTCAGGCGTTTTTGCAGTCAATAGGCGACAAAAGGGGCATTAACCGCTATGCCGACGTAACCATTCCTATGGACGAAAGCCTTGTTCTCTGCGCTGTCGATATTAGCGGCAGAGGTACTTTAAATTTTGATTTAAAGATTGAAAGTGCAAAGGTTCTTGACGATAGCGACGAAGTTAAGCAAAAGGCGGTTGGGCTTTTTGATACCGAACTTATTGAAGAATTTTTTATTGCCTTTGTACGTGAAGCGAGAATAACTTTGCACATCGTTCAACTCTACGGCAAAAATACGCACCACATAATCGAGTGTGCCTTTAAGGCGTTTGCAAGGGCTTTAAAAGCAGCTGTGCAAATTACGGGAACAGCCGTTCCTTCAAGTAAAGGAGTCCTTTAATGATTGCTGTTATTGATTACGGCGTAGGCAATTTATTTTCTTTAACACAATCATTAATGAAAATTGGTGCAGAAAGCGTCGTAACAAATGAAAAAGAAATTATAAATAAGGCTGACAAGCTTATTTTACCCGGAGTTGGTGCCTTCGGCGACGCCATCGATAAATTAAAAAAGGACAGGTTGGACGAGATTATTATTGAACAATGCAAACAAGGAAAACCCTTGCTCGGCATCTGCCTTGGAATGCAGCTTCTGTTTGATAAGAGCTTTGAGTACGGTGAACATAAGGGGCTTGGCTTAATTTCAGGCGAAGTTTTACCCCTTAAAGATTTCGTTTCTAATCTCAAAATTCCTCATATGGGCTGGAATTCGTTAAAAATTTACGATGATAACCCACTTTTTAGCCAAACGGCACAGGGCGATTACGTTTACTTTGTTCATTCGTTTTACGCAAAGTGCAACGAAGGGTTATCAGCCACATGCGACTACGGCATTGAAGTTACTGCGGCAGTGAGAAAGAATAACGTATTCGGTATGCAATTTCACCCGGAAAAGAGCGGTGAAATTGGCTTAAAAATGCTAAAGCAATTTGATTTATACAACGGTTAACTATGAAAATATTTCCAGCAATAGATATAATACAAGGCGAAGTCGTAAGATTAAAAGAAGGGGATTACGGCAAAATTAAAAAATACTCTGTAACTCCTTTGGAATCTGCATTAAACTTTGCTGAATGCGGGGCTAAATATCTGCACGTAGTGGATTTGGACGGCGCAAAGAGCGGAAACGCTGATAACGCAAAGACGATAGAGCAAATTGTTGCAAAATGCAATATGTTCGTGGAAGTAGGCGGCGGAATCAGAACTTTCGAGCAGATTCAAAAATATATAGACTGCGGAGTAAAGCGTGTAATTTTAGGTACCATTGCCGTAAAAGACTATTCATTTGTAGAAAAAGCTTTAGAAAAGTTTGGCGGCGTTGTTGCGGTAGGCGTTGACGCCTTAAACGAAAGAGTTGCAATAAACGGATGGGTGGATAAGACGGAGATCAATTCGCTTGAGTTTTGCGAAAGATTAAAAAATAGCGGTGTAACTAACGTAATCTATACCGATATCAGCAAAGACGGCATGATGAGTGGCACTAATCTTGAAATTTACAATGTACTATGTCAGGCAAAGTATCCAAAAATTACGGCTTCTGGCGGCATTTCAAGCATTAAGGAAGTGGAAATTTTAAATGAAATGGGCATTTATGCAGCTATTTTAGGTAAATCGCTGTATGAAGGCGCAATAGATTTAAAGCAGGCGATAAAGGTTGCAGGAGATTAAAAGATGTTAGCTAAAAGAATTATTCCTTGTCTTGACGTAAAAAACGGCAGAGTTGTCAAAGGTACTAAATTTACAAATCTTGCCGACGTTGACGACCCGGTTAAGCTTGCTAAATTTTATTCAGATTGCGGTGCAGATGAACTCGTATTTTATGATATTACGGCAAGTGCTGAAGGCAGGAAGATTTTCTGCGACGTCTTAAAAGACACTGCTTCAAACGTTTTTATTCCGTTAACTGTTGGCGGCGGAATTAATACTTTAGATGATTTTGAGCGTGTTTTAAACAGCGGTGCTGATAAAGTCAGCGTAAACAGCGGTGCTATCGCAGCCCCTGAATTGATTGCTAATGCGGCTAAAAAATACGGAAATCAATGTGTTGTTCTTTCAATGGACGTAAGTCTTATAAACGGAAAATATAAGGTTTTTTCAAAGGGCGGCAGAATTCAAACAGATATCGATGCGATTGAATGGGCTAAATTCGGTGAAGATAACGGCGCCGGCGAAATTGTTGTAAACAGCATTGATACCGACGGCGTTAAAAGCGGGTTTGATATCGATCTTTTAAACGCCGTTTGCGGTGCGGTCAATATTCCCGTAATTGCAAGCGGCGGTGCCGGTTCAATTCAGCACTTTATTGACCTGTTTAAGACAACAAATGTAGACGCAGGTTTAGGTGCTTCTGTGTTCCATTTTAACGAATTTTCAATAAAAACATTAAAAAATAAGCTTAAAGAGAGCGGAATAGAGGTTAGAATATGATTGAAATTAAAGATTTAAAGTTTGACGAAAAGGGTTTAATTCCTGCGGTTGTTACCGATTTTTACACCAAAGAAGTGCTTACTGTAGCATATATGAATGCAGAGAGCCTTAAAATCAGTATGGACGAAGGCAAGACCTGTTTTTATTCAAGAAGCAGAAAATGTCTTTGGCGCAAGGGTGAGACGAGCGGTAATTATCAGCATATCGTTTCAATTATTGCCGATTGCGATTTAGACGCTTTGACTGTAGAAGTAGTCAAAGACGGTCCTGCATGTCATTTGGGAACAAATTCGTGCTTTAACAATTATGTCTATAAAAGCGACGAGCTCAAAGAGTTTTCCGTTGAAGGACTTTATAACTTATTAAAGGAACGCAATGAAAAACGTCCTGAAGGCTCATATACGACGTATTTATTTGAACAAGGCATTGATAAGATTTTGAAGAAAGTCGGTGAAGAATCGACTGAAGTAATCGTTGCAGGCAAGGGCGGCGAAAAAGCCGAAACCATTTACGAGATTGCAGATTTAATGTATCACGTTATGGTTTTAATGGTAAATATGGGAATCAGCACAAACGAAATTATTGACGAGCTTGCAAAACGCCATATAATCGACCATAAGGTAAAGCAGCAAAAAATGCAGTAATATTTATTGATTATGTCTGACATAATAATTTTAACTGCTTAATCTAAATAAAATTGATAAGAAACTAAAAATACGGATGATTAAATGCCATCCGTATTTTTTTAGGCAAATTTTTTGAAATTTAATAAAAATTTTAAAATACTGCCCTATCCTGGCTATATTTTACGCCAATTCTTCGTAAAAGCTGGGTTTTACGAAGAATTAAATATTCTTTGAATTATCAAACTAAGACTACTCCCATTGTCACGAAAATAATTTAAAGTTCTCCGAAAGGCTAATTTTCTGCGTTTAAATTTGTACAATTATTGCTTCACTGATACGGAAATAGTTGACTTATTACTTAACATAAGTACATAGCCAGCTTAAGGAAGAAACAACAAGAGCCGTTAACCCCAACAAGGCAAAACGGCTCAAACGGGTTGGAAGCTGCACCGGATACACCTACCTATCCACTACTTCCAACTCTCGAACCTATTTTAAATCATTATATTAATTTTGTCAAGGTCTGATGATATTATAAGTCTCTCGTCGAGTCGTACGTTTTTTGTTGCCGCCAAACCAAATGGTTGCAGGCATGTTATTCAAAATATGGAAAAGGGCGGGTAGAAATACCCGCCCTTGCGCTATATCAATCATTTAAAATTAATACTTCATCATATTTTTGAGAATAAGCAATCATAATCTTTCTATTGGCATATTTATTAAAAATATTTAAATATACTAGTTTACCTTTTCTTTTGCTCTGCTTTATATATAAATTGTCATTGTATATAAATGTTACCTCTATCGCAATTGCTTTTGCATAAAGTGCAGGGAATCGAAAAACAGGAACCGAGCCGAGTGAAGTGCATTTAGCCTCTACAACAACTGCATCTTCTAAACATTTAGAAGCCCACTTTTTACCACCTTCAACAGTAAATAACAGGAAAACGCCTACAAAGATTAAAACAACACCAAAAGATGGAACACCTACCGCATACAATAAATCATTTTCGATAATTCCCGCCACAACTGAACCTATTATTACAGGCATAACTAATACGAAAATTAAAACATAAGCCGTCACCCAAATTCTTCCAGAATAAATCTGTCCACGTGTCAGAGATGCAGCTACTCGCTTAACATTTAATTGCACTTCATTGCTATTATGATTAGCCAAAACTTTCTCACCTCTAAAATATTTTTATGTAAGTCCTTTAATTAACTGTATAACCCAACCCATTATGTTACTTGCCAAAGTATCTTTGAAAGCATTGGTGTCATAAATTTGATTTATTAATTTTTTTTCCATAAAATCGCCAAAAACTGATGCTCCTAAAGAACCCGCGACGCCACCTAATATTTTAAAGCCCTCTGGTAAAATTATCTTTCCAAAAACATCAGAAACTAGTTTACCAGAAACAGACATTGAATTTAATACCATCCCTATCCCTTGACCAACATTACTAGCTATGGCACCAACACCATAAGATAATGCACCAGTAACTGCTCCGGTAATGAACCCTATCCCACCAGCAACCCAACTTTGACCAAGGTCTACATTACTCAATCCAGCTGAGTTAACTTGAGATGAGATATCTCCTACCATAGCCCCTGAAAATCCTAATAAGGCCCCACCTAATACGGCCGCCCCAAATGCAACTAACGGAGAAGCAGCTCCAAACGAAACAATGGTAAGAGCTATTCCCGCAACTGTTGCTGCAACCACACTAATTGCCGTCAACAACCATTGCCACCATTCGGCATTGCCTGTCGGGTCTACGTTCATTACTGGATTGTTGTTACAATAAGCGTAAAGGTTTAAACCGTCTACGGTTTCGGGGTTGGCGTAATCTATGTTGTCGGGTGATATAAATCTGCCCGTAGTCGGGTCATAATACCTTGTCTGTAAATAGTATAACCCTGTTTGAGCATCGTAATAGTAACCACGATAACGGAAGGGATTTGCATTTGACAATGTACCGTTCCCCGTGACTAAACAATTACCCCATGCGTCGTAGTCATATTTTACCACAGTGTTTCCGTTGCTGTCAACAATCGCTATAATATTTCCCTGTATATCCTTTTGATACACATAATAACTGCCGTTATACTTGAAGCCCATTATGCCTGTATGGTCGTAATACCTTGTCTGTGAATAGTATAATCCTATTTCGATTTCGTAATATTATTCTTCCGTACCAACTGCAATTTTGCAACCCCATAAAGTGACTAAAACGGTTATTTTAAAATACTGCCCCCACTGCTTTAAACGTAAAAATATTTATACACTTCTCCATTTCAACACTTGCGTAGATTTGTTAATACTGCTATAATTGTATTGTGATTATTCGTAAAATTTTAATTTTATTGAATAGTTTAATAAGGATATTATGAAAAAGAACACCGACTACTACACTCAACGCAATTTTGAGAATATTGAAGTAATTAACCGAATTTTGGAGAACGATTTGCCTGCATTCTGCCTTGATTATTTCACGGCGATTGACTCCATGACTTCCACCCTTACTCGCCTTAATTACGCTCACGATTTGAGAATATTTTTTGATTTTTTATCTAATAAACGTTTTAATAATAAATCCGTTAAAATGTTCACTTTAGATGATTTGGAGAGTGTTACCAACAACGATATCGAATACTTTTTAGTCTACCTTACCCACTATACTTATGACGGCAAGGAACACTCCTGCAACGATAGAGCCAAGGCGAGAAAGCTCTCTTCCGTAAGGGCGATGTTCAAATATTTCTTTAATAAAGGTATGATTTCGGTAGATAATTCTGCCAAAGTTCCTACGCCGAAACTACACGAAAAACCCATAATCAGGTTGGAAGGCGAAGAAGTTTTCGATATAATCAGCACTGCAGATAGCGGTGACGGCTTAACAACGCATCAACGGTCATACCACAAAATTAACCGTATCCGTGATACCGCCATTATTACTTTGTTTTTGGGTACGGGAATTCGAATAAGTGAGTTGGTTGGGTTAAACAACGATAGCCTTAATTTTACTGACAACTCTTTTATTGTAACAAGAAAAGGCGGAAGTAAGTCGATTTTATACTTTGATGAAAACGTTGCCGAAGCGTTAAAGAGATATTTGGAATACAAGGACCAGACAGATTTGACCGACTGCGACGGCGGCGCTCTATTTCTCTCCAACCAAAAAAAGCGTATAACAGTCAGGGCGGTTGAAAATCTCGTTGAAAAATACGCAAAAATAGTATCCCCTTTAAAGAAGATTTCACCGCATAAATTACGTTCTACCTACGGCACACAGCTCTATAAAGCAACGGGTGATATCTATATTGTTGCTGACGTTTTAGGGCATAAAGACGTAAATACGACGAGAAAACACTATGCTGCAATTACCGAAGATACCCGACGCTCGGTTGTTGGTAAGGTTAAATTAAAACCCGAAGAAGACGATTAATACATATGCAGGAAAAGGTTTATATCATTCAACCGATTTTATTGGACAACTACAAGAGAATTCACGACGAGGCCATAGCCTTAATCGAGACGGCAGGGGCAATCTACGTCGGATCGTGTTTTCAAAATATTAAAGAAATCAATGCGGCTACCTTCATAGGTTCGGGAAAGCTTGCTGAAATTTATGAAACTGTCAAATACATCGAAGACTTGACCATACTTTTCAACGGCGAACTCTCCCCTTCGCAGACACTTAATATCTCTGCTGCGCTCGGAGACAGAAAGGTCATCGACCGTACCACCTTGATTTTAGATATTTTCGCCCGTAACGCAGTTACAAGCGAAGGCAAAATTCAAGTTGAGATTGCGCAACTAAAGTATATCTACCCCAGACTTAAAGGCAAGGGTTCGGCACTCTCCCGTCTTGGCGGCGGAATCGGCACGAGAGGCCCCGGTGAGAGCCAGCTTGAAACGGACAGAAGGCATATTGCCTACCGCCTAAAATACCTTGAAAACAGGCTTAAGGAGACTGAAGGCAGAAGAAAGCTTCAGACCGACAGAAGAAGCAAGGAGAGCGTTAAGACCGTTGCTTTGGTTGGCTATACTAACACGGGCAAATCTACTCTTTTAAATCTTTTAACAGGTTCTGACGTAATCTCAAAAAACGCACTTTTTGTAACCCTTGACCCGACTGCAAGAAAACTTACAATCGACGGTGAAGAATACGTTTTAATAGATACGGTAGGATTTATTCAAAATCTCCCCCACTCTTTAGTTGAAGCGTTTAAATCAACGTTAGAAGTTGCGCTGTGCTGTGATTTGGCTCTGTTTGTGGCTGACGCTTCAGACGACTATGCCCTGCAGTTCGATACGACTTTAAATACCTTAAACGAGTTAGGTTTCGACAAGCCCTATATTAAGGTTTTAAATAAGTGTGATAAGGTAGAAAATTGTAACACACTTCCCGGCGATTGCGTTTTAATTTCAGCCAAGGACGCAAGCGGCATAACCGAGCTTTTAGACGCTGTCAACAAAGCGTTTGAAGATAAATATACGATTGCCGATATGTTTATCCCCTTTACGGACATTAACTTGTACGAAAAGAATAGAAAATATGTACAGGAACTTCAAAGGGAATACACAGACAGCGGTGTTTACGTCAAGGGCAAAATTGAAAATATATATTCCCCTTATTTTAAAAAATTTTTGAAAAAACAGTAAAATCTTTTAAACAAACGTTTGCAATTTGTTTTTTTATATGTTATCATAGTATCGAGGTAACGTTATGAGAAAGAAGTTAGACCGTTCACAAACAGTTTTGCAATTCATTGAAAAGTATATGACCGAAAACGGGTATTCCCCTTCCGTAAGGGAAATTTGCGACGGCTGCAAAATACCTTCTACTGCCACTTGTTTTAATATTATGAATGAGCTTGCAGAAAAAGGTCTTATCGTGAAGAGCAAAGTCGGTGCAAATAAACGCCGTTCGGTTTCAATTAAACAGAATGCCGTAAAGGTTCCTTTAATCGGTACCGTAGCCGCAGGCGAACCTATTTTTGCTCAAGAGAATTACGAAGATTATTTCTCTGTACCGTCTAATCTCTTCGGTACTGAAGATCTGTTTATGCTCACCGTTCAGGGTAATTCGATGATTAAAATCGGTATGCTCAATGGTGACAAGGTTATTGTCAGAAAGCAGGAAACGGCTGAAAACGGCGAGATTGTCGTAGCGCTTGTCGACGACAGCGCAACCGTTAAGCGTTTCTATAAGAGAGACGGAAAGTTCATACTCCATCCCGAAAACGACGATATGGAAGATTTTGTCTTTGATAACGTTTCCATTCTCGGTAAGGTTGTCGGTCTTTTGAGAAATATTTAAATAATCAATAAAATTAGTCCGCCTGTCGTATCGGCAGGCGGACTGTTTTAATTAAAAGTTTTATAACACTATTAAATTGAATGAAGATAATTAATTTCAGCGGGAGTGAGTTTTCTGTATGCGCCCCTATCCAATCCCCTTAAATTCAATTCGCCAATTTTAATGCGTTTAAGCAGGGTGACTTCCTTGCCGATAGCTTCAAACATCTTTCTGATTTCTCTGTTTTTGCCTTCGGTAACGGTGACGTGAATTTTGGTGTAAGCCTTATTAGTTTCGACGATATGCGCCTTACACTTCTTTGTAACGTAACCGCCTATGTCGATACCGCTTCTGATGGGGTTTAAGCCGGCTTCGTTAATCGTACCTTCAATTTTGACGAGATAGGTTTTAGGCACTTCATTGGAAGGGTGCATAAGGTGTTGCGCAAGCTCGCCGTCGGTCGTCAAAATCAAAAGACCTTCACTGTCGTAGTCAAGCCTGCCAACAGGGTAAATCCTGCCTGTCGTCTGCGGCATTAAGTCGAGCACTGTCTTTCTACCTTTGTCATCCCTTACAGTGCAGAGATAACCTTTCGGCTTATTTAAAATATAGTACTCGTTTTTCTTTATAGTTACTGGATTTCCGTTAACGGTTACACTGTCTCCGTCCTTAACGTCGGCACCGATAGTGGCGATTTCGCCGTTAATTCTGACGCTAAAGTTTGTTATTAACTTGTCACACTCCCTTCTGGAAGCAACGCCGCAAGAAGCGAGATACTTATTAATTCTCATTTGTTTACCAATTCCTTTATTTAATAGTAAACAAGTTTTCACTGAAAAGCAAGTTATTTTGGCTATAAATATTTAATTTTGCCACACACTCTTCCACATCTGATTGCGTAAGAGTATATATAATCGGGTTTCTCTTGTCAACGACGAATGAATAATCTTCCTTTAAAGAACAAAGTATACCGTTATAGTTAAATACTTTATCCTTTCCAACCGTCTCTATGCAGTAGTTTTTAAAGCAATCGTTGATGATATTTGCGCTTCGCTGAAACATATCGTAGCAGTTTAAAACAACGCAGACAACCTGCATATTATTCCGCCTTGCTGATGATACAAGACATCTTCCTGCCTTTTCTGTATAACCTGTCTTTACGCCGTTCGCCCCTTCCAAAGTTGTCAGAAGCTTATTTTTATTGGTAAAACAGCGGTATTCCCCCTTGTAATGTTTGGTGGAAACGACTTGCGCAAAGGTCTGGTTTTTTAACGCTTCACAGGCAATTTTGCATAGGTCGTAAGCGGTTGTATAGTGATTATCGTCAGGCAGTCCGTTGGGATTTGCAAAGTTTGTATTCTTTAGTCCAAGCTCCCTTGCCCGCTCGTTCATTCTATTTACAAATTCTTCTACGCTGCCCGAATGGTGTATTGCAAGTGCGCATGCCGCATCGTTACCCGAAACAAGCATTAGCCCGTATAAAAGGTCTTTAATGCTGATCTCTTCGCCATACTTTAAATAAATGCTCGAGCCTTCTACGCCCACTGCCTTGTCAGGTACGGTTATCACTTCGTCAAGGTCGCAGTCTTCGCATATAAGCAGTGCGGTCATAATCTTGGTAGTGCTTGCCATCGGCAATTTTCTGTCAATATTTTTTGAGTATAACAGCGTAAAATGGTCTAATTCCATAGCGATTTCCGAAACGCCGTCTGCATAGGAAGCGGTTGTGCTATTAAAAGCAAAACATAAAACAGAAATACAGAGAAAAGCAAGCGTTGTAAATACTATAAGCCTTGATTTTTTAATCATTTTGCGAAATTGTATGAACCAAGTCTCCTGTCTTTTCGATTAAAGTATCGATTGCGCCGTCTTCCATTTTTAGAAGTCGGCATCCCTTTCCGTCATCGACTAAAAATCCCTTCGGCTTAACCGTTATAACCGTACCGTTTCCGCCTGCGATTTTAAAGCCATCAGTCTCCCTATAAGTCTTTACGTCGCCGTACTCGCCGCCGCCCCCTAAATTTACGATCGTAACCGAAGAGAGCGGAATGACCTGCGAACCGCTAACGGTTATTATGGGGTCACCTATGACGGTATCGGCGTCTGCAAGCTTTTCTATAGCTACGGAAGTTTTTTCAAAGTGGTTTTCGTCCTGTGTTTTAACCTGTGTTTTTCTAAATTTTCCGTTCATTTAATACACTCCAAAAATAAACAATAAACACTCTTAAAAGCGTCATTAAATTTATAACGCCTACAAGCTTTAAACAGTAACAAATGTAATCGTGCTCGTTATTTAACACGACGTAATTTTTAAGTTTAGTTCTACCGCCGTTCACCTTTACAAAGGTGTATAGAGCTTGAGTAAACGAGTTTTGAGCTAAAGCTAAATAAGCGTTATCTTCATTTTGTATGCCGAAGTCGCCAACCTGTACAATTTTTGTTATACAAAGCTTATTGTAAAGGTCTACATAGTGAGAAGGATATTTTATCTTAAGCCCGCCACCGTTGTTAAATAAAGGTTTTAAATCTATTTCGCTTGCTTTAAGCTTAAAATTACCTTTATAGAGCGGTATGAACTTATAGAGCGATACGTTTAAACTTATATAACCCTTCTGCGTTGTGACGTAGACGTAACTGAAAACGTGTACGGGGAAGATATAAATTATAAATGCCGCTGCGGAAAGATAAATTATTAACTCGTTCACGCAATTATTATCTGTAATTTTATATTCAATATACACAAAAAGCCCGTGGCTTTAAAAAACCACGGGCTTAAAAAATATTTATTATTTAATTTTAATTACGTTCTCTTCACCTTCAAGGAAGACAGGCAATTCAAATCCGTCTTCCACAACGTCGGCAGAAGTCTGTTGCTTTTTCTTTTCGGGTTTGGGTGCGCTTTCAACTTCTTCGTCTTCACCCGTATACTCGTCCTTTTTATACAGGTAATTGGTATCGTCTTCTTTTAAAATAGTATCGTTGAGCTCTGCAATCTGTGCCATAAGCTCATCGTAGTCAGGCAGATCGTCGACCGAATTCAAACCGAATCTCTTCAAAAAATTGTCTGTGGTTGCGTACAAAATGGGTTTACCTATCGCATCCTTTCTTCCGCAGGGCTCAATCATCTGAAGCTCCAAAAGCGTATGTACCGCATAATCACAGTTAACACCCCTTAACTCTTCAAGCTCACCTTTTGTAACGGGTTGCTTATAGGCGATTAAAGCGATACATTCCAAAATGGTCTTAGTAAGCTCCTTTTCCTTAATCTTTGCAAGCACGTCGGATATCTCCTGCTTGTAAGAAGGATTGGTTGCAAACTGAATTTTTCCGTTGAAAGTTAAAAGCTGTATGCCGCTGCTTTCCGAATACTTTTCCTTTAGCTTGCCTATTGCCGAATTGACTTCCGCAACCGAACAACCAAGCTTTTCGACTATGTATTTGACGGGAACGGCTTCACCCGAAGCAAAGGCAATTCCCTCAATTATATTCATCAAATTGTTCATTTCCTAAATCCTTTAAATCTCTTTCTTTGTTGAGCTTAATTATTATTGAGCTAAACGTTTGCGCCTGTTCAACAGCAACGTATTGTAATTTTAACATCTCCAAAAGCGCTTGAAATGTTGTAATTATCTCATTACGGGAGAATGTGTTAAACAGCTCTTCAAACTCTATTTGACCGCTTTGCGTGAGTTTGTCTTTAATATGTATAACCCTGTCTTGTACGGTGTATACGTCTTTTGGAATTTCCTTGACGTTGTCCTTTTCTCTCTGCAAGCTCTCGTTACGGAGCAAAAGTCCTGCAAAGGCCTGCAAAAGTGCGTCAACAGAAAAGTCGGTATAAACAACCTTGACTTGACTTACGTCCTTATCAGGGTCTTTGAAAAAGTAGCCAACCGTCTCCAGATCCTTAAGCTTGGGGGTCTGCTCCTTAATAAGCTCCATTTCCCTTTCCTTAAGCTGACGAATAAGCTCTTCCTGTTCTTCCAACGCTCCGCCCATCTCTTCGTCGTCGACTTCAACAACAGGGAGAAGCGACTTGGACTTTATGTAGAGAATCTGCGCAGCCATCGCAAGGTATTCGCTCTCCTTATCGACGTTGCGGCTCGGCTGGGTCTTCATATACTCGATATAGTTTAAAAACTGCTCGGTAACTTTAGAGACGAATATATCTTCGATATTAATCTGATTGATATTAATTAAATGCAACAGCAAATCCAACGGGCCTTCAAAATCGTCGAGAACCGTTGTGTAATCTACCTGTGATTCAAAATCGGAATACTTTTCTAAATCCGTCATACAATTAAAATCCAATTCCAAACTGCTTGAATGGGGAAGCCGATAATGTTTTCTGCAAACCAGCCAAGGTAATAAAATACGTCAAAATACTGATAAATGGCAACCGATGACCCGTTGATATAGACGGGAGCATATCTTGTCAGAATACCGAGTAAATAGCTTAACGCAATCAACGCAATAAGTATAATTCTGCTGTACTTGTACAAAAATCTTCTGACAGGGTTAATCTCTCTTGTGAATGACTCCACCACTCTGAAGCCGTCTAAAGGAAATAGCGGCAGAAGATTAAACACAAAAGAATACAGGCTGTACAGATAAATCAAATACAGTATGAAATACAATAATAAAATGAAAAATGAAGCAACGACAGAAACTTCACAGTAAGGTCCTAAAAATCTGTCAACGACAAGGGACAGCGGATAGGAAAGGAAAGCAATGATTAAATTTATGCATACCCCTGCTATTGCCGTGGTGAACATACCTAAACGGCGTTTTCTGAAGTTGTTTGAATTTACAGGTACGGGCTTTGCCCAACCGAACCCAACCAGCACAAACATAATAAACCCCATAGGGTCAAGGTGTTTAAGTGGGTTAAGGGTCATTCTGCCGTAAAATTTTGCCGTAGGGTCGCCGTTTTTATAGGCAACGTAGGCATGGGCAAACTCATGTGGGCAGAGCACGAATAAAATGGCTACAGCCCCTGCTAAATATACTAAAATTCGATCCATTATTTAAGTTTTTCAGGCACAACGTCGTTGCGAACCAAATCAGAATACGTCTGTCTCTTTATGATAATATCTGCCTTACCGTCCTTAACAAGCACAGCCGCAGGAATAAGATTACGGTTATAGTTGCTTGCCATTGAATAATGATATGCACCCGTGGTAAGGCAAGCTATTACATCCCCAGACTTAACTTCGGGCATGGGCATATCAACGCCGATAAGGTCACCGCTTTCACAGCACTTGCCTGCAATAGAAACCTTTTGCGTGCAGGGTGCTTTGACGTCTTCAACCTTAACTGCCGTGTACTTCGACTGATAGAGCGAATAACGGGGATTTTCAAACATACCGCCGTCAATGGCAATATATTTCCTGATACCGGGAATATCTTTAATAGAACCTACCGTATATAAAGTTATGCCTGCTTCGCCGACAATCGAACGGCCGGGCTCCATGAGAAGATAAGGTCTGTTTAAATGAAGCTCTTCGCATTTTGCCTTGATTGCGTCAATCATTGCAATAAGGTATGATGCGTAGTCTTTGGAAGTGAACTCCGGGTCTTCGTCGGTATACCAAACGCCGAAGCCGCCGCCGATATTTAAAACGTCTGCCTCAAAACCCGTCTTATCCTTTACTTCAGCAAAGAAATTGAGCATCTTTTCCGCCGCAAGGACGAATGACTTCTTCTCGAAAATCTGCGAACCGATATGGCAATGGAAGCCACAAAGCCTTATATTTTTAAGGCTTAAAATGTGCTTAACGTACTCAAGCGCAGTGCCGTCTGCGATTGAAAAACCGAACTTGGAATCGGTTCTCGCAGTCTGGACAAAGGCATGCGTATGCGCTTCAACGCCGGGGTTTATCCTGATTAAAACGTCCTGAACCTTACCCTTGCTCTTGCAAAGTTCTTCTAAAAGGTCAGCTTCTCTGTAGGAGTCGATAACGATACCGCCAACTCCTGCGTCAATAGCCTCTTCAAGCTCGTAAACAAGTTTATTGTTGCCGTGAACGTAGATGTTCTTTGCGTCAAATCCAGCCTGTAAAGCCGTATAGAGCTCGCCGCCCGAAACGGCGTCACAGCCGATGTTCTCCTGCTGGGCTATGCGGTAAACTGCCATGCAGGAAAATGCCTTGGAAGCGTACAAAACCTGTCCGTTTCCGTCGTAATGATTTTTAATCGTATTTTTATAAGTACGCATCATAAGGCGTATATAATCTTCATCAAAAACGTATAACGGCGTGCCGTATTCTTTAGCAAGGTCAAGGCAGTCGCAACCGCCGATTTCAAGATGACCTTGTCCGTTAACTTTTAAAGTATTTCTTTCGTTCATATAAAAGACCCTCGGAAAATTAATATAATTAATTTTACCAAAGGTCTTAAAAATAGTCAATCGTTTAAAAGCTTATCTTGCCTTTACCTAAACGCTATATGCGCCATTCTTTGGCAATTTTTCTCGCATTATCGAAATAGTTGGCCTTTTCAGCGTCCTCTGCCGCAACGACGTCAACGCTATCGTATAGAACCCCGTTTTTGTAAACTTCAATTTTACCAGCCAAATCACCTTTTAAAACGGGGGCTTTAAGCTTCGAAGGGATAAAATTGAACGTTACTTCTAATTTATCACCCTTCTTTGTAAACACCGAACTTATTCTTGCAGGCTTAACCGATATTTCTTCCTTCTTTCCGCCTGAAACCTTAACCATTTCGTTTAAGTTAACCGTATCGTCAAGCACGATTGAATTCTTATAATTCGCGAAACCGTAGTTGAACAGATTTACGCAGGAAGCAAATCTTGCATCGGAAGAAGATGAGCCGAGCACCACGGAAATTAGACGCATATTATCCTTTTTTGCAGTCGAAGCAAGGCAGAAACCGGCTTCATTGGTAAATCCTGTCTTACCGCCGTCGCAGGCAGAATAACGTCGAATTAACTTGTTTGTGTTCGTCATAGAAGTTGTTCTGCCGTCAGGGTGATTAAAGTCTTCCAACCAAATATTACTGAATTTATAATAACTTTCGTTACTTAAAAGATGTCTGAACATTAAAGCAACGTCCTTTGCGCAGGAGTACTGCGTATCTTTAGGGAGCCCTGTACAGTTTGCAAATAACGTATCGGTACAGCCGTATTCAGATGCACGCCTGTTCATAAGCACAACGAACTCATCTTCACTACCGCTTACAGCTTCTGCGACGGCAACGCAGCTGTCGTTTGCGGAACAGACTATTATACTTTTAATTAACTGTTCGACTTCATAGCTCAACCCATCCTTTAAAAAGACCTGTGAGCCGCCCATTCCCGATGCATTTTTGCTGACGCAAATTTTGGAGTTTAAATCGAGTTTACCCTGCTCTATTGCTTCAAAACAGAGGTTTAAAGTCATAACTTTACAAACGCTTGCAATAGGTAATCTCTCCGTAGCGTTTAACTCATAGACGCACTCACCCGAATAATAATCGCAAAGATATGCGCTTTTGCAGTCTTTGACAAGCTGACTTTCGGCTGAAACTAAAGCGCAGGCTGAAGCTTTAACCGACGAATTATTTGAGTAGTAAATAAAAGTTCCGCAACAAATCAAGCAAAAAGAGAGTATTGTAAATAAAATCTTCTTCATACCTATATTTTGTGAATACAACCGACATTTATGCAAAAATAAGGAGATAAATTAAACAATGACAACAATAAATCTGAAAATTAAATTTAAAAGCAAAAGTAAAAATATACCATCTATAAGGGCAAAAGCCAAAGGCGTAAAATAGATGTACGGTTTAACGACAGTACAACTGTTCATAGTAATAAAAGCAAATTTAAACACCCAGAGCAAGTAACAGGGCAAAAATATAATCACCGTAGCCACTATTCCTTCAACCGAGAATAAACAGATTAATACTACAACGTAGTAAAACGTAAAGAAGGTTTTTATAAATAATAAAATTCCGGACAGAAATTTGAACTTTGTAAAATAGCAAATCAAAAACGCAATGTAAAAATAGAACAGATCGCTAAAGAAGTGTCCGAAAAACAGCGAAGTGTTTTTAAAATTAAATATCGAATAAATGTAATTTTTAGCAAAATTATAGAAGTTATTCGTTAAATTATTTGTTATGTATAGTACTATGCCAGATATAATAGCCAAAATAATCACTATTAAATAGTAAATAATAACTTTTACATTCCACTTTATTTGCTTTAAATCTAAAATCCCCATATACAATTATATGAGGATTTTAAAATTTATATGAAGTATTAAATTTTAGGAATTTTGCATATTATTTATAGCAATTCCGTATCCCCTTGTAGGGTCGTTAATAAAAACGTGGGTAACAGCGCCGATTAGTTTACCGTTTTGTACAATCGGGCTTCCGCTCATTCCCTGAACTATTCCGCCTGCCATGTCTATTAGCCTTCTGTCATTTATCTTAATTACGAAGTTTTTATTCTCTTTGTTGTTTTCGTCAACCTTAATAATACTGATTTCATATTGTTGGCAGGTATTGCCTAACAACGTAGAATAGATATACGCTTTACCCATCTCAACCTGACTTATATCTCCCTTATTAATTCTTTTTAAGGAAGATAAATCGTATTCCGATGAAATATTGCCGAAAATTCCGCATGACAGGTTATTTGTTATAGAACCCATCATAGCTCCGTTATCGAAAATGCCCTTCAGTTCACCCGGGTTTCCCCTTAAGCCTTTTTTAACGTCGTAAATATTACAGCCGTACATCGTTCCGCCGTTTATCTCAATCAATTTTCCGTTAGAATCGGCTACGGGGTGCCCGAGCGCTGCGAATTGTAATGTGCTCTTATCTATATAAGTTACAGTTCCTATCCCGTTAATGCTGTCTCTGACAAGCATACCGAAGTGTTTTTTTTCGTTTTTCTTATCTTTAACAGGTTGCAACTCTGTATTAATTTGCTCGTTACCCCTTTCAATTTGAAATTTGTAAACAGCGTAATCTTCATTCAAAGTTTCGGTAAGTTTGCCCACAGAAGTAATTTGAACTCCGTTGATCTGCTTTATCAAATCGCCCGGCATAATACCGCTATCCCTTGCAGGGCAAATAATACCGTTCTCGCTCTCAACGTCGCACAGCCCGATAACTTCTACGTTTTGCGTGTTTAAGATAAAACCTGCAGGGAATCCACCTAAATACAGTTCATCTTTACCGTCAGCATAGGCAATACTAACCGGAAACGAAAACGCAATGCACAATATGCAAATAAAAGCTACAGCCGCTCTCTTTATCCATCTTTTTGCAACCATACTTTTATTTTGGTCTTATTTAAAGAAAATATACGCCGCAATCACTGCAGCGTATATCCACAAAAAATTTGTATTTAATTGTTATATTGCTTTAAAAGTTCGTCCGCATGAGCTTTTGCCGCATCGGTTGATATGCTTCCAGTAAGCCTGACAAGCTCGCAAACTCTCTCTTCACGATTAAGTCTTTTAACACTTGTTATCGTCTTTGAATCGACGTCTGATTTTGAAATTAAGAACTGTGACGAAGCCGCCGCACATACTTGCGGTAGGTGAGAAACTGCAATTATTTGAGTATTGTCACTAATCGTTATAAATTTACGAGCGACAGATTTTGCCGTTTCACCGCTTATACCTGCGTCTATTTCATCAAATATGTAGGTTGTAATGCCGTTTATTCCTTTTAATATAGTCTTTACGGCAAGCATAAACCTACTCATTTCGCCGCCGCTTATAACTCTATTCAGCGGTTTAGGCGGTTCACCCTTGTTTGCGGAAAACATAAAGCAAATCTTATCTGCTCCGTTTGAAGTTACACTCTCAATTCCTTCGCCACCTTCAAAATCGACAAAGAACTGTGCATTGGGAATGTTCAGCGTTTTAAGTTCACTTACTACGTCTTCACAAAAACTTTCGCAAGCAGATTTCCTTACTTGAGTTATTTCAGCACAAACGGCTAAAATCTCTTTATCGAGTTTTGCAACCTGCGCATTGAGCTTTTCAAGTTCTTCAGCCGCATCGTTTAAATCATCGTATTTGCTCTTTGCCTGCTCCAAATAACTTAAAATCTCTTCTTCATCGGCTCCGTACTTTTTAATTAAATTCTTATACAGAGCCAATCTTTCTTCTACAAAGCTTGCTTCCTGGCCGTCAAAATTGAAGCCGTCGAGCATATCGGACAGCGTATCGCCTATGTCTTCCGCTTCGATAAATAGGTTTTCTAATCTGTCGGAAAGACTTGATAACTCTTCACTGACGTCTGAAAGCGAAGAAATTTGCCTTTTGGCAGTGGATAGTAAATCGACGCAGCCGTTATCATCGCTCAAAAGCGTCTTTGCCGAACCCAACGCTTGTATTATTCTTTCGGCATTATCAAGCACTTTTTTACGAGCCTTAAGCTCTTCAATTTCGCCCGTCTTGACTTCAGCATTTTCTATTTCCTTAATTTGGTAAGCTAAAAGATCAAGCCTTTGAGCTCTCTCCTGCTCGCTACCGCCTAAAAGCAACTTCTTATTCAGACATTCACTCTTGCAACGCAACTTTGCGGAAAGATTTTCTTTAAGATTGACGAGCTTTTCGCCGCACAGACTATCGACGACGGCAAGTTGGTTGCCCTCGTTTAACAGGAAAAAGTGTTCGCTCTGCCCGTGAACGTCCACCAAATGCGAAGCAATTTTCTTAAGCATACCTGCCGTAATCGACGAGCCGTTAAGCTTGATGCTGCTTTTACCGTCTATGGACATCTTGCGGGATATGATTAAAACGTCGTCATCGCAATCGATATCCATTTCCTGCAACAGAGCTTTAACCGCAGGATTATCGTCGGTAGTAAATTCAGCCTTAACCACAGCTTCATTCGTGCCGTAGCGAATCATCGTTTTATCGGCTTTAGAACCTAAAACGAAGTTAATCGAATCGAGTATTACCGACTTACCTGAACCTGTTTCACCTGAAAGTATATTAAGTTTTTTGTCAAATTGTATGTCGCCCTCTTCAATGAGGGCGACATTTTTAATATACAGATTTGAAAGCATTATTTTATGTAATCTTTAAGGCGGCTTACGACCGATTGAGTATCTTCGTTGGAATCGACGACTATTAATACGGTATCGTCACCGGCAACGGTGCCTATAATTTCTTTAAAGCTCAACATATCTATGAAAGCGCCTGCGGTAGAACCGTTACCACGCATCGTTTTAATAACGATGATGTTATTAGCATAATTTATGCTTAAAACGCACTCTCTGAAGAGCGTACACATTTTAGAATTGACAGCATCGCCTTCACTTTCTATAACGGCGTATTTATATTTAGTAGTAGTGCCTTCGACTTTGTAAAGCTTTAAATCCTTAATGTCTCTTGACACGGTTGCTTGTGTAACGTTAAAGTTACGTTTGTTCAACTCTTTGCAGAGCTCTTCCTGCGTTTCGATATCCATTTCGGAGATGATTTGTAAAATCATCGATTGTCTTGCGTTTCTATGCATTATTTACTCCATATATTTAATTTAATAAATAATTTATCAAAAAAGTTTTTACCGTCAACAGTGACGAATTCAAGCGATATATCGGCTTTTTTAATAGTAAATTTATCGAAACCGTTAACAGTTTCTACCACTTTTCCGTCAACTATTAAATTCAGCACGCACGACTTATCCGCCTGATTGATTTCTACAACCGAATTATCGTTAAAGACAATGGGCCTTGAATGAAGTGAATGGGGACAGATAGGCGTCATGATAAAGGCATTTAAATCGGGGGTTAAAATCGAACCGCCAGCCGAAAGCGAATATGCCGTAGAACCTGTAGGCGTACTGATTATCAGACCGTCCGACGAGAAGTTATCTACGGTTGAACCGTCTATCTCCGCATGGAGATTAACGGTATTACTGAAAGCGTTACCCGTCGTACAGCGTTGAATTACCGCTTCGTTCAGAGCATAATAGGTTTTGCCGCCGTAACCGACTGAAAGCATACTTCTTTTAGTCGTTGTAAACTTACCGGAAATGATTAATTCCAATGCCTGTTTAAGCTGGTTAGCCTCAAAGTCGGCTAAAAAACCCATATGTCCACAGTTTACGCCAAGAATTTTTACACCGTATGAAGCACAAGCCGAAGCAAAACTTAAAATAGTACCGTCACCGCCGAGCACGATAAGCACGTCCAGCCCGACAACTTGGGAAGCGTCAGTGACAAAATGCGTTTCAACTTTTGCCTGCTTAAAAGCGGAATCAATTATTTCTAAATACTCTTCCTGAAGGGATTTATATTTAACGTTTAAATAAATTCCGATTTTCATATGAATAATTATAACACGGTTTATAAAAATATGCAATAAAATACACTGAATTTATTCAAAATTCAGTGTATTTTATTAATTTATTAATATCGCCCTTTATATTTATACCTTTTTTTAACAAAACAAGGTATTCAACGTTCTTACCTTTTCTTATGGGAGCTTTGGTTATTTTCTCCGCAGTTAACCCAACTTCAAGAGCAAAGGTACAAATTTTTTCAACTATCTTCTTTCTTAACGCAATATCTTTAACGATGCCGTTTTTGCCTACCTTCCTACTCTCACATTCAAACTGAGGTTTGATAAGCGCAATAGCATAATCGCCGTCTTTTAAGATATTCGAAACGCCCGGTAGGATATAAGTCAAGGAAATAAAGCTTACGTCAATTACCACACCGTCAACATCGCCGTCAAACATCTCGCAATTAAGATTTCTTGCGTTAAAATTATCTATTATTACAACGTTTTTAGAGAGTAGACTTTTATCAAGCTGGCTTTCGCCAACGTCGACGCAATATACCTTTTTTGCACCGTTTTGAAACAGGCAATCGGTAAAACCGCCGTTACTCGCACCAATGTCTACAAAAGTTTTACCTTCAACCGAAAAACCGAAATCTTTTAAAGCTTTGCTCAATTTATAACCGCCGTTTGAAACAAAGCTCTCTTGCCTTTCAATGAACTCGATTGGCTCGCCATTGTATTCAAATGAAGGAGTTACGAATTTGCCGTTCACCTTAACCAAGTTAGCCTTGATCGCTTCAGCCGCTTTAGTTCTCGTGCCGTATTTTTCGGTCAAAAATTTATCTATACGCATTTTTCAATAATGTAATCGAAAATCTCATCTTCGCTTACGCCGTAATCAGCCATAAGCTCTTCCACTGTCCCGTGTTCAATAAATTCGTCACGGTATGCAAAGTTTTTAACGGTTTTTTGACTTTGCTCTGCAAAGTAACTACAGATCCCGTTACCGAAACCGCCGATCAACTGATTGTCCTCAACGGTTACGATATGATTTTCGGTTAAAGAATTAAGCAATTCATCGTCAAAAGGTTTAACGGTATTGGCATTAATAAGCTTAATCTTAATACCCATTATTTCAAGGCGTGAGCTAACTTTAAAGCAAAGTCTAATTACTCTTTCGCCGCAGGCTAAAACTGCTACCCTTCCGTCGCCTTGAGCCAAAATATCCCATTTGCCAAACTCAAAACCAATACGATTTTCGCCGAAAACCGAAAGGCTTTCTTTGGGATACCTTATAACCAAAGGTGCATTAAAATTAACGCTTGCCTTGAGCATAGTCTCAAACTCTAAAACGTCTTTAGGAACGGCAATGGTGAGCGAAGGAATAAGCCTTAAGAAAGACAAATCGAATACGCCCTGATGCGTTTCACCGTCTTCGCCCGAAATACCTGAACGGTCAAGGCAGATAGTCACGGGCAGACGCTGACTACATATATCTATAATAATTTCGTCAAAAGACCTTTGAAGAAAGGTTGAATAGACTGCGTAATAGGGTTTTAATCCCTGCGTTGCCAAAGCGGCACACAAAATCGTTGCGTGTTCTTCGCAAATACCTACGTCTATCGCCCTGTCGGGGTATCTTTCAAAGAACTCGGAAAGCCCCAGACTCGGAGTCATAGCCGCAGTTACTGCTACTATACTTTTATCGTTTTTAGCAAGCTTGCATAAAGTTTCGCCTAACACCTTTGAATAGGTTGCACAAGGACTTGCAGTACCTCTAGATACGCCGTGAGTCTTTTCAGGGTTTTCTTCGCAGAAAGAATAGCCCTTGCCCTTTTTAGTTAAAAGGTGCAAAATTATGGAATTATTATTTAATTTTTGTTTAATTTCCTGTAATTTGTTGATTAACTCAACCAAATTATTTCCGTCGTAAACACCGTCGTATACAAAGCCGAACCTTTCAAAGATGTTTGCGTGCTTTTCCACCTTTTTCTTATGGGCGTCGTCCTGGCTTAAAAATTCCAAATACTCGTGCATACTGCCGACGGTGGGCGAGATGGACATTCCGTTATCGTTCAATATTACCAATATGTTGGTATTCAACGGACGTAAACTATTGAACGCCTCGTAGACCAAACCGTTATTAAACGAGCCGTCGCCAATAACCGAAATAACGTTAAAGTTCTCGCCTTTAATGTCCCTTGCCTTGGCAATGCCGAGCGCCGCAGAGATTGAAGTACCCGCATGCCCTGTATCGTAGGCGTCGTACTTGCTCTCATCTCTTTTAGGGAAACCCGAAAGTCCGCCCTTTTTGCGAATTGTAGAAAAATCTGCAGGTCGGTCGGATAAGAGTTTATGCGCATAGCACTGGTGACCGACGTCAAAAATTAATTTATCTTCAGGAAAATCGAATACATAGTAAAGAGCAACCGTTAATTCGATTGCACCTAAATTTGACGATAAATGTCCGCCGTTATTCATAACGGTCGTTATAATTTCCAAGCGAAGCCTTTCACATAGGTCGGTTAGCTCGGTTATAGACATTTTTTTTATATCTTTACCGTTTAAAATATTTACCATTTACTATATTTAATTATGCCTGTTTTTAACAAAAGATACGAAATCGTGTAAAAACTCTACGTCGCCGTCTATGCCGTCAATGAGCATAGAACACTCGCTTTCACACATATCTGCAAACAGTTTGCACTCGTTAAGCCCGTATAACTTTACAGCCGTAAGTTTATCTTCCTTCTCGTCTTTGCCAACCGACTTGCCGAGATTGTCAAAACTGCCTTCCGCATCTAAAATATCGTCGGTAAGCTGGAAGAGATAGCCGATTTTTTCGCCAAGGCGCTTAAGCCTTGAATAATCCTTCCCCCCCTTTAATACCGAAGGCACGCAGATTGCCGCCGTTATGAGCTTTGCAGTTTTATTGTCATAGATATAATCAAGAGTTTCAACGGTGGGGGTTTCATCGTGTTCGTGCAAAATATCCGCAGACTGACCTGCAATCATACCGTGAATACCTGCATAATCGCAGATAAGCCTTGCTGCTGAAATATAATCTCTACCCTTAAAACATTCGCCGAATAAGACGGAGTATGCTGTGTTTAAAAGACCGTCGCCCGCAAGCACAGCATTAGCCTGACCGAACTTTTTATGGTTTGAAGGTTTGCCCCTGCGGAAGTCATCGTTATCCATTTCGGGCAAATCGTCGTGAATAAGCGAATAAGTATGAATCATCTCAAGAGCGATGGCGTAAGGCGTAAGTATTTCCTTATCCACACCCACAACGTCGCCTATTGCATACATAAGAACAGGCCTTACTCTCTTACCGCCGAGAAGCAAGCTGTAGGTCATGCTTTCACCTAAAATGCTCGGGGTCGTCTTTATGTCTGCACTGAATTTATTCAATTCGTTTTCAAAATAACTGCGGTACTCTTCGTACCGCACGTTAAAATCTGCCATATAAATATCTTTAGCTCCTCTCCGCAGCTGTGATTGTATTGTACATTAACATTGTAATAGTCATAGGTCCTACACCGCCGGGTACGGGGGTTATATAGGAACACTTTTCCTTAACGCCTTCAAAGTCCACGTCGCCGCAGAGTTTGCCGTTTTCATCTCTGTCCATACCAACGTCAATAACAACAGCACCCTGCTTGACCATATCTGCCGTTACGAATTTAGCTCTACCGATTGCCGCAACTAAAATATCGGCTTTAGCGCAGATATCTTTGAGATTTTGCGTCCTGCTGTGGCACACGGTTACGGTTGCGTCGGCATTGAGTAAGAGCATTGCCATCGGTTTACCTACGATGTTTGAACGGCCTATAACGACTGCATTTTTACCCTTTATCTCAATTCCTTCCCTTTCAAGCATCTTCATAACGCCGTTGGGGGTACAAGCAACAAGGCAGTCTTCCTTCATGCAAAGGCTACCCATATTATCTTCAGAAAAGCCGTCTACGTCCTTTGCCTTGGGAATAAGCTTTAAAATCTTTTGTGCGTCAAGGTGTGAAGGCAAGGGCAACTGCACCAAAATGCCGTGTATGGCATTATTTTCTACAAGGTCTTGTATAAGCTCTTCAACCTGAATTTGAGTTGCTTCTTCGGGGAGATAGTAAGCAAAAGATTTAATGCCCGTCTCTTCACAAGCCTTAATCTTATTCCTTACATAGATCTGGGAAGCAGGATTGTTACCGACAAGCACAACTGCAAGTCCTACGTCCGTCCCCTTTTGCTCCTTAAACGCTGAAACTCTATCTTTAATCTCCGCCCTGATTGCTGCGGAGTGGGCCTTCCCGTCAATAAGCTTATACATTTTTACCTCCTGACACGGTTGACAGTATGCCTGTTATAAAAGACGCACTTTTTTCAGAAGAATACTTGGAGGCGATATTTGCCGCTTCGTTCATAGAAACCTTATCGGGAATATCGTCGCAGTATAAAATTTCGGCAAGTGCAATTAATAATATTGCCCTATCCGAAGGAAAAATACGGTTTTCGGGGAATGAAATGGAATGCTCGTCCAATACCACCAAAAGTTGCCCCAAATTAGTGTTGATTATATCGATTATTCTATCACAGTATTTACGGTCGTCATCGTTTAAAGAATCGGAGTTTAAAAGCGCAAACTTTAACGCATCGTCCACCGTTTCCGTGAATTGAGCTGAATAAATTAATTTAAAAAGTGTTTCTCTTGCTGTAGTTCTCATATTTTTTAAAATAAATATTCCCTCAACTGCGCAACGTGACTGCGTTAAGGGAATACTTTGCTTATATTGCAGGATTTTCAGGAAAGTCCACGTCCTGAACGTGTACGTCAACTTTAGCAACCTTATAGTTCGTCATCGATTCAACGTTATGTTTGATAGACTGCTGAATTTTAAACGCAAGCGAAGGTACGTTATAACCGTAGTCAACTTTAACGCCTATATCGGCATTAATACCCTGCTTATCGAAGTTAAGCTTAATGCCTTTGTTTTTGGTTGAAAGCAGACTAACCCCCTCAACTTCAGAGATTGCAAGGGCAACAATACCCGTTACAATACCGGAATTGTAGGAAATTTTACCCTTTTGTACAGACGTGGGGTCATGTCTCATATGTGCCATAAATACTCCTTGACCGGACAAAACAATTTGCCGTGGTCTATTTGTTTTCAATCAGTATACCACATATTGTGTCGTTTTGCAACTGGTTAAATCAAATTTGTGTATAAACAGGCATTATTATTATGTTCGTAGCTGCAATACCCATCTCGTTGCGAAGAAGATTATAGATAGAAAGAGCCGAAGTCTTATCAAGTTCGTCGGTATTGACAAAGACGTTTACGTTATCCGAATCCATACCGATAGACACAACCGCTTCGGAGAAACCTAATGACTTGATCATCGTTTCAATAACCAACTCGTTCTCCATAATACCAACTATTTTAAGCTTCATATCGACTGCCTGATTGTACTTCTCGCTACCTGCTTCGTAGAGTTCTATAACGCTGTCGATCTGCAAAAGCTCTTCGCTACGCTTTGAGGTTCTCTCCGCCCTATAAGAGGAAAAATAATTCGCCGTCTGGGTTGAAGTTGCATCGGCTGTCGTCTTATTCGTCACAAGTAAGACGTTCAGCGCAGCCGTAACAGCAAGCAACAGCACAAGTGAGAACATTATAATAATCTTCTTCTTTTTGGTCATTTTAATTACTCCTTATTAATTCATAGCGTAAACAGCTATATTATTTTTATTTACATTTAATGCGACGTAAACTGCATTGATAACGTCGTTTCTGGTCATTATATTGTTTGCCCCTTCGCAAACTATCACCACGCCTTCCACTCCGTCCGTACCTTCGTTCACCATAACTTCAGCCTTGCCTACCCCGTCGATTTCAGAGAGTATGCGCATAAGCTTTATCTCTGTTTGGCTCATTGATGCAGTATCGACCGTCAGAGATTGATTGCTGCCGCCGAATGTAATAATTGCTATCGCTATCAACAGTATTAACAATACGGCAACTACGATTATTTTTTTGTATCTTATGAAAAAACTTTTAACTTTCGACATTTACAGTTATATCTATATAGCCGAGCTCGCTTAAATATTCCACAATTTTGTTAATTGTCTGCCCGTCCGTAAAATTACCTGTGACAGTCACTCCGCTCTCTTTAATCGTATCGTCTTCATACACAACTAAAACGGTACAAACGCAATCCTGATTGAGTTCAGATATTACCTTTTGAGTTAAAAGACTGCTTTGGTTTTTAGAATATATTTCGCAAATATAGTTGTAATCTAAATTAAAAACTTTTACCTGCTCTTCTATGCCGAAAAGATTTAAAACGGGATTAATCATAACGAAAATACATATAAGGCGCAGTACGAAGTTTATACTTTTTTTAAGCTTACCTTCGGGAATCAATAACCCTGCAACTACTGATAAAAATACTACGCCTAAAGCGGCGTACAGATATTCTGCCTTCATATAAACGCATATGTAGAATTGATTATAAGCATTATGGTAAGAAAATACATAAAGGCAACAATTAATACACCTGCAATCATAAATTCAATATCCTTTGAAAGGTCGTTATAGAGCGAAAAGCTCGTCTTTTCACCGATAGATTGGGCGATTGCGCCCGTGATTTTAAGCAAAATCGAAAAGGCAACAAGCGCTAAAACGGGTTCAATTACAGAGCCTATTAAAAGGACAATCCCCGTCAAACCCACGCTGCTTTTAACCAAAGCACCCGACAGCACTATCATGTCGACGCCTGACGAGAGAAAGTTTCCCACAATAGGTACGGAATTGCCGACCAAATACTTTGTTACCTTAAAAAATATCCCGTTGAAAAGCGAAGTCGACGTACTTTGAACGGTTATAAACAAACCAAAGACCGCAACCGTGATACCGATTATCCACTTCATTACAGACTTTAATAGGGACGTAATGCCCGAAAAGGTGATGTCAGGATTAATCTTGGAGATAAAATTCAGTATTATTACGGAGACGGTAAGCGGAATAATCACACCGCTTACAAGGTAGATTGCACCCTGTCCTAAAAAGGTTGCGCAAGGCGTATAGATTGCACCGCTTTCGCTACCTCCCGTAAGAACGGTTAAAGTTATTAATACAGGCGTTATAATATCAATCTGCCTGCTGATGGAGTTAACGCATTCAACCGTCGAAGATATTATTCCGACAAGCATTGAACTAATGATCAACAGTATAACCGCAGTACACGCAAGCCGAATTACAGTTGCGGTACTCTTACTGATTACTCCGCCTTCGGCGTCAGTTGTGATAGCGCATAGAATGGTAATTGCTACGATTTGCGCAAACGCAGGCAGCATACTGCTTACGCCTTCAAACAGCGAAGAGAATAGCTTGTACAGATATTCGGTATAGTTTACCCCAAGATCACCGTTTAGAAGAAATTCGATTAATCCCTTTGCCGATTTTGAAAAGCTATAGACGTACTCATTGCCGTATTTATCAAGGTAGTTTTGCAGTTCGCTTAAATCTAAAGCGTCTATGATGCTTTGAATATTTTCGGTTAACTGCTCTTCGCCTTCGGAAGCAAAGGCAATTATTCCACCGCCTAAAACAACAGGTAAAAACAACAATAACAGTAATAATACCGTTTTAACTATGAAAGCTTTATTAACTTTGAAATCACTTCGAAAAGTGCGTTTAAAACGGGGATTGACATAACGAATATTATAATTTTTCCGCATACTAATAGCTTGTCCGAAAGCGATGCAAAGCCTAAATCCTTTATTGAGCTTGCAGTAAGTTCGATTAAATAGCCAACCCCTATTACCTTAATGATAAGTTTAATTACTGACGTATCTATATTTGTCTGTTGAGAAAACTGTTTCAAAAACTCAACGCTTTCAGCAAAATAATCGAACCCGCATAAAATTAGAAGTATTCCGCCTGCAGTTAATACCAGCGGAACCAAATCCGATTTCTGCGTCTTTAAAATAATTGCGCATACTGCAGTTACGACTGCTATAGAGCAAAGCTTAAGGATAATCATTAAAATATATCAAACAGCTGTTTAATCTGGGTAAAGAAGTCAGAAATCATAGATATTACTACGCTTAAACCGATAATTAACCCGATAAGGCTGACAACCATAGCTATATCGTCCCTATCGGACTTTTTTAAAATTTGGCAAATAATCGTGACGATTATGCCTATTGCCGCAAGTTTAAAGATAACCGAAATATCCATTTAAGCTAATAGAACGGCTATTAATATTCCGCAGGCAATGCAGAGTTTTAAATATAAAGAGCCGTATTTTTTATAATTTTTTTCACTTTCGTTTTTATATTTTGCAAGCGTTTCCTTCATCTCTGTAAGGTAGGCAATCTGCGTTTGAGCGTCGGTAGTGCCGATACCGTTAAGATATTTTTTTATAAACGCACCCACTTCGCCGTTTAAAACGTCTTCTCCGTTCAATGCATTTTTAACGTTTTCGTACCCCTTTGCTATCTCGTCGAATTTTTTACGTTCATACTTGACGTTTAAAATAAGGTTTTCGTTGAAATCGTAGAATTCACAGACGGTTTTATACTGCCTTTTCTTATCTGCCGAAAGCGCCACACCTAACAGGGCTGAAAGTATTACAATCGCAAATAAAATTAAAATCTTTATCATAAATATTTGCCTTTTTTGCAATCCCCGTCAGCTCTACGAAGTAGTCGGTTTTAGTTGATTTTAAAGTATGTTTATCGCATATGTGTGAAGTCGCTATTGCAATCAGTCCGCACTCATTTATAAACTCTATCGCAGAGTAATCGTCTTTTCCGTATATCTCATCTGTAACGATAACCTGCGGAGAAAGACACCTTACGGCATTTTCAAACACAAATCTCTTGCTTGCCCCCCTGACAAAATCACAGTTAGCCCCAAGGTTAAACGATTCTACGCCGTTGATAACGCCAGAAATTTCGTTTCTCTCATCGGCAATAAGGACTTTAAGATTTAACTTTGTTGAGATTAATCTTGCTAAATCCCTTACAACTGTTGTCTTTCCGTATCCTGGCGGCGAATAAATCAAAGTGCTTTTAATACCGTTTGTAGTAATGACCTTAAATACTTCTTCGGAGCAACCTATCGCTTCGTGTGGGATGCGGATATTAAGAGACGTCACGCCCCTAACGGAGATAACGTTGCCGTTTTGGGTTACAAATTCTCCACCGATACCTATCCTTATACCGCCTTCTACGGTAATAAATCCGTATTTAAGCTGTTCGGCATAGGTGTAAACGCTGTTGCCCATAGCCCTTTCAAGCACATTTTGCGCACTTGAACACACTATGGCGTTCTCCGCATCATCGCAACACCCGTTTTGTTTAAGATATTTATATTCGCCGTGATAGTGAATAATGACAGGTTGTCCGCTTTTTAAACGGATTTCGGTAAGTCTGTTCAGGTTAAGCGTACCCAAAGCAATTTGTATATCTGCGGGGAGAAATGATAAGTTCACAGTATAATCTATTTTTTTTACATAAAAAAATAACCGCCGTACAGCGGTTATTTATAAATTTGTAATTGATTGCTTATTTAACGTAACTGTCAAGGAGCTGCATATTATCCGCAACAAAGCTTTGAAGTTCTTCGGGGTTGAGCTTCTTGTAGGACAAAAGCGCAAGCGAATACAGATATTTAGCTACAAACTTCTGCTTTTCGTCAGGCAAGCTCTTGATTGACGCAACGATGGGGTTTGCCGTGTTAATCATAAGCGTAAGCGACATCTGGTCGTCGGTCATTCCATAGAACTGCCCCATCTCCGAATACCTTCTCATATACTCGTCCACGTTGATGACTGCGGGAACTTCAGTATTTTTAAGAGCTTGGCATTTAACCGTTATATGCTCGTCATTAATTGCATTTTTGAATATTTCGCAAAGTACGCTGTCTTCGGCAACGTCTTCACCCTTTAAGGCACCTGCAACGTCTGCGTCTATTCTCATAAACTTTAAGCTTCCGGGCACCTTGTACTCAATGAAGCTAATAAAATGAGAGTCGATAAAAGTATCGCAACAAATTGCGTTTAAGCCTGCATCCTTAAACAGTTTCACATACTGCGCCTGCTGTTTTTCATCGGAGACGTAGTAAATTGTTGTGGGCTCTTTTGCCTTATCTTCCTTCTTTTCGCCTTCTTCAGCATTTTCTTCTACCTTTGGTAAGAAGTCGTTTAAGGTCTTATATTCGCCGTTTATATCCTTCCATATAATAATATCTTTGACCTTATCGTAGAAGTCCGTCTCCTTTATGCAGCCGTACTTGATAAAGTTAGCAAGGTCGCCCCAGCACTCTTCGTACTTAGCTCTATCGTCTTTAAACAACTGGTTGAGCTTATCGGAAACCTTCTTTACGATATATTTGGTGATTCTTTGAACCTGCCTGTCGTTCTGAAGGAAACTTCTTGAAACGTTAAGGGGAATATCGGGGCAATCGATTACGCCGTTTAAGAGCATTAAGAATTCGGGAATAACCTCCTTGATATTATCGGCAATGAATACCTGATTGCAGTAGAGCTTTACCTTTCCACGCTCTAACTCCACCTTATTTTTAACCTTGGGGAAGTATAAAATACCCTTTAATTTAAAGGGGTAATCCATATCGAGATGAACCCAGAAGATAGGCGGATCATAGTCCATAAAGGTATCCGTGTAGAAGTTCTTGTACTCTTCTTCCGTACAATCCTTTTCGGACTTTAAATACAAGGGAGAAACGTTATTCAAAGGCGTATCTTTGCCGTCCCCCTTATAATCGTAATAGATATTTACTGGCATAAACGAACAGTATTTCTTAACGAGCGATTTAATCTTATCGTCGCTTAAGAACTCTTTCTCCTCTTCGCTTATGTGCATTATTATTTTTGTGCCTCTCGTTGCCTTGTCGCACTCGTCTAAAGTATAAGTAGAATTGCCGTCTGATGACCATTTAACAGCAGGCTCACTCTCTTTATACGACTTTGTTTCGATGTCGACAAGTTCGGAGACCATATATGACGAATAGAAACCTAAACCGAAGTGACCGATTATCCCGTCTCCGCCTGCCTTTTCATACTTTGCAAGGAAGTCGTTTGCGCCTGAAAAGGCAATTTGGGTAATGTATTTTTCAACTTCGTCAGCGGTCATGCCTATGCCGTTGTCTTCAACCGTCAAGGTCTTTGCGTCTTTATCGATGGAAATCTTAATATTATATTCTTCGCCATCGACTTCACTCGCTTCGCCCATAGTTACGAGTTTTTTAAACTTAGTTATAGCGTCAACGCCGTTTGCAACAATTTCTCTTAAAAAGATGTCCTTATCGGAATAAAGCCATTTCTTTATAATGGGCATCATATTTTCGCTTGAAATTTGAATATTTCCCTGTTTCAATTTAAATTTACCTCCAATTTCTAACGGTTTTTATATAACCCGAAATAACACTAATAAAACACTATAGGCGGTTATGCACAGATTTTTTACATAAATATTTAATAAGGTATGTAATACCGACAAGTAAATTTCTGTCAATACTTGATTTTTTTGTGCGCAGTATGCTATACTAATTTAGCGACACAGTTTAATATCTTTTCAACACGGCCATACGTTGGTAAAAACGTAGGCTTGCTTGTCATATCCGTGTTGATGTGAACTGTGTCGCAACAGAGCAAAACTGCGTTTTTCGGTGCGTAGTTTCGGCTACGCATTTTTTAGTATAGGCGAAGAGGTATTATATGAAAAAATTATTTGCAATAGTGTGTGTTGCTTGTACAATGCTGTTCTCTTTTGGAATGACGGCTTGTAATAACGAAAAGAAGTATTCGCTTTCCGTAAACGGCATTGAGCTGTTATATGAAGATTTGAAAGATACGTATGCTGCAGGTGAAGAAGTCACGGTCAAGGTAAAAATTAAACCAGATGAAGGCGTAAAGGCTACTCTTGGTATAGAGCCGTTGGTTAAGTCAAAGAGTACGCAAGACGATTATTGGCAGTTTAATTTTGAAATGCCCTCTCACGACGCAACGCTGGATATTAAGTCGTTTAAAGGTTTTGACGAGCGAAAACTATACGGTTTTTATATCACTTTCAACGATAAAAACGGTGAACCTATAGAAGAGTTTAATAAGCCGATTGATAGTGAAGAAGCGATTGCCGACTACGCCGTTATTAATTATAACGATGGTAATCAAGTCTATACAAGCAATACGGGCGCAAACGTATTTGCCGACGGTAAAGAGTTCATCAGCAACATTAGCTACGAACTTGAAGACACTTTATATTATACATACGAGCTTATATACGCAGTTGCATGCGTTGATTGGGTATATTATGAAGAAGAGACACAGCAAATTTATTCTAACGGCAGTGCAGGTCTTAAACTTAATGACATCGGAGCATCTATGTCGCTGTTCAACAATCAAAATTTGTCTGATAAACGCTATACAAATCAGATGAAGGAATACGAAGAGAAGTTTGATTCTTTGGTTAAAATCAATTTTGTGTACCTCGATTATCTTACGGGAGTTAAGGTGTTGGAATATAACGCAAACAATGAGCTTATTCAATCCACGGATATCGCAAAGACTGACAGCGAGCTGTCTCATTTCGTCAATGGCAATTGCGAATACGTTGTTATTGAAGAACAATACACCGTTAAAAGCGGAGAAAATATTGGTGAAACGTACGTTGAACGCACTTTGATCAACAAAAATAATGGTCAATTGAGCGGCGGAAAAGTATTAAAATTCCCCCGTGGCGACGGGCTGATTTCACCTGTTTATCTGTCTGTCAAATGACATTATTGTTAGGAGATACTATATTATGAAAAGAAAATCTTTTAAAACTTTAGTCGTTTGCTTGTTTTGCTGTTTATTACTTGTGCCTGTGCTATTTTCAGTTGTGGGCTGTTCAAACAATAAAAACGTAAAATACAACGCCGTATTGTATGACGATGCAGTGAAGTGGATAAGGGAAGATTTTGCAGGTGAAAATCTTATAGATTATTTCCAAGACGGTTCTTCTGCCAGCTACACTTTTCTCGTTGACAGTCAGGAGAAATATAATTCGATATTCCTTGAAGATACCGACGGGCTGAGCGTTGATTTCGATAATCAGATGTTGGCTGTTTATACATTTATCTCTTTTAATTACAGAAATAATTATCTTGCAAATTTAGAACTAAACGGCAAAGTTTTGACAATTACCTATGAAATGGAGAAGAAAAAGGGTGTTAACGACACGTCTCAACCCTATCAGCGTTGGTTTGTGGTAAGGCTTGATAAGCTTGACGTTGAAAGCGTTGTGTTCAAGTCTTGCAAATTGATTTAATTTAACAAAACTAACAAAAGGCTCTCGGAAAAATGTCCGAGAGCCTTTTATTAGTTTGATATAAAATACTGCGGTTTGCAATAACTCTATTCTATGCATTTTATAAAAATAACGCCCCTTTGTTCAAGGAGCGTTATTTAATTATTTAAGTAAAATTACTTGTTGTTCTTTTCTGCATTTGCAAGGATATCGCCAAGGGTTGTGCCAACGGAAACGCCCGTGTCGCTCCAACCGGAGAGCTCTTCATCTTCTTTCTTTGCTGCACGGGGAGCACGCTTGCGGCCTTCTTCGCCTTCAGCCTTTTCTTCCCTGGGCTTCCTTTCGGGAGCTTCAAGTAAAGCCTTGATGGAAAGGTTAAGTCTCTTTGCTTCTGCATCGAAGTGAATTATCTTTGCGTCAACTTCGTCGCCTACGTTCAATACGGTTGCAGGTGTCTCGATTCTGTCATAGCTAATCTGGGAAACGTGAACCAAACCGTCGATACCTTTTTCAACTTCAACGAATGCGCCGAAAGGTACGATTCTTACTACCTTACCGTGGATAACGTCACCTTCGTGATATTTATCAACGGCTAAATCCCAAGGCTGGGGCTGAAGCTGCTTGTAACCGATGGAAACCTTCTTTCCTTCCCTGTCGATCTTTAAAATCTTGAACTGATATACCTTACCGATTTCAAGAACGTCGGTAACTGCTTTGCAGCCAGTCCAGCTCAAGTCGGAGATGTGTGCAAGGCAATCGAAACCGCCAACGGAAACGAATGCGCCGAATGCGGTAACTCTCTCTACCTTACCTTCAACGATATCACCTTCGGAGATTGCGTCGAAGAACTCGTTATCTCTTGCTTCTTTAGCAGCCTCTCTTGCTTCTCTCTCTTCTTGAAGAATTACACGCTGGGAAGCGATGATTTCCTTCTTTCTATCTTTCTTAATCTCAATCATACGGAGCCTTAAATTCTTGCCAACGTATTTAGAGAAGTCCTGAACGTAACCGGTGCGAATCTCCTTTGCAGGTACGAATACCGAATATGAACCGATTTTAGCGGTTAAACCGCCCTTGTTAGAACCGGTGCAGACAACTGTAAAATCTTTGCCGCTCTCGATTTCTGCAATCAATGCATCCTCTTCAGCGCGCTGTTTAATCATTTTCTGGGAAAGCTTTAAAGAAGGCTTAAGCTCAACGACCATCAATTCAATCTGTTCGCCGATCTTTGATGCATATTCTTCTTGACTATACGATTCGCAATCAAGCTCGTCCTTTGATAAAAGGATTTCCTTCTTGGAGAAGGGCAATAAAATCTGAAGACCTTCTTCGGTTACTTCCGAAATCGTTGCAGTAACGGTCTGCCCTTTAACGAACTTGGATTCGTTGTCAATCTTTGCAACTACGTCTGCCATTACGTTAATTGCGTTTACTTCTGTGCTTTTTTCTTCCATCTTTAAGAGAACCTCCCGGGTTTGCTCGTCCGGGGTTGATGCCCCCGAGACAATACCTACTTTGTTAAAATTTTTATTTTTTATATCATCATAGCAAAATGCTTTCGCATCCGCTAAGCGTATAACGGTTTTACAGTTCTTGGCACATATGTCGTAGAGCTTATTTGTATTACTGCTCTTAAGACCGCCGATAACTATCATAGCGTCGCATTGTGAAGAGAGCTCATCTGCTTCAATTTGACGACCTATAGTAGTATAGCAAATTGTTTTAAAAACGGCAACTGATTTTTCACACAGTTTTCTAATATTTTTAATAATTTTATCAAATTTGACGACCGAAAACGTTGTTTGAGCAACTAAACATATATTTTTACCGCTTAAAAACGACAAGTCGGTTTCATCGTCTTCAATTACTGCGGCTTGATAATCACACCAACCGAGTAGCCCTACAACTTCAGGGTGGTCGGTTTTACCGCAAATTACGATATATTTTCCTTCATTGTGAGCTGTCGCTACAATCTTCTGTGTTCGCCTTACAAATTCGCATGTACAGTCAACATATTTTAAGTTACGCCTATTGCATTCTTCATACACAGAAGGCGGAACGCCGTGAGAACGGAATATAACAGTCGAGCCGTCAGGTATCTCGCTGACTGACTCAACAACTTTAATCCCCCTGTCTGCGATTTGTTTTGTCACAGACTCATTGTGAATTATTTCACCTAAAACGTACAGATTTTCGGCAGGCATCGTCATTGCGGTATCAACTGCCTTGCGTACCCCTTTACAAAAGCCGCTGTTCTTTGCAACTATTACTTTCATTTACTTTTTTTGCTTTTAATCTTTATATTGTACTTTTCAATAAATGAAAGGCGCATATTATTCAAAGCTTCTCTCATTATTTCATCACACTTTACAAGCTCTTCCCTTGTCACCTTTTTACCGTAATACTGCCTAAATTCAATGGGGTCGCCGACTACGACGTCTATTCTCTTAAACAACTTCTTCTTCTCAATTTTAACAATAGGCACTATTGGAGACTGGGTTTTTATGGACAACGCAGCAGCTCCGCTGTGGAAGGGAAGCACGTCGCCGCCGTCAACAGGATTTCTGGTACCTTCAGGGAATATGCAGACGACTCCGTCGTCCTTTAATACCCTTAAAGACTCTTTAACAACGGAAACGTCGCTACCGTCTCTCTTTGCGGGAATACATTGAGCCCATGTCACAAATCGCTTTAATAGACCCCCATTATCCCAAATGTCCTGTTTTGCAATAAATCTTATAGGTCTATCGGTAACTCTTAAGCTATAGAGAATATCAAGGGCACTGTAGTGATTGCCTATAATTAACAGACTGCCTTCATTATATTTGGTTAAATTACCGTGAAGCTTGTACGGATATAATAATCTGAAAATATATTTTTCAACAAAATGAAACACCTTAAAAACTCGTTTTAATGATTTTGCGGTGTCTTTTTTCTTCTCTTTCTTCTTCATAGTTAAATTTTCTCTTGAATGGATTTGATAATTTCCGAAACAACTTCATCGATATTCATAGAAGAAGTATCTATAACAATAGCGTCATCTGCCTGCTTTAAAGGCGCAACGGCACGGTTTTTATCCTGAAAATCTCTCTCGTTAATCTCCCTTAAAACCTCATCGTAACTCTGTTCGGCACCTTTATACTTTTCATCGTCGTACCTTCTCTTTGCCCTTATCTCGGCTGAAGCGGTAAGGTAGAATTTATAACGGCAATCGGGCAATACGTTAGTGCCGATATCCCTGCCGTCAAGAATACAGGAAGTTTTTTTAGCGATTTCCCTTTGAAGCGAAACCATCTTCTGGCGTACGAAGCTGTAAGCTGAAACGTAAGAAGCAATTAGAGAAACCTGCGGAGTTCTTATCTGGTCGGAGACGTCTTCTCCGTCAAGCAAGGTAACCTGCCTGCCGTCTTTATATTCAATCTTTAATTTAAGCTTTTCAACGATGTTCTTTACTGAATCCTTTTCGGCATAGTCGGAATTCTGCCTTATGCACTGCAAGGCTATTGCCCTGTACATTGCACCTGTATCGAGATATAAAATGCCCATTTTTTCAGCAATGAGCTTACAAACCGTACTCTTACCGCTACCGGCAGGGCCGTCTACGGCAATGTTTATAACTTCGGTCAAATCCTTTCTTAAGACCTTTGCGCCGTTTTGGTATACGTGGCGAACCCCTCTTTCAAGCTCCGTAAGCACCATAACTCTTATGCACAGCTTTAAAGCACCGTCAATATCGGGTTCCGTAGAGGAATACAGCGGACAAGCTGAAAAGCCGGCCTCCCTTGCCGCTTTAGCTGGATAGAAGGATTTAATATCGCTCGTGCTTGAGAACATAATACAGATAATGTCCTCTTCTTCCAAACGGTTGTCCGATGCAATTTGCGTAAGCAAATTCTTAACTGCGACCTTAACTTCTTCTGCGCAATCTTTTGAAATTGTTGTAGCACCTCTAATTGCTCTCATAAAATATTCCTCATATTATAAAAAATTTAAAATTAAATATACAGTCGTAAATTGAGTTTACTCGTCAAAAATTGAACTTCCAGCCGCAAAACCTGTTGAAAAAGCAATCTGCAAGTTAAAACCGCCCGTAAACGCATCTACATCAAGCACTTCACCGCAAAAATACAGACCGCTTACAAGTTTACTCTCCATAGTTTTAGGATTAATCTGCTTGACGTCAACGCCACCGGAAGTCACGATTGCTTCATTGAACGAACGCAGCGAATGCGGCTGCATTTCAAAGTTCTTTAAAACGTTTATAATAGCGTTTCTCTCAACCCTGCTTACCGAATTGACCTTCTTATCGCCGTCTACTGATGCTCGGCAAAGAACTTCGTCAATAAGAGCAACGGGCAATAACGAACGCATGACGACCTTTAAAGCCTTGTTTGGAGCTGCTGAAAACTCCCGTAAAAGCCTGTCGTTAAGCTGTTCAAATGACAGGGCAGGTTTTAAATCAAGCGAAAGCTTTACTAAATTCATATCAAATCTGTTGATAAGACTTGAAACGGTTAAAACAACTGGGCCTGAAATGCCGAAATGGGTGAACATAAATTCGCCAAATTCCGAACTGATTTTCTTACCGTTATAAAAAGTTGTCAGATTAACGTTTTTAAGCGAAAGCCCCTGCAGAGAATTGTAAAAACTTCCCTTAAGGTTAATTCCGCAGAGCGCAGGCATGGGGACAATAACGTTATGTCCCGTCGCTCTGGCAAAAGAATAGCCGTCACCCGTAGAGCCTGTGCTTGGATAACTTAAACCGCCTGTACAGACAATTACTTTATCACATTTATAATTGTTTATTTTACCTTCAATTTCAACAATTATGTCTGACAGAGTACTATTCAAAACTTGAATATTTTGTACTTTGGCGTTAAAAATAAACTTAACGCCTGCTTTAATACAAAGTTTTTCTAAACACTTCGTAACGTCGCTTGCCTTATCGCTAACGGGGAAAACCCTGTTACCCCTTTCGATTTTTAACCTTAAACCGCCCTCTTCTAATAGAGTCATCAAATCTTCAGGCGTAAAATTATTGATTGCTCCCGTTAAAAACTTTGAATTATTTACGACGTTTTTTAAAAACTCATAGGGCGGTACGCAGTTTGTAACGTTGCAACGCCCTTTTCCCGTAATATAAATTTTTTTGCCGCATTTTTCGTTGCGCTCAAAAACAGTAACATTATTCCCGTTTCTTGCGGCGGCTAATGCTGCGATAAGCCCTGCGGCTCCTGCTCCTATTACCGATACTTCCATAAGATAGCTTAAAGCGACGTAAGATGAGTTACGCCGCAAATTTGTTATACAGGATAAATTTTATTAGGATTTTTAGCCATATCGGAATCCACGCCTATCTTCTGCGCCTTACGCCACTTAAAGAAGTTTTCGGAAACTTCAGGGAATAATGCGTAGGAGAGAACGTCTTCTTCCTTTTCATAGAAGCCTTTTTCCTTAACCGTATTTGTCAAGGAATCCATTTCATTGCTTATCAAGTCTGCGGGACGGCAGGTTATTACTTCTTCACCGTTTGAGGTACACAGCTTTAAAATTTCGGCATTGACTTCACCGGGAACCTGACCGTATTTACCAAGCATTAAATCCTTGTACTGTGCGGTAATGGTCTTATACTTGCCTAAAAGCACGTTCCAGACTGCTTGAGTTCCTACAATCTGGCTGGAAGGCGTAACCAAAGGAGGATATCCGCAATCCTTTCTTACTTCGGGAACTTCGGCAAGACATTCCATAAGCTTATCTTCCTTACCTGCCTGCTTAAGCTGGTTCATAAGGTTGGACATCATTCCGCCGGGAACCTGATACAACAATGTATTAATGTCGATTTTTCTTACTTTAGGATTTAAGAATCCGTCCTTTTCAAGCCTTGCAGCTACGCCGTTAAAGTGCTTAACGATGGGCAAAAGCTTTTCAATTTCAATACCCGTATCATACTTCGTACCCTTCAAGGTTGCAACCAAAGGTTCGGTCGCAGGGTTAGACGTGCCGTTGCCAAGGGGCGAAAGAGCGCAGTCAACGATGTCGGCACCGCCCTGAATTGCCATAAGGTTAATCATATCGCCCGTTCCGGTCGTGTTGTGGGTATGAATATGAATTTTGGTTTCAGGGCGAAGCTCTGCCCTGATTTCTTTAACAAGCTCGTATACCGTGAAAGGCAACAAGAGATTTGCCATATCTTTAATGCAGATATTGTCGGCACCCATGTCTTCGAGCTGTTTAGCAAGATCGACAAAATACTGCGTTGTGTGTACGGGACTTGTGGTGTAAGACATCGTAGCTTCGCATACGCACTTACCGCCTGCACCGTATTTTTTGATAGCCTTCATAGAAGCTTCAAGGTTTCTAGGGTCGTTCAACGCATCGAATACCCTTATTACGCCTACGCCGTTTTCTATGGATTTATCAATAAAGCTCTCCACTACGTCGTCTGCATAATGCCTGTAGCCGAGCAAGTTCTGACCACGAAGCAACATCTGAATAGGCGTCTTTTTGAGATATTTCTTTAAATTCTTTAACCTATCCCAGGGGTCTTCATTTAAAAATCTTAAACAGGAATCAAAGGTTGCCCCACCCCATGCTTCGAGTGAATAATAACCAATTTCATCCAATAAGGGTAAAACGGGTTCCATTTCTTCAAATTTCATACGGGTTGCAGCCTGTGACTGGTGTGCATCTCTTAAAATGGTATCTGTAATATAAATTTTTCTGTTTTCCATAATATTAATTCTCCGTTAATACTCCGTTAAGCAATGACCGAAGCAACTGCAGAAACTGCCGCTGTGCCGTCCACATAACCACCGAAGCAAGCAAGTAAAATACCTGCCGCTATTGCTGAACCGAGTACACCTGCTACGTTAGGACCCATAGCGTGCATTAGCAAGTGATTTTGAGGGTCGTACTCTCTGCCGACGTCTTCGGATATTCTCGCCGCCATCGGCACGGCTGAAACACCGGCGGAACCGATTAACGGGTTAATCTTACCCTTTGTAACCTTGCACATAATCTTTGCAACGAGCAGACCGCCGATTGTTCCGCAGATGAATGCGAACAGACCGAGCATAATTATATAAAGCGTCTGTACCTGTAAGAACAGCTCGCCCTTTGCCTTACAACCTACTGCAAGACCTAAAAATATCGTAATCGTATTCATAAGTCCGTTCTGCGCCTGTGAAGACAGCCTGTCGACCACACCCGACTCCTTGAACAAGTTGCCGAGCATTAGCATACCTAACAAAGGAACCGCCGAAGGCAGAATAATACCTACCACCAGCGTTACGATTATAGGGAACAATACCTTTTCAATCTTGCTCACCTGACGGAGCTGTTTCATTCTGATGGTACGCTCCTTCTTTGTTGTAAGCAATCTCATTAAAGGCTTTTGAATTATAGGTATCAACGCCATATACGAGTATGCAGCAATCGCTATCATAGGCAACAAATCGTCTGCCAATTTCTTTGTAACGTAGATTGCCGTAGGGCCGTCCGCGCCGCCGATAATTGCTATAGACGCAGCTTCAGCAACGGAGAAACCAAGGAATATTGCAAGCAAGAATGCAATAAATACACCAAGCTGTGCACCTGCACCGATAAGCATACTCTTGGGGTTTGCAATTAACGGACCGAAGTCTGTCATACAGCCTATCCCAAGGAAAATAAGCGGAGGATAAATAACCTTGTCTACACCGAAGTACAGATACCACAAAAGTCCCTTATTTAATACTGCGTCGTAGCTCTCGTTGAGCACGAACGAATAGTCGAATACTTCGTGGAATTTGGTTACATTTTCAACAACTTCACACTGGATAAATCCCTGAAGTGAATAGGTATTCATAAATTCAGCGTAACCCACAGTTGAAGCTGTTCCGCTAACCAAATCTGCGTAACTCGCATAGTAAGTCACTATATTATCTGAAATGTAACCGAACCTGATGAACACCTGCGTTTCGCCCAACGTATAGACTGCAATATTTTCATAATTGCCGAATACGCCGAGTTCCAACGAAGTCTCTACAGGGTGGGTTCCCCAAAGTTCAGCCTCTGCGCCGGGTAGGTTAATCAGGAACATACCGAACGCTATTGGCAGCAAGAGCATGGGTTCAAACTTTTTAACGATTGCAAGGTACATAAGTATGAAGGAGATTAAAAGCATAACGTAGTTCTGCCACTCACCCTTCATAAAGCCCATATCGTAAAAGAGATTTATGAAAATCTGACCCATGTCACTGCTGCTTTCAAGTAATGAAGTCAGCATTGTATCCTCCGATTAACCGATAACTGCAAGTACTGCGTTGGTCTCTACGTTTGCACCTTTGTTAACCTGAATGGTTACCTTGCCGTCACAGGGTGCAGTAATATCGTTGTCCATCTTCATAGCTTCCAAAACTATGATGGGCTGATCCTTTTTAACGGTGTCGCCGTTATTTACAAGCACGTTCTTTATAAGTCCGGGGAAGGGTGAAAGAACCTTTTCGCCGTTTGCAGGAGCAGCTGCAACAGGTGCCGCAACGGGAGCAGCCTTTGCAACAGGTGCGATAATCTGCACGTCGCTTGCGCTTTCGCCTACTTCTTCTACGCCTACAGAATAACTTTTACCGTCTATGGTAACAACAAAATTCCTCATAATGTCTCCTTAAATCCTCTTTATTCTCTTTACAGTGAATTCACACTTTTCCTGCTTCTCTTCGTAATAAGCCATTATTGCCGCAATTATAGCAGCTTTGACTTCGTCAGGAATATCACCGTCGTTTGTTTCGGCGGTAGCTTGCGGTTCTTTTGCCTTAACTTCTTCAACATTTTTCTTCTTTCTGCCTTTGCTTAAAAATTCAAGGTTGTTGGTCTTCTTCATTATCAAGCCCACCAGCCAAATCGTGAAAATGATAATACAAATACCCGCAAAGACAACCAAGAAACCGATTAAAGCATATAAAAACGGCTCGTACCAGTTAGTGAAGTAATAATTGTTAGGCGATTGAGTCTGTCCCGCCCAACTACCACCGTTACCGGGCTCTATTGATAATAAATTGTTTAGCATAGTCTGCCTCACTTAATAAGCATCTGTAATGATGCGATAAGATACTGTCTTACAAAAGCAGGCTCAATGATGTTATCGACAAAACCGCCCTTTGCTGCATTGACGGGGTCGGAGTTTTCGTCTGCGTATTTTTCAATAAGTTTATCCTTGTTCTCCGAAGCGCTTGCGTTAAACTCTATTTCCGCACCCTGAACACTGTCAAAGAGAGCGATCTTTGCGTTTGCGAATGCGTAGGTGTAGTCGTAACCCATATTTTTAGCCGCAAAGAGCGTATAGCCGAGACCTACTGCCTTTCCGTAGACTACCGAAATCTTTGCACTATTCATAGAATCGATAAGTCTGACGTACTCGCTTATCTCCAAAATTAAGGAGCTGTTAGCAACGTCGGGGGTCTCCTTTGCGCCGAGAGTATTTACGAAAGTTACGAAAGGCAGGTTGTACTGCGAAGCAATGGTTGCAAAAGCATTAAGCTTACGCATTCTGCCGGGACAGAGCTTTACGCCGTCTGCACCGCCGTCAAATACCACAGCCGCAACGGAGATTCCGCCGATACGACCCAAACAGCATTTTACGTCGGGTGAAGTGCCTGCCATAAGCTCAATCAAGCTACCCTTATCGAACACCTGCATTAATGCATTGGCATCTGCACACTTGTTCAATTTAGAAAGGGTTACGTTGAGCTCATCGCAATCGCAGACTTCTACGTTAACCAATTCGTTAACGGCAACTATTTTTTCCCTGACCGAAGACAGATTGTCCACCTTAAAGGTTGCAACGCAAGTCTTGTTTAAAGCTTCGTATGCACCGACCTTTTCCTTTGTAAGTTGCGCATTGCCTGCAGCAGAAATTACCATAGGGCTGTTGAGTGCAAGTACGCTCTTGCCTTCGACGAAGAAATTAAAGTCACATACGCCTGCAAGCAGGGCAACCTGACCGAACACGTCGCCGTTAACTACAAGGTACTGCGTTACGCTGTCCTTAAGGCGGGAAGCCTTTAAAACAAGCTCGGCAAGACCTTCCAAGACGTTTACGCCTTCGCCTACCCTTACGCCGCCTGACGAGAGCAGATAGATGACGGGTGTGCCGTTCTTTTCAGCCTGATCGAGACATTTAACGATTTTCTGACAGTTTGCTTTACTAACACCGCCGTTTAATACCTGTGCGTTCTGCGCAACTATATAATAAGGGCAGTCGTCGATTGTGGCAAAACCACAAACTACACCTTCACCTTCGGCAGTACCGTCGTAAAACTCGCTTTCGGAAAAAGAAAAAGCAGACGTTTCAACAAAGCTGTCTTTATCTACCAACGCAGCAATATCTTCTCTAACAGATTTGCCTGCCGATAACAGCTTATTACGCCTGTCCTGCAACAATTTAATCTTATCCACAGAAATTCTCCTAAACAAAATTTTTACGCATACATTTTAACAAAAAATGCATATTAATGCAACTAAATAAAAGATAATTCAACATAAAAGATTTAATTATTTACACTAAATAATTATTATATTTTACCTTTTCGTTCGCTTCTTTTTAGGTTTTAATTTACCCTTTATAAACTTGTCGATTTTATCGGAATATTTGCAGACGTACCTAAACGAAAACCCAACTAACACCGCAATAATCACCCAAATTAAAATGCCCCACCAGGTTGTGAACGGAATTAACTGCAGAGAGAATGAAGTGACGGTAACGGATATAAATCTTGTTATAATTATCATTACGGTATAATAAATCCAGGTCATTGACGACAGCCCAGCAACAAAACACAATACGTCGTCGGGAAATAAAGGCAATAAAAACATTAAGGACAGTATTAAATAGTCCTTGCCCTTCAATTTTTTCAGCCATTTATCTAAATCGTCCTTGCCCACAACCCAACAGACAGCCTTATACCCTACCCATCTGCCCAACGCAAAGGCAACAAACGACCCGGCTAATATACCTATAAAGCTAAAAATTGAACACCTTAACGGCCCGAAGAGCGCAACGCCCACACCAACCGATACAGAGCCCGGTATTGGTAAAATGACAACCTGCAGGAATTGGAAGACGATAAATATTATTACCGCCCATGCGCCGAAACTTTCGATGTATTCCCTTAATTTTTCAACGCTTGTAATCTTGCTTAATACGTCGGTTGCGCTTAAGGCGTAAAACAACACGGCAACCAAATCCAAACATATTAAAGCACATAAAATGAAGCGGTACAAAGCCTGCTTCGAAAGCGCAAAAAATATAAGATATAAGATGAGTAAGCCTGATAAAATTCCTACGGTTGACCAAAGTAAGTAGGCGTAATACATGTCAATAAACGCCAAAGCTCTCTCCTTGTACCCGTAGGCAAAGAACACGAAAGCGAGCAGAGTAAAAAAAACAGCAGACAAAACGTTTACGGCGATGGATACCGCCTTCTTCGAGTTTAGTCTGCTTGATTTGTTATTTCCGTTTTTAACCATCAATATAATATTATGGTTTATCAAACGCCTATTATGCCTTTTTGAAATTTTTCACTGCATCGGTCGCAAGCTTATCGCAAATATTATTATATTCGTTATCAGCATGCCCCTTGACCTTTATAAACTCAACCTTGTGCGTACGGGTTAAAGCCAACAGCCTCTGCCATAAATCAACGTTTAAAACGGGCTTATTATCCGCCTTTTTCCAGTCTGATTTCTCCCAAGCGTAAACCCAACCGTTTAAAAACGAGTTTACGGTATATGCCGAATCACTGTAGAGTGTTACTTCACAGGGTTCTTTCAAGCACTCAAGCGCACTGATAACGGCAAAGAGCTCCATACGGTTATTCGTCGTATTGTCTTCCGCACCGGATATTTGTTTTTCGACGCCGTTATACATAAGCACTGCGCCCCAACCGCCTACTCCGGGATTGCCCGAACAGGCTCCGTCGGTATAAATCGTAACCTTTTTCATCAGTTTTGCGAAAGTTCCTTCGAACGTTTTACGCAAGCGGCAACAGCGTCGGAAATGATACCCCTGAAGTTGTTTTCTTCAAAGACTTTAACTGCTTCGATTGTGGTACCACCCTTACTGCAAACACTCATAATTAATTCGGAAAGGGGTTTTTCAGTATCCCTTAAAAGTTGACAACTGCCTAAAACAGTCTGCATAGCGAGTAGCTTTGCTTCGTCTTGCGTAAGTCCCTGTTTAATTCCTGCGTCAATAAGACTGTCGATGAATATGAAGGCGTATGCAGGGCCGCTGCCGCTGATGCCCGTTACCGCATCTAACTTATCTTCGGAAATGCTTAAAACGCTACCTAAACAGCTGAATAAGTTGTAAATAAACTCGATATCGTCCCTGTTTTTGTCGTAGTCGGACATATCAACACCCATCATACCGCAACCTACAGAACAGGGCAGATTGGGCATACAACGTGCAACTTTGATTAATCCTACGCCGAGAGCATTCTTTATGGTAGTCTTTTTGACTCCCGCCATAATGCTTATAACCTTTTCGGGGTTTACTCCCTTTATCTCTTCCGCAACGGCGGCAAAGTTCTGGGGTTTTACGGCAAAGAGAATATATTCACTGTTTTCAGCAAGATATTTATTGTCGTCCGTGACGTTAATGCCGTATTCGTCAGCAACTGCGTTCAGCTTATCGTGACTGACGTCACTAACTATTATTTTACGGCTTTTTATATATTCAGATTCACAAATACCCTTGATTATAGAGTTTGACATAAATCCACAGCCGATAATACCGAGTTTAAATTGTTTTTTCATAAATACAGCTCCTAAAAATAGTTGACTAAAATTTTACTTTAATATATAATGTTCACATTGAGTTAGGGGAGTAGCTCAACGGTAGAGTCGCGGTCTCCAAAACCGTCGGTTGCGTGTTCGAATCGCGTCTCCCCTGCCAGAAAACTGTGTAAAGCTTTTTGCTTTGCGCAGTTTTTTGTTTTGTGGGAGAAAGATTCGAACACAATAAATAGGGCTCCCATAAAAGATTTTTTTAAAAGATTTTATGGGAAAAGGAGAAACCGACCGAAAAACTTTGATTTTTATGAAGATAAAAATCAATGAAAATCGGGCGTGTTTCGACGCAATCGCGTCTCCCCTGCCAGAAAACTGTGTAAAGCTTTTTGCTTTGCGCAGTTTTTTGTTTTGTGGGAGAAAGATTCGAACACAATAAATAGGGCTCCCATAAAAGATTTTTTTAAAAGATTTTATGGGAAAAGGAGAAACCGACCGAAAAACTTTGATTTTTATGAAGATAAAAATCAATGAAAATCGGGCGTGTTTCGACGCAATCGCATCTCCCCAGCCAAAAGCCTGAACTGTTTAGTTCGGGCTTTTTTAATTCTTAAAATAATTTGGTAAAGCCCTGCACGCAAGGTTTGCGTGCAGGGCTCACGATTATTACATTAAACCTTAACTTCGCCCGTAAGCCCCAAGTCGCCGCTGTTCTCATCCAAAATAGGCTGAATTTCATTGGCAATAAACTCAACGGTCTGCGAAGGCGCTCTGCCGATAAACTTTTTAGCGTCTAAAATTTCGTCAAGCTTGTCGTGAACGGGTGCAAACATTTCATCCGCCTTGATAAGTTCGATAAGGTTGTTATCCTTACCTTCCACCTTAACGTTTCTGCCAGCCTGCATTGAGAGAACCCTTATCCTTTCATGAAGTTCCTGCCTGTTTCCGCCAGCCTTTACGCACTCCATCATAATGTTTTCGGTAGCCATAAAGGGAAGCTCTGCAGCGATATGCTTTGCAATAACCTTTTCGTATACGACAAGGTTTTCGCTTACGTTCATATAGATATTGAGTATACCGTCGAGAGCAAGGAATGCCTGTGCAAGTACTATTCTGCGGTTTGCCGAATCGTCCAAAGTCCTTTCAAACCACTGCGTTGAAGCGGTTATAGCGGTATTCATGGGAAGCGAAACAACAAATCTCGCCAGAGAACCCATTCTCTCACAGCGCATGGGATTGCGCTTATACGCCATTGCGGAAGAACCGATCTGCGATTTTTCAAAGGGCTCTTCAATCTCCTTCATATTCTGCAAAATACGGATGTCGTTTGAGAATTTATATGCACTCTGTGCAATCTGCGAAAGCACGCAGAGAACGTTGTAGTCGAACTTTCTCGAATAGGTTTGACCGGTTACACCGTAAACCTTATCATAACCGAGCTTTGCAACAACTCTCTTTTCAAGCTCTTTAACCTTCTCTTCGTCTCCGTTGAAGAGCTCCATAAAGCTTGCTTGAGTACCCGTCGTACCCTTAACGCCACGAAGCTTAAAACTGTTTTCAAGATTAATAAGGTTATTATAGTCCATCTCCAGATCCTGAAGCCAGAGAGTTGCTCTCTTTCCGACAGTGGTCAGCTGTGCAGGCTGAAGGTGTGTAAAGCCGAGCGTAGGCACGTCCTTATACTTTAACGCAAAATTCTTAAGCTTTTCCATTACGTTGACGAGCTTCTTCTTTATTATTGCCAAAGCGTCGTGCATAATCATAAGCTCTGAATTGCAGTCGACGAAACAGCTGGTTGCACCCAAGTGAATAATGGGCATTGCGCTCTTCGCCTGTGCGCCGTAAGCCTTAACGTGCGCCATAACGTCGTGGCGTACTTCCCTTTCATACTGCTGGGCAAGCTCAAAATTGATATCGTCTTTATACTTTTTAAGCTCTTCCACCTGTTCAGGGGTTATATTTAACCCCATCTCCATTTCAGATTCGGCGAGAGCTATCCACAGCTTTCTCCAAAGTTTGAAACGCTTTTCGTCGGAAAAGGCTTGCGCCATTTCTTTACTTGCGTATCTTGTAATTAAGGGATTTTGATAAATAGAATTGTCAACCATAATCTTCTCCGTATTTTAATCTTTTAAGAATATCAGTTTTCTTGAGTGTTTTGAGTTTCAGCAGTCTGGTTTTCAGAATCTCCTTCATCTTTCTCTTTAGGCTTCTTGCTAAACAGCAATATAACCAAGCTAATTAATTCTGCAATAAAGCCGACGCCAGCCATTATTCCGCCCGCAAACTTTGCAAAGAGCGTGACAATAGTAACTATTGCATTGTTCGGGACACAGGCGCTGACAATGAACGCAACACCTAAACACAACAGCCCTGCAGCGATTACGCCGGCAAATATGTAAACAAATGCCTTTTTATTACTCACTTTTACACCTTCTCGGGTTGAGGGTACTCAACGCCATAAGTCTCTACAGAAATCGATTTGATAACCTGATCCTTCTTGGGCTTATCTGCATAATTCGTAGGCACAGAAGCGATCTCATCGACAGTTTCAATTCCGCTGACAACCTTTCCGAACGCCGCATACTGACCGTCAAGATATGAAGCGTTATCGTGCATAATAAAGAACTGCGAACCTGCGCTATTGGGGCTCATGGCCCTTGCCATAGAGATAACTCCCCTTGCGTGTTTGATATCGTTAGCTTTAAAACCGTTGAGCGAAAACTCACCTTTAATGCAATATCCGGGGCCGCCCGTACCAACGCCTTTGGGGTCGCCGCCCTGAATCATAAAGCCCTTTATAACACGGTGAAAGATTAAACCGTTATAAAAACCGCTGTTTGCAAGAGAAATGAAGTTATTGACGGTGTTAGGTGCTTTATCAGGGTACAACTCCAACTTTATTTCCTTTCCGTTTTCCATTACTATTGTTGCAATAGGATTAGACATCTTTTTCCACTCCTTATACTTTAATTATATTATTCTTCGGAATATTTTTCAAGTTCTACGCCGGCCTCTTTAAACAACGTTAACGAGAAGTCGTCGGGATACCCTTCTTTATAAACTACCCTTTTGATACCCGAATTAATTATAATTTTAGCGCAGATTACACACGGCTGGTGGGTACAGTATAAAGTACAGTCTTCCACGCTGCAACCAACCCTTGCCGCCTGAATGATAGCGTTTTGTTCTGCGTGAACGGCATAACAGATTTCATGGCGTGTCCCGCTCTCAATGCCAAGCTTTTTTCTTAAACACTCTCCCTTTTCAGTACAGCTTTGTATACCTTGGGGGGCACCGTTATATCCGGTTGCAATAACACGTTTATTTTTAACGATTATTGCGCCAACGTGTCTGTTCTGCTGGAAACAACTTGACCAACCGCCAATGCTCACAGCCATATCCATAAAGCGTTTATCCCATTTATCCATAGTTTTCTCCGCCAAAATACAGTTATTAGTATAATTTTAACATAACTTTATACAAAATGCAATTTTTTGCCCTTATGTGTTTGATTTAATTTTTACTTGTTTATAAAATATCTGTAATAAAAATGAACGGAGGATTTTATTAAATGATTAAACCTTTATTTGATAAGGTCGTAGTTGAAGCCGTTAAGGCTGAAGAAAAGTCAAAGGGCGGCATAATCTTAACCGCCGCATCACAGGAAAAGCCTGCAACTTGCATTGTTGTTGCAGTCGGCCCCGGCGGATTGGTTGACGGCAAGGAAGTTTCCATGCAAGTAAAAGTAGGCGATAAGGTGCTTCTCTCCAAGTACAGCGGTACCGAAGTTAAGGTTGACGGCAAGGAATATACCATTATCCGTCAAAGCGACATTCTTGCAATCGTAGAATAATCATTCTTTTTTAAGGAGTTATAAATAATATGGCAAAACAAATTAAGTACGGCGACGATGCCAGAAAAGCTTTATACAACGGCGTAAACGTTATTGCTGATACAGTTAAAATTACTATCGGACCCAAGGGCAGAAACGTAGTTCTCGATAAGAAATACGGCGCACCCCTCATCACCAACGACGGTGTAACGATCGCAAAGGAAATCGAGCTTGAAGACCCGTTTGAAAATATGGGCGCACAGCTCGTTAAAGAAGTTTCCACAAAGACCAACGACGTAGCAGGCGACGGCACCACTACCGCTATGGTTCTTGCACAGGCAATCATTAAGGAAGGGCTTAAAAACCTTGCCGCAGGCGCAAACCCCATGGTTTTAAAGAAGGGTATCGCAACCGCAGTTGACTGCGTTGTAGATAAGGTTAAAGCAATCTCCAAGCCTGTTGAGAGCAAGCTTGCAATCTCGCAGGTCGCTTCAATCTCTGCAGGCGATGAAAAGATCGGCGAACTCATTGCAAACGCAATGGAAATCGTGGGCAACGACGGCGTTATAACCGTTGAAGAAGGTAAATCAATGACTACCGAGCTTACCACCGTTGAAGGTATGCAGTTCGACAGGGGCTATGCTTCCGCCTATATGGTAACCAATACCGAGAAGATGGAAGCCGTTTTAGACAGACCTTACATTCTCATTACGGATAAGAAGATTTCTTCCTTACAGGAAATACTTCCCATCATTGAACCCATCGCACAGCAGGGCGCAAGGCTTTTGATTATTGCTGAAGACGTTGAAGGCGACGCTCTCGCCGCACTTATCGTCAACAAGTTAAAGGGCGTATTGAACTGCGTAGCAGTCAAGGCTCCCGGCTTCGGCGACAGAAGAAAGGCTATGCTTGAAGATATCGCAGTCCTTACAGGCGGTACCGTTGTTTCTTCCGATCTTAGCTATGAGCTTAAGGACGTAACTTTAGATATGCTCGGTAAAGCAGCTCAAGTTAAAGTTGACAAAGACAACACCACCATTATCGACGGTGCAGGTTCGGCAGAAGACATCAAGGCAAGGGTTGCTTCAATCAAGGCACAGATTGCCGAAACGACTTCCGATTACGACAGAGAAAAGCTTCAGGAAAGGCTTGCAAAGCTTGCAGGCGGCGTAGCCGTAATCAACGTAGGCGCAGCAACAGAAGTAGAAATGAAGGAAAAGAAGCTCCGTATCGAAGACGCACTCTCCGCAACGAGAGCAGCCGTTGAAGAAGGCATTGTTCCCGGCGGCGGCGTTGCACTTCTTGCGGCGACAAAGGAGCTTGAAAAACTCGTTAAATCACTCTCCGGCGATGAAAAGACCGGTGCGGAAATTATTTTAAAAGCAATCGAAGCACCCATCCGCCAGATAGCTGAAAACGCCGGCGTAGACGGCTCTGTGGTAGTCAATACTATTAAGAATTCCAAGAACCCCAACTACGGTTACGACGCACTTAAGAACGTCTACACCGATATGGTTGCAAGCGGTATTATCGACCCCACGAAGGTCTCCCGTTCGGTTCTTCAGAATGCGGCTTCCGTTGCGGCAACCTTGCTTACAACCGAAAGCATTGTAACCGATATTCCTGCCCCTGCCGCTCCTGCGGCTCCCGCAGCTCCCGATATGGGCGGAATGTATTAATAAATTTAGCACAATTTAACTTAAAACGCCTTGGACTTCAAGCCCAAGGCGTTTTAATGTTATTAGATTATTTAAGTGAGTAAATCAGCTGCAAATCATATGGTTCCTTTTCTGCAATTTCTTTAATTGGGGTATGAGTTAATTTAGCACCCATTACCCTATAAAAAGCAACCGTCTCTTCTGAAGAACAGACAGAGATATAAATATATTCTGCACCTTGACATTTTGCTACTTCTATTCCACGCTTAAAAAGTACTTTTCCAATCCCCTGCCCTCTGCAATCCGCAGAGACGTGCAAATAATCCAAAATACAGAACTTACCGTGAAGTTTATTTTTAAGACTAATAAAACCAATAACTTGTTGCCCGTCTAAAGCAAGGTATGTTATGTGTTCAGAGTTTGAAATATTAGCGGCAATTTGTCTTTTCTCTTCTAAACTCCAATCCTCAATATATGGCAAATCTTTAAGAATATACCCAGCAGAATTTTTACGATAAACTCTTTTAACTTCTTGAGTTCTTTTATAATAATCAAGCGAATTAATTCTGAAATTCTTACTTGAAAGCAATCGTATTTTTATCAAAACTTCTCCATTGGTCAACGTACATTATACTTTATTCAAAATTTTACTCAATGCGTATTTACCGTGTTCGTAGGTTAATCCGCCCTGAAAATAGGCGAGATAGGGTTCCTTTACGGGCCCATCGGCCGAAAGCTCAATGGAAGCACCTGACACAAAAGTGCCGGCAGCCATAATAATCTTATCGTCATATCCCGGCATATCCCAGGGCTCACATGTGACGTAGCTATCGACAGGCGACGCAAACTGCACTTCCCTTATGAAATTAACCATTTTATCGGCACTGCCAAACTCAATACAACGGGTTATATCGTGGGGCACCTTATCAATAGACGGATAGTTTTTATAGCCGAGCTCGGTCATAGCCATACCGATTAAAAGAGAAACCTTAACGGCTTGGCAGACCGTGTGGGGCGCCATAAACAGACCTTGATAGAAATATCTGTAACCGGCTTCGTAGGAGCCGACTTCAAGCCCGATAGAAGGTGCGGTAAATCTCCTGCCGATAACCTGAATGTACTCGTCTTTACCGACGATATAGCCGCCCGTAGGCGCAATGCCGCCGCCGGCGTTTTTAATCAAAGAGCCTACGCAAATATCGGCACCGACGTCGGTGGGTTCGATTTTTTCAACGAATTCACCGTAGCAATTATCGACGAAAATACAACCTTTAAAGCCGTTTTCCCTTAAAAACGAACAGACTTCACCTATCTCTTCGCAGGAGAATGCGTCCCTTAACTCATATCCCCTTGAACGCTGAATATAGATTAAATCAACTTTTTTTTCAAGACCTTTTTTAATTTCGTTAAAGTCGAATTTACCGTTTTCATCAAGGTCGCAACACTCAAAATTAACCCCTAAATCCTTTAACGAACCGATATTATCGCCGTAAATTACAGGGCGAATCGTATCATAGGGCATACCAGAAACACATAAAACGTTATCGCCACGCTTTACCAAACCGAACAGAGCGACTGAAATAGAGTGAGTGCCTGAAAGCAGATGGGGCGAAACAATGCCGCTCTCCGTATTAAACACTTCGGCATAAACTTTACCTAATGTATCCCTGCCTTCATCGCCGTAACCGTAGCCCGAAGTCCCCGCAAAATGGCGGATCGCAATGCCGTTGTTTGCAAAAGCCTGCATGACCTTAACTTGATTATGGTAAGAGATTTCGTCTGCTAACGCAAACTTGTCTTTTAATTTTTCTTCACATTCTTTTATAAATTTTTCGTTATCAACCATTAATCAGCTCCATTACCTTTTCAGCCGTCGCATCTTTGCTCTTCAGCCAGACAATGCCTTCAAGCTTTTTGAAAAAAGTTATCTGTCTTTTTGCATAATGGCGGGTATTTCGCTTTATTATATCACGCATAGTACTCTCATTATCGCCTTTTTTTAAGCCTTCAACAACTTCTTTATAGCCTATTGCCTGCAAACACTGACAATTTTCGTCAACGCCAGAGGAAAGAAGATTTTTTACTTCTTGCACCAAACCTGCGTTAAACATTGTGTCTACTCTGCAGTCGATTCGCTTATACAACTCCGCTCTGGGGTAGTCTATGGCAACGGCTAAATAATCGTATCTGGACTTTTTCTCGTCCCTTTGGTCGGATTTTTTCTTGCCCGTTAGCTCGTAAATCTCCAATGCACGAATAACCCTTTTAACGTCGTTTATATGCAGAACTTCAGCCGTCTTCGGGTCCACCTTTTTAAGCTGATCAAACAGGTATTCCTTACCCATATCTAAAGCAATCTGTTCGTATTTTCGCCTTACGTTTTCATCGGCTTGCACGTTGCCGTAGCTTAAATCGTACAACAAGGAATTAATGTAAAAACCCGTTCCGCCGCATACTACAGGCGTCTTGCCCTGCCCCATCAACTCGTTAATTATTGGCAAAGCTAATTGCTCGTAATCGGACACCGTGAAGTTTTCTTTTGCCCCTAGAACGTCTATAAGGTGGTGCTTAACCCCACGCATTTCTGCCACCGTCGGTTTTGCGGTGCCTATGTTTAACCCTTTATAAACAAGCTGAGAATCGGCGGAAATTACTTCAGAATCGAGTTTTTTTGCGCAGTCTATGGCGAGCGAAGTCTTACCGCTTGCAGTAGCTCCGCAAATTATCAAAAGTTTAGCCAAGCTTATACCTTCCTTTTGAACATTTTCTCAAGCTCTGCTTTGGTGAGCTTAACGCAAATAGGTCTTCCGTGCGGACATTTTAAACCCATATTGCCCTTTAGCATCTCTAACAGTTTATCCCTTTCAGCTTCGGTAAGCTTATCGCCTGCCTTGATTGCGTGCTTACAAGCCGTTTGAGCCATTTTTTCCTTTACCAAATCGGTAATGGTTATCTTTTTGTATTCAGAAATGTTTGAAAGTAAATCGTCAATGAACGCTTTAGGGTCAAGATTATATAAATCTGTAGGTATATCGGTTAGCTTGAAGGAGGTTGTACCGAACGGGTCAATAGCAAAACCTATATTCCAAAGCGAATTTACGTTATCGTCTATGAACTTTCTCTCTTCAGGCGTAACCGTAAATATATACGGAACGAGCATATTCTGTGAATTTACCTGACGGTTTTTAACCTTTTCCATAAGAGTATCGTATAAAACTCTCTCGTGAGCCGCATGCTGGTCAATCAGATACACTTCGTCTTTAATCTCGTACATAAGGTAAGTGTTAAACAGCGTTCCCCTGTATTTGAACTGCCTGAACTGTAGCTCCTGCTGCCTTGCTTCCCTTAACTTTCTGTCTTCCAAAACTTCAAGAGAAGGTTCCACAAGCGTGAACTTATCGGAACTTAAATCGTATTTACCGCTGAAATTTATGGCTTCCTGCACTGCGGGAGAGATGGTTTGCGCATTTACTTGCGGCTTTAACTGTTCGTCAAACACAGGCGGATCGTATTCGGCATAAGGCAACATATCGACGTCGGCGTAGGGCGAAGGCGCCTTCTTAACCTTGGGCTGAACAGAAAATTTCTCTATGTCCTTGACGTCGTTAAAATCGGTATCGTGAACGTTTTCCTTCGCTATAAATTCTGCCGCACAAACCGTTTGCTGCATTTGGTTAGTCGTTAAACTCGTTGCGTCGTCAGGCACGACAAAGCCTGCGGCTTTTACGCTCCCTTCCAAAATGGAAGAAATAATCTTATAAATCGTCCCGTAGATTAAAGAGCCGTCCGCAAAGCGCACGTCGGTCTTGTTTGGGTGCGCATTAACGTCCACAAGCTCGTCCCCTACCTGAATATTGAGAACGTAAAACGGGAAGTTCTTCTTCATCATATAGGGCGCATAGGCATTGTTTATTGAGCTTGAAATAACGTTGTTATTGACGTATCTACCGTTTAAAAAGGTAGTTTGATAGGTCTTATTCGATTTAAAGAACTGTTGATTGCTTATGTAACCGCTGACTTTAATATCGTTTCTCTCTGCATCGATTTTAAAGCAGTTAGGCAAAATATTCGCACCGTAGACCTGCGTAATGGCTTCATCCAAGCCGCCACCGTACGACTGAAGCTTGAGCTGTCCGTCAACGTAATACTTAAAAGCGATATAGGGGAAGCCGAGAATATAGCGAATAACGTACGCCGTTATATCAGCTTCTTCCTTTTTGTCGGTCTTTAAAAATTTGAACCTTACGGGCGTATTGAAGAAGAGGTTGTTAACCGTAATAGTCGTTCCCTTGTTGCATGCCGCAGGCTTGACCTTACCTATAATATCGCCGTCGCACTCGACCCTGTTTCCCTGTTCGCCTTCGACTGCGCTTTCAAGCTCCACCAGCGCAACGGAAGCGATAGTTGCAAGCGCTTCGCCCCTGAAGCCTAAAGTGCGGATATGCGTTATATCGTCAAGAACTTTAATCTTGCTGGTTGCATGGGGGAAGAAAGCCGCTCTCATATCGTCTTCTGCTATACCGCAACCGTTATCGGATACTTCAATACAGTCTTTGCCGCCACGTTTAATGGAAATTTCTATCTCCTTTGCGCCTGCGTCAATACTGTTTTCAACCAATTCTTTAACTACAGAAAAAGGTCTTTCAATTACTTCACCCGCCGCAATTCGGCTACAAAGCTCTTCGGAAAGAATTTCTATTTTTCCCATTTACTCCACCTTTTCCTTTAAATCGTTTAATATCATCAACGCCTGCATCGGCGAAAGGTTGTTTAAATCCAAGTCCTTTAATATCCTTTCAATCTCCGAAGTCTTAACTTCCGCAACCGCTTCGTCTTCAAAGGAATTATTGAACGTCGCTTCGCCGCTCTCTATTGCCTTTAAAATTGATTTTGCCCTTGAAGTTACGCACTGCGGTACGCCTGCAAGCGAAGCAACTTCTATACCAAAGCTTCGGTTGGCTCCTCCACGCATAATCTTACGGGTGAAAATAATCTTGCCGTTGTATTCCTTGACGGAAATCTTATAATTTTTAATTCCGCTGATCTTTTCTTCAAGCTCCAAGAGTTCATGGTAATGGGTTGCAAAGAGCGTTTTTGCACCGATTTTTTGGGTTATATGCTCTATTACAGCCCAAGCAATGGAGAGTCCGTCGTATGTGCTGGTTCCCCTGCCCACTTCGTCTAAAATTAAAAGGCTGTCCTTTGTAGCATTTTGTAAAATCGAAGCGACTTCAATCATCTCAATCATAAAGGTTGACTGGTCGAAGATTAAATTATCGCTTGCACCAACCCTTGTAAATATTCTGTCAATCAAGGGAATTTGCGCACTTGACGCAGGGACGTAGCAACCGATATGCGCCATAATTGCAATAATTGCGTTCTGACGCATATACGTACTTTTACCTGCCATATTGGGACCGGTTATAATCATCGTGCGGTTGTCGCTTTCGTCAAGGAAAGTATTGTTGGGAACAAACTTTTCCTTGGAAATCTTTTCGACTACAGGGTGTCTGCCGTCTTTAATTATCATCGCTTTACCGCTCTCGACTATCGTAGGGCGGACGTACTTATTATTTTTGGAAACTTCGGCAAAAGACGTTAAGACGTCGAGCTTTGCAATATTTGCCGAAATACATTTAAAGGAATTAATTTCGCTTAAAAGCTTTGCTTTGAGCTCTTCGTATAGAGCCGCTTCAATCTTTAACGAGCGTTCTTCACTCGTTAAAATCTTTTCTTCAAGTTCTTTAAGCTCATCGGTAGTGTACCTTTCTGCATTAGCAAGCGTCTGTCTGCGTTGATAGTGAGTAGGCACTAAATCCTTAAACGACTTGGTTACTTCGATGTAGTAGCCGAAAACACGATTATAACGTATTTTTAAATTCTTAATACCCGTCGTATCCCGCTCTCTCGTTTCCATCCGCAAAAGGATATCGGTAGAAGACTTCTTGATATTTCTCAATTCGTCGAGCTCGGCATTGAAGCCCTGCTTGATATATCCGCCGTCTTTTAACGTGGTAGGCGTATCGACGTCGTTAATCGCCGCATTTATGTAACTGGCAATTTGAGACAGGTCTTTAAGTCCGTGAGAAATATCCTTTAAAATCTGCGAAGAAAAACCCGAAAGTCTGAAGACAATGTTGGGTATAACTTCAATCGAACGGGCAAGGGCAAGGCAGTCTGCAGGCATAATTACGTTGTTCGAAATCTTTCCCGTAAGCCTTTCAATGTCCTTAATCTGCTTTAAAAGTTCGATTAACCCCACCCTTACGACGGTTGAATTAAACAGCTCGGTTACACCGTCTAAACGGTAGTCAATCTTTGCCTTATCCCTTAAAGGCGAAACAACGGTGTTAAGCAACAGCCTTGCTCCCATTGCCGTACTCGTCTTATCGAGTAGCCACAAAAGCGAACCGTACTTTTTACCTTCGCTCAAGGTCTTGACTATTTCAAGGTTTTTTATTGCTGTAGCGTCAAGCTGTAAATTTGATGACTGCGTAACGTATTTAACGTTGTCTATGTTGGAGAGCGCATGCATTTGCGTCTCTTTTAAATACTGTAAAAGAGCGCCGATTGCACAGATTGCAAGCTCTTTACCGTTAATTGAAAACGCTTCAAGGGAACTCGATTTCAATTGCTCTTTTAAGCACCTTTCAGCAGCAGTATACCCAAAAGTCCAGGCGAGATACGACGAAAATTTAGGTAAAACTCCCCTTGCCACTTCTACGCAGTTTTTAGACGCAAAAAGCATATCGTCGTTGCAGATAACTTCCCTGACGTTCAGGTTGACTAAACAACTGATTGCATTTTTAACGGCGTCCGCACCGAAAAATTCCGTTGCGCAGAGCTCACCCGTAGTTATATCCGCCCAGGCAACCGAAACGCCGTCACCGCTCATACATACGGATGCGATAAAGCTGTTTTCCTTTTCGTCCAAGCTTGCGTCGTCGATGACCGTACCCGCCGTAACAACCCTGACTACGTCCCTGTCAACCATGCCTTTAGCCATCGCTGGGTCTTCAAGCTGTTCGCAGATAGCTACCTTTTCGCCGTGAGAGACGAGCTTTGCAATGTAGGTGTCCGCAGCGTGATAGGGAACGCCGCACATAGGCGCACGCTCCTCCAGACCGCAATCTCTGCCCGTAAGGGTCAATCCTAAAATCTCGGAAACCCTTACCGCATCATCGAAAAACATCTCGTAAAAGTCACCCAAACGGTAGAAAATTACACAATCTTTATATCTCTCCTTGACGGAAAGATAATGGCTCATCATAGGTGAAAGTCCCATAAATACCCCTTTAAATCTACAACTCAACTCACTTTACGACTTTACCGTAAAGAGAAACGCCGTTTGCGCTATCCACCTTTACGTTTAAAAACTGACCGATAACGTCAGTCTCGCTGTCAAAGTAAGCCATACGACCATACTCGTTTCTGCCAAGGTATAACCCCTTCTTCTCGTCGACACCTTCACAGAGAATTTCCGTAGTCGCCCCAACAAACTTTTGAGAGTGCGCTCTCGTCTGTTCGTTTACTAAATCAACAAGCTCCATTATGCGCTTTTTAGAAACTTCTTCGGGAATCTGCCCGTCCATTCCGGCAGCTACGGTGCCGTCTCTTTTTGAGTAGACAAAGGTGAAAGCCGAAGCAAAATCAACCCTTTTAACAAGGTCTAAAGTACCTTTAAAATCTTCGTCCGTTTCACCGGGGAAACCAACGATTAGATCGGTTGTGATTGCACAGTCAGGGACGTATTTCTTTAAAATATCGACCTTTTTTAGATAATCTGCGGTTGTATAACGCCTGTTCATCGCCTTTAAAATGCTGTCCGACCCGCTCTGTACGGGAAGATGCAGACAGTGGCAGATTTTTTCGTTGTCCGCAATGGTCTTTGCAAGCTCTTCCGAAAAGTCTTTGGGGTGGCTGGTCATAAACCTTAAACGGAATTTACCGTCGATTGCAGCAACCTTTTCAAGCAATTTATAAAAGGGAATATCATCGGTTCCATTTGCATAGGAGTTTACGTTCTGACCGAGCAGAGTAATCTCCTTATATCCTTCTTCCACCAAGCCCTTTACTTCTGCAAGAATGTTTTCAGACTTTCTGGAACGCTCTCTACCCCTGACGTAGGGCACGATACAGTAAGAACAGAAATTATTGCACCCGTAGGTAATGTTGACCCATGCATTAGGATAGCTCGTCCTTAAAGGGTTTTCACCTTCGATAACGCTTCCGTCACACTCTTCGATTTGAATAATCGACTTTCTGCGCTTTTGCTTTTCAATGACGTAATCTTTAAGCTTGTTTAAATTATGCGTACCGAAAATAATATCCACATAAGGAAACATATCGTGCAGAACGTCCGCCTTGTTCATCTGTTGGGTTAAGCAACCGCCGACAGCAATAATCATATCACGCTTTGAAGCTTTAAGCTTTTTAAGCATACCGATATTGCCGTATGCGTGATTTTCTGCATTTTCACGGATACAGCAGGTATTAAACACTACTATGTCGGCTTTTTCCATACTGTCGCAGGCAACATAGCCGAGCTCGGACAATAGGCCTGCTATCTTTTCCGATTCGTGGACGTTCATCTGACAGCCGTACGTTACTATATGATAAAATTTCTCCATAAAGTTATTATAACTTTATTTGCGATTTTTTTCAAATAAAATGCAATAAATATTAAAACTTTTAAAATACTATTTGTAATGAAAAAGAGCATTAAAGCATTAATTTGGTTTGTATCGCTTTTCAGCGCATTTATACTGGCGATGACCGCAACCTATTTGATAATAACTTCAGGGACTACTTTAAATCAAAATCTGCTTGAAGGTTGTGAAAAAACAATAACTTTATACGACGCCGAAGGCAATAAAATAAAGGATGCATCTCTAATTACCAAACGAAGCAGCGTAAAAATTGACAAGCTAAACCCACAAACGGTAAACGCATTTATAGCATCTGAAGACAAGACCTTTTTTACCCATAACGGCTTGAACTATAAGCGTATGCTTAAAGCCTTTTATCAAAACGTAAAGAGCCGTTCGTTTAAAGAAGGAGCGTCAACCATAACACAGCAGTTAATTAAAAATACACACTTAAACAACGATAAGACGATTACAAGAAAATTAAAGGAAATAAAGCTATCGAAACAGCTTGAAAGACAGTACTCCAAGCAAGAAATTTTACAGATGTATTTAAATGTTATCTACTTTGGTCACAACTGCTACGGGTTAGAGAACGCTTCTCAATTCTATTTCGGCATACCCGCTCAAGATCTTAACTTGGAACAGAGCGCAACAATCGTAGGGCTTTTAAGCTCTCCGAATAACTATTCCCCCTTTAAAAATCCCGATAAGTGCCTACAACGCAGAAACGTGGTCTTAAAGTGTATGTTAAATTGCAATTACATTGACGCATCAACATATGAGAATACAATAAAACTGCCGTTGAGCGCAAAGGATACAGACCGGAAAAACACCTACTCTGATTACGTTACTGAAGTTTTCAGCGAGCTTGAAGACTGTAATATAGACCCCTATGCGGGGTTTAACCACTTGAACGTATACACCTATTTCGATAAAAATATACAAGACGGCATAGATAAAATTAAATTCGATAACGACGGTACGGCAATAGTAAGGACGGTTAACGGCAGAATTTGCGCTTACTCGTCAACTTGCGGTAATTTAAAACGGCAGATAGGCTCTACCGCTAAACCGATTTTCGTCTACGCCCCTGCATTAAACGAAAAAAAGATCAATCTTTTTACAAAAATATGTGACGAACCCGTCAATTTTAACGGATATAAACCTGAAAATTACGATAAAAAATTCAGGGGTTACGTTTCGGTAGAAGACGCAATTACGCAGAGCTTGAACGTTCCGGCAGTTAAAACAATGAATTCGCTAACCTTAAATAAAGCCGCAGCATATGCAAAAGCAATGAATATTGAACTTAATAAAGAAGATAAAAATCTGTCACTCGCATTAGGTGCAATGAGCGAAGGCTTAACGCTTAAAGAGCTCTGCGACTGCTATTCGGTCTTCCCTTCAAACGGAAATTTTACAAAATCGGCATTCATTGAAAAAATATGCGATGAAAACGGCACGATTATATACAAGAATACGGTTAAAGAAAATAAGGTTTTTGAAAAATCTACGAGTTCATTAATAAACTGCGCATTGATGAATTCAGTCAAGACAGGCACAGCAAAACACTTAAACGGTTTTAATTTTGACGTTGCGTGCAAAACGGGAACCTGCGGAACGAAAGAAGGCAACACCGACGCATACGCAATAACATATACTTCAAACCACATAATCGGCGTTTGGGCAGGCGATAAGACAAATAAAAAGCTCGATATAACAGGCGGAAATTATTGTTGCAAAATTACCAACGAACTTTTAAAAGATATTTATAAAGATAATTCACCGCCACCGCTCGATATAAAAAGCGGCATTATGGAGATTGAGCTTGACAAAAATGAGTATGTGAAAAACAACAAGGTTATCCTTTGCGACGATAATTGCCCTAAATTAAACAGGCTAAAAGTTATGTGCAGCGAAAATAATTTACCAATAGAAAAGTCAACCGCATTCACCCACCCTAAAATACAAAAACCAAACATAATTGTTAATAATAACAATATTTCTATTATATTATGTCAGGCAGAGTACTATGAATATTTAATAAAGCGTAAATTAAATGGTAAAATTGACATAGTATATAGCGGTGATTGGCAAGAAGAAATTTGCGAAAGTTTGCCTAACGGAGAGTATGAATACAGCGTTACCCCCTACTATTCGCAAAACGGAAATAAATTTTACGGCGATGAAATCTGGCTGCCGAAAATTAAAATCAACGTTACGTCTGTTAAGGAAGATTCTCCGCCGAGCGAGTTAATTCCTGATATTGTCAATAAAGAATGGTTTGATAATTCGTTTTAATTTTGTTGTGTTATTTAATTTTTTAATAAATAAGCACCCGAGATTTTTGGGTGCTTTTACGTTTATTTTGATATTTTAATATTCGTTTTTTAGGTCTTATAATCTTCAGTTTATTTATGTTATAAATTAATTAGTTAATTTTCAATACTTCCAAGGAAGATAATGCTTCATCAAGCAGAGCTTCTACGTCCAGCTTTGACTCTTCAGCTAAGATATCAGCCATTGCGGGGCGGATTACGGGGTGACGGGGCAAAAATACCGTACAGCAATCTTCATAAGGTTGAATGGATATTTCGTATGCTCCCATTTGCCTGCTTCGTTCGATTATCTCGTTTTTATCAAAACCGCACAAAGGGCGCAAAATAGGCAAATCTTCTATTACACTACCCGATGAAGTCATTCCTTCTATCGTCTGGCTTGCAACCTGACCCAAGCTTTCGCCTGTAATTAAGCACTGCGCTCCGCTCTTTTTGGCTATTCTTTCTGCAATTCTCATCATAAAGCGCCTTAAAAGGGTTACCATAAAATCGCCGTTACACTTTTTATGAATCTCTTCCTGAATGCGGGTGACCTTAACAATATTCAGCGTGGTGCCGCACGAGTACCCGGCAAGCACTTTTGCAAGGTTTTCAACCTTCTCCCTTGCCTGCATATTTGTATAAGGATAGCTGTGGAAATGGATACAATCTATGTTCATACCCCTTTTAGCCATCATATAGCCTGCAACAGGGCTATCTATACCGCCTGAAATAAGTAACATACCTTTTCCGGCAGTTCCGACAGGCATACCGCCTGCGCCCTTAATCGTATTGCCGAACACGAGCGATGAGCCGTCTTCTCTCAAATCGATACCTATTAAAACGTCGGGTTTATGAATATCAACCTTTAAATTCTTACGTTTATCTAAAAGCCTTCCGCCGATTTCGGCATTAACCGCCATTGAATTTAGGGGGAATTTCTTGTCTGCCCTGTGCGTATCCACCTTAAACGTGCCGTATTCAGGGCAAATTTGCTCTGCAGCGTGATATATGTTATCCATTGACGTAGGAACTTTGAGCGCAACAGAAATTGTATGCACGCCAAACACTTTGGAAAGCTTTTCAACAATCAACTCTTCGTTGCCTTCTTCAAAGCTTTCTACGGTATATCTGCCGCTACGCTTTCTTATAACGTGGCGAATTCCCCTTAAAGCCTTTTCCATATTTTCGGAAAATACCCTTTCAAAATATCCACGGTTATTGCCCTTAAGGTAGATTTCGCAATACCTTACAATTACTACTTTTTCCATCTTATTTCATTATTTCCATTCTGTTTTTAACAGTTTCGTTTAAAATTTTAGCGGCATCTTCAATCTCTTCTATTGTCGTTTCCGAGCTAAAGCTCAACCGAAGAACCCCGTCTGCAAGCTCTTCATTAATGCCGCAAGCCAAAATTACACGGGAATATCTCTTCTTTTCGTTTGACGAACAAGCCGAGCCCGTCCCGATAATTAAGCCCTTATCGTTGACTTCGTGCAGAATTATCTCGCCACGCACACCGAGAGCTATTACGGAGAGAATATAGGGCGAAGAGTTATCAGACGATACAATTTTGAATAAATTTTTATCCAAAAGGTCGATTAATCTTTGCTTAAATCCCTTAACCTTTTCGTAGTTTTCATAAAGACTTGAATATTTCTTTTGAGCTGCATACTCAAAAACCTTAATTCCGAACACGTTTTCGGTACCGCTTCTCAACCCCTTCTCCTGACCGCCGCCGTAAATGAACGGTTTTAGCGAAAGATTTTTGCGTTTAATTAAAGCCCCGCAACCCTTTAAAGCCCCTATTTTATGCGCAGAAATGCTATATAAATCTATTTCCTTGCACATCTTAAAGGGAATTTTACCGAATGCCTGAACGCCGTCAGAGTGAAATAAGGCGTTGGGGTTAATTGCCTTGACTCTCTTTGCTATTGAGTTAATGTCGTTAATCGCACCTGTTTCGTTATTGACGTGAATGACGGACACCAAAGAAGTTTTACTGTCTACAAGCTTTAATAGCTCGTCAATATTCACTCCCCCGTCGGAGTTTAGCGGAGCAAACCTTACTTCGATTCCACGCTGATTAAGCTCGTTTGCGCAGGATATAATGGCGGAATGTTCACCCAACGTAGTGACAACGTTACCCCTTTTGCCCCCGCAAAACAATGCGTGATTATCCGCTTCAGAGCCGCAAGAAGTAAATATTAATTCAAAGTTTGCATCGTTAGCAACCGTGTTTAATATATTTTTCCTTGTTTCTTCAAGTTCACGATGTAAAGCATAACCTTCCGCATATAATGCGGAAGGATTATAGAAATATTCCGTTAAATATTTTTCAGCCTTTTTAAGGCATTCGCAGTCAGGTTTAGTCGTGGCTGCATTGTCAAGATATATCATTAAATTTCAATTATACCCTTATAGGTCTGTTTTACCGAGCCGTCAAGCTCTGCTTCGCCGTTTTCGTTGAGTTTAACGAACAAGTCACCGCCTTTAAGCTTTACGTTAATTATCTCGTCCGACTTACACTCGCCGCTCTTAATTGCAGAAAGCGCTGCTGCCGCTGCGGCTGTACCGCAGGAAAGCGTTTCTCCGTTTGACTTATCCCAAGCCCTGACCTTTACGGTCACGTTATTGACTACACGGACGAATTCAACGTATTCATCGGGCTTAATTGCACCAGTCATAATAAGCGTCTGTCCAATGTCTTCGATGTCCACGTCGTCAACGTTATCGCAGAAGATTACGCAGTGCTTATTGCCGACTTCTACCGAATAAGACTTATTACAGTGATAACCGTCCACCGCAGAGAGAACTGCAAAGCTGTTGTTTTCAGTTACTTTAGGCGTACCGAGAACTTCAGCAACCGAGCTTGCTACGCCGTTAATGTGGTTTATGCTGACCTTTTTAGCTACGCCGCAACTTTCAATGGTGAACTCGTCACAATTTATAAAACAGCTGTCGTAGAGATATTTTGCAGCGCACCTTATAGGATTTGCCGCAATACCGCCGTCGCTGCCGTCACGGTTGAATACTCGCACCTTTGCATCGGCGATGTCAGATTTTTCAATCATAACGATACCGTCTGCACCGATTGCAAAATGCCTGTCACAGAAGTTGATTGCAAGCGATTCGGGACAGGTTATCTTGCCGTCCATATTATTGAATAAGATGTAGTCGTTGCCACAGCAATGCAATTTAGAGAAGTCAAGCTTAAGCTTTTCTGTCCTTAAATTATTTATATCAACGAGCTCGGTATTGAACTGGTTATATCTGCCTGCGATTACGTCTGCAAGCGCATTAGCCGTATCAAGCGACGTAAGCACAGTAATTCCGAGAAGAATTGCATGGTGATGCATTGATATATAGTTGGTTATAGACTCGATATCGGTCTTACCCGTATAAACTACATAGTCAATCTTGCCTTCATCCATAAGCTTGAATATCTCGTCGTTGGAAGAGAGCCTTGCAACGTCCGTACACTCAAGTCCGAGACTGCGGATAACTTTTGCGGTACCCTTCGTTGCGTATAACGTCAACCCAAGGTCAGCAAATTTTTTAACGATATTAACGATTTCAAACTTATCGTGGTCGTTTATTGTGAAGTAAATTCCTGAAGGGTTCTGCTTTGTGGGGTGCTTCATATTGAATCCTGCAGAGACCAAGCCCTTGAATAACGCTTCTTCAATAGTCTTACCAATACCTAAAACTTCACCCGTAGACTTCATTTCAGGGCCGAGCTGGGAGTTTACGTCGTTGAGCTTTTCAAACGAGAACACGGGAACCTTAACCGCTACATAAGGTGAGTTGCGGTATAAACCTGTTCCGTAGCCGAGCTTTTTAAGCTTATAACCAAGCATAATCTTTGTTGCAAGGTCAACCATAGGTACGCCCGTCACCTTTGAAATATAGGGAACCGTTCGTGAAGCTCTCGGGTTGACTTCGATTACATACAACTCGTTGTGATAGATAAGGAACTGAATATTGATTAAACCCTTGGTTTTAAGCGAAATTGCAAGATTTGTCGACACGTCGACAATCTTTTTAAGCATTGCGTCGCTTAAATTGTAAGGGGGATAAACCGCTATGGAGTCGCCGCTGTGAACGCCTGCCCTTTCAATGTGCTGCATTATGCCGGGAATAAGCACGTCAACGCCGTCGGATATAGCGTCGACTTCAAGCTCAAGACCCATAAGGTATTTATCGCAGAGAACGGGGTTTTCAATCTTCTGGGCTAAAATTACGTCCATATATCTTTCGATATCGTTCTGCGTAAAGGCGATGGTCATATTCTGACCGCCGATTACATACGAAGGACGAAGAAGTACCGGATAGCCGAGCTGTTCCGCAGCTGCAACGGCTTCGTCCTTGGACATAACCGTAAGGCCTTTAGGTCTTGCAATACTAAACTGCTCCAAAAGTGCGTCGAAACGCTCTCTGTCTTCCGCAAGATCTACGCTGTCTGCGGGAGTGCCGAGAATTCTTACACCCTTCTTATCGAGATAAGCGCAGAGCTTGATTGCCGTCTGACCGCCGAAGGTGATAACAACGCCATAGGGTTTTTCAACGTCGATGACGCTCTGAACGTCTTCGGGTGTAAGGCTTTCGAAGTAAAGCCTGTCCGCCGTATCGAAGTCGGTGGAAACGGTTTCGGGGTTGTTATTGATAATAATAACTTCGTAACCAAGTCTCTTTAAAGCCCATACGCAGTGAACGGACGAATAGTCGAATTCAATGCCCTGCCCTATTCTTATGGGGCCTGAACCTATAACTATAATTCTCTTCTTCTTATTCTGCCTGCTCCTTGCGACGAAAGGCGCTGCTTCATCGTGTTCCTTTTCGTCATAGGTAGAATAGAAGTAAGGCGTCTGCGCAGCAAACTCTGCCGCACAGGTATCAACCATTTTAAAGCAAGCGTTAACGTGCTTGGGAAGCTTGTTACCAGATATTCTTTCAAGCTCTTTGTCGGGATAGCCGAGCTTCTTACCCTTAATATAGGTTTCCTTATTCAAAGGCTTGCCTTCGATTGACCTTTCAAAATCGCAGAGATTCTTTAATTTATTCAAGAACCAAGGGTCGATTGTCGTAATCCTGTTTATCTCTTCGATGGAAATTCCACGTTTAATTGCCTGGAATACTACGAAAAGTCTTTCATCAGTGAGCTCATGGAGCTTTTCGTGAATCTCTTCGTCGGTACACTTTTCAAGTTTAGGCATATTAAGCGTTCCAAGGGAGATTTCTGCACCCCTTACCGCCTTCATTATAGCCATTTCAAAGCTCGTACCGATTGACATTACTTCACCGGTAGCCTTCATTCTCGTGCCGAGATTTCTCTTTGCATATAAGAATTTATCAAAAGGCCATTTGGGAAGCTTAACTACAACGTAGTCAATCGTGGGTTCGAATGCGGCATAGGTTATACCTGTAACGTCGTTTTTAATCTCATCCAGCGTATAGCCGAGAGCAATCTTGGTTGCAACCTTTGCGATGGGGAAGCCCGTTGCTTTAGAAGCGAGCGCAGACGAACGGGATACACGGGGGTTAACTTCGATAACTGAATATTCAAAACTGTCGGGTTTTAACGCAAACTGACAGTTACAACCACCTTCGATTCCAAGTTCGCTGATTATATTCAAAGACGCTGAACGGAGCATCTGATATTCTTTATCGGAAAGGGTAACGGCAGGGGCAATGACAATGGAGTCGCCCGTGTGAACGCCGACAGGGTCGAAGTTTTCCATTGAGCAGACGGTAATAACGTTGCCTGCGCAGTCACGGATAACTTCAAACTCAATCTCCTTCCAGCCTGCGATATATTTTTCAATAAGTACCTGCGTTATGGGTGAGAGCATAAGGCCGTTATGCGCTATGAGCCTTAACTCCTCTTCGCTGTGCGCAACGCCGCCGCCAGCACCGCCAAGCGTATATGCAGGGCGGACGATTACGGGGTAACCGCCGATTTTTTCCGCAATCTTAACGCAGTCGTCTACGGTATAGGCAATATCGGAAGGAACGACGGGCTGGTTAATCTTCTGCATAGTCTCCTTAAAGAGTTCTCTATCCTCTGCCCTGTCGATTGAATCGAGCTTAACACCGATGAGCTTAACGCCGTACTTGTCCAAAAAGCCTTCTTTAGCAAGCTGACAGCCAAGCGTTAAACCCGTCTGTCCGCCTAAAGATGCCAAAAGGCTGTCGGGACGTTCCTTGATTATTATTCTCTTTAACGTATCGGTTGTTAACGGTTCAAGATAAATCTCGTCCGCTAACGCACTGTCTGTCATTATAGTAGCGGGGTTACAGTTGCACAGAACTACGTTAATGCCTTCGTTCTTTAAAATTCTGCAAGCCTGCGTTCCTGCATAGTCAAACTCGGCAGCCTGACCTATAACTATAGGACCTGAACCGATAACCAGAACCTTTTTTATATCTTCTTTCCTAGGCATTGAATTTACCCTCCGTTATGTTTTGCATAAATCTGTCGAATAAGAAACCTGCATCGTGAGGACCGCCGCAAGCTTCGGGGTGGAACTGCACAGTGAATGCGTTTATATCGGGATAATCAAAACCTTCACAAGTACCGTCGTTGGCGTTTACAAAGCTTAACTTGCCTACGCCTTCAAGGCTTGAAGAAATAACTTCGTAACCGTGATTCTGGCTTGAGATATAGACCCTGCCGGTTGCAAGGCACTTGACGGGCTGGTTTGCACCCCTGTGTCCGTACTTCATCTTCTTGGTCTTTCCGCCCATTGCAAGAGCAAAGAGCTGATGGCCTAAACATATTCCGAAGATGGGGAGCTTGCCTGCAAGCTTTTTCAAATTTTCAATAACTTCAACGTTTTCGGCGGGGTCGCCGGGTCCGTTGCACAGCATAAGCCCTTCGGGATTTAAAGCTAATACTTCTTCAGCCGTATAATTATACGGTACCTTTATACAGTAGCAACCACGGCTGACAAGCGAACGGATTATATTCTTCTTTGCACCGAAATCGTAGACGGCTATCCTTCTGCCGTTAGGGTCGCCAAAGTATTCAACTTCTTTAGCGCTTACTGACTTTACGGCATTTAAAACCCTGTAATTGTTAATCTCGGTCATATCCTTAATCGGTTTAGAAGTGATGGCGGCATTCATAACGCCTGCTTCCCTTACAATTTTGGTAAGCTCACGAGTATCAATACCGTAAATTCCTACTACACCGTACTGTTTAAGGTAATCTTCAATCGTCCCTTCGCACCTGAAATTTGAAGGCGCATCGCACTTTTCCCTAACGATATAAGCGGAAACCCAAGGTTTTTTGCTCTCGTTGTCGGGAGTAACGCCGTAGTTACCAATTAAGGGAAACGTCTGAATGACAATCTGTCCGTAGTAGCTGGGGTCGGTAAGAGTTTCAACGTAGCCGGTCATACCTGTCGTAAATACAAGCTCACCCACCACGTCTCTCTCGGCACCGAATCTGTAACCGACAAACTGTCTACCGTTTTGCAACGTTAAATAAACTTTTGCATTTTTCATAATCGATATATCCCGTTAAAATTATTTTTTCTCTATGTAAGCCCAATTCGAAGGATTTACTTTAAAAGTTTAACCATTACAGCCTTTTGTGCGTGTAATCTGTTTTCGGCTTCGTCAAAGATCTCCTTTGCGTGTGCCTCGAATACTTCTTCGGTAATTTCTTCACCCCTGTGGGCAGGTAAACAGTGCAAGCACATTACGTCACTCTTTGCAACCGAAAGGTTTTCCTTGTTAACCTGATAGCCTTCGAAAGCCTTCTTCCTTGCAGCCCTTTCGCCTTCCTGACCCATTGAAGCCCAGACGTCGGTATATACGACGTCTGCGTCTTTTAACGCTTCTTTAACGTCGGTGGTTATAGTTACTTCTCCGTTAGCCTTTGCCCATTCGATGAGCTGTGCGTCGGGCTCGTAGCCGTTAGGGCAGGCAATCGCAAAGGACATACCAGTCTTGATAGCGCCGACCATTAAGCTGTTAGCCATATTGTTGCCGTCACCGATGAAAGCCATTTTCAAGCCCTTAAAGCTACCCTTATACTCCCTTATGGTCATAAGGTCTGCAAGCACCTGACAGGGATGAGCGTAGTCGGTCAAGCCGTTTATTACGGGGATTGAACCGTACTTTGCCAAGTCTTCAACTTCCTGTTGAGCAAAGGTTCTGATCATAATGCCGTCAAGATACCTTGAAAGTACCCTTGCCGTATCCTGAACGGGTTCGCCCCTGCCGATCTGCAAATCGTTGCTTGAAAGGAATAAGCCGTAGCCGCCAAGCTCGTAGATACCCACTTCGAACGAAACTCTCGTTCTGGTGGAAGACTTCTGGAAAATCATACCCAGCTTTTTACCCTTTAAATAGTCCTTCTGAATGCCGTTGAGCCTCTCGAATTTAAGCTGGTCGGCAAGGTTTAAAATCGATAATATTTCTTCCCTTGTAAGATCCTGTAATTTAAGTAAATGCCTCACTGTGATATCACCTCGTTTAATATTTTCAATGCTGTATTAATTTCTTCTTTTGTAATGTTTAACGGCGGTAAAAGCCTAACTTTATCGTGTGCCGTAAGCACGACTAAACCCTTTTCAAGGCAAGATAACGCCACTTCTTTTGCAGGCTTCGTGGTGGATATTCCTATCATCAAGCCCTGCCCTGTCACCTTGGTAACGTTTTTAATATGCTCCAAATTAATCTTGAGATAAGCTCCTTTGCCCTGCACTTCCAGCAACAGTTCGGGAGTAAGCCTTTCAACTATCGAAACGGCACCTGCGCAGGCAACGGGGTTACCGCCGAAGGTCGAGCCGTGGTCGCCGTATGTGTATACGTCCCTGCACTTTTCAAAGAGCATACAAGCCCCTATGGGAAGTCCGCCGCCTAAACCCTTTGCCGTCGTTACGATGTCAGGGTGAATACCTGCACCCTCGTAGGCATACATATAACCCGTCCTGCCGTTACCGCTTTGAACTTCGTCACATATTAAAAGTATATCCCTGCTCTTGCAGAATTTTTCAAGCTCTTTCAAAAACTCAATATCGAGTTGATTAACTCCGCTCTCGCCCTGAATGACTTCCACCATAACCGCACAGGTCTTTTCAGTGTAACATTCATATATGCCGTCAATCGTGGGGTCTGCATATTTAAACCCTTCCAAAAAAGGAGTAAAATTTTTATGGAAACTGTCCTGCCCTGTTGCAGTAATCGTTGCCATCGTTCTGCCGTGGAATGAATTTTTAAGAGTTATGATTTCGTTTCTGCCGTAGCGTGTATTGCCGTACTTTCTTGCGGCTTTAATGGCACATTCATTGGCTTCCGCACCGCTATTGGAGAAGAATATCTTGCTTGCCCCCGTCTTTTCGCACAAGAGCTTTGCAAGCGATGCCTGCGGCTCCGAATAGTACAAATTGCTGACGTGCTGAATTTTATCGAGTTGTGCCTTAACCGCATTTTTCCACTCTTCGTCGTTGACGCCGAAGATGTTTACGCCTATGCCTGTTGCACAGTCGATATACTCCTTACCGTCATAATCATATAGCTTTGCGCCGCAACCCGACTTAAACGCAACGTTATACCTTGCGTAAGTTGATGCGACGTACTCTTTATCTGTTGAAATTATATCTTTTAAGTCCATATTGCACCAAAAACCAAATACTAAAATAAAGACTGATTTAAAATAAATCAGCCGTTAAACATTGTTCCGCTACCCTCATCGGAAAGAATTTCTATTAAAATGGAATGACTAACCCTTCCGTCAGTGATGAATACGTTTTTAACACCACGGCGGATTGCGTCTTTACAACATTCTATTTTAGGAATCATACCACCCGATATAATGCCCTGCTTAACGAGTGCAGGAATGTCGGATACGAAAACCTTTTTAATAAGACTGTCGGGATCGTCCTTGTTCTCTAAAAGTCCACGAATATCAGTCATTAAGATAAGGCTTTCTGCACTTAACGCCCCGGCAATAGCTGCTGCCGCCGTATCGGCGTTAACGTTATAAGTGTGACCTTCGTCGTCATAGCCTACGGTAGAAATAACGGGGACGTAACCTAAATTGAGTAAATCGGTAATGACGGTTGTATCTATATTGGTTATTTTACCGACATAGCCGAGCTTTTCGTCCTGCTTTTCACACTTGATAATGTGACCGTCCTGACCGCATATACCGACCGACTTGCCGCCGTTTCTGCAAATTAAATCTACGAGCGTCTTATTGACTTTTCCTGCGAGAACCATACGGACGATTTCGGCAGTCTCTTCATCGGTATAGCGAAGACCGTCGATAAACTTGGTCTCCTTACCCATCTTTTTAATTGTTTCGGAAATTTCGGGGCCGCCGCCGTGAACGAGCACGACCTTGATTCCCAGCAAATTGAGAACGACTAAATCACGCATAACCGACGACTTTAAATCATCGTCGATCATTGCGTTGCCACCGTATTTAACTACGAGAATTTTATTGAAATATTTTTTAATATAGGGCATTGCCTCTATTAAAAACTCTGCCTGTTCCTGTTTGTTCATATCAAGTCCTGTAGTCGCCGTTTATTTTAACGTATTCGTAAGTTAAGTCACAACCCCAAGCGGTGGCCTTAACCTTACCGCTGTTGAGATTAATATTAATCGTCACTTCGTCTTCGGAGAGAATTTCCTTTGCCTTATCTTCCGAAAAGTCTATTCCGTAACCGCTCTCGCAAACCTTAAGCTCGCCCTTTACGGAAGCAAAGGAAACATCTATCGCTTCAACGTCTACCTTTACTCCTGCGTAGCCGATAGCGCAGAGTATCCTGCCCCAGTTTGCATCGGCGCCGAACATTGCAGCTTTAACCAAAGACGATTTAATAACCGACCTGGCAACAGCCTTTGCCACCGTCTTGCTTGAAGCGCCACAGACGTTGCACTCTATAAGCTTGCTTGCGCCTTCGCCGTCCTTTGCAATCATACGGGAAAGATATACCGTACAGTAATGCAGAGCCTTACGGAATTTGTTATAGTCGGTGCCGACAGCGTCGATTATCTTATTGCCTGCCAAACCGTTTGCCATAACGCAACAGGTATCGTTAGTCGACTGGTCGCCGTCAACGCTTACCATATTGAAGGAATCTTTAACGTCTTCGGAAAGGGCTTTTTGAAGCATTGCAGGGGTTATTGCTACGTCCGTTGTCAAAAAGATAAGGTTAGTTGCCATGTTAGGGCAAACCATACCCACACCCTTTGCAATAGCACCCATTGCGCACTTCTTGCCATCAATTTCAAACTCGATAGAGATTGACTTTTTAACGGTATCGGTCGTCATTATAGCTTCTGCCGCAAAATCGCTGTTATCGCCGAGACCTTCACAAATCTCTTCCGCATGCTCTTTCATAGGGGTAATATCGAGCGGAAGCCCGATAACACCCGTTGAAGCAACTATCACGTCTTTAGCGGGAATTCCCATTACGCCTTCAACAAGGTCGCACATCTGCACTGCAACTTCAATTCCGTTTTTATTGCAGGTATTTGCGTTTCCGCTGTTGCATATTATTGCTTGAGCATAACCGTCAGTTAAATTCTCTTTTGTAACGATTACGGGTGCGCCTTTAACGAGATTACTTGTATAAACACCTGCGGCAGACGCCCTGACGTCGCTCACTATTAAGGCAAAGTCACGCTTATCCTTATTTTTCCTGATTCCGCAGTGAATACCGTTTGCCTTAAACCCTTTAGGGGCGCAAACGCCACCGCCAATTTCTTTTATCTTCATCTTACTTTTCTTATATTCTTAAAACTATACTCTCTCTAATCCTATATCAGCGAAGTGCATTCGTCCAGACCGAACATTATATTCATATTCTGCACTGCCGCACCCGAAGCACCCTTGCCGAGATTGTCGAATACGCTTGCAATGAATATTCTGTCGTCGTTTCCGCTGACGTAAATCTTTAAACCGTCTGTACCCGTTAACGCATTGGAAGCCAAGAACGAAGGAATCTCTTCTTCGGTGGCAACCGTCACCAATTTCTGACCGTTATAGTATTCGGCAAAGTAGTTCCTTAACTCGCTTGCCGTCATCTTATTATTTAAAAGATTTGTAAACAGGGGAACGGTTACGCACATTCCGCTATAAAAATCACAGATTATCGGATTGAACAACGGCGCCTGCGATAAACCGCACTCCCTGACCATCTCGGGCAGATGCTTGTGGCTTAAACCTAAAGCGTATTCTCTCGGTGAAGAGAGTTCTCTGTCACGGTTTCCGTCGTTATATTGTGCAATAGTCTTTTTGCCGCCGCCGGAATATCCGGTTAAAGAATGTGCTACAAACGGATAATCTGCAGGGGCAATACCGCCTTTAACCAAAGGGGCGACTATCGATATAAAACCCGTTGCATGACAACCGGGATTTGCAAGCCTTTTACAGGAAGTTATCTCTTCCCTTCTCTTTTTTGAAAGCTCGGCAAAGCCGTATACCCAGTTCGGGTTAGTCCTGTGTGCGGTTGATGCGTCTATTATTTTTGCGTTGGGGTTGGTTACAAGCTCCACCGCTTCGATTGCAGCCTTATCAGGCAAGCAAAGAAAGCTTACGTCGGCAGAGTTTAAACATTCTCTGCGGGCTTCAACGTCCTTTCTCTTTTCGTCAGAAAGGGTTATTAAGGATATATCTTCACGGGCTGAAAGCCTGTCGTATATCTGTAATCCCGTCGTACCTTCTTTGCCGTCAATAAATACTTTTATCATCACTTAAGCTTTTTCTGATCCAAAAGTGCTTTAACCTTGATGGGAAGACCGAACAGGTTGATAAAGCCTTGAGAATCCATCTGATTGTAGCAATCGTCTTCACCGAAGGTTGCGATGTCTTCGCTGTAGAGCGAATAGGGCGAAGTAATACCTGCGTTCATAACGTTGCCCTTGTAGATGCGGAGCTTAACGTCACCCGTTACGGTCTCCTGCGTCTTTGCAACAAAGGAATCTAAAGCTTCTCTTAAAGGTGTAAACCACTGCCCGTCGTATACCATCTCGCCATACTTGATAGCAACGTGCTGCTTGAAATGCTGGGTTGCCTTATCGAGGCAGATAGATTCGAGTAATTCGTGAGCGGTGTACAAAATAGTACCGCCGGGTGTTTCGTATACGCCCCTCGACTTCATACCTACAAGCCTGTTTTCAACCATATCGACAAGACCTACGCCGTTTGCACCGCCGATCTTATTTAATGTTTCAATAAGCTCTACCGCACCCATCTCCTTTCCGTCAATAGCTGTAGGAACGCCCTTTTCAAAGTGAATGGTCAGATAGGTTGACTCATCAGGTGCCTTCCAAGGGGAAACACCGAGCTCACAAATCTTATCGTAGTTGGGTTCGTTAGCAGGGTTTTCAAGGTCCAAACCTTCATGGGATAAGTGCCAAAGGTTCATATCCTTCGAGTAGTTGGTTTCCCTGTTTATCTTTAAGGGAATATTGTGAGCTTCTGCATAGTCAATCTCTTCGTCACGGCTCTTTATATCCCAGATACGCCAAGGTGCGATAATCTTCATTTCGGGAGCAAAGTACTTAATCGTCAACTCAAAACGAACCTGGTCGTTGCCCTTACCGGTACAACCGTGGCAGATTGCGTCAGCCCCTTCCTTTTTAGCAATTTCAACTATTCTCTTTGCGATGATGGGGCGTGCAAAGGAAGTACCTAAAAGGTATTTATTTTCATATACTGCACCTGCCTGCATCGTGGGATAGATGTAATCTTCGATGAACTCTTTTCTCAAATCCTCAACGTAGAGCTTCGAAGCACCCGTCTTGAGCGCTTTTTCTTCAAGCCCTTCAAGCTCGCTCGCCTGACCAACGTTACCCGATACTGCGATTACTTCACAGTTATCATAGTTTTCCTTGAGCCAAGGAATGATGATGGACGTATCGAGTCCACCGGAGTATGCAAGTACAACTTTCTTAATTTTTGTCTCCATTTTCGTATAACCTTAAAAAAATAATTATAAATTTTAATCAACTTGAAATATTATATAACACAGCTTTTTTTAAGTCAAGCGAATATAGTCCTAAAATTAAAAAAATATGAAAATTAAAATGAATAAATTTGCAAATATTTCATTTATTATTTATATTTATACATTATGTAATGAATTTTTGTATATTTATAAATTTAAAGGGCGCCAGACACAAAGAAAGACACCCAGATATTAAATTAGCAGTTATTACGTTAAAAAAATCAATACAATCTTGTAACGGAAGAATATTTTTTAAGCTGTTTATGCGTTAAAGCGTAAGCGGGCATGACGCTGTTTGCAAGTTGATGGAAGTTTTTAGAATGATTCATATAAACTGTATGACACAGCTCGTGCACGATAACGCATTCCCAAAGTTCGCTTGAGAGCATCAAAAGCTTCCAGTTAAAGATAATCTGTTTTTTTGTATTGCAACACCCCCATCTCGCCCTGTAGGATTTGAAGGAAACGCTTTTAGCCTTCAAACCCGAAGTCTGACTTACGGTGTTAAATAATTCCAAAAATTCTTTACCGAAGCTTTCTATGTACAGCTTTTTTATATTCGACAGATTCTTAATAGTAACCCCTTGTTCGTCGATTCTGTTTTGACTTCCTAAAACTAAAGGAACTTTATTCCCTTTTAAAAGAATATAATTATAGTTTCTAAGTTCATCGAAGCGGTTACTTTCAGATAATTTTTTTAATATCCAATTACTCTTTTTATCGACAAATTCTTCGATTTTTGAAAGGGGCGTTCGCATTGGAGAGCGAACTATGACCTCACCGTTCAAAATTGAAATACATAGAGTTTTCCTTGCAGAGCGAATAAGTTTATATTGAATTTTACTCATTTTAATAAAATACGCATCTGCACACGAGTCTGTCCGTTCACCCTGCCTTCGACTATGATGAAGCCGTCCTGCTCATCCCTGAAGAACTCAATGACTTCGCCGAACTTGCACTGCGTTTGATAATTTATATCCACTGAAGCTATGTATTTGTTTTCAAGCTCATCGGGTGAAAATACGTCCATAAGGAAGTCGGCATATTTAGTATTGTTAACGTGCAAATAATGGTCGTAATCAGAATAAGAAGCCTTCTTGGAATAAACGCACTCCGAAGAATTGCAAGCGGGGATTTTCCAATTCAACACTTCGACGGAGCGTTTTTCGTTATAGGTCAGATTCTCGTCAAAAACACAGACGGGATTAAGAATTTTAAAATTGTTCAGATCGACAAGGCACCAACGTGAAGTGGCAACGCCCACCTTTTCATCACCGCAGAATAATTCGAAGTCACGGAATACCGATAATCTTTTAGGCTGAATGGGCCAGGTGTGAACGGTTAACACTTCTCCAAGTTTAACAGCTCTGAACAATTCAATATGCCAATTTAAAATAACGAAACCATAACATTTCGGCTGTAATACAGAGTAACCGAAACCGAGCTCGTCAGCGGAAACACAGGCAGACTCCTGCAAAAACGACAGCAGTGAAGACAACTTTAAATCGTCCTTAAAATCCGTGTCAGCATATCTTAATTCATAGTTTCTAATATTGCAATACATAGCTATACCTCTTAAATATAATTTTATCAATAACGTCGTTAAAAGTCCATAAATTTGAGCAAAAAACATTGAAATTACACTAATTATGTGTGACATAGTACTTTTTATTTTATCAAAACATTGACATAATTAGTGCTATATGATATAATAAATACATATTATTGAGGTATCTTATGTTTGATGATATTAACGGTAAAAAAGATAACTTAACCGAAGACCCCCCTTCCAACGAAGATAATAATGCCTTAAACGGCTCTTTGGAAGACGTTGATAATATTGAAGAAGTTGAAGAATTCACAGCCCCCGTAATTGACGATACGTCTGTAAATTCTGCCGAAAATAACGTTGAGCAGGTTGAAAACATTGCAACCAATTCAACCGAATCCGACGCTAATTCTGAAAGCGAAAACGATAATAAAAACGCTACAGAAGAGAATAATTCTATCAGCTCTGATTTAATCCGTGGACATATTAATACCATAATTTTGAGGGCTCTTTACGAGCGTGACAAATACGGCTACGAGATTATTAACGATATTGAATCAAAAAGCCACGGTCAATACACTTTAAAGCAGCCTACTCTCTATAGCGCTTTAAAGCGACTTGAGAACCAAGGTTATATAAAGGCTTATTGGAAGACGGATGAAGTCACTCTCGGCGGCAGAAGAAAGTATTTTACGCTTACAGAGAGCGGCAAGGCTATCACTGAAAAGAACCTTGCTGAATGGGAGTATTCAAGGACGATAATCGACTCGTTAATTTCAGACAAGTCCTTTGATTTTGCTAATCCTGCCCCCAACCCCGTTGACTTCTCTCTTTTAAGGGATAGCGTTTCGAGAGTGCCCACAGTCAGAATCGATGACAAAAAGCCTGATGACGTCAATCAAGCTCCCCAGATTGATTCTTCGGTTCAGCAAATTATTTCGCAGCCTACTCAAACAAATAACTCCGTCTCATTTGTGCAGACGGTTGATTACGTTCAACCCAACTCTACAAATGAAGAAGCTAAACCTAAGGAGCAAGCTGCTCAAAATGGCGATAACGTCAATAATCAAAGTGCAACTCAAGCGTTAGAAGAAGCTGAACGCAGACGCACGCACGAAAACTATTTAAAGCTTATTTCCGAACCCGTTCGCACTAAACCTATCGTCACAGAAGATATAGTTCCCGGTTCTGACAATATCAGTTCAGACAAACTGATGTATAACAATAAGCCTGAAACGGAGCGAGATTATAAGAACTTAATCGATGGAATTTTCTTCAAAACGGTTAATAACGGCAGCGTTCAGACAACCTACCACTCAAGGCAGTCTGAAACACAGCAGTATTCGCAACCCAGACGAGCACAAAACAGTTCTCACCTGGTTGATAGGGCTGCAAGCGACGGTGTCTTAATAACCCCTTCTAACGAACGTAATTCGTCAAGAGCAAGTAAAACCACTTATAATAAGGGACTAACCCTTCTTAAAAGCTCTGCCGTAGTACTTGCAATACTTATTGTTGAAGCGGTCTTATGCTTCATCTTTATGGATGCGCTTGCGGTTAATTGGATATACCCTACAACCATTCTCGCAATTGGGCTTGTGCAGTTTACGGTGTTCGCAATTATGGCTTTAAACGGCTACGGCAAGCACTCCGTTCGCCCGACAAGCAACGGTTATATAGGCACTTGCATTATTTTAACTATAATCACTCTCGTCATAATTGCAATGTTGGCATTCTTACTCAATATGAACACGGCGCTATTAAGCGACATATTCAAAATGCTCGTTATCCCTGCAATTACTTCGCTTAACCTGACCGTGTTTAGCATAATGTTTAAGTTATTTATAAAGTAATTATACAGCAAATAACGGTAGCCCGACGGGCTACCGTTTTTTTATTATTTATTCTATAATATCGTCGTTTGTTTCCTGAATATCTTTACTTTGTTCAGGTAAGGCATCACTGACATTCTCACCAACATCTGCCTGTGTAGTTTCGGTTATCTGCTTATCTCCTGCACTATCCGCACCTTCGGCAGCTTCTTCCTCTTTCTTTTGTTTAGACAGCTTAACCAACTTAATTGATTGAGAAACGATAATAGGTACGGCAATCATGAATATAATAATTAAAATACCGTACTTACTTATAAACGAGAATATTTTGCCCCAGCCTGCAGAATTTGCAATGCAGAGCCCGTAAATATCGTCTGCGGTACGGAACCCGCCGTCTTGAGCAAAATTGTTGTCGCCTTTAGTCACCAACCCGTCCTGCGTTATCTCAATGATTCTATGAACAATTGTATAGCCTTGAAGACTGTTGCCGTTGCCGTCTTTAAAGTTTTCGTCAGCCTTAAAAACGATTATATCGTCTATTTGAAGCGAAGAATAATCAACTTCCTTAAAGACAATCAAATCGCCCGTCATAATGGTATCTTCCATTGACGGAGTCTGCACGACGGAAAAAGAATACCCGAAGAAATTCACAGGTCTGTTCTGACTTCTGCAGACAATCATATTAACCAAAAGCAGCGCAACAAACACGAATAAAATAGCAGATATAACTGTGCTAATTATTGAAAATACTCGCTTTACTTTAGATTTTTTTTCCTTATCAGCCAAGATTAGTCATCCTTTTTAGTCTTGAATTTACGCAATTTGAACTTCGCAGGTTTACTTACCTTGCGCACGCCGTCGTACTCGTCTTTAAGCGTGTAGAACTTTGCTTCTTCACGCTCTAACATGCGTTGCGCACGTTCGATCTCTTCCCACTTCAATTTAAGATACAGTTTACGGCGTTTAACACGCTCTTTTTGCCGTTTAACGAGAATCTTCTGCCTTGTCTTTGCAGGCAATTTATCGAGCTCTTCGTCATCTTCAGGGACAATGCTGTCTTCTATAAGCTCTGAATACATAGCATCGTTAATGCGTGAAACGGAGCGGAAGAATTTGGCAAAATTAATATTAATTACCTGGTCAACGCCATACTCGTTATCGCCGACGTCCTTTGTAAGCTCGTCTTTAATTCTTCGATAATAGTATTCATTTATTGTATCCGAGCCGCAATCTTGCGCAGAATCGTCAAAATCGGGCTTTAAAACGAAATTATTGATGACCTTGTATTCTTTCTCAACGGGTTCGGAAAACTCGATAGAGTTGAATTTATCACGGTTAATAACGTTATTTGCTAGCATCGATTGCAAGCTTAACCCAACCATAACGGTCAAGTCGTCGTAATAATCGCCGTCAACAGGCAACTGTTTGCTCGCCATCGTGGCGCAGAAGCCCAAATACCTGTATGACGAGATGAACAACCACAGCTTATAACAGTTGTTGTAGTCGACGTTTTTCATCAAAAGGTTGGTCTTCTGAATGGGCGGACGAACGGGCTTTGTACGGTTAAGCACCTTCATAAATTCAGTGCCCTGCAACATATAAATTCTACGCCTTAAGTTTTGAATACGGTCAAATAACCCCATATTCAACTCATTGTTATTGCCGGCGTCTTCGATGGGTTCGTCGACCTTTAAATCGATATTGCAGGTAAAACGGGTATCACCGTAATTAAATTTACTCTGCATTTTAATGTTGGTCTGATTGAAAGATTCAATCTTATCCTTCATCTCTTCATGGCGCATCTCGACAAATCTCATTAAGTTGTTGATCAACGCACAGACGAAACGGTTTTCGTAGATGGCAATATCTTCTTCCATCTCCACAGAGAGAAGCTTTTTAGGTGTAACTTCACCTGTATCCTGCTTATAGTTCTGTACAAATTGAGAGTGTGTAGTTAAGTGACGAACGGTTTTGGTGTTGGTACGCTTAACCTTTGAGACGTCAAGTAACAGCTCGTTTTCGGCAATGAACTTACGGGGGCGAGCTACTATCTGCTCAACCGAAGACAACGCACCTTCAATCTCGATAATCCAATCGTCTTCCAAAGTAATGGACTGAATATAATTGTGGTGAGAAACATTATTTTCACCGCCACGGAGAGCCGCAATAAACTTATCCAAGCTGTCCTTATCACTGCCGATTTTATTTAAATAGTCGTTTAAAAAATCTCTATCCATACTCCACCTAAAAATTCAGCCCAACCCGCAAAGGTCAGGCTTTGAATTTTAGAAATGCTATGCTAATACAAAATTAAGTTTAAGACATTCTTATCAGTTCGTTAACGTAATTGACACTGTAAGGCATTGTACCTTCGCCGAACTTCTCGTTAAAGAACTTAATAAGCTCTTGAAGTTCATCGTGCAAGAAGGTTAAATTCAATGCGTTAAACTTACGCAACACCTTGGACGTTATAATAAAGTCGATACCGCCAACTTCGCTACCGCCGCACGCCATATATACGGGTACGAACAATGCAAGCTGTTTCATAATACGGTTACCGAAGCTAACTTTAAACTTTTCTCTGATGAATGCGTCAAACTCACGAATGAGCGCATAGTTCGCTTCGGAGATATGGTTTTCCTTGTGCGCCCTTTCAAACAAGCTGTCTAAATAGCTGTAGGAGCAGTTATAGCTCTGCGTTAAAGGTGCGTCAAAGTAGTCAGCCTTTTGGTTGAGCTCAAGCGTTACGGCACGGTCGTAAACCTTATCGGTAATGGTGAAGGTCGAGTCGTCGTTATTTGCAGTACCGATGAACCAAACGTTCTGGGGTACAAGGAACTTACCGTAAACAACGTTTTTAGGGTCGTCCGAACGGGGAGCGGCGATTAAATCGATCAACCACTCTGCCACGTCGGGCATTTCCATTATGGACAAGAAATCAGCAAAATAGTACTCGATACGGGCAAGGTTCATTTCGTCGAGAACTATAAAGTTGGGGTCTTCCCTTAAAGATACTTCGTATAAGGAAGCAAGGAAGTCGGTTTCGTTGAACTTTTTAGTGAACTCGTTGAAGTAACCAACCAAATCTGCCCTGTCACGCCAGGAAGGCTGAACGGATACTATTGAAGTATTGTTGTTGAAAAATTTACCCATTGCATAGGGCAACGAAGTTTTACCTGTACCGGATATACCTTCAAGAATAATAACTTTGGAAGTTGCAAGACCTGCAAAGAATACCCTTATAGTCTCTTCAGTGTAGTACAGCTTAAGCTGTGACGCCGAGAAGTTGACAAATCGTTTTACAATTTGAGGCAAGCTTATCATATCCTCGTCGTTCATATAGACGACGTTTGGATTACGTTCATACTTTTCGTCGAGATTAATAAGCTTGGTGAAGCGGCTTGTACTATCGACAGCAACAGGTTCTTCGCTTTCGGCTTCCTGTTGACCGGTAGTTTCCGCCTGACCGCCGCTACGTTCAAGCTGGTCGTGCATACCGAGCTTTAACGCAAAGATTTTACTCTTTTCCTTTACAAGCTCGTCAGCCTGTTCCTTAAGCCTTGCAATTTCTTCTAAAAGCATATCCTTATCGACTTCCTTTGCACGGAAGAAGATATAACGGCGAATGAGCTGGAAAAGCCTGTAACATACAAAGAACAGGAATGCAATATTGGCAATGGAAACGAGTATGAAACATATCCAACCCCAAACGTCAAAACCAGATATGGCCTTGCCGAGAGTGAAAATGTAACCTTCCTCCGTAATTCCGTTATGGTTATAGCCAATAACGTCCCCTATAAAAAGTTTATAGAAGAGTATGAAAAATTCACTTATAAAATACCATACGTTTTGTAACCATTCCCAAAGGAAGTTAACGTAGTATTGAGCAAAATTAGCCATTTACTCCTGTCCTTTATCTCACCGTCATTGCGAACGAAGCGCAAGCGGAGTGCGGCAATCCCGAACTCCAAAGTGAGAATTAATTAGTATTATTTTACCTTGTTAAAATTAGTTGTTATATTTGATAATAGTCCGACCTTACCCAATGGGATTGCCACGTCGCTGAGCTCCTCGCAATGACGAGGATACCAATGGGATTGCCACGCAACGCTAAAGCGTATGCTCGCAATGACGATTGTGAGCGTAATTAACAGTGATTAGACCAACGTATCATACAAATCTTCCCAGTTGGGATTCATTGAAATGATTAATTCTATCTTCTTTGCCCTTGAACCTGCTTTAATCTGCTTTTCTCTTAAAATTGCTTCATTAACATTTTCAAACAATTCAAAATAACCTAACTTATCAACATTGTACCTACTTGTAAAGCCATGAATAAGCTTTTGCTTATGCTCACTAATTCTACGAACAATGTCAGAAGTAACAACCGTATACAAAACGCCATAAGGCTTATTAAAAAGTATATATACGTATGATTGCTTTAAAGACATAGATTAAGTTAGGATTGATTATTTTAAGAGTCTGGGATTGCCACGTCGCTGCGCTCCTCGCAATGACGAGGATACCAATGGGATTGCCACGTCGCTGCGCTCCTCGCAATGACGGGTTATTCTTGCTTGGGGGATTCGTCAGAATCGGGTGCGGACTGGTCAGTCTCTTCACCTTGCCCTGCCTGATCGCTCTGTTCGCCTTGCGAAGCCTGCATTTCGGCGAGAAGCTCTGCACGGATACGCTCCCTTTCAGCGTCCTTTTCAAGCTCGGCTTCGGCAACTTGAACCTTCTTTTCTTTCTTAATTACCATAACAAGGTTAACAACACAGATTGCAACAATGATAAGCGTAGGTATTAATATAAAGACAATGAAGCCACCCGTTGAGCTCATAAATAAGAACAGGTGACCGATACCGCCAGACTTGCCCTGATATAAACCTACAATTTTATCAACCGAAACAGGCGCATCATTAATAGGGTTTGTTTCGGGGTTATCGCCTTTTGTAACAATAGTAGTTACTTTACCCTCTGAATCGGTATTAATCTCAACAATACGGTGGGTATTTAAAACGTAGGTACCATTAACTATCGAACTTGTTTGATAGGTTATAATATCGCCGACTTCAAGCTTATTAATCTCATCTTCATTTAAAAGCTTGATTTTAATTAAATCACCGTAATCAAAACCTTCTAACTTGCCTTCGGGTACGTAGTCGGGAACACCTTCACACTCCATCGAACTGGAAGCGACTGCAAGATAAGCGGTGCCGAAGAATTCAGTATATTGCCCATAGTGCTTTGCCTTTGAGCGGATTGACATAACTGCAATAAATGCCGCAAATACGAGAATTATTGCAATAACAACGTCTAATATGATATTTAAAATCTTCTTTGTCTTTGCTGTCATTTTTCTTTGTCCTGTAATTTTATATGGCATTATATCATACCATAACAATATTTTAGCACAATAAATTATACAAATCAATAGCAAATGAAAAATTTTTTAAGAAAATGATAAAAATTATAATAATCATAAAAGAAGGTTCTAAAATAAATGTTGTGGTCTAAGAAAAAGACCACAACATTTTTTCATA
>JBJEVC010000058.1:0-1993 GCA_051884135.1 Candidatus Coproplasma sp. | reverse complement strand
AAGCTAAAGCTAATAAGGTATCCACCGGCATAGCCGGTGGTTAATTCGCTTATAATTTAAAAAAATTGCGGTCGGAGAAGTATTTCAACAACCGCAATTTTTTATATTATAATCATTTTTTCGTTTTCGTTTCTATAGTCTGCAGGGGTGGAGAGATATCGCCACAGGGCGTATGCGTAGGAGTTAATCTCATAGCACTTTTGCGAATTCTCGTCTTCGGTTATATGTGTTAAAAGGGGTAAAAGCTCTTTTTTTACTTTGCTCTTTACAGCAAGCACTTTTAAACTTATATCGGAATTTAAAAATATTTCCGTCTCGTCAGCGTAAAGGCGTAAGAGATTTGCCGTCATAATCCTTCTGATTCTTGCGCTGGAGTATCTCTTTGAAGTAGCGTTTTCCAAAATTTTTTTATAATCTCCGCTAAACTCTTCGGCGAGCTTTTTAAGCCTGTTCTCAAGCCCTTCTTTGCAGCCGTAAATGCGCTTTATGCTCTCTTTTTCACCCGTAAAGATTGCGTCGGCACAAGCCTGTTCAAACCTTACAGTGCAGTCTTTAGCTCCATTAAAATCTGCGTAGGAATAATCGGGCATAAAGCCGTTAACGCTCTCGCCGTCTTTTGATAAATCTCTTATCGTGTGCGCAGGGGCATAGACGTCGCCGCACTCTCTTTGTGCGGTAAAAATTTTAATCGGTTTATCGGTGCGTAAAGCGGCTTTGCAGTATTCAACGCCAAGCACGTTGTTGGGGGTGCCGATGATGGTTCCGTCGCCACCGCAGGCGGCAAAGGCGGAAGAGTAGCTTTTAATATAGCTCATTCCATCGTCAAGCCCTTTTGCAATCAACGCCTTAAACTCTTTGCTTTCGTTTAATGCAAGGGAAGCCGCTTTTAAAAAATCTTCACTCGTTCCGCTCTCGCTGCCGAAGCACAGGCAGAGCTCTCCGTCAAAGCTTGAAATAATCTTAACGGCGCCTTTTGCGAAAATTTCCGCAGGGGCGACGGCAAACGGGGCGGGCAATTCCACTACGGCGTCCGCACCGGCTTTAATTGCGTGTTTAGCCCTTAAGAATTTGTCGACTCTGCACATATCGCCACGTTGAGTAAACTGACCGCTCATAACGCATACGACAAAGTCGCAGCCCGAAAGCTCCCTTGCACGGTCAATTATCCTGACGTGTCCGTTATGGAAAGGATTAAATTCACAAATTATCGCACAAATTTTCATTACAAGCCTTTACAACCGCAAAAATTTATTATATAATAATTAAAGTTAATTACTTGCGGTAATTATATTATAACCGTTTACCGCAAATAAATAAAGCATTTTAAGGAGTTTTGGTATGGGATTACTTGAAGAAATTAAGGCAAAGGCTGCTGCTCGCAATAAGACCATTGTTTTATGCGAAGGCGAGGACAGGAGGGTTATCGAGGCTGCTGCAAAAATAACCGCTGAAGGTATTGCAAAAATTGTTTTAATCGGTAATGAGGAAGAGTGCAAGAGGGTTGCTCCCGAAGTTGATTTGACGGGCGTTACCTTAATTGATCCTTTAACGTCGGACAAGACCGCAACCTATGCTAATATTTTATATGAAGCAAGGAAATCAAAGGGTATGACCGAAGAACAGGCTGCCGAGCAGGCAAAGGACAGGACTATGTTCGGTGCGCTTATGCTCAAGGCAGGCGACGTGGACGGCTACGTTTCAGGTGCGTGCCATTCGACCGCTAACACCCTTCGCCCCGGCTTGCAGGTTGTTAAAACCGCACCCGGCATCAAGACTGTATCGAGTTGCTTTGTTATGATTGCACCCGAAGGCGAGAATAAGTATAATCCCGACGGCGTTGCAGTATTTGCAGACTGCGCAATAAATATCGAACCTACGGCAGAACAGCTTGCTGATATCGCCGTATCTTCCGCAAAGACCGCACAGTCAATCGCAGGCATCGAACCCAGAGTTGCAATGCTCTCCTTCTCAACCAAGGGAAGCGGTAACGACG
>JBJEVC010000057.1:0-35762 GCA_051884135.1 Candidatus Coproplasma sp. | reverse complement strand
TTTTTTCATAAAAATATGCACCTCCAAAAGTGTCTAACTTTTGGGGTGCATATCAGAATGCCCTGCGTGGGGGTAATAATTAAAAAATAATAAAGAATAAATAATAAATGTGGTAGATTATTTTTGAAATTATTACTACTTACCTTATTAATCTTCCTGGGCGGAGTTTAAAAGCTGAACCGCTATATCCAAAGCACGGGGGCAGTTCACCGAGTCTGCACCGACGTTACACAAGGTTAAGAAGGAAGAAACGTCCTGTGCGTCGTCCGCCTTTGTTAAGCACCTGCCCTTGAGCTTTGACTTTATGAGACTTACCATCTCGCTATCGGCTCCGTTTAATCTCACGCAGTTGGCGCCTGCGTCTGCGGCAGTCAGGCAGGCTTTTATAAGCTCGTTTTCCTTTAACGCTTTACAGTCGAAAACTATCCTTAACGCCCTTATCTTCGCCGCTTTTTTAAGCTTTTTGCACTCATGCCTGAAGTATTGGTAATTGCCGTCCTTAATGAGTGCGACAGGGGCGCAAACTTCCACTTCGTCCACGCCGTCCTTCACGGCACGTTTAACCGCTTCCACCTTGACTTCAGTCGTGTCGCAGCCGTGAGGATAGGAGATTGCGGCAATTAACGAAACTTGTGGGTCGCCGCCCAAGTAGCTTACGCACGCCTTAACGTAAGCGGGATAGACGACTATTGCGCCGATTTCCTGCATGTTTGCACGGCGGCAAATTTCCTTTAAGTACACCTTATCGTCGAGAAGATTAAGGCAGTCCAGCTCTAACTTTAAAACCGTCGCCTTTGCTTCTTTTATACGGTTAGACCTTTTAAATTCTTCAAACTCTTCTTTTTCGTTCTTTGAAAATAATCCCATAAATATACCTTTATTAACAAAAATTTACAGTATTTTACCGCTTAATTATTCTATCATTGCCGTATGGCATTGAAAGGTTTTTTATATCTTGTATTGACTTTTGTATTCTGCTTTATAACCGTCCACTTCATCAAGCTTGCGCTATTGGGGTTTTTAAGCCTTAAAGCTAAAAAACAACCGCCGCCCACGCCTGAAAAGAAGAGCGAACCCGTCTACTACATCGTTGAGAAAAAGAAGCAGAGAAAGGCAAGCTATTCCCAACCGAAGGAGATTGAGTTTAAAAAATGAGTTTTAAAGTTAACTTTTACTTTAACCCCGTAATATTGCCCGACGAAGTATAATTAATCTTCGTAACGGGTCAGGTTTTTGCCGTCTTCCCAAAGGCGTTCAAGGTGATAGAAATCTCTCATCTCGTCGTTGAAAACGTGTACGATTACGTCCCCGTAGTCAAGTACCGCCCATCTACCTTCTCTCACTCCTTCTCTTCTGCGGGGTTCTAATTGGTGCTCCTTGCTCAACTTCTCTTCTAAATTTTCGGCAAGGGATTTAACCTGCGTAGATGAACGTCCGCTGCAGATTATAAAATAATCGCATAGCGACGTCTTACTCTCCACGTCGATATATACTATGTTGTAAGCCTTCTTACTGCTTAAAATTTCGCAGATAAGATTTACCTTTTCTATACTTTTTATTTCTTCCATAGTTTACTCCTTTATCTGTCTGTAAATTAACTATTTATTCATTATCCACTCGTAGGCGGCTAAAGTAAGATTGTCCATACTCTCGCCCGTACTTTGAAGATAGCGAACCTGATGATACAGCGCTTCCTTTAAGCAAAGGTGCAAATCTTCCTTAAACAGTCCCCTTAAAAAATCTACCCCTTCGAACGTTCTGCTCTCTTCAAGCATATCGCAAAGGTATAATAGAATACCTGCATCGGTCATATTCGCCTTGCCTGTGGTGTGGTATCTTATTGCGTCTAAAATAAGCTGGTCGTCGACTTTAAAGGTGTGCTCGGCGACGTAAGCCCCCGAATATTGGTGAATTACTGGCTCCGCCGTACCTTCGGGACAGGTGAACCCCTGTAGATAGGCACTGTCCGGCGACAGATATTTTGCGCTGTCGTGCAGTGCCGCCATAATTATGGCACGCTTCTCTTCCAACCCCACACGGGAGGAGTTTTCAGCGCACATTACGGCAACCCTTAAAGTATGCTCCCAACGGCTCCTTTTCATAAGTTCCCTGACGGGAATTATATCTCTCATTATGTAGAGAGAGTTGTCCTTTATATATTGACAAACTTCTTCGGGAACATACCCGCTGAAATCTTCATCCAACGCCGCAAGAGTGCGCACCTTTGTAGAGCTGACCTTTTCACCGACAAAGTGGATTACCGAAACCTTGCAGTTAAAAGTTTTCTCTACGCTGCTTTTTGCACGATTAAAACTGCTCTTCTCTTCCCTGGCGCATGCGGCAAGCGTGAAAAGGGATAGGATTTTTTCGGGATTTCTCCATTTATGAAAGCTTGCAAGCATATCGCCGCCGACGATTAAGAAACGCTCTGCATCGGGGTATTGACTTGCTATGTGTTCGCAGGTTAAATAGGTGAACGACACGCCGCCTTTAGTCAGCTCGTAGTTGGATACTTCCGCTTCGGGGATATCCTTGAACGCTAAACGGCAGCACTCGTAGCGGTGCCAAAAGTCCACGGAAAGCTTTCCGCTCTTATGCGGACTGATTGCCGAGGGCATAATGATTATTTTGTCCAACTTAAGCTCCTTTACCGCAAGGCGGGCAAGGTGGACGTGTTCTCTGTGGACGGGGTTGAATGCACCCCCGAATACCGCAATTCTCATAACCGTTTTAAAACCCGTTATTAAAGTCAATAACTCTTGTGTGAAAAAGATTAATTTAGCCGTCGTGTCCGACGTGTTGTTCTTTACGCTGTGTGCGTTCTTAATAGGCTTTACCGCACTGCGCTACTTTATTAAAAGCGTTGGGTGGGCGATAGCCCTTGCCGCTTTGATTGCCGCCACGGTTTGTTTAATCTCTCTATACTTAACCTTAAAAAAGAGAGAAAAGCTCATTGCCACAACCATAGGCGAAGGAGAGAGAAAACTTTTGGCAATTCACCTTTCCACCCTTCCGCCCGACAAGCTTACGGCTATGTTTTCAGATGCGTTCGACGGCACATATGCCGTAGGCAACCACATCGAAGACGAAAAGAACGAATACCGCTTTTGCTTTAAGATGGCACCGCTTTCCTGCGATGACGTCGCAAATATCATAAAGGAAAGAGATGAAAAACAGCTTATCGTTTGTTGCTGTGCCGCCACTGCCGAAGCCGTACAGCTTGCCAAAGATTTTGGCGTTGACCTGAAGTGTATAGGTGAGATTTATTCTCTTTTAAAAAAGAAAAAGCTGTTGCCTGAAAGCTACCCGTTTGACTCTTCGGTCAAAAAAGGTGTTTTAAGCAGGGTTAAAAAGAGATTTAACCGAAGACTTTGCCCTTCACTCTTCTTTTCGGGGCTGTTTCTTTTAATATACTCCTTCTTCTCCTTCTACCCGATATGGTATATCGTGACGGGGAGCGTACTTATGTCTTTATCTGCCATTTGCCTTTTCTTTTGCGAAAAAGCTTAAAGCTTGATGTGGTCGAAATCCTTTCTTGAAGACTTGCGATAGAGCACTGCCTTTCTGCCTATGACAATGACGCACTCGGCGTTAAGCCTTTCGGCAAGTTCCCTGCCCAGCTCTTTAGGGTCGCCGTCGGCGTTTTCCAAAATGGTTACCTTTATAAGCTCCCTTGCCTCTAAACAGTCGGAGAAGCTCTTAAGCATATTTTCGCCTATGCCCTCCTTACCGACCTGACCGATAGGGTCTAAATTTGCGGCAAGCGACTTTAATTTACTGCGTTGTTTTGACGTTAACATTTTTATTTTATCCTTTTATTATCCTTATGTTTTCCTTAAGGAACGTAGTCGAATTCCACGTCCCCGATAATTACCGTATCGCCCTGCTTTAAACCCATCTTTAAGAGCTTGGAGATAACCCCCTTATCCCTTAAAATTTTCTGGAAGTACGCCATTGATTCGGCGTCGTTTAAAGCTACGTTTCGGCACAGCATATCCACGAGCGAACCGATGATTACGTATGCTCCGTTTTCGTCGACGTAAATCTCGAAGTCCAAATTTCCGCTCTTTCTATAGGTGAAGTCTTCCGCAATTTCCACAGGCTCTGCCTTGGGTAAGGTTGAAAGAATATCCCACACACCCTTAATTAGCTCCTCTGTACCTTCGCCGCTGACTGCGGTTATGGGGTAGAGCTTGTACTTCCTGCCGAATTTTTTCTTAAACGCCTTTAAGTTCTCTTCGGCGCCCGCAACGTCGCATTTATTCAATGCAACAACTTGGGGGAGAGCCGCAAGCTTTTCGGAATACTCTTTAAGCTCGGCATTGATTTTTATAAAGTCGTCTATGGGGTCACGTTCTTCACAGCCCGAAATATCCACGACGTGCACGAGCATTCTCGTCCTTTCGATATGGCGCAAGAAGTCGTGACCTAATCCTGCACCTTGAGCCGCACCTTCGATTAAACCGGGAATATCTGCGGCTACAAAGCTGTCGTCGTATAATTTAACTACGCCTAAATTGGGCGAAAGAGTGGTGAAGTGATAGTTTGCAATCTTGGGGTGAGCCGCCGTTATCTTTGAAAGCAGGGTGGACTTACCCACGTTGGGGAAGCCGATAAGACCTACGTCTGCAATTACCTTAAGCTCTAACGTAAGTTCGTGAAGTTCGGTCTTTTCCCCTTTCTGCGCAAAGTTGGGGGCGTGGCGCCTTGCGGTGGTGAAGCGAACGTTGCCCTTACCGCCCCTGCCGCCTTCGGCAATAAGCTTTTTATCGCCATCTGTGAACATATCTGCAATTATCGCACCCGTCTCCACGTCCTTAACTATTGTGCCGACGGGAACTTTAATTATTACGTCTGCACCGCTTTTACCGAAGCATTGGTTTGTGCCGCCCCTTTCGCCGTTGCCTGCGACGTACTTGGTCTTGTACCTGAAGGGGAGCAAGGTGTTTAAAGAGCCGTCTGCAACAATGTAGATATCACCGCCCTTACCGCCGTCGCCGCCGTCAGGTCCGCAGGCGGGTTTGCCCTTGTACGCCTTGAAGGAATTCATTCCGTCGCCGCCGTCGCCCGACTTGATTGTAATTATAACTTTGTCTATAAAAATTGAATTATCTGCCATAGTATACCTTTACGAACGCTTGCGGCATGCGCAAAAATGTGCGTTGCTCTCCGTTTTTTTCATTGAAGAGTAGACCTCTTCTTCGGTTGCGTTTTTTGAAAGCAGGTTGTGTACTTGCTTTGCAGTATCCAGCTCGTCTTCGGAAAGTAAGAGCTGTTCGTTCCTTGCACCAGAACGGCTTATCTCTATCGCAGGGAAAATCCTGCGCTCGGCAAGGCTGCGGGAAAGCCTTATTTCCATATTGCCGGTCGACTTAAACTCTTCGTAGATGATGTCGTCCAGCTTACTGCCCGTATCGACGAGTGCGGTTGCGATTATGGTGAGCGAACCGCTCTCTTCCGTGTTGCGCCCTGCGCCGAAGAAGCGCTTTGCTTCCACGATTGCCTGCGGGTCAAGTCCGCCCGAGAGCGTTCTACCCGAATTACTCAAAGCGTTGTATGCCCTTGTCAGCCTTGTTATACTGTCTAAAAGTATAACCACGTCTTTGCCTTCTTCCACCTGTCTTTTAGCATAGGCAAGCGTAAGCGAAGCCACCTGCAAGTGATGGCTGTCGCCCTTATCAAAAGTAGAATAGATGATTTCTGCGCCGTCTACGCTACGGCAAAAGTCGGTTACTTCTTCGGGGCGTTCGTCAATCAATAACACCAAAACCATCGTTTCGGGGAAGTTCTGCCTTATCGAACAGGCAATATCTTTGAGCATAGTCGTCTTGCCCGCCTTGGGGGGAGAGACTATCAAAGCCCTTTGCCCGAAGCCTATGGGGGAGAATAAATCTATAACCCTGTCGGTTAAACTACAGCCCTTTCTCTCCAACGTAATGCGCCTGTCGGGGTAGCAAGCCGTGAGCTTTTCAAACGGAGTAGCCCTGTTTGCCGAAGGAGATTTGCCGTTGACCGATATTATATAAATAACGCCCGGGCACTCCTTTATTTTACGTCGCCTTGCCTTACACACTATCTTGTCGCCTTCTTTCAAGTGATATTTATTGACGAAAGAAAGGTGCATAAATACGTCTTCGGTAGAAGATATCTGCATGTTCTGCGTACGGACGAACCAATACTTTTCCGAAAACTCCAAAACGCCCGTATAGGTTTCCCCGTTCTCGCCTTCTTCTTCGGGTGAAGCGACTTCGACTATTTCCGAATTATCGTCGCTCTTTGAAGCGCTCTCCAAACAGTATTCCCTGAACCTGATAATATCTTCGACTATGCCGCCGTCAAAATTCTGCGATTTAGGGGGCGCACCCCTTGTAGCAGGGGAGCAAGGCTGCGCCTTTGCGCAGGCAATATTTAAAATATCTTCAATAAGCTCCCCCTTCTTTTTTGTGGTTGGTACGTTAACGCCCACCTCCCTGCCTATCTGGCGAAGGTCGTAGACGTTTTTTTCTTCGAGTCTAACCTTTAATTGTTCTAATGATTCCATTTAAATCAGGACACCTCCGAATGACGAATAAAGAAAGCTTAATGAATAACGAGAAGTGCGTTTTTAAGCGGTGAACACCGTTAAAAATGCCTACAGATATTATATGCAGAATACAATATGCATACGGTACGCACAGATTAAAACTGTAAAAAAGTTTTTATTGGGAAAGGCATATTATGGGATATAGCCAAAAAAGACGTGATTACACCGACGTATGAAAAAGGAGAAGTCGGCGAATTAAATATGATTGTGAAAACGGTTAATTTGAAGCCCTGTTTAAGACGATTACTTTTGTTCTCTCGCCGTCGATATCTTCCCTTGAGAGTTCTATCTCGCCTTCCGCTTCTTCTATCTCTACGTTAGAGTCGTCGAACTCGGAAATAAAGTCGTCGACTTTGTCGATATCGAGATTACACCCCTTTGTGCGGTAGTGCATCGGAATAACGATGTCGGGCATAATTCTGTCCACGTACTCCTTTGCCGTTACGCCATCGATAGTATAGGTACCGCCTACGGGGATTAAGAGCACGTTTACGGGTAAAATCGCTTCAATAAGTTCGGGAGTGCAGTCTTCGCCGAGATCGCCGAGATGGCATACGTCCAACCCGTCCATACGGAATTTGAATATGACGTTCTCGCCACGCTTTTCACCCTGACTGTTGTCGTGAAAGCTCTTGATAGCGTTGATTACGACGCCTTCAAGCTCGTACCCCTGCTCCTTATCCAAAACGACGGGATTGCCTTTAACGTTGGCAACTGCATCGTGGTCGTAATGGTGATGGGAAACCGTAACCGCATCTGCGGAAACGCAAGGCATCTCGTAACCGATCGACTTGTCGTACGGGTCGCACACGACCGTCGTGCCCGTACTCTCTTGAAGAAGGAAACAAGAATGTCCTAAATATTTGATTTTCATCGTAAACCCCTGTTTTTATTTATATGTTTTAGTAGTTTGATTAATTAACTTTAATTTTTTGCGATAAGTGAAATTTTGACCACTTTTTCGCCGTCGCCGTCGTCGAACACGACGGTTACGTTTTTGCCTGTAGAAAGATTCTCTATCTTTACTGAAGAGCAATAGACTTCATACGGGGCAAAATTAGTTCCGCACTTTAATCTGCCTACACTGCGTTTGCCCTGAATAAACTCTATCTCCAGCCCGTCGCCGAGCGTCTTATGCAAAATTTTTTGACCGTCGATTTTCAATAAAAAGTCGCTATCGTTGAGCCTGTATAAGACAGTCGTCTCTTCGCCTATTCGCTTGACCTTTGCGTTGACGGGAGCAAACTCGCCGAATTTGATTAAATATTCCATTACTTTAGCTTCGTTACGCTTATTCCGTCGCCGACGAAGTTCTCCGCCTTGCCGTTCCTGTACGCCGTTGCGCCAACCGATAAGTACTTTGCAAGCGTATCGGTTTTACCGCTTTTTCGGGCGTCTTCCAACTCCAACGCAAAGCCTTGAAGGCAGGAAATTAAATTATTGCACTTTTCTAAAAGGTTGTCGGCATTTGCCAGATAGAGAGCAGCCCAGGCGTTTTCGTCTACGCCTGCAATTCTCGTCATATCCTGAAAACTTCCGCCCGTAAAGCCTAAACAGCCGTCAATCTCTTCGTCGTTGACGTAGGCGTTGGATACGACGTGTGCAAGCTGGGAGGTGTAGGCAATCTTCCTATCGTGAAGCTCGGCAGAGCACTCTACAAGGTATTTAAAGCCCATATCCTTGACGAGAGTCTTCATAGTTTCAAGCGGTTTTTCTTCGGTGCGTTCGCCGTGTGTTATTACTATGCTCGCCCTGTCGAATAAATCGGCGCAGGCGTTCTCCACACCCGTAACTTCTTTACCCGCCATAGGGTGCATACCCACATAACTTATTGCAAGGTCGGCGGCGTATATCTCTCTTTCAATCAACCTTTTCACACCGCAGATATCGGCAACTATCGCACCCGTTTTAAAGGCGGTATTAACTATAAAGTTCACCGTTGCTTGCGGGGGAAGAGCGACAATCACTACGTCGTATTTTTCAAACGAGTCCGCCGCAGCGTCTATTACGTTGTTGTCCAGCGCATACTTTAAGGGCTTGGGGGAGCGGTTGTAGCCGTCTACCCTATATCCCGCCCTTTTGAGCGCCATAGCCATAGAGCCGCCGATAAGCCCCAGACCGACGATACAAATTTCCATAGTTTTTTCCTTTGATAAAAAGCTATACATAGGTATTATAGCATAGTTTTTTAATTATTACAATTAAATGAGTGATATTAAATTATATTTGCGTTTTGTTAACAATTCTCATCTTTTTATTATTTGTTGGTGTCACGTTCATTGTGTTGACTTTATCCTTAAAATTATTTATAATTTTTAACGGAAATAATCTAAAGGAGTTTCTTTATTATGAACAAAAAATCGGTTAAGGATTTAAGATGCCTTAAAGGCAAGAAAGTTTTGGTAAGATGCGACTTCAACGTACCTATGAAGGACGGCGTAATTACTGACGAAAACAGAATTATAGGTGCCCTGCCCACCATTAAGTATTTGTTGGACAAGGGTTGCAGAGTTACCCTTTGCTCACATATGGGCAAGCCCCACTCCATCTTCTCTTCCGAAGTTAAACTCAACAAGAAGGACTTGAAGAAGGTTGAAAAGGGCGAAGCTACCAAGGAAGAAATTATCGCTAAGGCTTTGAAGGACGAACCCAAAAAGCTAACCTTGGCTCCCGTTGCGGCAAGGCTTAACGAGCTGCTTGGCGGCAAGGTTACTTTTGCTACCGACGTTATAGGTCCCGACGCTAAGGCAAAGAGAGACGCCCTTAAAGACGGCGAGGCAGTTTTACTTGAAAACCTCCGCTTCCACTGGGAAGAAGAGAAGAAGGACGAAGCTTTCTGTAGAGAACTTGCATATGACGCAACCATCTACGTCAACGACGCTTTCGGTACCGCACACCGTTCACACGCTTCTACCGCCGCTATCGTTGAATACGGCATTATCAAGACCGCCGTTTGCGGTTTCTTAATCGAAAAGGAACTCAACGTCATGGCTGCTACCCTTGAAAATCCCGTTCGTCCCTTCGTTGCTATTTTGGGTGGCGCAAAGGTTGCAGATAAGTTAAACGTTATCTCCAACTTACTTGAGAAGTGCGACACTCTCATCATCGGCGGCGGCATGGCTTACACCTTCTTAAAGGCAAAGGGCTATGAAATCGGCACTTCCCTTTTAGACGAAGAAAAGATCGATTACTGCAAGGAAATGATGGCAAAGGCTGAAAAGGAAGGCAAACAGCTTCTCCTTCCCATCGACACCGTTGTAACCAAGTCCTTCCCCGACCCCATCGACGCTGAAATCGAAGTTACCACCGTTGATTCCGACAAGATACCCGCAGATATGATGGGTATGGACATCGGCGAAAAGACCCGTCAGCTCTATGCAGACGCAATTCACTCCGCAAAGTCGGTTGTCTGGAACGGACCTATGGGCGTGTTTGAGAACCCTACCCTTGCAAAGGGTACTATCGCCGTTGCACAGGCACTTGCAGACGTATACGGCAACTGCACTACCATCATCGGCGGCGGCGACTCCGCTGCGGCTGTTCAGCAGCTCGGCTTTGCAGATAAGATGAGCCACATTTCAACGGGCGGCGGCGCTTCGCTTGAACTCTTTGAAGGCAAAGTACTTCCCGGTATCGCTTGCCTTAACGACAAGAAGTAATTTTAAAATTATTATATCAGGGGGAGGCCTAACCGCCTCCCTTTAATTTTGCGGCTATTGACCATTTAAAAACTTAAATAAATTATCACCTTTCCTATGTTGCTTTTATTTAGGAAAGGTGTTATAATATTGAGCGAATGAGATTTAAGGAGTTTTAAACTATGAGAAAACCTTTTATTGCTGGCAACTGGAAGATGAATATGACCGCCGAGAGCGGCGCAAAGCTCATTAAAGAGCTTGCCCCCCTTGTAGCAGACGCCGATTGCGACGTAGCTTTATGCGTACCAGCAATCTTAATCCCCGCTATGACTAAAGCGGCTGAAGGCACGAACATTGCTATCGGTGCCGAAAACGTGCATTGGGCTGAAAAGGGCGCATACACGGGTGAGATTTCCTGCGAACAGCTTAAAGAGTACGGCGTTAAATATGCCATTATCGGCCACAGCGAGAGAAGGCAGTACTTCGGCGAGACCGACGAAGGCGTCAATAAGCGTACGTTAGCCGCACTCGCAAACGGCATTACCCCCATAGTATGCGTCGGCGAAACGCTTGAAGAGCGTGAGAGCGGCATAACCGAAAAGGTTCTGGATAAGCAGCTCACCGATGGACTTAAAGGCGTTGAAGACGTGGCTAAAGTAGTGATTGCATACGAACCCGTATGGGCAATCGGCACCGGCAGAACCGCAACCGACGAACAGGCTCAAGAGACCATTGCGTACATAAGAACAAAGATAGGTCAGCTTTTCTGCCCCAAGTGTGCGGAGAAGGTTATCATTCAGTACGGCGGTTCTATGAACGCAGGCAACTGCAAGGGACTTATGGCTCAACCCGACATCGACGGAGGTTTAATCGGCGGAGCTTCCTTAAAGCTTGATTTTGCAACTATCGTTAACTACAACAAATAAGAGGATTAATATGAAGAAAACACCTTACGCACTTATTATTATGGACGGCTACGGACTTGCCCCCGCAGGTGAAGGCAACGCCATTTCCATCGACGGAAGCAAGAACGTAAACGAATATATTAAGACCTACCCTTCCGCAACGCTGGGCGCAAGCGGTCTTTCGGTAGGACTCCCCGACGGGCAGATGGGCAACAGCGAAGTAGGCCATCTGAATATGGGCGCAGGCAGAATAGTCTATCAGGATTTAACAAAGATAACCAAGGCTATAGAAGACGGCGACTTCTTTGAAAACCCTGCCTTAATCAAGGCAATGGACAACGCCGTGAATAACGGCAAGAAACTGCACTTATACGGTTTACTCTCCACTGGCGGCGTACACAGCCATATCGGGCACATATACGCCCTTTTGAAGATGGCTAAAGAGCGTGGAGTTAAAGAGTGTTACGTCCACTGCTTTATGGACGGCAGAGACGTCTCTCCCACTTCCGGCGCAGGCTTTATCAAGGACTTGCAGGGTGAAATGGCAAGGCTTAATTACGGCAAGATTGCATCCGTCACCGGCAGATACTATGCAATGGACAGGGACAACAACTGGGACAGAATCGAAAAGGCCTACGATATGTTGACTCTCGGTACGGGTACCCCCTGCGAAGACCCTGCTAAAGCGGTTGAAGAGAGCTATAATAACGGCGTAACCGATGAATTTTTAACCCCCATTAAGGTATACGAAGACGGCAAGCCCATAGGTTTAATCGAAAAGGGCGACAGCATAATTATGTTTAACTTCCGCCCCGACAGAGCAAGGCAGATTACGAGGGCTATGTCGCAGAGAGAATTCGTCGTACCCAAGGGCACTGCGTTTGAGAGAAAGACGGGCTTTTTGGAACCCGTTTACGTCTGCTTCACCGTCTACGATGCAGAGTTTAAGGACGTTGATATCGCCTTCCCCAAGACAAGGCTTGACAATACCTTGGGCGAATACCTTGCAAAGTGCGGCAAAAAGCAGCTGCGTATTGCCGAAACCGAGAAATATGCACACGTTACCTTCTTCTTTAACGGCGGTATCGAAGCACCCAACGAAAACGAAGTGAGAGATTTAATCCCTTCCCCCAAGGTTGCAACGTACGATTTGCAGCCCGAAATGAGTGCATACCTTGTAACCGATAAAGTGCTTGAAGAGCTTGACACGGGCGACTTCGACGTAGTTATATTAAACTACGCTAACTGCGATATGGTGGGGCATACGGGTGTCATTTCCGCAGCCGTAAAAGCCGTCCACACGGTTGACGAGTGCGTGAAAAAGGTCGTTGATAAAATACTTTCAATGGGCGGCAGCGTGCTTTTGACCGCAGACCACGGCAACGCCGATAAATTGCTTGCGGAAGACGGTTCATCCTTTACCGCTCACACCACCAACCCCGTACCCGTTGTGCTTATCTCTGAAAAGCTTAAGGGCGTTGAGCTCCGCACAGACGGCATTTTGGCAGACCTTGCACCTACACTGCTTACGGTTATGGGCTTGGAAGTACCTGCCGAAATGACGGGCAAGAGCCTTATTAAGTAAGGCAAGTTCAAACTCAAACTAAAAATCAACTTTGAACGCCCGCACAAATAAGTGCGGGCGAGCTTATAAATTATAGTGACGGCTATATGGAAAATAACGAGCAACAGCAACAACTGAATAAATGCGAGCCAACCCCTGTTAAAAGCAAGGCTGAAATTTTTTTCACCAAGCCCTGGGCGGTTGCCGTATGTGCAATATTTTGCTGTCTTTTATGGGGCAGTGCTTTCCCCTGCGTTAAAACGGGGTATAAACTGTTTGAAATAGACACAAGTCACGCCCCTTCCCTTATGCTTTTCGCCGGTATCCGCTTTACGCTTGCAGGAGTGATGGTTATAGCCTTCGGCTCGATACAAAAACGCAAGTTCTTAACGCCTAAACACCGTAATATGTGGCGAGTACTTATAGTTGCGCTCTTCCAAACCTGCCTGCAATACACCTTTTTCTATATCGGTCTTGCGCACGTTTCGGGCGTAAAATCTTCGGTTATAAACGGGCTGGGCGTATTCTTCACAATACTCTTTGCCTGTTTCATCTTCCGAACGGAGAAGTTTAATTTGATTAAGCTTTTAGGCTGTATTTTCGGCTTTGGCGGAGTAATTTTAATCAACCTTGGCGGAGATTTCTCCTTTACCTTTTCCATATTGGGCGAAGGATTTTTAATCTTTTCGGGGCTGTCTTCCGCTGCGGCGGCAGGGCTTGTTAAAATCTTTTCACGCCATGAAGACACAACTGCTCTGTGCGGATATCAATTCTTAATCGGCGGAATAGTGCTTATTATCATCGGCTTGAGCTTTGGCGGAACTATCAATAAAATTAGCGTCGGGGCAGTGTTTATGCTGATATATCTTGCCTTCCTGTCCGCCTGCGCATTCACTTTGCAAGGATACCTGCTTAAATATAACCCCGTGTCTAAAGTGGCTGTTTACAAGAGCTCTAATCCCCTGTTCGGTGCGGTATTCTCTGCAATCATTTTAGGCGAGAGCGACCAGCTTTTAAGTTGGTTTACCCTTATCGCAATAGCTTTGGTGTGCCTTGGCATATTCATAATTAACAAGTTTGGGGAAAGAAAGCTTTTTCACAAAAAAAATAATTAAATTTTTATTATTAAGACACGTTTTTCATTGTCAAAAGATTTTAACCGTGTTATAATATCTTCTGTAATTGTACTTATATTGAGGTTTTTAAATGTTAAATCTTCTTGCAGCAAGTTACAGCGAAGCCCAGTTCGTTGCTTATATCACCCTTACGTCAATCGCAATAGTATTGATGTTTCTTGCGGCTCTTGCCGCTATTGTACTCGTTCTGTTACAGCAGAGCAATTCCGAAGGCATCGACGGTATAACCGGCTCCAGCGAAACTTTCTTCGGCAAGAACAAAGGTCAGTCGATTGAAAGCAAGCTTAAGAAGTGGACTTGGATTTGCCTTGGCGTACTTGGAGTAATTGCAATTCTCTTCTACGTTGCAAGTCTTTTGCTTGTTTAATAGATACGATAACAGTAGCGGAACCTGTCGGTTCCGCTTTTATTTTTTTGTAGACTGTTGACATACTATACATATGGATTTAAGAAAAACTATTCTATCCGCTTTCAAATGCGGAAAGCTTGAGAACAAAACTTTAAACGAGATTGTCTCTGCCCTTCACCTTCCCCCTTCCTATAAAAAGCCCGCCAAATCGGTTATCAAAAATCTGGCGAGCGAAGGGCTTATTGTTAAGGGCAACGGCGGAAAGTACCTCTCCCCCGAAAGGGCAGGGGCGTTTTGCGCTACCGTTAAAGCCAATGCAGGCGGCTATGCTTTTTTAATCCCCGACGGATATGCCGAGAGAGAACACGACTTCTTTGTGCCTGCAAAGCACTTGAACGGCGCACTAGATAGGGACAAGGTTTTAGCTATCCCTGTCGGCAAGGGCGACGAAGCTATAATATTAAATATTTTAGAACGTGGCAGAACTACGGTTACGGGCAGAATTATACGGGGCAGGGGCAACTTTTTTGTCATTCCCGATGACAGGGCTTACGGCGCAGACGTGCTCATCCCCCGCTCGCTTTTAGGTGATGCCTGCGAAGGCGACAAGGTTATGGCGGAGATTACCGCCCACAACAAGGACTTTGTAAACGGAAAGATTATAAAGGTTTTGGGCGTGGACGGCGACTTTTTAACCGAAGAAGAAGCGATAATTGTCTCTGCCGAGCTGAACACCGAGTTCCCCCCTTACGTCGTTGAGACGGCTGAAAAGGTCTCTACAGAAAAGGTGGTTTTAGGCGACAGGCTCGATTTACGCAATCTTTTAACCGTAACTATTGACGGCGTGGACACAAGGGATATCGACGACGCCGTATCGCTTGAAACGGTGGACGGGAATTACCGTCTGGGCGTGCATATTGCAGACGTAAGCCATTACGTTAAATACAACGGCTGTATAGACAAGGAAGCGTACGAAAGGGGTACGAGCGTGTACTTCCCCGACAGGGTTCTACCCATGCTCCCTAAAAGCCTTTCCAACGGGGCTTGCAGTTTAAACGAGGGCGAAGACAGATACGCAATGTCTTGCTTTATGACCTTTGATAAATGTGGCAAGAAGTTGAGCTATGAGATTTTTGAAAGCGTTATAAAGAGCGATAGGCGGTTGACGTACGACGAAGTTACCGCCGTTATAGAGCGTGACGAAACGGGCATAGTTACGCCTAAAATTGCCGAAATGCTTAAAAGTATGGGCGAACTCTGCTTAAAGCTTGAAGCGTTGAGAGAGAAAGACGGTGAAGTGAGTTTAGACGTCAAAGAAGCCCACATATATGTAGACGAATCGGGTGAGATAGTAATACCCGACTATGAAAGGGCGTTGTCGCACAGGCTTATCGAACAGTTTATGGTATCTGCCAACGAATGCGTTGCCGACTTTGCTTTAAAGAAAAGCGCACCCTTTTTATACCGTGTTCACGAAAAGCCTTCGCCCGAAAAGGTCAATCTTTTACACGGGTTTTTAAAAGAGCTTGGCGTAAACGTTACGTTAAACGGCGAAGATACGAACCCCAAAGACTTCCAGAAGATTTTAAACCTTGTCGAAGACAAACCCTATGCGGCGGTGGTCAACAAGGTTATGCTCCGCTCTATGCAAAAGGCGAGATACTCGGAAGAGAATTTAGGGCATTTCGGGCTTGCTAGCAAGTGCTATTGCCACTTCACCTCCCCCATTCGCCGTTACCCCGACCTGTTCGTACACCGTGTGTTAAAGGTACTTTTACACGGGAATGATAAAGAACTGTTAAATAAGTACTCCGCTATAGCAAAAACTGCAGCAGTCAATACAAGCGAAAGAGAACGCAGAGCCGAACAGGCAGAGCGTGACGTGGACGATTTGTATAAGCTTGAGTATATGCGTGGGCGCATCGGCGAGCAGTTTGACGCAGTCGTTTCAGGCGTTATCGAGAGCGGAATATTTGCGGAGCTGCCTAACACCGTTGAAGGTTTTATCCGCAGCGATATGCTCCCCGACGATTACTACGACTACTTCCCCGAAAGGTTTTTACTCAAGGGCAGAAGACACGCCTTTAAGCTCGGCGACAGCGTAAAAGTTGAAGTCGTCGGCTGTGATTTATGCTCCAGGCGAATACAATTTGCGTTGGTTTAACTTTACAAAGACTATAATTAAAGGTATAATATAGATAATGAGTAAACAAATTGCCTATAACAGGTCTGCTACATTTGAATACTTTATTGAAGAGAAATACGAAGCCGGAATCGTTTTGGAAGGTGCGGAAGTCAAATCTCTCCGTGCAGGCAACTGCAATTTGAAGGACAGCTTTTGCTTTATCCGTGAAGGGCAGGTTTCTATCAAGAATCTGCACATACCCGTCTACGACAAGAGCGGTGCGTTTAACTCCAAAGACTCCAAAAGGGACAGAAGGCTTCTCTTGCATAAGGCAGAGATTGACAAAATAGTCGGTAAAATTAACCAAAAAGGTATGACCTTGGTGCCTATTGCCCTGTATTTTAAGGACAATCTTATTAAGGTTGAAGTGGCTCTTTGCCGTGGCAAGCAGACCTTTGACAAGAAAGAGAGCATCAAACGCCGTGATATAGAGCGTGACACGAGAAGGCAGCTTAAAAACTATTAAACCGAATACTTTAATTTGAAATTATTTTCAGAGGCAAAACATATGAAAGATTTAAAACTTGACAGCTTGTGCGTTCAGGCTGGTTATTCCCCCAAGACGGGCGAAAGCCGTATCCCCCCCATCTGCCAGTCGACCACCTTCTTCTACGGCGACACGCAGGAGATGGCGGACTGCTTCGATTTGAAGAGCGACGGTTACTTCTATTCCCGACTTGCCAACCCCACCGTTGCGGCGTTGGAAGGCAAGATTGCGGCTTTAGAGGGCGGCGTTGCGGCTATAGGCTGTGCTTCCGGTATGAGTGCAACCACGCTTGCGGCTTTTACCGTGGCAGGGGCTGGCGATAACGTCGTTATCTCCCAGGCTTGCTATGGCGGTACGTTCAACCTTTTCGGCACGACATTGCCCAAGCTCGGCATTGAGTGCAGGTTCTTTAACCCTGACGACTCGGCTGAAGAGATTGAAAAGCTCATTGACGACAAGACGAAGTTTATCTTCTGCGAGACGATTGCCAACCCTGCAATCGTGGTTTTGGACTTTGATAAGATTGCTTCCATCTGCAAAAAGCACTCTCTTTTATTTATCGTCGACAATACGTTGGCTACCCCTGCCCTGTGCAGACCTAAAGAGTTTGGCGTAAATATCGTCATTCACTCTTCCACCAAGTATTTGGACGGACACGCTGCGGCGCTCGGCGGTATGATAGTTGATTTAGGTAATTTCAACTTTAAGGGCAACCCCAGATACGCATCTATGAATATCCCCGACGAGAGCTATCACGGTTTGGTATATGCCGACCTGCCCGTAGCCTTTGCCACCAAGTGCAGGGCGCAGATGATCAGGGATTTAGGTGCGATTATGGCGCCTATGAATGCGTATATCACCTACCTTGGCTGTGACACTTTAGCCCTTCGTATGGCAAGACATTCTTCCAACGCTAAAGCCGTTGCCGAGTATTTGAGCAAACACCCCAAGATCGAGTGGGTTAAGCATGCATCGCTTGAGAACAACAAGTACCACGCATTGGCTGAAAAGTATTTGCCCAACGGTCAGGGCGGTATGATGAGTTTCGGTATTAAAGGCGACGTGAAAAAGTGCGCTACCTTTATGGAAGCGCTTAAGATGATTACGCAGGAAACGCACGTTGCGGACGTAAGAAGCTGTGTGCTTCACCCTGCTTCCACCACTCACCGCCAGCTCTCCAAGGAAGATTTGGTAAAGGCAGGCGTACCTGAAAACCTTGTACGCCTCTCCGTGGGTATCGAAAACCCTGAAGACATCATTGCCGACCTTGAACAAGCATTGGCACAAATTTAATTTTACTTGATATTCTCTGCGCCTGACCACACCTTTGCGTTGGTTTGGTCGGGCGTTTTAACTATATTGTTTACGGAAAAGAAAGATTATGCCTATCGTTATTGATAAACAACTACCTGCATACTCCATCTTAACGGGCGAAAGAATTTTCGTTATGGACAAGGACAGGGCAAGTTTGCAGGACATTCGACCCATAGAGATTGCCATATTAAATCTTATGCCCACGAAGGAGACGACGGAAACGCAGTTTATGAGGCTACTCTCCAACTCCCCTTTGCAGGTCAACGTGACGCTTGTCCGCACTTCAAGCTATAACCCCACCCACACGGGGCAGGAGTATTTAGACAGGTTCTACAAGGGCTTTGACGAGATTGAAGGAAAGAAGTTCGACGGTATGATTATAACCGGCGCCCCCGTTGAAGACATGGAATTTGAAGACGTTGCATATTGGGACGAGTTGGTTAAAATATTCGAGTGGACGAAGACCAACGTTACCTCCACCCTATTCATCTGTTGGGGTGCGCAGGCGGCGTTGCACTACTTCTATAACATTAAAAAATTCCACTTAAAAGAGAAGTGCTTCGGCATTTTTGCTCACCAGCGTATCTTCGACGGCGAGATTGAACCGCTTATGAGAGGCATCTCCGACGAGTTCCATATGCCGCACTCACGCCACACCATTATTTACGCAGACGACATTAAAAAGCACCCCGACCTTAAAATACTTGCCTATTCAAAGAAGGCGGGCGCAAGTATTATAAAGAGCAGGGACAACAGACAGGTGTTCGTTACGGGACATATGGAGTACGACAGGGATACCTTAAAACGTGAGTACGAGCGTGACAAGGCGAAGGGCTTACCCATTAAGCCCCCTGCAAACTACTTTGCCGACAAGGAAATGACAAAGGTAAAGATGAATTGGTCTTCCACATCCAACCTGTTCTATATAAATTGGCTTAACTACTACGTATATCAGGTTACGCCTTACGTATTATAATTGAGTTTACTGCGTAATATATTTTGAGGTAAATGATGAAAGCCAAAGAGTTTTTATTAAATATGCTCAAGGGCGCTGCGATTGGCGTTGCAATGCTTATCCCCGGCGTTTCGGGCGGAACGCTTGCAGTGCTTTTAGGCGTCTATGACAAGATTATCGACAGCTTGGGCGGAATCACGAAGAATTTTAAAGCAAGCATTTTGTTTTTACTGCCCATTGCGCTCGGTGCGGTTTTGGCGTTTGCGGCAATGTTATATCCTATAAATCTTGCACTTGAGTACGCACCGTTCCCCACCATTATGCTGTTTGCAGGATTTATGCTGGGGAGCTGCCCCGATATGATTATGGGGGCAAAAAAAGACGGCTTTAAAAAGTACGATATAGCTTCCGTTCTCATCCCCCTTGCGGTGGTCGTAGGCATCTGCTTTATACCTAACATGGGCAACGTAGACCTGTCTTCGTCTATGCCCTGGTACACATATTTGGTGCTTGCCGTTATGGGTATTTTAGCAAGCTGTGCGCTCGTCGTGCCGGGAATCAGCGGTTCAATGCTCCTTCTCATATTCGGATATTACCAGCCGATTCTTGATAGCATTTCCGCCCTTAAAACCGACTTCGGTCATTCGCTGTTGGTGCTTACGTTTTTCGCCGTTGGCGTTGTAATCGGCTTCTTTACGATAGCAAAGCTTATGCAGCTTTTATTAAGCAAGTTCCACCGTGCGACGATGTGGGCGATTGTGGGGTTTGTTATAGGTTCAATCCCTGCGGTTATTATTTCATTCTTCTTTAACCCCGACTACGGAGTTGCTTGTTTAAATAATTTGCAGATCGGCTTGGGCGTTGCAACCTTTATAGTCGGCGGAGTGGCAACCTTCTTCCTTGCATATTTCGCAAAGAAAAAGCAAGGCAAGGTTGAAACCGTCGATATTTCAGAGACCGACGACAAAGCAAAGGCTGAAGCTTCGGCTACAGACGAAAAAACAGAGTAATATAAGGTTATAAATAATGAATTTCCCCGCACATATGTGCGGGGAAACTTGTTTTTGTATGTGGATTATTAAAAAAATCAAACTCTATCGTCACTCACTTTTGTTCGTGACACTTTCCCTGTTCTTCAGGAAAAGCGAGAATAAGGATTTGTTTTTTAGAATTGTGTGGGCACTTTCATTTCTGGGATCGCCACAGCAACATACAGTCGCTTCGCAATGACGGTGGCACTATGACGGTTGGTCAACTATTCAGCGATTTTTTTATATTGACGCAACAGGCTGTGATAATCTGCAGACATTCGTCAAGCAGGGTGTTCGCTTCCTTATCAAGTTGCTTGGTCTTGATTGCGTCGTTTATGATGACCGCTCCGTAATTGAAGGCGGAGAACATATTCTTAAGCATCGGCTGTTGCTCTTCGTAAGCCTTTCCGCTTACCACAAAGTAGTCGTATACCGCCTGCAAGCTTGCGCCGAGTTCCTTAAACTGCGAAACGTTTCTGGTCGTAGCAATCTCATCAGCCTTTTTCTGCACCTTATCTAATAGGTCGCAAAGCCTCAAATCTTCAAAATCCATATTTAACCTGTATTTAAGGGGGAGATTGCAATCTCCCCCTTAATTTTTATATTAATTTATACGTTCTCTTCGCTGTCGTCCTTGCCGTATGCGGGGTTGATGATGGGGGACATATTCTTATAGTCCTTAACGCCCGTACCTGCAGGAATGAGCTTACCGATGATAACGTTCTCCTTCAAGCCCATAAGGGGGTCAACCTTATTCTTGATTGCCGCATCCGTGAGCACCCTTGAAGTCTCCTGGAAGGAAGCTGCGGATAAGAAGCTTTCGGTGGAGAGAGCCGCCTTGGTTATACCGAGAAGCACACGCTTCTGAAGTGCAGGAGCACCGCCGTTTTCGATTGCCTTTCTGTTCTCTTCTTCAACGGTGAACATATCGACCGTTTCGCCGGGAAGCAAATCGGTGGAACCGGAGTTCTCGATTCTGACCTTCTTAAGCATCTGACGAACGATGATTTCTACGTGTTTATCGTTAATAGCAACGCCCTGGCTGCGGTAAACGGACTGAATCTGCTCCAAGATGTAGTCCTGAACGCCCTTTACACCCTGAACCCTTAAGATATCCTGGGGATAGATGGAACCTGCGTTGAGTACAGTACCGGGAGCAACCATTTCGCCGTTTTTAACCTTGAGCTCTGCATTGAAGGGAAGTTCGTAATCCTTCTTCACTTCGCCGGTTACGGGGTCGCACACGATAACGTGCTTTAAGTTGTCTGCATCGTCGATTCTAACCTTACCTGATACTTCGCAAAGGGTTGCGCAGCCCTTGGGTTTACGAGCTTCGAAAAGCTCCTCAACTCTGGGAAGACCCTGCGTAATATCGCCGGTTGCCGCAATACCGCCCGTATGGAAGGTACGCATGGTAAGCTGGGTACCGGGTTCACCGATTGACTGTGCCGCAATTACGCCGACTGCCTCGCCGGGCATAACGGGTGTGTTGGTAGCCATATTCTTGCCGTAGCACTTTGCGCATACGCCGTAACGTGAGTTACAGGTGAAGAGCGAACGGATAGAAACCTGTTCGATTCCTGCATCAACTATCTTCTTTGCGATTTCGTCGGTGACGAATTCGTTCTGTGCGATGATGACGTTGCCGTTCTTATCTACCACGTCTTCGGATACGAACCTACCCTGAATTCTGTCTTCAAGACCTTCGATTACTTCGCCGTTAGGACCGATGATTGCCTTAACAATCATACCACGGGGCTTTTTGGAGCCTGCCATACAGTCCTCTTCCCTTACGATTACTTCGTGGGAGACGTCTACGAGCCTACGGGTAAGATAACCGGAGTCAGCCGTCTTTAACGCCGTATCGGCAAGACCTTTACGACCGCCGTGCGAAGAGATGAAGTATTCAAGAACCGAAAGACCCTGCCTGAAGCATGATTTTACGGGAACTTCTATCTTACGACCCTGGGGATTAACCATAAGTCCACGCATACCGGAGAGCTGTTTCATCTGGTCGATTGAACCACGGGCACCGGAGTTTGCCATCATCCAGATGGGGTTGAACTTATCAAGGGAAGCCTTGAGTGCGTCGGTAACGGTGTCGGTTGCGTTATCCCAAGCGTTGATTACTGCGTTGTAACGCTCTTCTTCTCTAAGTAGACCCCTTGCATACTTTCTCTCAATCTGGAGAACCTTCTGCTCGGTCTCTTCAACGATTGCCTTCTTCGCTGCAGGAATGTGCATATCAAATACTGAAGTAGTGATTGCACCGATGGTTGAGTACTTGTAGCCGAGTGCCTTAACCTTGTCGAGAACTTCAGCCGCTTCTGCTGCGCCGCCGACCTTGAACGAACGGTCAACTATCTGACCGAGCTGCTTTTTGCCGACTGCTACGTTCTTGCCCAAGAATTCGTAGGAGATTTCGTACTTGAGATAGTCTTCAAGTTTTTCTCTCTTTACGAAACCTAAATTCTGGGGAAGCTGGCTGTTGAAGATAATTCTGCCGACGGTGGTCTTTACAAGACCTGTTACGCTCTGACCGTTGAAGGGAGAGTTTACGTCGTTTACGGTTACGCTGCGGCGAACGTAAACTTCGTCCTGCATATGCAGGTACTTGGTCTGGTAAGCCATCATAACTTCGTCTTCGGAAATATATGCGTTGGGAACGTACTTTTCAGCGCCTTCTTCGCCTTCTGCGCACTCGTAATATCTGTCGCCCGACCAGCGGTAGAACTTGCCTTCTTCTCTTCTTATAATGGTAAGGTAGTAAGCACCCATAACCATATCCTGCGAAGGGGACATAACGGGCTTACCGTCGGAAAGCTTTAAGATATTGTTGGAAGAGAGCATTAAGAACCTTGCTTCTGCCTGTGCTTCGATTGAAAGGGGAACGTGTACGGACATCTGGTCGCCGTCGAAGTCGGCGTTAAAGGGCGTACATACAAGGGGATGAAGCTTGATTGCTCTGCCTTCGATGAGTACGGGCTCGAACGCCTGAATGGAAAGCCTGTGGAGCGTAGGAGCACGGTTTAAAAGAACGGGGTGCTCTTTAATTACGTCTTCCAAAATATCCCATACCATGGGCTTTGCCTTCTCAACTGCACGCTTTGCGCTCTTGATATTCTGGCACTGACCGCTTTCAACAAGTCTCTTCATAACGAAGGGCTTGAAGAGCTCGATTGCCATCTCTTTGGGAAGACCGCACTGGTAGAGCTTGAGTTCGGGACCTACGACGATAACCGAACGGCCTGAATAGTCGACACGCTTACCAAGTAAGTTCTGACGGAAACGACCCTGCTTACCACGAAGCATACCGGAGAGCGACTTGAGTTCCCTGTTGGAAGGACCTGAAAGAGCCCTGCCCCTTCTGCCGTTGTCGATTAATGCGTCGACTGCTTCCTGAAGCATACGCTTTTCGTTCTTGATAATCATATCAGGAGCGCCAAGCTCTATCATTCTCTTTAATCTGTTGTTTCTGTTGATAACCCTGCGATACAAATCGTTTAAGTCGGAAGAAGCAAATCTGCCGCCGTCGAGCTGTACCATGGGACGGAGTTCGGGGGGAAGAACGGGAAGGACGGTTAAAATCATCCATTCGGGCTTATTGCCGCTCTTTCTGAAGGATTCCAAAATTTCGATTCTCTTGACAGCCTTGAGCTTCTTCTGGCTTGCGTTGGAGCTGTCGATAATCTCCTTGGTTTCCTTGCACTCCTTTTCGATATCTACTGCCTGTAAAAGTTCACGGATAGCTTCAGCGCCCATGCCTACCTTAAGACCGGTGGTTTCGCTGTCGCCGTACTTTTCTTCGATAGCACGCAAATCTCTGTCGGTTATAACCTGCTTGTATTCAACCTTTTTAACGTTGCCCCTTGCGTCTTCGAACGACATGGGCTCGTTGCCGGGGTTGATTACGACGTATGCCGCAAAGTAGATGACCTGCTCCAAATCTTTAGGGCTCATATCGAGTACGAGACCTATTCTGGAAGGAACGCCCCTGAAGTACCAGATGTGGGACACGGGAGCGGCAAGCTCGATGTGACCCATTCTCTCTCTTCTTACTTTAGCACGGGTTACTTCAACGCCGCACTTTTCGCAGACAACGCCCTTATAGCGGATACGCTTATATTTGCCGCAATGGCACTCCCAGTCCTTCATCGGTCCGAAAATTCTTTCGCAGAAAAGACCGTCTCTTTCGGGTTTCTGGGTTCTGTAGTTTATTGTTTCGGGTTTGGTTACTTCGCCTTTTGAAAGTTCCCTGATTTTTTCGGGAGAAGCTACGCCTATTTTAATTGAGCAAAAATCGTTTAATTCAAACATTTACATTACCTCCCGTTTAGTCCTTATCCTCGTCGTCTTCGTCGAACAACGTGAACTTGTCGCCAAGGTCGTCGTCACCGAAATCGTCCATATCCTCATCGCTGAACAAATCTTTTGCGTTGAATTCGTCTTCATCGTCGCCTTCGTCAAACAGCGAGATATCGCCGAGCTCTTCGTCCTCTTCGTCGCTTTGAGCGGTAATCTCCAACTCTTCTTCGGGGATTTCCTTTTCCTTGTCCTCTGCTTCCCTTGCCTTTGCGGTGGGGATAGCTTCGTCGTCTTCATCAAGCTCGTGAATGATGAGCTCTTCACCGCTTTCGGTGAGAACCTTGACGTCAAGTGCAAGGGACTGGAGTTCCTTTAAGAGCACCTTGAACGCTTCGGGAATGCCGGGTTCGGAGATGTTGTTACCCTTGACTATGGACTCGTAAGTCTTTACACGTCCTACGATATCGTCCGACTTAACGGTTAAGATTTCCTGCAAGATGTGCGCTGCGCCGTAAGCTTCCAACGCCCAGACTTCCATTTCACCGAAACGCTGGCCACCGAACTGCGCTTTACCGCCGAGGGGCTGCTGGGTTACAAGGCTGTAAGGACCTATGGACCTTGCGTGAATCTTGTCGTCGACAAGGTGGATAAGTTTAATCATATACTGTACGCCGACGGTTACCCTGTTTTCGAAGGGTTCGCCCGTTCTGCCGTCGTACACCTGTATTTTACCGTCTACCGCACCTTCGGGGTTGACGATGTTGTTCTCTTTGAACAGCTGCTTGATATCCTGCTCGGTTGCACCGTCGAATACGGGGGTCGCAATCTTCCAGCCGAGCTGCTTGCAGACTAAACCTAAATGAACTTCCAACACCTGACCGATGTTCATACGGGAAGGCACGCCGAGAGGGTTCAACAAAATTTGCAAAGGAGTACCGTCTGCCAGGAAAGGCATGTCCGCTTGAGGCAATACTCTTGAGATGACGCCCTTGTTACCGTGACGACCTGCCATCTTATCGCCGACCTGAATCTTTCTCTTCTGTGCGATATAAACTCTTACTAACTTGGATACGCCGGGGGAGAGTTCGTCCTTGTTTTCCCTTGTGAACACCTTAACGTCTACGACGATACCGCCTTCACCGTGGGGAACCTTTAACGAAGTATCTCTTACTTCCCTTGCCTTGTCGCCGAAGATTGCACGAAGGAGTCTCTCTTCGGGGGTGAGCTCGGTTTCGCCCTTGGGGGTAACCTTACCTACCAATATATCTCCGGGGTGAACTTCCGCACCGATACGGATAATGCCGTTTTCGTCCAAATCCTTGAGTGCGTCTTCGCCTACGTTGGGAATATCCCTTGTAATCTCTTCGGGTCCGAGCTTCGTATCCCTTGCTTCGGTTTCGTGCTCTTCGATGTGGATAGAGGTGAACACGTCGTCCTGAACGAGCTTTTCGGAGATAAGGATAGCGTCTTCGTAGTTATAGCCTTCCCACTCCATATAGCCGATGAGAATGTTCTTACCTAATGCAAGCTCGCCGTTGCTGGTTGCGGGGCCGTCTGCTATAATCTCGTTCTTTTCAACCCTGTCGCCCGTGTTGACGATGGGCTTCTGGTTAAGACAGGTGTTCTGGTTAGAACGCTCGAACTTCTTTAATTTATATTCGGTAATAAGACCGTTATCTTCCCTAATCTTGATTAAGTCGGAAGTGCTGCCGACGACGACGCCTGCTTCTTTAGCCCTGACGATAACGCCGCTGTCACGAGCGATTGCCGCTTCGATACCCGTTGCGACGATTGCGTTCTCCGTCTTCATAAGGGGAACTGCCTGACGCTGCATGTTCGAACCCATGAGCGCACGGTTGGTATCGTCGTTCTCAAGGAAGGGAATGAGTGCGGTTGCAACGGATACGAGCTGCTTGGGACTTACGTCCATGTAGTCCATATGCTCGGGAGTCATCTGCGTAATTAAATCCTGATGACGGCAACCTACTCTGGCATTGATGAAGTGATTGTTTTCGTCCAAAGGCTCGTTAGCCTGTGCAACGACGTATTTATCTTCTTCGTCTGCGGTGAGGTAATCAACGTGGTCGGTAACGGTAGCTACGCCGTTTTCGTCCTTGATAACCTTACGATAGGGGCTCATGATAAAGCCGTATTCGTTGACCTTGGAGAAGGTTGCAAGCGAAGAAATAAGACCTATGTTCTGACCTTCGGGAGTCTCGATAGGGCAAAGTCTGCCATAGTGAGAGTGGTGAACGTCACGCACTTCGAAGGTTGCTCTGTCACGGTTTAAACCGCCGGGGCCGAGTGCGGAGAGCTTACGCTTGTGGGTAAGTTCTGCTGCGGGGTTGGTCTGGTCCATGAACTGTGAGAGCTGGGAAGAACCGAAGAATTCCCTGATAACTGCGGATACGGGACGTACGTTTACAAGCCCTGAAGGGGTTACTTCCATTGCGTCCTGCGTTGCCATTCTCTCTTTGATGAGCTTTTCAAGACGGGAAATACCTATACGGAGCTGGTTGGTTAAAAGTTCGCCGACCGAACGTACACGACGGTTGCCCAAGTGGTCGATGTTGTCGATAGTGCCGATGCCGTACTGCAAGTCGATGTTGGAAGAGATAGCCGCAACGATATCGTCTACGGTTATGTGCTTGTGGCACAACTTTTCAACGATGGGCTTGATGGTCTTCTTTTCGTCGGAGTCAAGCGTTTCCTTGTCGCTTGAAAGAAGAGAGACGAAGAGCTTACATGATTCAACAAACTTAATTCTCTGGTCACGCCTTTTCTCTCTGTTCTTCTTCTCTTCGGGCTTCTCGTCCTCGGTCTCTGCAACTTCAACCGTGTAATAGAGCTTGTTAATCTCGTCTATGTGGTTTTCGGCAACTTCTTCGCAAGAAGCGGTCTTGCACTCTTCGGCAATCTGGTTGCAGAATACGAAGTTGGGATAATAAACGGTGGGTAAAAGACCGAACAGTTTGGGGTTCTTATCGGAAAGCGCAGACCAGTTGACGGTGTTGTTAGCGATAATCTTGTGCTTGATTTCGCCACGCTCTGCATCGTTTACCCATACACGTACGGAGCTTGAGCAGTTAACCGCAGTACCCTTTTCCATATCGTAGACTACGCCAAAGTCTTGAATAAGCACTGCCTGCTCTTCGGTGATTATATCGCCTTCGGAAGCGATTATTTCACCCGTCTCCCTGTTTACGACGTTCTCTGCAAGCTTGCAGCCTGCAAGGCGGTAAGCAATGTTGAGCTTTTTGTTGAACTTGTATCTGCCGACTTTAACCACGTCGTAACGACGGGGGTCGAAGAACAGGTTGTTTAAGTGCTGCCTTACGGAAGCTTCGGTGGGAACTTCGCCGGGGCGGAGCTTTCTGTAAAGCTCAACTAATCCGTCGCTCTCGGACTTGGTCGTATCCTTTGCGATGGTGTTTTCAATCATCTTGTCGGAATCGAACAGGTCTAAAAGCGCCCTGTCGGAACCGAAGCCCAATGCCCTTAAAAGTACGGTAGCGCAGATTTTACGCTTTCTGTCTACATGTACCCACTGAACGCCCTGTGCGTCCTGCTCGAACTCAAGCCAAGCACCCCTGTTGGGGATAACGGTGGTGCCGAACATTTCCTTACCCGTCTTATCTCTCTCCATAGCGTTGTAGCTGCCGGGAGAACGAACGAGCTGGGATACAATAACACGCTCTGCACCGTTGATGATGAAGGAACCTGAATCGGTCATCTTGGGGAAATCGCCCATGAAGACGTCGGATTCGATAATTTCATCCTTAACTTTGTTGACGAGCCTTACCCTTACGTGAAGGGGAAGAGCATAGGTTGCGTCACGGTTGCGGCACTCCTTCTCGTCGTACTTGGGTTTTTCGTCAAACCAGTGGTCGAGGAAATACAATTCGAAGTGATCCGAATAGTCGGTTATGGGGGAGAAATCTTCAAATACTTCCCCTATCCCCTCTTCTATGAAAGTACGGTAGCTGGCTTTTTGAATTTCAACGAGGTCGGGAATGTCGATGACTTCGTTGATTTTGCCGAACTTACGTCTTTCAGTTTTGCCATACTTGTGAATCGGTAAATTCATTAATTGGTTTACTCCTTTACTTTGTTCTATCACGTGTTTGGCGATTATGCGTATATATCTTTTCACCGCAAAAAATCTAACGTTTCAAATTCAATCGGGCGGCGGAAAAAAATTTTTTTTCGCTGACTTGACAAAATTCCGCCGCAAAAAAATTTTTTGCTTGAAAGAATTATGCCCACACCCTTTACATTTTATATTATATAGTGTATAATTAAGTGTGAATACGGCACTTTTTTTACCTGTTTTTTACCCTTACTAAAAAGAGAAAAAAGGTAAAAAGCGCATAAAATGCATTTTAATATAGGTTAAATTATATTACTTAAAAAACGAGCTGTCAAGTCATTTGTTTATATTTGTATATTTAATTTATAAAAGTGATGCAGACGGTTTTATTCAGCGACAAAAAAATACGGTTGAAGATATGCGTATAGACAAATTTTTAAAGGTTTCCCGAATACTTAAAAGGCGCACCGTTGCAAGAGAGGCTTGCGACGGCGGTAAGGTTATAATTAACGGAAAGGAGGTTAAACCTTCCCACCAGATTAAAGTGGGTGACGTGGTTGAAATAGACTACGCAACGGGCGTACTTAAGTTTAAAATACTCGAAGTGAAAGAGACGGTTAAAAAAGACGAAGCCGCTTCCCTTTACGAGATAATTTAAGGTTGGATACAGCAATGAAGTTAAAGTACAAGAAAGGTGATATGAAAGCGATAAACTTTGCCGCTCTGCTCATCGCAGGCGCAGTAAACGCTGCGGGCGTAACGCTGTTGCTCGCCCCCGTCGGTCTGTACGACAGCGGCGTTTCCGGTCTTGCAATGTTTTTGGATATGCTCATCGAAGTCATGCCGCTATGGTCGTGGCTTATCATCATTAACTTCCCCATATTCCTGTTCGGAATGAAAAAGCAGGGCGTGGCGTTCACCGTCTATTCGCTGTTCGCAATCGGCGTCTACTCGCTCTTCTCACTGCTGTTCCAGAACATAATACCCAGCTTTGTACCCGACTTCTTTGCAAACGGCTCGCCGATAGTGGGCAACGAAACCCTGCTTTGCTGTGTGTTCGGCGGTATCCTTTCTGGCATAGGCAGCGGCTTAACCATACGCTTCGGGGGAACTATGGACGGCATTGAAACGCTGGGCGTTATCTTTGCAAAAAGGCTCAATCTGACCGTCGGAAATTTCGTAATGATTTTCAACGTCATCTTATACATCATAATAGGCGTAACGGTTGTATGTACGGGTAAGGGCGATTTTTCCATTCCGCTCTATTCGATAGTAGCCTATTTCGTCAACGGCAAGGCTGTGGACTTCATCACTTTAGGTCTTGACCAGGCAAAGGGTGCTTTGATAATTACCGCAGAATACGATAAGGTCGCCCCCGCCCTTTCGGAAGAATTCGGCAGAGGACTGACCGTTTTAGACGGTAAAGGCTATTATTCACAGGCAGACAAAAAGGTCATCTATTGCGTTGTCAGCCGCTTCCAGCTGCACAGACTTCGTTCGGTCGTATCCCGTTGCGATAAACACGCATTCGTGACCATTATGGACATAACCGACATCTTCGGCACATCGATAAAAAACAGCAGGGCGAGCGAAAAGAAGAGAGAAGAGCAGTTGCGCAGGTCAAGAAAACTTGCCGAAAAGCCAACCGATAAAAACGTAGTCGGCGAGCTTGCGGTTAGCGAAACGCAAGATAAGCAAGATACGCAAGATACTGAAAAAACCGTAAACACAACGCCCGTTGAAACAGAGGAAAACAAGCAATGAGAATAAGCGTGATAGTCTGTGCCGCAGGCAAGGGCGAGAGAGCAGGCTTTAATAAAAATAAGCTTATGGCGCCCCTTAACGGACCGCCTGCCCTGCACTATACCCTAGGGGTCTTCGATGAATTCGATTGCGAATATGTGGGGGGCAACCTTGAAAAAATTGCCGTCTGCGGCGAGAACGACGAGGAGATGAGAGAGTTTTGCATTGCCTACGGTTGGCAGGTCGTGACAGGCGGTAAGACGAGAACGGAGAGCGTTTATAACGCCCTTAAAGCCGTGACGGGAGATATCGTTTTAATCCACGACGGCGCTCGCCCTTTCGTAACCGAGGATATAATCGAAAGCTGCGTAAACTGCGTTAAGGAGTTCGGGAGCGCCATTTGCGCCTGCCCCGCAGTCGACACGGTCGCTATCGGCAAAGACGGCTATATCGAAAACGTACCCGACAGGGACGTCGTGTTTATCGTGCAGACGCCCCAGGCGTTTTATACCAAAGATATCGTCGCCGCTTACGAAAAGGCGATTGCAAGCGGAGAGAAATTTACCGACGACGGTTCGGTCTACTCCCGTTATATTAAACCTGCAAAAATCTGTCCCTGCGGAACGCCGCAGAACAAAAAGCTTACCTATAAACAGGACTTTGATAACTTTTGCAATTACCCTACCGCTCTCTTCTTTGACGAAGAACAGCCAAAAGTCGGGTTCGGCGTAGACGTCCACGCCTTCGGTAAGAAGCAAGACTTTATCACCCTTTGCGGCGTTAAAATACCCTGCGATACGGGACTTATTGCACACAGCGACGGCGACGTTGCCGTTCACGCCGTGATGGACGCACTGCTCTCTTCGGCAGGGTTAAAGGATATCGGCTATTACTTCCCCGACAGCGACGAAAAATACAGGGGTGCGGACAGCATTAAGCTGCTTGAAAATGTCGTAGAAATTATAGGCGAAAAGGGCTTTAAGCCGCTTGGGCTTTCGGTTGCAATTCAGGCGGAGAAGCCGAGATTGAGTAAATATATCGATGAGATGGTTACAACCCTTGCCAACGCTGTGGGCATTGACGAAGAGAACGTATCCATTACCGCCGGCACCTGCGAAGGGCTGGGGTTTGTCGGTGAGAAAAAGGGCGTTTGCGTATACTGTACAGCAGTAACTAAAGGGGTTAAATTTAATGGCTAAACCGGTTAAAACCACCACCGTGTTTACCTGCAGCGAATGCGGAGCGACCAGCCCGAGATGGCTGGGAAGATGCCCGTCCTGCGGACAGTTCAACACGATGGTTGAAGAGATTGTAAAAAACGAAACAAAAATTGAAACGCCGTCAAGGAGTAACGTATATCAGGCAAGACCTTTGAAAGACGTCTCCTACGAAAGACACGAGAGAGTGCCTTCGGGCATATCGGAATTCGACACCGTTTTAGGCGGCGGAATCGTCCCCGGCTCGCTTGTGCTACTCGGCGGCGACCCCGGGATTGGCAAGTCCACCCTGTTGACGCAAATTGCGGCATATCTGTCCGATTCGCATAAGGTGCTTTATTTTTCCGCAGAAGAGAGTTGTTCTCAAGTGAAAATGCGCTGTGACCGCTTGGGCGTCGGCGGTGAGAATATGCTTCTTATCAACGGCACCTGCATTGACGGCTTGGAAGAGCAGTTAAACGGCGTTAAGTTCTGCGTTATAGACTCCATTCAGGCAGTTTATACAGACGATTTGTCGTCTTCGTCGGGCTCGGTAGGTCAGGTGCGTGAGTGCGCAACCAAGCTTATGAGAATTGCAAAGTCCAAAAATATCACCTTCTTCATCATCGGTCACGTTACCAAAGAAGGCGCACTTGCAGGCCCGAAAGTGCTTGAGCACGTTATGGACACCGTACTCTACTTCGAAGGCGAAAATCAAGAGAATTTCCGCATCTTAAGGGCGGTTAAAAACAGGTTCGGCAACGTATCCGAAGTGGGCGTATTCGAGATGACGGGCGAAGGCATTATCCCCGTAACTGATTATTCAGGCATATTCCTGTCCGAAAGCCGTGGCGAAGAAGCAGGTTGTGCCGTTACTCCTGCGCAGACGGGCAACCGCTGTATGAACGTTGAAATTCAAACGCTTATTAATAAGACGGCGTTCGGTCAGCCAAGAAGAATGTCGCTCGGCGTGGACTACAATAAACTCGCACTCCTGCTCGCAGTGCTTGAAAAGCGGTGCAACCTGCACTACTCATCTCAAGACGTATACATCAACGTTATGGGCGGAATTAGGCTGAACGAGCCTGCAACCGATTTGGCCCTGTGCGCCGCACTCGCTTCCGCATACTTCGAAAGGCCTATCGACAAGTACACGGCAGTGTTCGGCGAAGTGGGCTTAACGGGCGAAGTGCGTGCCGTTCAATACGCTGAAAAGCGAGTTTCCGAGTGCGTTAAAATGGGCTTTAAACGTGTGCTTCTGCCCGCAAAAAATATGAAGTCTGTGGCGAAGTATGCGGATAAAATAAGCATTGTACCCGTGTTGTATCTGGGTACGATGTTGAAATCGCTGTTTCCAAAAGAACAGTGAATTGATTGCGATTAATTTAAGGAAGGTAAATTTATATGATTATTACCATTTCAAGAAAATTCGGCAGCGGCGGCAGAGAAGTCGGCAAGAGACTTGCTGACGAGCTCGGCTACTCCTACTACGACAAGGAGTTAGTAACCGAAATTGCAAAGAATACGGCGTTAAACGAAGATTACGTCAATTCCGTTTTGGAAAAGGGCGGATTTACCAACTACGCTTTCAGCTTTGCGCATACCATGCCCGTAATCTCCCCCGTACCCGACTGCGCAACCGACGTGTTGGTTGAACAGCAGAAGGTCATTAAGGCGGTTGGCGAAAAGGGTAACTGCGTTATAGTCGGGCGTTGCGCCGACGTTATTCTTGCAGACCTTAATCCCGTTAAAATCTTTGTATACGCAGACGATGCTTCCGTTATCAAGCGCTGTAGAGAACGAGCTTATGATGGCGAAGACGTCTCCGACAAGCGCATTTTAAAGAACGCAAAGGCAATAGATAAGGCAAGGAGCAAACTGTGCGATTTAATATCCTCCCGCCCTTGGGGAGATAAGAATTGCTACGACATCATGTTAAACACTTCAGGAATGAAAATTAAAGAAATCATTCCCGCACTTGCCGATATGGTCAAGGCAATAGGTGAAAACAGATAACGTAAGTTACTCTTTCTAATTCGAGACAAGTACAACAATGCCGCCTTTATACTACGGCTCCATTGTTGTACGTTATTTTTTTCTTTCTATGCAGACAAACAATACTGACAATCCGCAAAATCTTGTAAAGGCAGAGCCAATTAAAGAAACGCAATTCGCCAAGACGTTTACCTTAAAGCGGCTTTTAAAATTCGTACTGCCGTCTGTCATTATGATGGTGTTTACTTCCATCTACGGCGTTATCGACGGGGTCTTCGTATCCAACTTTGCAGGCGAAAAGGCGTTTGCCGCAGTCAATCTGATTATGCCCGCACTTATGGCGTTTGCTACTCTCGGCTTTATGATAGGCGCAGGCGGTGCGGCGCTCGTCTCCAAGACGTTGGGCGAAGGCGACAGAAAAAGGGCTTGCGGAATTTTTTCGTTCTTAATCTACGTAACTGTAATTATCGGCTTGATTATGACGGCAGTAGGCATAATCTTTATGCCCGCACTTGCAAGGCTTATGAAGGCTGAAGGCGAGACGTTCGATAATTGCGTTTTATACGGAACGATTAATATGGCAGGCATAACGCTGTTTATGCTGCAAAACGTCTTTCAGAGCTTCTTCCCCGTGGCTGAAAAACCGAAGCTCGGGCTAATCTTCGTCGTGTCGGCAGGCGTTACCAACGCCATATTAGACGCAGTGTTTTTAGCTTGGTTCAAATGGGGCATTGCAGGCGCTGCGGCGGCAACCGTAACGGGGCAGGCGGTAGGCGGATTAGCGCCGTTACTCTACTTTATAATTAACCGCAAGGGCGTTTTATGTCTTGGCAAGCCCATAATTGATTTTAAAGCTTTGGGCAAGACCTGCGCAAACGGCTCTTCGGAGCTGATGACGAATTTATCTCTCTCACTCGTCAATATGCTATACAACTACCAGCTTATGCGTCTTGTAGGCGATAACGGCGTTTCCGCCTACGGCGTGTTGATGTACGTTAACTATATTTTCGTATCGGCATTTTTAGGCTATGCGGTGGGCGTAAGCCCTATCATCGGCTTTAACTTCGGGGCTGGCAATAAAAGCGAACTTAAAAACGTGTTTAAAAAGAGTATGATTATAATCACCGTAACTTCGGCGGCTATGTTTGCCCTTGCAATGGCGCTCGCCTATCCAATGCCATACGTCTTCGTTGGGTACAACGAAGAGCTTTTGGAACTAACCAGACGTGGGTTTATGATTTGCTCCACCGTCTTCTTGATTATCGGCTTTAACATCTTCGGTTCAGCCTTCTTCACCGCCTTAAACAACGGCTTAATCTCTGCAATTCTCTCCTTTATGCGTACCCTTTTATTCCAGATAGTCTGTATTTTAGTACTCCCTATTTTATGGGGCGTAGACGGAATTTGGGCGGCAAACGTGTTTGCAGAGCTTTTCGCCGTTGCCACAACTTCAATTTTTATAATTTGTTTCAGAAAGAAATACGGGTACCTTTGATGAAATAAATAATAAATAATAAAGAAAAGAGAATAAATAATAGTACAAATTAAATGTGCCGTGGGTTTTGATTAAACGCACGGCGTTTTTTTTAAAAGTTACAAAAAATTCCATTTTAATAAGGCATATCTGCCACCGTTTAGCACAAGATAACGTTACGGAGGGCATTATGGAATTTGACGAAACTAAAACTTATTTGAACTTGGCCCGCTCGTTTGCGGGTGAAAGTCAGGCGGGTATGCGCTATCAGCTTATTGCAAGGGAAGCTACGGCACAGGGATATATTGCGCTTGCAGACCAGATTAAGACGCTTGCCAAAAACGAAACCGTCCATGCAAGGAGGTTTTTTGAAGAGTTGACCAAAAGAGGCAAAGCGCTTGATAATATCGAAATAGACGCAGGCTACCCCTATCATACGGGTGATTTAACCCAGATGCTTAAGCTTGCTGCAACAGACGAGAAAAACGAACACGAACGCATTTACCCGACTTATGCAAAGGAAGCTTTAAGCGAGGGCTTTGACGATATTGCGGCATTGTTTAATATGATTGCCAACGTCGAGAAACATCACGAACAGATTTTCAATTACCTTTACGAGGCTATGGAGAGCGGCAATCTGTATAAAAACGAAGCCCCTATTCTTTACGTCTGCAAAGAATGCGGCTATATGCATACCGCAACTGAAGCCTGGACGGTTTGCCCCTTATGTAAAGCAAGTCAAGGTTTCGCCACGCTCAACGTGCCCTACGGGAAGGAGAAATCATGAAGAAAGCTAACAATCAGGAAAACAA
>JBJEVC010000056.1:0-2025 GCA_051884135.1 Candidatus Coproplasma sp. | reverse complement strand
TCATTTTAGTTTTATATAGGTTGTGCAAACCCTGCTTTTAACGGAAAGATAAACACGGTTTGCCCCATACATTTTTTTGTCTCCTTATCAATTCCCGACATTACGGGTGTATTAAGTATAGCTTGTATTTAAGCTACATTCCGCTGTTGTCGGTTGACTTCAAGTACTCATACGCCTTTTTAATGAAGTCTACCTTTGTCATTTTGCGTTCCTTTAAAAACGCATTAATTTCGTCAAACAGCTCTCTCGGTATCATTGTCTGAAAATTACCGCTCGCCGCCTGACGCTTCTCTTTGTTCCTCTCCTCGTACTTCCTATTGGCTATCCTCTGCGGTGTATCTTCCTTTCTTGTTACCATAACAAACCTCTCTAAAAATTGTTATAGTATATATACCACACAATTTGGAATTTGTCAATAGGTTAATTACCACCTCCCCCATATTCGCTTAACCTTTTCCGTCTTGACCTGTTAATATCGTCCATAACCATTCTCTCGTGGGCTTCAAGATATTCGGGCGTGTCTCTCAACATTCCGCTTTCAAACATATCCGATCTGACTGAATAGCCATCAAGGTTTTTAGCCCTCTCGTTGAACAACGAGGCTGTCATTGACTTTGTTAAGGTTATATTTAGCAGTATCTCTTCAAACAGGTCTAAAATCTCGGCAAGTTTGTCGCTGTCAATGTCGTTGACTAATAGCTCATATCCCTGCGGCTGGGCAGACGGTAACCCGTCCTCTTCTATTTCACCATAAGCCACTTTAAGAAGTTGCGGAAGACCGTAGTCAAGAGCGTCGTTTATGACCTTGTTGAAATCGTCCTTGTACTCGTCCTTTTCCATCAGGCGAGCTATGCTCTCTAACTTGAAGTCATCTATTATGGTAATAAACTTACGAGCGTACCTGTTCGTATTCCTTACTCCTTTCATTGCTGATCACCCCCTGAAAATCGGGTTTCCCGATTCTTCATTTCGCCTTGGCGAAAAGTGTCGAAAATGCCAACCTGTTGCATTTTCCTTTACCTGCTTCTCATTTTTTATTTTTTGTTGCAATTTTATATTCCTCCTATTGCTTGAATTTCGTTAGTTTTTTGCTTGTATTTTGCTTGCGGTTATTTTGGGGCTTACCGCAAAAGCCCGTAGTCAATCATAATAAAATCACCTCGCTTTTTATTTAAAACAGATAGCGATTACCACTTCGCAACCGCCACCCATCATTAGACTTATTTAGTTAAAATATTATCCCTCCATATAAGTAGCTGAAATTTTTACCAAAAATTTCACGAAGTAAAAAAATTTTTAAAAATTGTTTTTACTGACGTTTTATAGGTTTGTCCGCTCGGTATAAATGCTTATACCCCCTCACTTTATATCCCTGAATTTTTTTACAAAAAATAACCCACCCCTTTAATTTTTGTGCAATCTGACCAAAGCATTAAAAGCGCATAAAAAAGCCGCTGAACGTTTACCGTTCACCGACTTAAACCTTATTTAGCAAGCTATAATTGCTCTATGGTGGTTAGCCATTCGATTTTGCTGTATGGTTTTAAATTAACCTTTTAACCCTTCCCACTCTTGACGGGTTATGGCATAGGCGTAGGAAATTCCGTTGTTTACGTCGGGGTATTCCTTAACCTTTTTCATTCCGATAGCTTGGGCTGTGGAATACGAAGCCACGTTAGTATGCTTCATATATGAGTACAGGCAGTCATAGTCAGTATGCGTAAACGCCCAATCCCTGACCGCCTTTGCCGCTTCGCTACCGTAACCTTTTCTCCAATCTTTCTTATGGATATGGTAGCCTATTTCGGGGAGTAACACTCCGTCAATGCTCTGAATTGTCAGACCGCAATCGCCTATTAATTCGCCTGTTTCTTTGAGTATAACAGCCCATAAGCCGAACCCGTATTTCTTATAGTTGAGCAGATTCCACTCTATCCACCACTTAACACGTTGCTCGTCAAACGACTTGGAATAGTGCTGCATAGTCTCTTTATCCGACATTATTTCGTATAGCGCATCAAAGTC
>JBJEVC010000055.1:0-9242 GCA_051884135.1 Candidatus Coproplasma sp. | reverse complement strand
AAGATGACATCAACCGTAGGTGTAATTTTTTCAAGCATTAATGATGAACACGTATCCGAACTCACGAGAGTTCGTTCCAAGGGTTCAATTCCTTTCGGCGGCAGATACCGTCTGGTAGATTTTACCCTTTCGAATATGGTCAACTCCGGCATTACGACGGTAGGACTTTTAACAAAAAACAACTATCAGTCTTTGATGGACCATTTAGGTTCAGGTAAGGAATGGGATTTAGCAAGAAAGGAGGGCGGTTTAATCTTACTTCCTCCTTACAGCGATGAAAGCGAGGTGTTATATCGCAACAGGTTGGAAGCGCTTAAGGGTGCAACGGCATTCTTGAAAAAAGCAAAGGAAGATTTCGTTGTAATCGCAGACAGTGATTCCGTCTATAAGCTTGACTACAGCAAGGTTATTGACGAGCACGTTGCGCACAATGCCGATTTAACGCTCGTATATCACGAGCACGAGTGCGGCGAAGATAAGTCGTATATGATGTTTGAAACCGATAAAGATGAAAGAATCGTCGGTGTTGACGTCAACGTGAAATCTGAAGGCGTAAGAAAGCACTATATCAACGTTTTAGTTGCAAGAACTTCTTACATATTGAGAATTTTGCAGACTTTGACTGCAAGAAATCTCAACAGCTTCTCTAAAGATTTTATCTTACCTGCAGTTAAATCGAGCAACGTTTACGGCTATAAGCTTGACGGTTATTATTCCAATATCGACTCGCTTGCATCGTACTATAAAGCAAATATGGACTTGCTCAATAAGGGCGTAAGGAACGAAATCTTCGGCGACAGAGACGTCTATACCAAGGTTAACGACGCTCCACCCGCAAAGATAACCGAAGACGCTCACGTTGCAAATTCGCTTATTCACGACGGCTGCCTTATCGAAGGAACGGTAGAAAACTGTATTCTCTTCCGTAACGTACACGTCGGCAAGGGTGCTCACCTTAAAAACTGCATCATTATGAGCGAAAACGACATAGCAGAAAACTGCAATCTTTCCTATGTAGTTTCTGATAAGGATTCCAGCATAGGCAAGGGCGTAACCTTGGCAGGTTGCGAACAGAAACCCTACTTTATCAACAAGGGTTCTCGTATATAATTGACATCGGGGGATAATTAAGATGGCTGCAACAAAAAAGACCACGGCAACTACTAAAACTACTGCTGCTAAAACGACCAAGACGACGGCGGCAAAGTCGACTGCGAAGACTGCAAGCAAGACTTGCGCAAAGTCAACCAAAACTACCGCTGCAAAGAAGACTCCTGTCGTAATGACGGAAGAAGTAAAGGTTCAGGGTAAGAGAAATATCTTGTTCGTTGCTTCCGAGTCAACGCCTTTCATTCAGACGGGCGGACTTGCAGAAGTAGTAGGTTCGCTCTCCACGTCGCTTGCTGCAACGGGTAAATTTGACGTAAGGGTAATTCTGCCCCTTTATTCGGATATTAAGAAGGAGTATAGGGAGAAGTTTACATATCTCGGCAATTTATACGTTCATCTCGCTTGGCGTAATCAGTACTGCGGAGTATTCTCCTACGTTAAAGACGGCGTTACGTTCTACTTTGTAGATAACGAGTTCTACTTTAAGCGCCCCGGTTGCTACGGTTATTTTGACGATGGCGAGAGGTTTGCATTCTTCTCAAGGGCTGTATTAGAAATAATACCCTTCGTAAACTTCTACCCTGAAGTTATGCACTGCCACGATTGGCAGGCTGCGCTTGCGGCAATTTATCTTAAGACCAATTACTGTTTCAGACCTGAATATCAGTTCATACGCTGCCTGTTCACTATTCACAACATAGAGTATCAGGGGCAGTATTCGCTCGATATTCTCTCTTCGCTGTTCGACATATACGGTAAGTATCAGTACCTTGTAGAGTACAACAATTCAATCAACCTTATGAAGGGTGCGATCGAAGTCAGCGAAAGGTTCTCAACGGTAAGCCCCAAGTATGCGGAGGAAATTAAAGACCCTTACTATGCTCACGGACTTGACCCCATTATCAGGAATAATCAGTTCAAGTTAAGGGGCATTTTGAACGGCATAGACGACAAGGGATACAATAGCGAGTTGGATACTCACCTGTTCAAGAACTTCACGGCTGAAGATATGAGCGGTAAGGCGGTCTGCAAGGAAGAGTTGCAGAAGATGTTAAATCTCCCCGTAAAGCCCGAAACTCCCATCATTTCAATGATTTCCCGTCTCGTTTCTCACAAGGGTTTAGACCTTGTAACCAACGTTATAGAGGAAGTTTTGAAGGATGACGTTCAGTTTGTGCTTTTAGGTACGGGTGATTATCAGTACGAGTCCTTCTTTAAGGAGCTCGCTAAAAAGTACCCTGAAAAGGTCAGTGCGAACATTCAGTTTAACGGCGATTTATCGAGAAAGATATATTCAGGTTCGGATATATTCTTAATGCCCAGCAAGTCGGAGCCTTGCGGACTTTCACAGATGATGGCTTGCCGTTACGGCACTGTTCCCATTGTAAGGGAGACGGGTGGTTTATACGACAGTATTAAACCGCAGGTAAACGGCTATACGTTTGCCAATTATAATGCGCACGATATGCTTTACGTTATAAGGCAGGCAGTTGCGGATTATAAGAATAAAGAAAAATGGGCAGATATAAGATACAGGGCAATTACTTCCGACTTCAGTTGGAAGAAGTCTGCAAAGGAGTACGAGACCTTGTATCTTGAAATGCTTAAATAATATTTTACTAAATTTCAGGAGTGTATAATGAGCAATACTGCTATTACGGAAAAAGAGGTCAAGGAACTCGTTAAGGGTAAACTTGCAAGGTACTATGGTGTAAGTAAACCCAACGAGATTACTAAAGATCAGCTTTATAAAGCTGTCGTTATGAGCGTAAGGGATATCCTTTTGCAGAAACGTCAGCAATTCCAAAAGCGTGTAAAAGATAAGAAGGCAAAGAAGGTTTATTATCTTTGCATGGAGTTCCTTTTAGGACGTTCTCTTAAGAACAGTCTCTTCAATTTAAGTGCTACCGACGTCTTTGCAAAGGTCGTTTCTTCATACGGTGTCGATATTGAAGACTTGTATGAATTAGAGCCCGACGCAGGTTTAGGCAACGGTGGTTTAGGTAGGCTTGCAGCCTGCTTTATGGACGCATTAGCTTCAGGAGATTACCCCGCAATGGGTTATTCGCTGCGCTATGAATACGGTCTTTTCAAACAGAAGATAGTCGACGGTTGGCAGACAGAGCTTCCCGATGCTTGGCTTCCCGGCGGCGAGTGCTGGCTTACCCAGAGAACGGATAAGTCGTTTAAGATTCGTTTCAACGGCAGAGTTGAAGAGAAGTGGACTGAAAACGGTATGCAGATCGAATACGTCGATACTAACGATATCGAAGCGGTTGCATACGATATGATGATCTCCGGTAAGGATTCCGACGCAGTATCAGTATTAAGGCTCTGGAAGGCGAAGCCCGTTCAGGATTTCAATATGAAGCTGTTCTCGCAGGGCGACTATCTGCAGGCTATGAAAGCTGACGCAGATGCAGACCTTATAACCAAGGTTTTATACCCTGCCGACAACCATATGAACGGCAAGTCATTAAGGTTAAAACAGCAGTATTTTCTCTGCTCCGCATCTATTCAGAATATAGTGGACGACCACAGGCACAGATACGGTTCGTTAAAGGATTTGCCCAAGCTTGCGGCAATTCACTTAAACGATACCCACCCTGCAATGGCAATCCCTGAACTTATGAGAATACTCATCGACGAGTATTACTATAACTGGGATGACGCTTGGGCAATCACTACGGCAACCTGCGCATACACCAACCATACGGTTATGGCGGAAGCGCTTGAAACCTGGTCTGAAGATCTTATTCAGAGAACTGTACCCAGAATACACTCTATTATCTGTGAAATCAACCGTAGAATGTGCGAACAGCTTTGGGATAAATTCACCGGCGAATGGAACAAGATTTCCCGTATGTCCATCATCGAACACGGTAGAGTTAAGATGGCAAACCTCTCGGTTTACGGCGGTCACAGTGTAAACGGCGTTGCTGCACTTCATAGCGAAATCATCAAGCAGTCAATATTTAAAGACTTCTATGATTTCACCCCCGAAAAGTTCACCAACGTTACCAACGGTATTGCATATCGTAGGTGGCTTTGCCAGGCTAACCCCGAACTCTCTTCGCTCATTACCGATTGCATTGGCGACGGCTTCGTACACGACAGCTCGCTTTTAGCAGGTCTTAAAAAGTTTGATAGCGATGAAACCGTTCTCAAGAGATTGGATGAGATTAAGGCGATTAAGAAAAAACAGTTTGCAGACTATGCTTTGAAGAAGCAGGGCTTTAAGATTAACCCCGACTCCATATTCGATACGCAGGCAAAACGTCTTCACGAGTATAAGCGTCAGCTTCTCAACGTATTGAACATCATCGATACTTATCTTGATTTGCTTGATAATCCCGAGCTCAACGTGCAGCCCAAGACTTATATCTTCGGTGCTAAAGCGGCTTCGGGTTATTCAATGGCAAAGCAGACGATTAAGCTCATAAGCTATCTGTCTGAAGATATCAAAAAGCACCCCAAGATTCAGGAAAAGCTCAACGTTATCTTTATGGAAGACTACAACGTTACTATGTCCGAAAAGCTTATGCCTGCAACGGAAATTTCAGAGCAGATTTCCCTTGCCGGAAAAGAGGCGAGCGGTACGGGTAATATGAAGTTCATGATCAACGGTGCGCTTACAATCGGAACTTTGGACGGCGCTAACGTTGAGATGGCTCAAGCTGTAGGTGATGAAAATATCTTTATCTTTGGTCTTAAATCCAACGAAGTTGACGATATCTGGCGTTCTGGCTACTTCTCGTCCAAGTACTACAATGAGAATGCAAGGTTAAGGAGAATAGTTGAGGCGTTGATTATAGGCTTTAACGGTCAGTCTTTTGCAGATATGGCAAACTATCTCCTTACGGGTTCACCCGTTGCTGACCCTTATATGTGTATGGCGGATTTCAATGCTTACAGTCAGACCCAGCACCAGATTTCCGATTTGTATGTCAACGACAAGCGTAAGTGGAATCAGATGTCGCTTCGCAACATTGCGGCTTCAGGCTTCTTCTCTGCCGACAGAAGTATAAATGATTATGCTCAAAACATTTGGAATTTGAAGCCTTTAAGCAAGGAAAGCAAGTAATTTAAACAAAATTTACGGACGGGAGCATTTCCCGTCCGTTTTTTTAGGAGAAAATATGAATTATATCACACCGTGGAAAGAGAATTACGCAAAAGACCTTGCGTGTGCTCTCAATAATTTAAACGTCTTAAATAACTTAAGGGACGGACTGCCTTTTCCGTATACTGAAGAAGATGCATTGCAATTTATAAGGGATATGCTTTCTTGTGATACGGATAGCACGTTTGCCTATGCAATTATCTATAAGGGCAAATGTATTGGCAGTATAGCAGCATTCAGACAGAGCAATATCCATTTCAGGACGGCGGAAGTCGGTTATTACATAGCCGAAGAATATTGGGGCAGGGGAATAACGACTGCTGCATTAAACGAATTTTGCGAAAAGATATTTGAAACCACCGATATTATCAGGCTCTATGCCGAACCCTTTATTTATAATAAAGGCTCGTGCAAGGTGCTTGAAAAAGCAGGATTTGTCCGTGAAGGTGTTTTAAAGAGCAATGCCGTCAAGTGCGGCGTAGTGCTTGATATGGCTCTATACGCAAAAGTTAAGGAAGAGTGATGATTATATTAAACTCAACACTATTGAGATTATGTGGTAAGCCAGACTTCGAAGCCGTCATTGCGAGCACAGCGTGGCAATCCCAGAGATATATGTGGCGTACCAATTTTAATAAATAATTCTCAATCGTGCTTTCCCTAAAGAATAGGGAAAGAGTCACGAGCATAGTGAGTGACGATAGAGTTTGATTTTATTGCGGTTTTATTTATTAGAAGCGGTAACAACCTATCCGCTGGGATTGCCGCACTCCGCCACAAGTGGCTACGCTCCCAATGACGGTGGGAGCACTAAAAGACATAGCGTGTCTTTGCGCAAAAACCAGAAGGTAGTGGGTTCAGCTCGATTACTTAAATAACAAAAAGCGGTAAGGCTAAATTGCCACGACCTTCTGCTCCCTAACCTCGTCGCCGCAAACTGCGCCTAAAGCAATTTGCCTGCAGCCAAATTGCAACTTTGCTTCGTTTGCGTCTCCTTTTCCCAAAAATCTGCTTCGCATATTTTCGGGAGCCCTAAAAGACATAGCGTGTCTTTGCGCAAAAACCAGAAGGTAGTGGGTTCGGTTCGATTACTTAAATAACAAAAAGCGGTAAGGCTTAAAAGCCTTACCGCTTTTTGTGGTTGAGGTGACGGGACTTGAACCCACGACCTTCTGGTCCCTAACCAGACGCGCTACCAAACTGCGCTACACCTCAATTTGCGACAACAATAGTATTATACTCAAAAATAATAAAAAAGCAAATTTATTTAAGCCCTTTTTTAAAAATTATATAAAATTTATTTCCCTATATATCAATTCAGTGATATAATAAAAATATGGTTTGGAGTTTGTTGATTACTATATTGTTGACAGGTGTATCTTTGGCTATGGACGCCTTTGCCGTGTCCATATGCGACGGTATGGTTTACCGTAACATTACAAAGCGTAAGGGGCTTTTAATACCCTTAACTTTCGGCGTTTTTCAGGCACTAATGCCGATTATCGGTTTCTACATAGGTTTTGGCTTTCAGCAGTTTGACTTCTTTGATTTAATAGATCATTGGATAGGTTTTGCCCTTTTAGTAATAATCGGCGGTAAAATGGTATACGATGGTATTAAAGAACTGCGTGCTAACGATGAAAGTACTAACGAGTTAAAGTCGTTCTCTATCCCTACGATACTTCTTCAGGGTGTAGCTACCAGCATAGACGCTCTGTTTGTAGGCTTTACGTTTAACACTCTTTTAAACGTCGAATGTGTTAACAGCACACAGCTTTGGGCGTGGATATCAGTCGCTATAATAGGTGTAGTAACCTTTATAATCTCGCTTATCGGTCTTATAATTGGCAACCGTTTCGGTAAACTCTTCCAGAAAAAGGCATGCGTTGCCGAAATTATCGGCGGTGTTGTCCTTGTGTTGCTCGGCGTAAAAATGGTTCTCTCCGGTTATGGAATAATCAATTTTTAACAACAGATAAAATGGCGTTAATGACGTTGTTTGTACCGCACTGCGTATCATCGTTACGCAGTGCATTTTTTATTGTTTCGTCAGCAATTAATTCTTCCAATTCCTTTAAAAGTGTTGCTGAAGTTAAATTCTTTTCGCTTAAAATTCTGCATAACCCCTTTTTATAAAAATACTTTGCGTTTTCTATTTGGTCGCCCCTTGTTGCGCCGTTATCGAGCGGTATAAAGAGAGTGGGTATTTTATTTGCAATCAACTCAAATGCAGAGTTTGAGCCGCACCTTGCAACGGCATAGTCCGCGCAGGCATAGATCTCGCCCATATTATCGGTAAACTCAACCTGTTTATATCCGTAAATTCTGCTTCCGATTAAGTTGCCCTTGCCGCAGATATGCACCACGTTATACTTTTTACAGAGCTGTATAATATTTTTTCTTAAAGCGTTATTAATTGCAACCGAGCCGCTGCCGCCGCCAAATACTAAAATCGTGGGGCGCATATCCAATCCTAACCGTTCTTTAGCATTAACTGCATTTTGATTTAATAGGTTCTTTCTCATAGGCGAACCTGTGCACAACCCGTTTGAATACTTTTTAGCTGTCTGCGGAAAGGAAGTTAAAACTATTTCAGCTTTTTTAGCTATAATTCTATTAGCTAACCCCATAGAAATATCAGATTCGTGAATAATAATCGGAATTTTAAGCTTTGCCGCCGCAAGTGCAGGGGGTAGAGATGCGTATCCGCCTTTGCAAAAAATAGCTGAAGGCTTAATCTCTTTCAACGTCTTTTTGCAATCTGAAATGCTTTTAGCAAGTTTGAAAGGTATCGCCAGATTACAAAGTAGTTTACCCCTTACAAGTTTAACGCCTACAAACTCATAAAAGGTTATTCCGCTATTTGAGCAGATTGTCTTTTCAATGCCGTTAGTTCCCATATAGTAGGGGGTGAATTGAGTAGGTAATGATTCTATAACTGCAAGGTTTGGAATAACGTGACCTGCGCTTCCGCCGCCACAAAAAACAATTTTTTTCATAAAACAATATATTAATAAAAATTTTGCATTATGTCATAACGTTATAATTTGATATGTATAGTTAACCCGTTGACAAAGTGAGTTTTAAAGTAGTAAAATTAATATATGGAACCTAAATACATCGCAATGATTGTAATCGGGAGCGTCTTTTTAATATTATTATTAGTAAATCTCGGTTTCATGATTGAACAAACTAACGAGAGAATGCACAGCGAAAGGGCAAAGCAAATTTATTACTCTTCCAAAAATTTGACGAAGATGGAATACGATATCGCATTCCCCGATAGCGGCGCTTCAACTCAAAACAGCGGAGAGCAGGTTACTATGGATGAAGTAATAAATGAAAATAATGCCCCTTCCAAAGACTTTGAAATGCCTATATTCAGTGTGAGCGAATTCGAAGGCAGTAAGGAGATTGTGGGAAAATATAATCCCGATACAAGCGATTAAATAATGCCTGTGGCTTATGTCACAGGTTTTAATTTTTAAGATTGAAAGTTCATCAGAAGCGTCCGCCCGAGTATTGGCATACAGACGGTAAACTTGCCGTTTTCAATTTTTGTATCCTGCTTGAACTTAAACCCCCATATGCCCAATTCTGCGTTAAACCTGCTTGTCTTTTCGTCGTATTGATATTCGCAAGTAAAGCTCTTCTTTTTGCTGTTCTTCCGTTTTAAACTTACTTCCAGCTCCTTATCGTCTAAAAAAGTAATTCGGATATAGTCGTACTTTTCCATAATGTCTTCGTTGCCTAGCCTTGCGGCGGTACATTCATATGTGGTTATATACGGCTTTGTCAGGCTTTTAAGCGAGCCGGTTTCATCAATCGTAAACGCACAAAATATCAGGCAGAGCAGGGGTAGAAGCAATGCTATTTTAATTGACCTCGTTCTCATATATTCAAGTATGTGCTTTAATATAAAAAATACCCGTCTGCACGAATTGATATGCACCTCCAAAAGTTAGACACTTTTGGAGGTGCATATTTTTATGAAAAAAGTAATTAAGGA
>JBJEVC010000054.1:0-37602 GCA_051884135.1 Candidatus Coproplasma sp. | reverse complement strand
TCGTTACTTTCCAATATTACGATTTTTTTCATAACAAATCCCTTTTTGTTTTATTATGAATTTATTATAAAATACATATTTTTTGTGGTCAAATGATTATTTTACAAAATTCAAATATTATTTTACAAAATTCGTAAAATAATCAATAATTTTGCACAAAATTGTCGAACTCGGTTTTTTAAACAATTTTTATATCGGGCTCAAGGTAGGATAACGCCTTGCTCGTCTTAAGGCAAAAATATGCTCCGTTATCATAATTATATGTGACAGAATTATCATAATTTTTTACAAAATTTTCATTGGAAACATATAAAGTTATGTATTATAATTATATTTGAAGGTCATAACAATTACGGTTATTTTAGGAGATTGTGAGAAGTGAATAATCAATCAAGTTGTGTTGTAGCAGATGACGATTCAATAACTCAAAACGTGGCAAAAAGCGAAAAGAAACGACTTACCGTTATGGGAGTCGAATTCGTATACCTTTACTTTTTCGGCATAGGCGTTGCAGGATTAGGGTGGATTGTTGAAAACGTAGTCAAGATAATCTCTCAAGGATATTTTGATTGCCGCTTCCACCTGTTGCCCTTTATTTCCCCCTACGCTTTAATTCCGTTCGCTTTTCAGATACTTTTGGGCGACCCCGACAGTGTGGCGGTATTCGGACATAAGCTGTTTAAAAAGGACAACACTAAAAATAAAATACTCTCTAATCTGATTTGCTTAACTTTGATCTGCGCAGCGGTATTCTTGGGCGAACTCGCTATAGGCACCATGTGGGAAGCCGTGTCGGGCGTACAGCTCTGGAATTACAGCAACTTACCACTACAGGTCAGCCAATATGCAGGGTTAATTCCTTCAGTCGGCTACGGCTGCGGTGCATACCTTATTTTCAGATTTGTATATAAACCGCTTCTCAAAAAGATAAGGAATAAAGTCAACTTCAAGGTGGCAAAGATAATTTGTTGTACGCTGGGCGTGCTTATTGTGCTTGACACGTTGATAATGGCAATTCAGATTATTGCCTTCGGGCAAGCGCCTATGTATTGGCAAGTTCATCTGTGGTAAAACCGCTTCCCTTTATTTAACAGAGATCGACAGTTGTTTAATAATTCTAAACGGCGGCAGTGCAAAACGTGATATGCACCTCCAAAAGTGTCTAACTTTTGGTGTGCATATCAAACGCACTGCCGCCGTTTTTTACGGTGTATTAAACCTTTTGTTATAATCTCATGACCAGATTGGAGAACTGTTCGATTACGTCTTCCTTTAAAAACCTGTTTTTATTCATCATCCACCAGCAGGCAGACTGAACCAATGCCCCCGTAAACACTTCCGCCATCAGTTCGGGGTTAGTCTGCGTAACCTTCCCCCTTTTGGCGTCTTCTTTGAAATGCAATTTTAAATTGTATTCCACCTGTTGGGAAACCAGATCAATCATACTCCAGCGTGCCGAGCTGTTTAATATGGTCAAGACCATCTTCTCGTTTTGCTCTAAAAAGTTTAAGGTGTATCGGAATATACCCGCATAATAAGTTTTGGGGTTGTCGGACAGGTATTCCCTTTCGTGTTCGTCGTCATACTTCATTTGCAGCTGACTGACCATAAACGTGAATAACTCATATTTGTCCGAGAAGTGTTTATAGAACGTAGCCTTTCTCGTTTCAGCCCTGTCGCAGAGCTCGGTCACCGTAATGTCGTCAAAGCTCTTTTCGCAGAGCAACTCCTTAAAAGCGTTAATCAACGCCTTATACGTCTTTTGTACCCTTAAATCCTGTTTCTTATCCATCTATTTCTCCGTTTTAGTTGAACGTCAAAAGTATTTTAGTCAATTAATTATCTTTAAACTAATTGGCGGTTCGCACTAAATCACATACTTTTCACATTATATGATTATAATTCAAAGCGTAACGGAAGTCAATTATTTTAATTCCGTAAATTTAAAGATAAGGAGTAAAAATTATGAGAAATTACGACAGAGTTAATCCGAGAAAGCCTGAAGGCATCGAGAAGAGAAAGGCGTATATCATAGGCGGCGGCATAGCAGGACTTTCCGCAGCGGCGTTTTTAGTGCGAGACGCCCATATGCCCGGTGAAAATATTACGGTATACGACCAGTTGCCCGTATTCGGCGGCTCCATGGACGGCTGCGGCAACGTAGAAAACGGATATATATCCCGTGGCGAGCGTGAGCTTGAACCCTATATGGAATGTCTGTGGGACCTGTTCGGCTCCATTCCCTCTATCGAAGAGAATGGCAGAACGGTTTTAGACGAAACGAGGGAGAGCAACGCAAACCTCGAAATATGTCCTAAGCACCGTCTTTGGGAAGTAGGTTTTACCGAGCACGACGAAACCGCACCTGCAATGGGTGTGAACAAAGAGGATCAGCAGCAGATGATTAAAATGGCATTAACCCCCGAAGAAGAGCTTGAGGACATTACCATAGAAGAGTGGTTTTCCAAGGACTTTTTTAAGAGTACGCTGTGGTATTATTGGGCGTCGATGCTCGCCTTCAAGCCCTACCATTCTTTAATTGAAATGAAGAGATATACCGTACGTTTTATGCACTCAATCGACGGTATAGAGCATTTGAAAGGTATATTAAGGACAAAGCACGACCAATACAATTCGCTTATTAAACCTTTAATTTCATACCTTGCAGACAGCGGTGTCAACTTCGTTGCAAACACCACGGTTACGGATATGGATTTAAAAATCGAAGGGAATAAAAAGACGGTAACAGCCCTCCTTTTAAACCAGGACGGCAAGGAGAGCAGGCAGGTAATTAATGAACAAGACGTCGTCTACTTTACCAACGGCTCTATGACGCAGAATTCGTCTTTAGGCAATAACACGACTGCCCCCGTTATTAACCGCAATCTTGAAAAGAGGGGCTGTTTTACGCTGTGGGAAAAGCTCGCCCAAAAGTCGGACGTGTTCGGCAACCCCGAAAAGTTTGTGTCGACGATAGATAAATCCACCTTCGTCTCCTGCTCGATGACGGTTAAAGGATATAAAGATTTTATAAACTTTATCGTCAACAAAACGGACGTGCCTGTTGGTGCGGCAGGGGCTATAACCTTTGTTAATCATCCTTGGTTTATTACAATCAGCGTAGCTGAACCGCCCGTGTTCCCCGATCAGCCCGACGACGTGGATTTCATTTGGTTCTACGGACTCTATCCTGAAAACGAAGGACTGGTCGTCAAGAAAAAGATGGCGGACTGCACGGGCGACGAGCTGTTAAAGGAGTTCTGCCACTGCATAGGATTCGACGAACACTATAAAGAGGTGCGTTCGCATACAAAAGTTATTCCTTGTGCTATGCCCTACATAACCAGTCAATTTATGCCGAGGGGACTTAAAGACAGACCCGAAATTATCCCCGAGGGCTGCGTAAACCTTGCCTTTATCGGTCAGTTTGTAGAGCTGGAAGGCGACGTAGTATTCACGGTTGAAACTTCGGTAAGGACGGCGATGACGGCGGTTTACCGCACTATGCGCCTCGACAAACCCATAACTCCGCTGTTTAAGGGACATTACGATATAAGAATATGCGTAACCTGCTTAAAGAAGCTTTTGGGCAAGGATAAAATAGAGCTTTCCGACTTGCCTCCCATTAATCCTATTCACATAAAGCGTGATATGCAAAAGGTGTTGGATGCGGTTAACGCCCTTCCCAACGCCACGCCCACCTATTACCCCGAACGTGAAGAAAATAAGTAAGGAGAAACGATAAAATAAATAAGGAGATACTTAAATGAAAGTTTACGATTTAAAATATAACGCAAAAGCTCCCGAAGGAATTGAAAAGAGAAAGGCGTACATAATCGGAGGCGGCATTGCGGGGCTGTCTGCGGCGATACACCTCGTTGATGAAATACATATGCCCGGTGAAAACATTACGATTTTTGAGGCAGGTAAGGACATAGGCGGTTCAATGGATGGTTGCGGAAACGCAAAGACGGGCTATTTATGCCGTGGAGAGCGAGAGCTTGAACCCAATATGGAATGTCTGTGGAATATCTGTTCTAAAATTCCTTCGCTGAGGAACGAGGGCAGGACGATTTTAGACGACGTTTGGGATTACAACTATGCACACCCCCTGCACGACGAGTTGAGGCTTGTGGTAAGGGGTAAATCAATCGACTGCCACGACTTTACTATGGACGAGAAGTGTAGCGAGGCAATGATTAAAGTGCTGTTCTGCGACGAAAAGGAGCTTGAAGGCAAGTCCATTGCAGACGTGTTCCCCGAGAGCTTTTTCCACACTAATCTTTGGCTTACGTTCCACAATATGCTCGCATTCAAACAGTATCACAGCGCAATAGAGGCAAAGAGATATTTCCGCCGTTTTACGCACTTTATGCCTGAAAGCGACTATCTGCACGGCATACTTCACACCGATATGAACGAGTATGACGCAATCATTCTGCCCATTATCAAGTGGTTAGAGAGCAAGGGAGTGAAATTCCGCAAGGGAGTAAAGGTAACCGAAATAATGATGACCGAGGATAACAATACCGTTAAAGGACTTTGTTATACTACGGAAAAGGGCGAAAGCCATTTGCTTGTCGAACCGAGCGATATGGTATTCTTTACAAACGGCTCTATGAGTCAGAATTCGGCTTTCGGCGACAACAAGACGGTTGCACCCACCAACAGGGATACTATGGACAGGGGCGTTTTCACCGTATGGGAAAAGCTTGCAAAGCGTGACAAAAAGTTCGGCAAACCCGAAAAGTTTATCTCCGATATAGACAAGACAAAGTGGATATCCTTCTTCCCCACTATTACCGACTGCCCCGAGTTCTACGACAGGATAGAGAAGCTTTCGGGCGTACCTATCGGCACTAACGGCATAATATCCTTCCCCGAATCGAATTGGGATATATCCTATCTCGCATACCACGCACCATACTTCCCCGACCAGCCCGCAAACGTGCAAGTCGGCTGGGGCTACGGACTGTGGGGCGAGAGAGATGGCAACTATATTAAAAAGCCCATGTGCGAATGTACCGGCGAAGAGATAATGACCGAAATGCTCTACCACTTCGGTATGCTCGATTTAAGGGAAAAGCTGTTGTCCCACACCTATATTTCAACCTGCATGATGCCGTACATAACTTCGCAATTTATGCCGAGAGAGATTGCCGACAGACCTAAAGTAGTGCCCGACGGCTGTACCAACCTTGCGTTCATCGGTCAGTACGTGGAAACGCCCGAAGACGCAGTATTTACGGTGGAGACGTCGTGCAGAACGGGTATGTATGCCGCTTATGCTCTTTCAGGCGTGGAGAAAAAACCTTTGGAAGTCGCTCCCACGTTCTACGACGTACGCTATATAATCGGACAGCTCAAAAAAATGCAGAATATCGACGGAGAAATAACTTCGAAGCATCTGCCTAAAATCAACCCGTTAAAGATTAAGGAAACCGAAAAGCAAGTCCTTACGCTGATAAACGGTATAGAGAAGTATCCCACTCTGTACCCCGGTAAAAATCCCCCGAAGAACGGAAATTGACAGGACAAACTGAAATAATTACTCAAGTAAAAGCAAGACAGACAAAAGAAAACTCCCCTCTCGGGGAGTTTTCTTAAAGTGTATCGTAAGCTGTTTACGACTTGTTTTTTACCTTCATCATTCTGATTATCGCAGATCTCTCGTTTTCGTCAAGCTTCGACTTGATGTACTTGATAGTCTCTTCAAGCTGGGGGATCATAACGTATTCCAGCGCATTGATACGCCTTTTGTTGCGCTCTATTTCGTCGGCGAGCATTCTAACCTTCTTTTCCGTCTCGGCAAGCAGTACCATTTTAGGGAGAAGATCTACCGCCTGCGCCACGGAATAGTCCGCTTCGCTTGTGATTTCCGAATAGGCATAGGGCAGACCGTCGGTGCGCTTCTCGTTGATTATCTCGATTTGCGGCACTTCGATACCCATTATGCTTTCAGTGGAACACTCTGCCCTGACCGCAACGGACGGCATAGAGAACGCCGTTTCCGCACGGTAAGAAGGCGTAATCGAACGTGCGATTGAAAATTGCTTTAAAGTTCGGGAGAGTTCCTCCTCCACCTCATCTCTCAATCGCTTATTCTCCTTAATCAGAATTGAAAAGCGTCGCACCATTTCGTCGGACTTATCTTTCAATAATTTGTGTCCCCTGACCGCAGTTGCTAAACGAGCTTTCAGTTTTTTCAGCTCCATACGGGTAGGATTAACGTTTAATCTACTCACATTATTTCTCCACGAAAATTACCTTCAAAAAAGGTTATTCTTTTACGCCATCGGATGCGAGATATTTATCTATATACGCCTGACGGATACGTTTAAGCTCCGAAACGGGAAGAATTTTTAAAAGCTCCCAACCAAGATCGAGCGTTTCTTCTATACTTCTGTCGGCATTAAAACCCTGGTTTATATAAACCTTTTCAAACTGCTCGGCAAATTTCGCAAAGAGCTTATCCGTTTCGGAGAGCGCCGCCTCGCCTAAAATTGCCGAAAGCTCCTTACTCTCCTTACCGCTTGCGTAGGCAGAGAAAAGCTGGTTCATAGTGTCGGCGTGATCTTCACGGGTCTTGCCCTTGCCTATACCCTTATCTTTAAGTCTGGAAAGAGAAGGCAAAACGTCTATCGGCGGATTGATGCCCTTTTTATATAAATCACGGGAAAGGATTATCTGCCCCTCGGTGATATAGCCCGTAAGGTCGGGGATAGGGTGCGTTTTGTCGTCTTCAGGCATAGTCAGAATGGGTATCTGGGTTATCGAACCCTCGCAGCCCCTTATTCTGCCCGCACGTTCGTACATAGTGGCAAGGTCGGTGTAAAGATAACCGGGGTAGCCACGTCTTCCGGGAACTTCCCTTCGAGCCGCAGAGACTTCTCGCAACGCTTCTGCATAGTTGGTTATGTCGGTCATTATTACAAGGACGTGCATACCGCAGGTGAAGGCAAGGTATTCTGCGCATGTCAACGCCATACGGGGGGTTGCTATACGTTCAACCGCAGGGTCGTTGGCGAGATTGGTGAACAGAACCGTTCTCTCTATCGCACCCGTCTTTTTGAAGTCGTCTACAAAGTACTGCGCTTCCTCAAAGGTTATGCCTATGGCGGCGAACACAACTGCGAAGTTGCTGTTACTGCCACGAACTTTTGCCTGACGGGCGATCTGCGCCGCAAGCTCGGCGTGCGGAAGACCGCTCATAGAGAACACGGGCAACTTCTGCCCCCTTACGAGAGTGTTCAGCCCGTCTATCGCAGAGATACCCGTCTGAATAAATTCGTCGGGATAGTCACGAGCGGCAGGGTTTATGGGTTCTCCGTTTATATCCATTAACTTTTCGGGTATTATGGGTACGCCGCCGTCACGGGGATTGCCCATACCGTCAAACACTCTGCCGAGCATATCCTTTGATACGGCAAGCTGCTGACTGTGCCCTAAAAATCTAGCCTTTGCGTTGGAAATCTGCAAGCCCTGCGAATTTTCAAACAGCTGAACAACCGCTTTGTCACGGTTTATTTCAAGCACCTTACCGTGTCTGATATCCCCGTTTGAACACACGACGTCCACAAGTTCGTTATACTTAACGCCTTCCACGTTCTCGACCAGCATAAGGGGGCCGACAACTTCTCGTATAGTCTTATATTCCTTATACATCACGGTCGCCTCCCTGCAAAGCCTTCATTTCCGTACTTATAAGCTTCAATATATCGTCGAACTCGGAGAGATTTTCTTCAGGTATATATTTAGCTCTGCCTATTTTTTCCTTACACTTACTCTTAAGAATTTCATCAACCGAGGCGTAGTTGGAAACCGCCTCTCTTGCATTGGTATCAAACTCGTAAATGGTCTTAAGCATAAGATACTGTTTGCGCATAGAAGTATAGGTATCTATATCGTCAAACGCATTCTGATGCAGATAATCTTCTCGAATTATCTTTGCCGTCTCCATAGTCAGTCTGTCCTTTGAAGACAGGGCGTCCATACCGACCAAACGCACTATTTCGTCCAGCGCAGCTTCTTCCTGCAGGATTGTCATTACGAATTGACGGTATCTTACAAAATCTGCACTGACGTTTTCGTCGTACCAATCCTTCATCTTGTCGGCGTACAGCGAATAGCTAATCAACCAGTCGATTGCAGGGAAATGGCGTTTATATGCAAGCGATGCGCTCAATCCCCAGAAGACCTTGACTATACGCAGAGTAGCTTGAGAAACGGGCTCGCTCAAATCGCCGCCCGGAGGAGATACCGCACCTATTGCGGTAACCGAACCTACACTCTCTTTGGAGCCAAGCAGCTTAACTATACCCGCTCTCTCATAGAATTCGGCAAGACGGCTTGAAAGGTATGCAGGATAGCCTTCGTCGCCGGGCATTTCTTCAAGTCTGCCGCTCATCTCTCGGAGAGCTTCCGCCCAGCGTGAAGTGGAATCCGCCATAATAGCTACGTTATAACCCATATCACGGAAATATTCCGCTATGGTTATGCCCGTATAAATTGACGCTTCTCTTGCGGCGACGGGCATATCCGAAGTATTTGCAATAAGGACGGTACGCTTCATTATGGGTTCGCCCGTTTTAGGGTCTTTAAGGGCGGGGAACTCGTTTAAAACGTCCGTCATCTCGTTTCCACGCTCTCCGCAGCCGACGTAGACGATGATATCTGCGTCAGCCCACTTTGCAAGCTGATGCTGTACTACCGTCTTACCGCTGCCGAAGGGGCCGGGAACTGCCGCAACGCCGCCACGAGCAATGGGGAAGAGCGTATCTATAACCCTTTGTCCCGTTACCATAGGCTTATCGGGCGAGAGCTTTTCCTTATAAGGTCTGCCCCGCCTTACAGGCCATTTGCGGAGCATACTTACCTGCTTTTTGCCTGAAGGCGTCTGTATAACGGCTATCGTTTCTTCTATGGTAAAGTCGCCTTCCTGAATGGATTTGACCTTACCTTTGACGCCGTTGGGAACTAAAATTCTGTGTTCGACTATTTCCGTTTCCTGAACAACGCCGAGCACGTCGCCTTCCGCTACTTCGTCGCCTACGGAAACTTTGGGGACGAACGTCCACTTTTTATCCCTGTCGAGATTGTTGACAGAAACGCCCCTTGAAATACGGGAACCGTATTTAAAGAACAGAGTGGTAAGCGGACGCTGAATACCGTCGAAAATACCCGTAATAAGACCGGGAGCAAGTTCAACGGAAAGGGGCTCGCCCGTAGAAACAACGTCTTCGCCGGGCCCTAAACCCGACGTTTCCTCATAAACCTGTATGGAAGCCTTGTCGCCCCTTAATTCTATAACTTCGCCAATTAGTCCTTTGTCCGATACCCGTACCACGTCGTACATCTTTGAATCCGACATGTCTTCGGCGATAATCAGGGGGCCGGAAATTTTTACTGTTTTACCCATATAAACCTCTGTTTACGCTATCCACCGCCTAACTTACGGCAGTGAATGAGCTCTGTAGTCCGCAATAATACTTAATCTGATTTAAATCATTCGTTAAACAATATATCGACGCCGAGCGCCCGTTCCATAGCGTCTTTAAGCGCTTCTTCGCCGTAACCCGTACTTCCGTTTTGGGAAGGAATACTTAAGATTACGGGGTAAGGCTCTTCGTCGAACCGTTTTAAAAAGTCGCCGAGAGAGCGTGCAAGCTCTTCGGTCAAAAATATTATCTTATAATCTTTGGCTATTCTGCGCAGAACTTCACGGGCTTTCGCCTCGTTTTCCGCAGGAAAAGCGGCTACGCCTGCAGCTTTAAAAACTATTATTCTGTCACCGTCGCCGACGATTGCCATTTTACCTATCATTGAAAGACCTCCCGCAAATCCTGAAAAAAATCAAAGCCTTGCGTTGCGACTTGTATTTACGAAAACGAGCGCAAGCGGTTTTTTATTTCGCTGTCGCTCAATCCCGCAAGCAGACACACAAAAATAATTCTGACGTTTTCGTTTTCGGCACGCCGCCTGAAAACGTAGTATAAGAAGGGTTGGTTATTGACAAGCTCGTACTTCTTTGCCGTAAAGTATTCGGTTTCGTAACTTTCAAGCATACGCTCCGCCTGCGTCAACGGCCTTCCCGCATTCCTGTCTTCGAAACACTTCGCACAAAACTTTGCATACGGAGTATCGTCGAGAGAGTGCTCCGCCTGCACTTCGTCGTCGCTGAACAATTTTTCAAGCTTCTTCGAATCCAACGTACCGCCGCCGACGTAACGGCTTGCGGCGTATTCCGAATCGGGAGAGCGCAGTGCGGTAAGTATATTGGTCATATCCGCCTTTGCTGCGATGAGCTTTGCCAACAGTCTGTTCTTTTTGCACGTTTTAGACAGATGAGCGTAAAGGGCTTTTTCAAAGATAAACCCCACTTCGGAGCCGGAAACACAGCTTTTATCTTCGCTGAAGAGCTCTGCGGCGGCTTTTACCGCTCCCCCAAGCTCTGCGCCTAAAGGAGAATAATTCTCCTCTTTTACGCATTCGGAAATAACCGAAACGGGAATGAGCCCTTCCGGTGCAAGCAGTTTTTGCTCGTTGACGTCAAGATACCGTGCTTTGACCAACGCCTTTGCATTATGAAAGTCACGGGGTGCGAGCAAGTACGCCGCCTCCGCATTGGACGGGGAATATTCCCTGATGAACGCATCTATAGCCCTTTCGTCAGCGGAGAGTAACTGCTCGTAATCATACGCCGAAGAAATCTCTGCACCCTTGCCGAAACCGCTGTCGCAAACAGAGCGGAGAGCCGACTCTGCGTCCATTTCGCACAGCTTTAATATCTTGTCCTTTAAAAGATATTTTTCCATTGCGGCTATAACGCCGTTGGTATACAATACGTCTATCGCCATCGTTTAACCCGTAATAAATATCTGTGCGGCAATATCCGCCTGCTTCTCTTCCCTGTCGGCAGAGAGAAGTGCGCCGTAAGAAAGATTTTTATCTGAATCTTTCCCGATAAGAATAAAACCGCCGTCTAAATCCGCCCTGACGGGGGAGACAATGAGCTTTTTATCCTTGATGACTTTTAACTTTATAACTTCATCGGCATAGCGGTAATTTTCCGCAAACATTATCCTGTCGCCTTCTTCGGCGTAAGAGATGAGCAGACCTTCTGCGAGCGAAAGCGAATCGTCTTTATTCAACCCGATAAGCAATTCAAGTGCACGTGCATACGCTTCGTCTATTACTTCCCGTTTAGCTCCGAGCATTATCTTTGCGCAGTCGAGTCGGGCAGTTGCCGCCTTGCCGTCTAAAATGCTTTTAACCTTTTCGGCGACCTCCGCTTCCGTACCTATCCTTGCCCTTTCCGCCTCTTGTTCGGCTTTTGAAATCACCTGCGCCGCTTTTTCTTCAGCCGCAGCGACGATTTTGCCGGCCTCTTCTTCGGCGTCGGATATTATTCTTGCGACAATATCTTCCTTTCCCATAAAAATACCTTATACGAGAGCGACGAGCATTATGGAAATAATCAATCCCAAAATAGCGTAGAACTCTATCATTGCGGGATAGATAATCAACTTGCCGCCAAGGGAATCCTGTTTGCCTACGGCATAAATACAGTTTACTGCGGATTTACCCTGGAATATACCCGTAATAAGACCGGATATAGCCATAGGCATTACCGCACCGAACAACGTCCATCCCTGCGCAACCGTTGCAATTCCTGCAACTGACGAAGATGCAATGATGGCGATGATAAAGCCGTATATACCCTGCGTTGCAGGAAGCAGAACGAGCACCAGCACCTTACCGAATTTTTTGGGATTTTCACCCAAAATACCGGCAGCCGCACTGCCCGTCTTAAACAGTCCCACGCTGGAACCGATGCCGCACAGAATAGCGCACAGCGCAATACCTACCATTGCGATTGCGATACCATCCATATAAAACCTCCGAAAATTTAGTCTTTTTATATTCACTTAATTTTTATGCTATGCATAGAAATCACAGTTTTTTTATATATTCGCCTTACCTTTGAGCCACGGCTTCCAAGGGCAGATAGACGTATTTATGCTGTGAGCCGAGTGGAGAGAACAGCTCCCCTTCGCCCTCGTAGAATCTGCCGTAAAATTCAACGTACTGCAACCTTGCGTCGTGAATATAGGCGCCTAACAGCCCTATTGCAAGGTTAAAGACGTGCCCGACGAGCATAAGCACCACGCCGAGTATGGCGAACCCGGGGTTGCCGCTTGTTATGAACTGTACGGAATACTGCGAAACAATCTGCGCAATGACTGCGCCTGACAACATCAATCCGTACAGACGGGCATAGCTCAAAACGTCGGATATATAGTTAATTATTCCGTATGCGGCGCCGAAGCCCTTTGTAAATTTGCCTAACAGCTTTTCCTTTCTGCCTGCGGTCAACACGGCTATCAACAGACATACACCCGCAATAATTCCGCCGACCATAGCTAAAACAGACATATTCGCTTCGTCGATAAGACCGACCACAGCTATACCTACGCCTATCGAAAATACCGCCCAGACGACGCCGTCGAAAATTCCGTCGGCTATCTGTCTGCGCCGCCAGCACTGCCACGCTTTGCAGAGATAACCTGCCATAAGCTGTAAGACGCCTATCTCAAGGCTGATTATCAGCACCGCAGGTACTTTAATTCCCATGAACGACCACATGTCGCTCTGCGCATCGGGCATAACCGTGGGCAAAAACGGCAGACTCAACCCGAACAGCGAATTAAACAGTATTCCCCAGATAACGGCAAATATTCCGCCGACGGCGAACACGCCTGCAAGGCGTTTTAGTCCGCTGTCCCGACGGCGTTTTATAAAGTATATTAATCCGCCACCGATTATCATCAACAGTCCGTAACCGATATCGCCCATTATAAAGCCTAAAAACAGGCTGTAGAACAGCGACATCACGGTATTCGGGTCGAACTCACGATAGCTGACGGGCGAATACATATTCGTTATCGTCTCGAAATTTTTAACTACCGCATTATTTTTATACAGCGTGGGCGGCGTGTCCTCTTCGGTGGGTTGGTTAAACTCGAAATAAATCGCATTCGTCACGCCGCAGAGCTCTTCCTTTACCGCTTCTTCCGACTCCTTGGGAACGTATGCCTCCAGAATAAAGGTCGTCTGCGTTGAGCGGAGCTTGTTCGAAGCTTCGGCTTTTTCCAGCTCGAACCCTACGAAATCGCAGTATATCTTAAGGGAACGTATGCTTGTATTCAGTGAATACGTTTGGTCTTCAACTTCTTTCAATTCTCCGCAGATTGAGTTTTCTCTCTCCTTAAGAGAGGCATAATATTCCGCACCCGAAAGCTCCACGTCGAAGGGACAGGCGACGAATGAGAAGCTCTGCAAAGTTTTATCGAACAGATCGGACGATTTATGCCCTGCCGCAAGGACGAGCACGTTATCTTCGTCAGAATTAATCACCGAGAAAGCGGACAAAGGATCGTCTTTTGCCGCATTGAAAAAATCTTCCTTTAACGGAACGGGTATCGTACCGAGCCTGATTTTAGTATGCAGGGTATCCTTAAATCCGTTAAGCGGACTGTTTACAGCCGAATAGATTTCCGCTGAAGAAATCGTTCGGCGCAATCCGTTAAGCTCCGAATCCAGCCCCTTTTTGCGTTTCTCGAGATTTTTTATACGTTCGACAAGGGCATCCGTCTCTTCTTTTTTATCTTTTGCAGACATAAACTCGGAATAACTGACTTCAAACCCGTCCTTTAACACGTCGGATTTTATCTTATTCTCATTGTTATGGGCTTCGGTTGCAGCACTGACGTAGGAGAGCGCATCTTCTACAGACGAAAGATAGACTTTTAACTGCTCGCAGTCAGACGACATCGCCACAGTATTTTCGTCTTCATACTGAAGTTTAATCTCGGTGGCGTTCGTCCTTTGCAGGGCGTTGAGTATCATATCCCTGTCATAAGACATTGCTACAAGCTTAAGCTTGCTCATCTCAACGATTGCCATCGGAAACCCTCCGCACAATCTCTTTTATCTGCAATTCGCAGCGCTCCAGATGTTCCGCAACGAACTTTTTCGCATCGTTGTGCGCTTCGGCAATTTCGGCGTCGTATTTCGCCTGTGCTTCCGCTTGAGCCTTTTTCAATGCGTTTTCACGGAACTTTTTACACTCTTCAGCGGATTCCTTTTCTATTTCAGCGGCACGCACTTGAGCGTTTTCCGCTATTTCTGCAGCATGCGACAAAGCCTGCGCTTTAATTTCTTCCGCATGCTCTTCCGCTTCGATTATAGACTTTATGATTTCTTCCATAGAAAACACCGCCCTGCAAATGCTATCAAAAAATAACGTATATCTGAAATTATTTGCCAAACGTCGGGAAATTTATCAGCTATCCGAAATTTTTAAATAAACCTTTATTATTACTATATTATAACCGATTTTTTATAATAATCAAAGGAATTTAATATAATCAACGAAATATTAATAATCCTGATATTTATTAGTAAAGTATAACGTTAATGAATAAAACTACCGTGTTTGTTTTGTGAAAAAGAGAAAAAATTAAAAACGCTTGATTAATTGCTTTTTCAGTTTATCCCGAACAGCTTCAGAAATTTATCCCAGAAGGTAAGCGTTTTTTGCGGCGTTGTCTCGGGCGCAGGCGGTTCGGGAATTTTAATCGACTCGGTCTGAATTACGAACTGAACGGAAGACACTTCGGTATTTTTGTCGGAAACGAAGGAATAAATCTCGTAACCTGCCCCCGTCGTTTCATCGATCATATCCTGTATTTTATCGGATATTTCCGTATCCATATTTTCAGTCTGCTCGTAGAATTCCTGCAAGCCGTCTTTGAGCTCGCCCGCTCCGTCAGCGGCGGTCGCTACACCGTCGGTATAATCTGCTATGCCGTCGTAAAGCTCGCCTGCGCCGCTTAAAGCTTGTGACACTCCGTTAGTATAATCTGCAATTCCATCGCAAAGCTCGCCTGCTCCGTCTGCGGCAGTCGCAACGCCGTCGGTATAATCTGCTATGCCGTCGTAAAGCTCGCCTGCGCCGCTTAAAGCTTGTGACACTCCGTTAGTATAATCTGCAATTCCATCGCAAAGCTCGCCTGCTCCGTCTGCGGCGGTCGCAACGCCGTCGGTATAATCTACAATCCCGTCGTAAAGCGTTCCGAAGTCGTCGAGCTGTGCTTTGAGCTGACTAATCTGCCCCCTTACCGCAGCCGCTTCTTCAACGGCGGCTTCTATCTGCGCCGTAACTTCTTCGCTTGCCATTACCTGTGCGATATAGCCTTCACGAATCTGCGACTTTTCTACATCGGTGAGCGACGCTGCCGCACCTTCTAAAATCGCCTGCTTCTGCTCGTCGGTGAGCGACGCTGCCGCACTCTCTAAAATCGCCTGCTTCTGCTCGACGGTCAATCCGCTCAAAGCGTTGGCAAGTATTTCCTTCATCTGTTTATAGGTCAGTTCGTCTACAGCCGCAAGTATAATATTTGCCTTATCTTCGTCGGAAAGTGCGCAATATACGTTATATATCTCTGCCTGACCTTCGGCGGTTGCGGCGTACTCCTCCGCTTCAGCTTGAGAAAATGCGTTCGTCGCCATAGCCTGCTGAACGACATATTCGTATGCAAACTGTTTATAGAGCATATCGTCGTTTTCATCGTTGACCGATTTAACGTATGCGTAATAGATATCGTCGGCGTTTTGCTGAACGTACTGCGCATATATCTCGTCCTCGATTGACTTTACGTACTGCGTATAGACAGTATCTTCGCTTTCTTTAAGGTAACCGACGTAGACAGCAAGCGCATTGCTTTCTACCTGCTCGGTTACCTGTTGCCTTGCCGTCTGTTCCGCCTGCGATCTCACGCTGTCATCGTTAAGCGTAGCGGTTAACTGCGTAAGCACGTCCCCGTAGGTTGCGGGCGTAAGCGTTATCGCAGACAATCCGAATTCCGAAAGGTTGGCGTTTATTATCTCCTGCGCCGCCGTACAAAGTCCGCAGTATGCCTGCCAGGCTCCGCCGACGAGCGTACTGTTGTTTCCGCTCAAAGTCGCCAACCCGTCTTTAAGCCCGCTTGCGCCGCTTATGAGCGATGAGCTGTTTAAATCGAGCTGTCCCAGCCCTTCTTTCAAACTGTTTACTCCGTCGATAAGGCTCTGATTGTTACCGACGAGCTCGTAAAGACCGTCCTTAAGTTCGCCTGCGCCGCTTATGAGCGACGGGCTGTTTAAATCGAGCTGTCCCAGCCCTTCTTTCAAACTGTTGGCACCGTCGATAAGCCTCTGATTATTACCGACGAGCTCGTCAAGTCCGTCTTTAAGCTCGCCTGCGCCGTTGTTCGCTTCACTCACGGCGTCCTGAACTTCGCCTATTTTATCGGTAAACTCGCCGTCTTCGATCTCCATACTCATCGCAAGGGGAACGCCGTTGATTGAAATTGCGCTCATCTCGAAGTCGACGACGTCCGCCGTTACCGAAGCGTCAATACCTTTGCCGGGGAGAATCGTATAAGAGATCTGTTTGTTCTTTCCCACGTTTGCAACCGTAGCATCGGGAGCAGAGACGTTTTTACACTTCTGGGTGTTCAGCGTAAAGGACGCCTGCAAGGCAAAGCTTTCGTAAAAATTACCCGTACTGTTTCCGTTTTTGGTGACTTTGAATTTAATCTCCAGCTTTCCGCTTTTGCCTGCAACTTCGTCCGCAGAATATTCGGTGCCGTCTATAAAGTAGCGGACGGAGATATTCCACGGCATTTCGATTTTTTTGAGCTTTCCTTCGTAATACACCCTGTCGGCAGTTGAAGAGAAGGTTATTTTATCGCCTTCCAGCGTAATTTTATCGGCGGTATTGAGTATCTTTACCCATTCATAATCGCCGTAGTCTTCGGTATCCCCGCCGCCGACGATATTAACGACGTATGCGCCTATTACAGAACCGCTTGCATCGAGATTAACGTAAATCACCTCTTCCTTGCCTGCAACCGTAAGTGCGGTACCCGATTCCGTTGAAAGGTTATAAGTATTAGTTGAAAGGTCATATGTGTTTATTGCTGAATTACCGTCGACAGCTGATGCGGTGCAGACAGAGCCGCAAACCGTTCCGCTCGCCATTGCGCCTGCCAGAAGTACGGCAGCCAATTTATTTATTATTCTCATTAATTATTACCTCCGATTTTTTAACGTCTTTGAATTTACATTTTAAGGTGGTGTGTTTAATTACCCAATCGAGAAGATAAAGCATTCCCGGCAGAACGAAGAATACCGTCCCCAGCGAAAGGAGTGTGCCCCTGCCGATTAATAGTCCGAGCTGTGAAAGTATTCCGTGGCTTGAAATTCCTGCAAGCAGAAATCCAACGACCGCAAGTACTGTACCCGACGTCAGCAGAGAAACGGTTACCTTCGGCACTGTCTTTTCGATCGTCTCTTTCTTGCCCGTTTCCCGTCGGTATTCCATATAAGTGTCGGTGAACAGTATCGCATAGTCCACCGTTGCACCCAGCTGTATAGAGCTGACTATCAGGTATGCAAGGTAGAACATCGGCGCCCCTGCAAAATATGGTATCGCCATATTCACCCATATCGCCGTCTCTATCGCAAGTACCAATATTACGGGCAAAGACAGCGATTTCATCGTCAACAGCAGTACGACGAATACCGAAGCAATCGCAATTAAGTTTACCTTTATCATATCCGCCGTGATGGTGTCCATAAGGTCGTAGGTGCTTACGCCCTCGCCTGCAAGATGATAGGTATTGTAATACTCACCCGTCGTACTTCGCAGGTTTTTCACAAGGGCGAAAGTGGCGTCGCCTTCGTAATCAACTTCCACGGTAAGCACGAACCTGCTGTAATTCTCGGAAACGAGCTGTGAAAGCGTATCTTTATCGAGATATTCGTAGGGGATTTCAGCGCCCACCGTATCCACGTAAGAGATTACGCTCTTGACTTCGGGGATTTCGTGCAAAGCGTCCGAAAGCTGTTGTTCTCTCTCCAGGTCGCCTCTCGGCACTAAAATTACATATGTATCGCTCTTACCGAATACTTGCTCTATTTCATCTGCTTCCCTGCCCGTCTGCGTTTCTGCGCCGAATATTTCCGATGAACCGTAAAGAAACGAGTTCTGGTTGGAAGCGAGATAGCTCGGTATCATTACGATCAGGAACACGCAGACCATAGGTATCATAATCTTGGTTACGAAAGTGCCGAAAGTAAATTTTTTAGCCGTCCTTACCTTACCTGAAGGGGGCGTTGTCTCTTCGGTCACGGTATCGGTGCCGACTGCACCGTACTCTCCGAACACGCCGTCAGCTTTATCCTTCTTATGCTTTTTGTTTTTCTTCTTCTTGCAGGCGTTTTTAATCATGGTGAAAATACTCTCGTGATGAGTTTTCTTCATCAGTGGATACGTTTTAAGTATCAACGCAGGCATAAAGACAAAAACGGTGATAAGACTGATGGCGATTCCCTTGGCAAGCGCAAGCCCCAGATCGGGACCTATGCCGAAGCGCATAAATACCAGCGCAAGGAACCCGATTACGGTTGTAAGTCCGCTCGACAAAATAGAAGGGGTCGAACGGCAAAGTGCGTTTACCATCGCCTGTTTGGGGTCGGGTTCCTTTTTAAGACACTCGTCGAAGCGGTGCATCAGGAACACGGAATAGTCCAAAGACACGGCAAGCTGCAAAATCGCACCTGCGGCGTTGGTAATAAAGGAAATGGTGCCGAATATCAGGTTGGTTCCGTTGTTTATCATGATAGCCACGCCCAGTCCGAGCAGAATGACTGCGGGATCTACCCAGGACGTGGTCGTAAGAATGAGCACTATAATTACGACCAATATCGCAAATATTACTATAATATTAATTTCATTTACCGTGTTGGTGGTCGCCACAGCGGTGGAAACGCCGTTCCCCGCCATAGCGTTGTCGTCGCCGATAACGCTTCTTATCGCATCAACGGTCTCAACCAATCTGCTCTCGTCCATCGTAACGCTGAAAATAGCGGCGTTATCTTTATAATAGGTCTCCACCATTTCACTGTCCAAAGTTTCAAGCGGCTGATAGACGTCTGCGGCGTCGTCCAACCAGGTAACGTCGGTCACGCCGTCGACGTTTTTGATCTTTTCCTTATACTCAAGGGCTTCGGCTATACTTACGTTTTTAACCATAATGCGAGCATTCGGTATTCCGCCGTCAAACTCTTCTTCCATGACTTCTATCGCCACGGTTGACGGTGAATCCTTGGGCAGATAGTCCGTCATATCGTAATTTACGCCTACAAGGTTTTGAAGCACTGCACATACAACGGCAAGCACGGCGAAGATTACTATAATCACAACCGGGTGCTTCAAAAGCCGACTATAAAATTTTTGCATTATTTAAGTTCTCCTTATTGGATAATTACGGTCACCAAATTAAAATAATTGACTTTCGTTACGCTATATATTTAATTATAATCTTTTCAACGGTATTAATAAACTGTTGAATATGTACGGCAAAGTGATAATTATCAAATAATTGACTAAATCTTTAAATAAGTATAAAAATCCACGGATAGTCTGCCATAGTCAGGGATTTTATTTTACTCTGAAGCGGTAAGAGTTTGATTTAAATGCTTTAGTAAAGGGATATACGGTAAGCCGAGATAGAATTTTTGCTTGACTTTCAGGTTGAAGAAATACTTGCAAGACATAAAGAAAAGCCGTACAGAGTTATTCTGCACGACTTAAAATAGGCAAAAACAAAAGCCAAACCTCTCTAAACGTGAAAAGTTCGACTTTGTTAAGTGTTGGTGAACCTAACGTTAATTATCCGAACACTATTATTGCTTTAATGAACGCTATAGCTTTCATTACTTTTTTGCCTTAATTAAGCAAAATCTTATTTAGCAAAGTAGTTAGAGCGTTATATTAACAGATTATTAGGACTAAAATCATAAAAGGCGTTTCGATTTCGGCAATATCCCCAAAGCTCCGCCCGACAACGGCTACTTAATCCTCCGTGCCTGCAATAAAGGACAACCGATTATAAAAGTAAACTCGATTGAAGTCAAAGAAAAATCGTACCTTATAACAACTTAATTCCCAACAATGTCAAAAGCCCAGGGTCATTACGGATTCTGGGCTTTTTTAGCATGTAGGTTTTCAATTAAAAACAATAGATTAATTAGGCTTATTTTTGCATAATACTTTCTTTTAACCGTCTTTTTATTTCCTTCGTTGCATACTCTAAATTATCCGCAAACAAAAATGCACTATTTATACCCAGTAATTCCAACTTTGATTTCATTTCTTCCCTTGCCTCTTTTTTAATACTTATTTCCCAAAACAATTCACTTGCCTCATTCGATAAATTTTCTAATGGATTATATAATTCTGGTTGAAAAATGAACCTACTCGCACATGTATCTCTTCCCAAAGATGTCTCCCACCAATCGTTTGAACTAAAATTAATCGACTCAGTTTTTGTCCCACCAATTTTATTTGGAAAGATTAAGAAAACTGATTGCTGATTCTGCTCTCTAATCGTATAAAATTTAGGATATGTAAAAATTGGACTTTTCATTGTACGCTTTATATAATCATGTATTTTTTTTGTCAAATCATCGCCTTTCGTCAAAAATAATATATTTTCAATAAAATTATGATTGGTTTCCTCGTCATTATCATACATCCATGATTGCATCTTTAATCCAATACGTGCCGTTTGCTCTGCAATAGCATCATCCCTTAAATTAGCTGCCATACAATAGATTTTACTGACGTCATTTTCATTAAACTCTTCATTTATGGCATTAATAGCGAAAAATAATGCCACATATTCACTCTTAGTAAAATCAAGTAATCGCGTTGGCAATCCGTAATGCTGACATTTTCCTATAATATCTAGATTGCCGTTAAGATGATTAAATTCTAACGGGCGCAGCCTCTCCATTTCATCTATTAAATCATATTCGTATTTAACTAAATTGTTCCAATCCAAAGAAGGTTTAAGATATCTACCAAGTCCTTGTGCTTCATGTACACCGCGAAAAACTGGAAAGTAAATTTTCTTCGCATCATTAGATTTCTTTTCTACCGCTTCCCGATATTCTTTTATACATCCAGAAAAATCGTTAAAATTTTCTACAGTTATCTTCTTCATTTGTTCACCTCACTACCTATTAATCTGGATTACAATAGGAGTAATCAGGACTACAACTGTCATCACTAGAATTACTAGAATCATCGTATGGGCTACAAACTATTAAGGACTTTTTTGGCTCCTTTACATCAGTTACATCGTTCAAATCTAGCATAATTTCCCACCTTACCTATCATCATTAGGATCTTGAGAATCGTCAGGTCCACACCAAGGGGTAGACGAATAATCCGGATTGCAATTGTCAGGAGAGCACATTATACTCTTTTCACTATTATTAGAAACATCAATTACTTCAAACATATAAAAAACCTCCTTAGATTTTCTATTCCCATTCACCCGATAAAGGGCGATATTTGCACCTTATACTTTTTTTATACAGACCGCCATTTATTTGCCCAAGCGGTCTACAATCTTTACACGCAAAGCGATATTCACACTTGCTACATTCTTCTATTTTCGAATAGTCCATAAACCAACATTCTGATAACACTTTTGAGTCTAAAATATGACTTACAGAAGTTTCTCTTAAATTACCATAAGAGAGATTCCTTTCAAAAATACAGGGTAAAACATCACCGTTTTCCGTTATTGCAAACTTGCCATACCAACAAGTGTTACGATAAAATGAATTATCAAACCATTCTTTGCTAATAGAAAAGTTCGGTTTTGTACGATATTTTTTTTCTATTAATTCTGCCCGTTCAACCAAATGACAACTTTGTTCACATCCACACACCTCACGAACTAAATCGTATTTGAAAGAATTTACACCTAAATTTTTAACAAAACTTATGATATCCTCAAAATATTGTTCATTTTCTTTCATCAGAGTAATAGCAATATTTACTTGAATCCCCGCCTTCTGCATCCGTCGAATATTGGATAAAGCATTTTCAAAACTACCTTTTACCGTAGTTATGGCATCATGCACCTCGGGCGTATGCCCATAAAGAGATACATTCACTCTAACCTTATTATTTTTTAAAGTATACAAAAGGCTATCTGAAATTAGTGTTGCATTTGTAAACAATCCCACTGATTTAAAATCAAATTTACCTGCATAATTTATCAATTCAATTAAATCATTATGACAGGATGGTTCCCCTCCGATAAATTGTATCTGCGGACAATTTACTTCTGAAAGTTCTTTAATAATTCTTTTCCACTCATTAGTTGAGAGACTATTTTCACAACTTTTATGAGTATTCCCTTCATAACAATGAATACATCGAAGATTACAAGTTTGTGTTATTTCCAACCATACAAAGCTTATTTGTTTTTTATCTCTATTGATAGGACAATATTCTTTAAACTCATATTCCTTTTTCAATAAAGATTTCTGCTCTAAGTTGTCAATATATGTTTTTTCTTCCAAAGTATTTGTGCTATGACTTTTTATGTATCGCAACAAAAAATCTTTAGTATCTTGATTTACAGAATAAATCTTGTTATTGTTAAAATCATAAATAGCGGCACGATTCATTCCAGTTACCAAGACCACATTGTCATTTAAATTGATAATCATATTTAATCTGGATTGCAATCTCCATAATCTGGTCCACAGTTACTAGAGGGGGCATCTTGTGGAGAACAGAAATCAGGATTACACCATCCCGAATCCGGATTACAAGTAATAGGATCATCATAAGAAGGATTACAATACGATTCATTCAAATTTGTCACATTTTCTAAATTAAGCATAATATCTCCTCATTAATTGTTATTTATAAAAAAAATTAATTATTCAACGTAGGATAAGATGTGCCGTCAAAGTTCCAAATATCAACATCTGTCCAACCTAATGTATTTTGATGCCACTCTTTGGAATAAAAATTATCAATTTCCACTTCTGTGCCATATATATTGGTTGCACTATTAGAAATTGTACTACTATTATCTACTGTAAACTTTTGCTCCGAATAGCGATAGCAATTTGTGATAGTCCCCTTACGGTTATATCCAACCAATCCCCCAGCATAGACATTGGAAGAACTAGAAGATGCTTTCACATCCCCTGTTGCATAACAGTTTGCAATGGTTTGATTACTATTATTATATCCGACCAATCCCCCAGCATAGGCATTGGAAGAACTAGAGGATGCGGTCGCATTACCTGTCGCATAACAATTATTAACAACTCCACCATTGCAACCAATCAGTCCACCTGTATAGGAACTTGCACTGGAAGCGTAGGTGTAAGATGAAGAATCCGCTTTCACTTCGCCAGTAGCATAACAGTTTATAATGGTTCCCTGACCACTATTATAACCAACCAATCCGCCAGCATAGGAAGTAGCAGAACTACTAGAATTAGCAGTAGCAGTTGCAATAGTCGTGACATCTACAATCGCATAACAATTTTTAATAACGCCCTCGTTGTACCCAATCAGTCCACCAGCATAGGCTTGGGCAGAACTCATAGAATCACATATAGTAGTAGCAGCGATACTTCCAGTAGCATAGCAGTATTCTATAGTTCCAACATTGTAACCAACCAGTCCGCCTGCATAGACTGATGTAAAATTAGAGGCAGTAGATGCAGTTACTTCGCCAGTAGCATAGCTGTTTACGACGGTTCCGTAGTTTTCACCAACCAATCCTCCAACATATGCATGGGAAGAAACAGTAGATGCAGTTACTTCGCCAGTAGCATAACAGTTTATGATGGTTCCCTGACCACTATTATAACCAACTAATCCTCCAACATACGCACTGGAAGAATATGAAATATTAATAATGAAGTTCTTTACCCCTATATTTTTAATCTCACCATTGTTATATCCAAAAAGTCCTGCATATTCTCTATCATTTGTTATCTTGAAATTAGATATTGTATGTCCATTTCCGTCGAATGTGCCCAAAAAACCTAAGATAGGAGTCCACTCTATGCCTCCAAGGTCAATATCTGAAGTTAAGATATAATCAAACGCCAAGAAAACATCTTGAAGTCCTAACAACTGTTCCGCAGTTGATATTTCCAAGATTATACAACTATTAATAAATTTATAATTCAGTGAAGGATAACTACCGCTAAAATCCCAAATATCTATTTCTTCCCATTTTAGAGTATATTGATGCCACTCTTTAGAATGAATACTATTATAATCTACCGCCTTACCAAGCGTATTAGTTGCATTAGAAGAAGTGGAATCAACTTGTTTAACTGTAAACTGTTGCTCTAAATAACGGTAACAATTATTTATAGCTCCCCCATTGTTCCATCCAACTAGCCCACCAGCAACGCCTCGGGAAGAACTGGAAGAAGTTGGAATAGCAATGGTAGTAATATCTCCAACTGCATAACAATTACTTATAACTCCTTGCAGATTGTATCCAACCAGTCCACCAGCAAAGTGAGAGTAAGAAGTAGAGGCAGAAGATGCAGTTACTTCGCCAGTAGCATAACAGTTAGCGATAATTCCGCAGTTTTCACCAACCAATCCTCCTGCAGAGGACATATCAAAACTGGAAAACGCAGTCACATCATCTGTCGCATAACAATTTGCAATAGTTCCCATGCTACTATTATAACCAACCAATCCTCCGACATATGCATGAACAGAATTAGAAGAAGACCCCGTAGTAGTAGCATCGATATATCCGGTTGCATAGCAATTCTCTATTACTCCATTTCCATTATAGCCAACCAATCCTCCAAAATACGCAGCGGATGTAGTATACGTACTGGGTGTATATGAACTATCAATAATGAAGTTTTCTACCCCAAGATTTTTAATCTTACCGTTGTTATATCCAAATAGTCCTGCATATGCCCAACCATCTGTTATCTTAAAATTAGATATTGTGTGTCCATTCCCATCAAATATTCCCGAAAATGAAGTTAAAGAACTCCGTCCAATAGGTATCCACTCATCACCGCAAAGATCTATATCCACAGCCAAACAATATTTACCACTTAATGATATATTCTTTAATTGATTTACTTCATTAATTAGAGTATACCCCTCTTTATAACAGTAAAAATCCAGTTGGATGCTTGACGAAAGGCTTATCTGCCCTATTCCTAAGGTGTTTGTATACTTATTAAATGCAGCATCAACCCAAATACCTACATAACCGCTTTCTAATTCTGGCATTGGTAAGGTATAATTATATGCATCATCCACAAAAAGAACTTGCCACAATTCACCATTATAGTAAAGTTCAACGAATGGCTTTTCAGAAGGCAGTACACCAAAAACAAACTCTTTTATAGCAGTATTGTCCGCATCGTCAGTAGCACTAACTGTTATAAGAATTGTATTTCCTGCAGTTTGTTCACCTATCACACTGACATCTGTAAACAATTCTTCATTAAAACTATCATAAGCGGTAAACAAGAAATTCACATCTGTATCTTCTGTGATTACAAAATTATCTTGAGTTAAATTAATTGTTGGATCATCGTAAATCTTAATCCCTTCTACACCTTCGCTCATCACTCTATTGCCTGCCCTATCGGTAGCAACGATATAAATCGTGACTGTTTCACCACCTATAAGCGTATAACCCTCCGCGGCTTCGATACTGATAGTGCAAGCATTTCCAAAGCTGTCGGTTGCTTGTGCATCAAACTCCTCGCCCTTACTCGTAAGCTTGATTATATCAGTTCTACCAGCATAACTATCGTAGTTAAACCTGATATCGCCTACGTCATATACACCTATCGGGGAAGTTTCCATACTGTAGGTATTTCCAAGATGGTCTGTTGTCGTAAGCGTATAAGTCACGTTTTTTCCGGCTTCAAATGTGCCGTTAAGTGTTGCCGCAACTGTCAAAGATTTGCCGAAGCTATCTTTAGCACTTGCGTTAAGTACAGATGACGGACTTGCTACCGCATCCTCGCTTATTTTTACCGCCGTTCTGTCGTAAGATATTGTGGGTACACCGTAAACCTTTAAAGTATAGTCCTTTGTTGATACATTACCGGCTATATCTGTTACGATGGCAGTAACAATCATAGACGTGCCTGCGCTTTGGCTTCCATCTTTTACAGACAGTGCCACAGCCAGTGCTTCGCCGTAAGTATCATTCGCCGTAATTCCGAGAAGCTCGGCCGTTATCGTATCACTTACCTTAACGTCTGTTGCTGTAGCATTTAATATAGTAGGATTGCCGTAGACCTTACAGGTAACATCAATATTAGTTGTGTTACCCTTGCTATCAGTTGCTGAAATACGTATTATTACGGTGTTTCCTGCGGATATTGTTCCGCTGTATTTGGTTACCGTAACGACAAGAGTCTCGCCAAAAGTATCTTTTGCGGTTGCGCCAAACAATTCTGCGTTTAATGTATCGCTCACACTTATGACATTTTTGTCGGAGTTATAACGTATCTCAGGCAGACCATACGCTTTGACATTATCTATATATCCATAAGTAATATTTCCCACAGGGTCAATAGACTCTATTACAATCGTAACTAAATCTCCTGCTTCATATTCCCCGTCAAAATAGATGTTTATCTTGGTTGCCGTGCCGAAAGAATCAGTACCGCTTGCCCCGAAATGCGATGCGGTAATACCGCCGTTTATATTGACATAGTCAACCGTATTATCAAACGTTAAAGTCGGCATGCCGTAAACTTTAATGTCTGTAATAGTAACAACCTTAGTCTTTCCGCCACTTGTCGCCGTCAAACGAACAGTGATCTCATTGCCTGCCTCTTGCGTTCCGCTTACAGTCACGCTAAACGTAGCGAGGTTTCCATCTGTATCAAGACAAATAGCACTGAAAAGCTCTGCTGTAATTTCATCATTAACACTGATTGCCGTTTTGTCTGTATCATACTTGATTGAACCAAGCGCAAAAGTTTTCCAATATGCCGTCAATGTAATACTATGGTCGGGCATAGTTGTCGCATTATACTCAACCCCGTCAAGATACCAACCATTAAAGGTATAACCTGCACGAGTGGTCGTGTATTGGGATATGTCAAAACGGTCGCCATACGCAAGCGTGATAGGCTCAATCTCGGTTCCACCGTTTGTTACAAATGTTACCGTATATACTGTTCTTTCCCATACGGAGTAAAGCGTTGTTTCGGAATCCTTATCCCACGTTTTAATACTTGCACCCGTTTCGTCGGTATACATAACGCCTTCGGCATCTTTATAACCGAGGAACTTGTAACCATCTCTTGCATCGGGAACTGCAAATGTAAAGCTCTGTCCGTAGGTTACTGTCGTCTTTGATGTTGTTACAGTGTATCCACCGTCAGCAACAGTGTTATTGCCCGAAATACTGATGGTAGCTGTACCTGTAGCGGTGGAGCTAAATGCCCTTGCACCGATATAATAGGTTTCTCCAGCGGTTACGTTATACACGATATGGAAGTTTATACCGTCAGCCGCACCGTCATCGTTTTGCACAAGTGCCGTCATTTCGGAATTATAAAGTACGCCAAAAGTATCGTAGCTTCCCGAAGCGGTAATTGTTATATTACCGGACACGAGAGGTACGAACATTAGCATTTGTTCAACTTTTCCGTTAAGAGTTATATCCAAGCTACCATTAATTGCAATAGCCGTTGCATTTTCAACCTTTACCCATTTTGCATAGAGAGTTGTATCACTCGTAACAATAGCGGTAAAGTCATAAAGCGAACCTGTACAATCTTCGTTTGCGTACCAGCCTGCAAAGATATAACCATCTCTTGTAGGATCTGTAGGATATTCAAGTTTTACGGTAGGCGTTACCGTCTGGCTTTCAATCGTTCCCTCTGCACCATTCAGATTGAAGGAAACGGTACAGCTCGCTTCTTCATTACCATCAAGCCATACATTATAGGTGTTTGCACTAAATTGAGCATAAATAGTCTTGTTTCCAATCTCGCCACCCGCAACATTAGTTACTGCAGTTGTATACGAATCATCAGTATACCAACCGCCAAATGTATAACCTTTCAAAGTTGCTTCCGCAAGAGCGGTCAAATCTGTTTCAATTGTATAAGTTGTTATGTTACTATGAGTTGCACCGTCTGCCGTTAGGTAAATAATGGTATATTCGATTGCAGTCCATTTTGCAAATAGCTCGACGTCGCCATAACTACCAGATATTATCTCAGTAATCTCTGCCGTACATTCAGCATCAGTGTACCAGCCTGCAAATGAATAACCCGTCTTTGTGGCTTCACTTAGCGTTATAGTTGCGTTCAGGATAGTATAATTTGCGGGGTTAGCGTTACTGTTTATTCCACCGTTGAGATTGTAAATAATATTGTATGTTACAAGATTCCACTTTGCATACAGAGTAATATTTTCTGCAGGCATTGTAGAGAAGGTGTATAACTTTGTCAATGACTCATTTGAATACCAACCTGCAAAAGAATATCCATTCTTTGCCGGTGATTCAGGAGCATTAACACTTGTTGCATAATTCTGTGTAATAGAAGCTACACTTGTACCGCCATTAGACTCAAAGCTAATTGTATACTGATTTATCGAATAGTGTGCGTAAAGCGTAATTTTTCCACTCGTACCTATCGGAAGTTCTGTAACAACTACCGAAGTAAACTCGGAATCAGTAAACCAACCGATAAAGGTATACCCAACCTTGCTGGGAGCATAAAGCTCTATCTTATCTTCCACAGTGTATTCTGCCACATTGTATTCAGAATTTAAACCGCCATTCAGTGCATACTCAATTTCATAAACAACGGGAGCCCATTTTGCATAAAGCGTAATATCTTCTGCAGGTTGAGTTGTAAAAGTATATGCCTCTGTTAAAGCGCTATCGTTGCACCAGCCTGCAAAGGTATAGTGTTCTTTCGTGGGCGCAACGGGTGCAGAAATAGCCGTCCCTTCCACATTGCTGATAGCATCAACAAGACTACCACCGTTACTTTCAAAAGTTATGGTGGAGACATAATCCCAATGAGCATAGAGAATGATGTTTCCTGTGGTTCCGGCAGATATTCCGTTTACCTTGCTACCGCCTTCAGCCGCAGTATACCACCCTTTGAATACGTATCCCGAAAGGGTTGCGTTATTGAAGGTGATGTCGTCTGTTACGATATATGTTGTCGGATTGCCTGTTGCCGTTCCACCATATGTTACATATTCAATAGTGTAGGTGATAGGAGTCCACTTTGCATAAAGAGTAATATCACCGTTACTTCCTTTAGTAATCGTTAGGTTTGCCGGAGTAATATATTCTTCATCAGCAAACCAACCGTTAAAGGTATAACCTGTTTTAGAAACACTCTCAATTGTGAAGGTATCGCTTTCAACTGTATATGTAGTTGCGTTAGTGTTGGTAACACCTTCAACGTTATTGTAGGTAATGGAGTACACTTCCAATCCCCACTGTGCATAAACAGTAATATTGCCCGTAGTACCTCTGCTAATACCAGACACTTTTATACCACTACCATTATTCTTTTCAGAAAACCAACCAATGGAAATATAGCCTTCTGTCTTGTTGACAAGGTCTACAAATTCAAATTCATCTTCTATCGTATAAGAAGCAGGATTTGACATTCCCTCAGCATAATCACCAATATCCGCATCGTAAATATATGTTATGGTATATGTATCCGCTATCCATTTTGCCGTAAGAATTATATCGCCATACGAACCAGCAGAAATTTCAGTTACCTTGACTTCACCGTTATACCAACCGTCGAAGGTATAGCCATTGACAGAAACATCTGCAATAGTTATTGCTTCACTTTCAATCGTATACGAGGTTGCATTGTCATTCTCTGCACCCTTTGTATTCTCATATGTAATTGAGTATTCAATCAGTGTATAGATGGCTGTAATGGTTAAATTATCTGCAATCAACTCATATTCCGACCAAGCTGCCGTATAGCCATTTTCTGGGGTAATATCAGGTTCTTCTATCGACACTGTTTCTACGGTAAAAGGAATCTGCTCAACAGTTGCACCTTTAATTACAAACGTTGCGGTATAAGTAATAACTTCCCATTTTGCAAAGAGTTCAACATTTTTAGTCTGCGAAACATCGATTTGCGTGACGGACTCAGTAAATTCCGCATCTGAGTACCACCCCTTGAATGTATAGCCAGCTTTAGTAGCTTCAGCAAGGGTAATATTATTATCCTCAACGGTATATTTTACAGGATTTACCTCATCATTATTTCCGCCGTTAAGGTTATACGTTATTGTGTATTCGTTTACACTCCAATCAGCATAAACCGTTATGTCGTCTGCAATATTCCACACGGAAAGCCCCTTACCGTCTTTATCTGTAAGCATTATTCCGCTTTCGGTTTTCCAGCCATTAAATGTATAGCCGTTCTCTTGGGGAACAGTCAAAACAAACTCAGCATCATAGGTAACGCTAGCATCTTCAACCGCACTGCCATGATTGCTATTAAAAGAAACCTTGTAATTGTTTGCAGACCAAACAGCAACCAACGTCATATTTTCGCTGATTGTATTTTCAAAATTCCAAGCATTATTTCCATACTGCCATTCAACAAAGGAATAACCCGTCTTTGTTATGTTCTTGTTTTCAAGCGTAGAATCTTCTTCTATTTGTTCTGTTATATTCGTATCTCCGTTATTTAAACGATAAGTTACGGAGTACATTTCACGCCTGCGAATATTAACAGTATACTGTTTTTTGTTTGAGCCGTTACCGGATACTACGTTTATATAATAGGTGTTATTCCCCTCTGACAAAGATACCGTTGCCGAGGGTATTTCGTTTTTACCTTCGATATCCGCAGTAACAGTCCATGTCGCATAAGGACTCACAGTGATTGCTTCGGAAAGCGCAAAATTGTTTTGAGCATTAGCAACCTTTATAGACAAAATGTTATCGTTAATAGTAAAACCATTAGCTGAGATAATTTCACTACCTGCAGCATCCGTTTCATCAACCCATTTTGCATAAAGTGTAATATCACCTGTTATAGTATCTGTAGCAAAATCCCACTTATTTGTAAAATCGGCTTCCTTGTACCAGCCAACAAAAATATATCCTGCTTTTGTAGGCTTTGTCGGTTCGCTCGCTGTTTGTCCATATTTTATCGTCTGCTCATCTACTGAACTTCCACCCATTGAATTGAACGTCAATGTAAATTGATTTTCAGCTACGGTTTCTTCAATCCATTTAGCATAAACGGACATATTGGAAGTGAGCTTCTCATTCAAAAGCGAATTTGCCGTAAAAGGACGAGACCAGACATCGTTATCCCAATACCAACCGTCAAAAATATAATCTTCCTTAACCGGATCTTCAGGCATAGAGATAACTTCTTCGCCGTTAGTGTTGATTGTGGCATACACTTCGCCATCTACAACAAATGACAATTTATACTCCGCTTTTAATAAATTGCATGCGGAAAGACCAAATGCAATAGCAAGTGTTGAAACAATTGCCAACAAAACTACAAGAAACTTCTTTTTCATAAGGTTCTCCTTATTATTTGTTGATTCACCAATTTAAATCACTAAACAAAAACAACTACCTGTTACATATTACATATGTAATCAATTGTATTTTAATATTTTATTTGTAATTTGTCAATACTGATAATAACATTTGTGATATTTTAGTTTTGGTGATTAATTATGTTTTGCGAAATATTAAGGGATTTACGCACTGCCGCAAATTTAACTCAAAAACAATTAGCTGAAAAATGTAACGTGGCTCAATCCTGCATTGCATTGTTAGAAAAGGGTAGATCGGAGGCAAATATTACAACTTTGATTGCTCTTTCAAAAGTCTTTGGCGTTTCAATTGATTACCTCGTAGGTTTGGAGGATGAGTTCGGTAATAAGATATCAACAGATACTATAGAACAAACAGCTATTATCTCTTCTGAAGAGCGAGAATTGTTATCAAAATATCGTAGATTAAATGACACCAAAAAAGGGCTAATTAAACAAACTTTAGATATTTTTATTAGAGAAAAATCTTGAAATCAAATAAGGTTTAAAGAATTATAAAAGCCAGCGGGTGCGAATGAACGCAACCGCTGGCTTGCCGTTATTTGTTAGGTTTATTATCTTCGGCTCAACCTAATCATTTTATATTAATTTGTATACCGCTCCTCTTAGGCGGTTTTTTATTCCTCAATGCCATCCATAATTCAGATGATCAATCCCTGTACTATTTAATGGGATTCTTTCTTATTCAATTTTTTATTCAGTTTTTCTTGTTGCCTTTCGGCTTGCCATATTGCAAACTCTCTTTGACCTTCCTCGGTTTCAAAGTAGGCTTGAATTGCAGGCAGTAATGCTCTTGCAAGGGAATCGATTTCAAAATCAGGTATTCCCGTGTTGTTCTTTCTTCTCCTCGACATTATGTACTCATAATAACCTCCATAAATACTTCAATTAGAAATTTTCATTTCACGTAATTTTATCCGTAAGATTTTAGCCCGTTAAGGGCAAGCGTCACGACGTAGCTTTAATTAACCGATTTAAACGGTCATTTCGTCCACTTGCTGTTGTTAGAGGAAGAGGGCGGTTTGGTTTTTTGTTGCTTGCGCTCGGTGGCAAGCTGTTGTAATTGCGTAAATTCTTCAGGGGCGAACTCCTTTAACTTTATAAGAATTTCTGCGCTTCGCTTGTATCTCTCGGCTTCCTGTTCTTTTTGTTTGAGAAGGCTTAATATGTAATCCCTGTCCTTGCCTACAATCTGCAATTGCCTTGCCTGCTCGGCGTTGGCTGTGCGGAGCGAAACAATTTCTTGCTCGGCATCTTTCCTCTTTTTAGGAATAGGCTTGTTCTTGGCATCTTCAACCGTTTGAACAGCTTGGGTTAAATCGTCTAACTCGGCTCTCTTTTTCTCGGTCTGCTCGTCGATTTCCCGTTCACGCTGCTTAGCGCCCTCGATAATCTTTTTCGCCTTAAATTCTGCCGTGGAGAGGTGCTTTGCCTGACTGCCTTCCTTGCCTCGCTGTAAACCCCATTTCTTGCCGATACTCTCGTGTAACTCGGTTTGAAGCTCTGCCAACTTCTGCCTGTCAAAAAGGCTTTTACTGCTCAACCGTCCTTGGTTGATAGGGATAAAGTTAAGGTGCATATGTGGCGTAGTTTCATCCTTATGTACGATTGCTGAAATCATATTTTCTTTCCCGTACTTGTCCGAAAAGAACCGGGCGCAGTCCCTGAAAAACTCTTCAACTTCCCAAGGGGTTAAACCCTTAAAGAACTCACCGTCCGACGTAATAATAAAAGAGTTCATTAAGATTGCATCCGAACGTATTTTGCGTTTTAAATTCAACTCCGACAGCCTCTCGTTGATTATCTCCATATAACTTTTACTCGGCAATATGAGGTGATAGTTGCGGTTGGTTCTGCTGCTGTCTATCTGCGGATTGCTCGCCTGATAGCTCTCGTCTCTTTCGTTTTCTTCCTCGACAGGACTGACTTCCTGCCGTTTATATTTTTCCATATGACATACTAAATAACTTATTTTCTTGTCCTCCTTAAATTTTATTTTGGCGGTCATTTTCTCAAACGGCGTAAGGGCAACGCCGTTTTCGGTCACCGCTTGCGCCTTGCACTATGCGCAAGCTCATCTCGGCTTGCCCAAACAGCGCACTGTGCTGTTTGGAAAACTGCAAGCCTCGTCCCCGCAGGGCGAACGGAACTTAGCCTTGCTAAGTGTAGTGAGTTACACTTATAAAAGGTATATAAGTTTTGCTTCCCGTTTGCTTCCATATTAACTCCCTGAACCTTTCCGATTACGGAAGGTTTCAACCGCTTTATACAAAGACATTGAATGAGTATCTTCATTCGCCTTAACAAACTCATAGAGTTCATTTACGTCTACACCGTCTAAGATAGGGTTTTGCACACTTAAACTACCCGTACAGCCGAATTCCTTTAAATCGTCTATAGTACGAATTGTGGCAGGGTTTTCCTGTTTAGTTCTCTTTGCCGTACCGCCTTTAGCACCCGCTTTCTTCCGCTTGATGGAAGTGCTAAGAGTTAATAACGTTAACTCATAGTACTTCTTAACGATTGCCGTTAATTCCTTGGGTTGCTTGCCGTTAAACGCTAACTCGCATATCGCTTGCAAGTATTGCTTCGCATCGTCGTCTTTGAGGGATAGCATTTTGTTGTAATAGTTCCTGCGAAAAGTAAAGTGCTTCCATTTGGCGTTGTACGCCTTGGGCGATTTGCCTTGCAGTTCCTTTTCCCGTTGCGGAGCCAATACTTCCACAAGGTCCTCCCAGATAAGTGCCTGAGTTTGGTCTGTTGGCTTTTCCTCGTCTCCGTCCAGCATATAGCGGCATATATGCCCGATAATACTCATAGCGGTTGCATCGTCCTCGTCCTTTACCAGATCCCAATAGGGTTGGTAAAAAGTAAATTTGTCTTGTTTGTTTTCCATTTTAATTCTCCTTTAATTTATTTTTGCGAACGTTTATAAGGCTTGTCCGCTCACCTTGCCGATTCTGCCGTTAAGGCGGTCTGATAGACTTTTGATTGTACATTGCTTTCCTCCTTTTGATTAAATCAAAAACCTGCAACAAGCTTGTTACAGGTTTTCTACCGTTTATTTGGTTGAATGAGCGTTATCTGCCCTCTCATTTATATAAGGACAACTATTGTCCGAAATTATGCAAATAATATTTAGCGTTTGTTGCTTTTCAATCGCCACTCTATATTTGCCTTGTTAAGTTAAGAGAATATCCCTCCATATAAGTAGCTGAAATTTTTACCAAAAATTTCACAGCGTCTAAAAAATTTTATTTATCTGCCCCAAGTCAAGCCATAGTAATCGCTAAACCTGCAAGTTTCTTTCCTATTTGGAAAGTCTTATCTAATAAACCAATCGCCCAAAAAAGGACGCGAAAAAAGTCGCTAAAACTCTTAACGTTTTACCGACTTGAACCTTATTTAGCAATTTTGCTTGCTCTATGGTGGTTAGCCATTCGATTAAGTTTAAAGATTTAAATTAAGTGATTTCTCTCCTGAAAAATTGTATGACAAAACAGACCATCTACATTACTCTTTCAACCCATAGAGTAACTCCGGACTCACTTCTTCGTTTCCTATTGCCGAAAAATTGTACGACAATAATAGCCTATTACCGCTCACGAATTTTTTGTATGCTGAAAACACCTTGCACCACAATTCGCAAGCTAAGGCAAGAACGGACTTATTCCGTTCAAAATCATTCTGCACTATTTGACTGTATGTTAATGGCAATGCAGAACTACACCCTTTCAGGGCAAAATACGACTTATCTCGTATATTCGCATTATAACACGTAAAAATGCTCTTGTCAATAGTTTATAAACATTTGTTTTTATATTTATTATAAAAATTTTCAGTCGCCCAAGCCGAGGAGATAGTCTGCCGTTACGTCAAAGAATTTTGCAATACGTTCCAGCGTTTCAAAGTCAGGCTGCCTGAAACCCGTTTCCCAACTGCTTATGCTTCTTTGGCTGACGTTTAACTCCTTTGCAAGGTCTGCCTGTGATAGCTTTCTCTCTACCCTTAACTCTTTTAGTCTTTCTTTGAATAATATCATACCAAAAGAATACCACGTATTGAGCTAAAATTATTGACTTAGCTCGTTTAGAGCTATATAATATATTAAAAAGCCAAAGGAGAATGCTATGAAATCTGCGATAGAACAAATGTGTTCAGGGCTACGAGGCACTTATGAAAGTGTGCAACCTACCGATAAACAAAGCGAAATTATGAGCAAAGTATGTGAAGCTGATACTAAACTTACTGCTATGCTTAAAAGTAATATAGAGGCAACAGAGCTGTTCAATCAATTCAAAGAAGCCATAGATGAAGCAAACAGCGAAGAATGCGAGACCTTTTATAAAGAGGGGTTCCGTTTCGGTGTCCTTATGGGCATTGATATTATAAACGAAAAATAATTCAAAAAATTTTTTATATATGACAGAGTTGTCAGGTTTAGTATGTTATACTATCCCCACAAGGAGAATTATTTATGAAAGCCGTAATTTATGCGAGGTACAGCTCGGACAACCAAAGAGAAGAAAGTATCGAGGGACAGTTGAGAGACTGTAACGAATACGCAAAATACAATAATATTACCGTCGTTGGCAGTTACATAGACCGAGCTTTGTCCGCAAAGACGGACAACCGCCCTGAGTTTCAGAAAATGATTAAAGACAGCGCAAAAAGGCTGTTCGATGTGATTATTGTTTGGAAATTGGACAGGTTTGCCCGCAACCGTTTTGATAGCGCATACTACAAGAACGTGTTAAAGAAGAACGGCGTTCGTGTAATTTCTGCAAAGGAAAGCATTTCCGAGGGTGCGGAAGGCATAATACTTGAATCGGTTTTGGAAGGCTATGCAGAGTTCTATTCGGTTGAGCTTGCAGAAAAGGTCAACCGTGGAATGATGGACAATGCCTTAAAATGCCTTTATAACGGCAGTGTTATTCCGCTCGGCTATTATGTTGACGAGGAACAGCACTTACAGATAGACGAGAGCAAGGCTCCGTTTGTCAGAGAAATATTCCAACGCTATGCTGACGGCGAAATGGTTAAGAGTATTATTGCCGATATGAATGCACATGGAGTGGGAATTACAGTTTTAAACAAGAAGAAGTCGGGCAAGAAAGCCTGTACTCGCCCACTCAATTACAATATTGTGAGAAGAATTTTATCCAACAGAAAATATATCGGGGAGTACAAATATAAGGATATAGTTCACGAACACGGCATACCTGCAATCATTGACAAGGGCTTGTTTGAGAAAGCTCAAAAGCGATTAGCCGTAAACACATATGCCCCTGCCAAACACAAGGCGAAGGAAGATTATTTGCTTTCAACCAAACTGTTTTGCGGTAAGTGTCAGGCAATGATGTTCGGCGAAAGCGGAACAGGCAAGTCGGGCAGAATTTATAGTTACTACAAATGCGCTAACGTTAAAAAAGGACATACCTGCGACAAGAAGACCGTTCAGAAAGATAAAATCGAAAACACCGTAATAAAAGCGATTGTAGACAAAATTATGGACGATAAGTTGATGGAGGAGTTGTCTTTTAGGCTTTACGATTTACAGCAACAGGAAAGCATTACCTTGAACGCCTTGCAGGAACAGCTGGCTGAAACGGAAATAGCTATCGACAATATGCTGGACGCCATACAAAAGGGAATTATTCTTGACAGCACAAAAAAGCGACTTGCTGACTTGGAAGAACGGCAGAAAGCATTACAGATTGAGATAACTCAGGAACAAATAAAAAGACCTACTCTCACAAGAGAACAAATCCTTTTCGGTTTGACAAAATTCAGAAAACTCGATTTGTCCACGCAGGAAGGTAAACAGCGTCTGATTGACGGATTTGTCAACCGAATCTACCTTTTTGACGACTATGCTATCATAACCTGCAACTATAAAGACGGCGAAGAAAAGATTACCTTTGAGGACATTGAAAACTCCGAACTCGGCGAGTTTATAAAAGAGCAAAAAAATAAACCCGAACGAAAAAGTTCGGATTTATTAGTAGTTGGTGACCCGTACGGGACTCGAACCCATGATACCACCGTGAAAGGGTGGTGTC
>JBJEVC010000053.1:0-9474 GCA_051884135.1 Candidatus Coproplasma sp. | reverse complement strand
ATTTTTCTTTGAATTTCTTCATCCCTGCGCTTGACTTTTATTTGCAGGTCTTAAACGTTAGTTGTGCGTCAAGCCCTGCTCGGTTACGCAGAACTCTATATTTCCGCTCTCCGAAGTCAGATAAACCTGCGCACCTACACCGGTGGGGTTGGAGAGCGATATTGCCGAAGGATATCCGCCGTAGTTTAATCCTACGCTTACGACGGCGTGTTTAGGTTGAAGCAGACTGAACCATTCGGCGCAGGCGTTCTTTTCTCCGCCGTGTGCGGCTACCGTCGTAACGTCGCACCCTTCGAGCACCACGCTATTATCGCCGTATCGGCAGAATTCTTCGCCTAATTCCTTTTGAGTATTATAGCTTGAAATAACCCTTTCCAAAGCACTACTACGCACGTCAGAACAAAAGGCGAACTTCTTGCCGAAACACTCTAACCAGCATACGGCTGAAGCGTTGTCTATGTTTTCCGTGTTGGGATATGTGTTTAGCCCCGTATACTCGGAAGCAAGGTTTTGATAGTTGGACGGAGACAAAAATGTGAAAAAGTAATCTTCACCCGCAAACCCTTCCGCAACGTTTGCGATTTTTTGCGCAATTTGCAAATCGTTAAGGGTTGAAATAAAGGCGTGATACTCATCTGTTATTCTCTCGTTATTACAGTAGGGTATAAACGCCGTACCTACGCCTTTAAGCTTAATAAGCTCTGCAAGTCCGCCGCAATGCTCCTTTTTAACAGACGAGCAGACGAGATAATCGATATGGTCGATTCCGTGACTGTTTAACGTTTTTATAAGCTTTAATTGGTTTGGATAGCTTCCGTCGCCGCCGTCGATCAACGCCGTCTTTCCGTCGGGGAGTTCGATTAGCGTACTGTCGCCAAAGCCTACGTCTATATACGTTACCTTAAGCTGACCGGTCTTGTTTTTATCCGACCTGACCGCATAAGCCGACAAATACCTTACGGGAATAAACGCATTTGTTATCAGCAACGCTATGACGATAGCCAGAGCTATTGCCGACAATATTAGCGCAACGAGCGCACTGCGTGAAAGCTTTCGTCTTTTTCTTTGGTTCAAAATATATTATCCGTCTCTTATTCTTTTTCAGGGTTTATCTCTTCGTCCGTCTTTACAGACGTTTCGCCCCCTTCTATAGGGGTTAATACGTCGTCAATTGAAATTTCGTTTTCCGCAACGGGAGCTATCTCTTCTTCAACGGGCGCAACCGTTTCTTCTACGGGAGTTACCGTCTCTTCTATGGGTGCAACCGTCTCTTCTACAGGAGTTTCGCTCTCTTCAACGGGAGCAATTTCTTCTACAGGCGTTACCGTCTCTTCAACGGGAGCAACTTCTTCTACAGGCGCAACCGTCTCTTCTACGGGGGCAACCACTTCTTCAACCAAAGTTTCGCCCTCTTCCGTCTCGGTGGAAGTTTCTTCTTGCCCTTCAATGAACTCAAGGCGGAGAGAAGGAAGCTTATAGAATGCCTTCTGGGGCTTTAACTGCTTTTCAAGCTTTTTAGACAGATTGACAAGGTGAAGCGACTTACAGCCCACGAACGCCTGCCTGCCTATGCGCCTGACCGATGCGGGCAGATCGAATGCTACGAGCGAACGGCAGTTTAAAAACGCAACGTCGCCTATCGACTCCAAGCCCTTGGGGAAGACTATCTCTCTCAATCCGTGACAATCCGCAAACGCCCAATCGCCGATAGATACAAGGCTTTGGGGCAGTACGACCTTTTCCAGCTTTTCGCAGTGAGAGAACGTCCCTTCCGAAATCGCCGTTATACCTTCGGGGACTTCTACGCTCTCGATGGTTATACAGAAGTCGAACGCCCTGCGGCTGATGGTCTTTACCGATGCAGGGATTGATAATTCCTTTAACGCACTGCAAGCCCTGAAAGCGTCCGCACCGATAAACACGAGTGATTCGGGCAGAGCTATATTTTCCAGCGAACGGCAGGAAGCAAACGCACCGTCGTCGATAATCTGAATACTTTCGGGAAGGTTAATCTGTGTGAGCTTATCACACCAAGCAAAGGCGTTTTTGCCTATTGTAGCAAGACCTTCAGGCAGTTCAACCGACGTTACCGCACTGTTGGAGAACGCATCGGCGCCGATGGAGCAAACGTATTCGGGCACTTTGGTTACGGTTGCCGAGCCGATATACTTAACGACCTTGTCGCCTTCGATAAGGTAATCGTTATCGTTTATAAGATTCTGGTGAGTTTCGGAAGCCAATTTTTCATCGGTAGGAATGATTGCTTCCATCTCCTCTTCTAAACTCTCGCTCTCTTCCGTATCATCGAGAGTTATGTCTTCGTGGGGTTCGGTTTCTATCTCTTCTTCGGGTTGCTCTTCAACCGTTTCTTCTTCAGGCTGCTCTTCGGGCTGTTCTTCAACCACTTCTTCGGGTTGCTCTTCAGGCTGTTCTTCAACCACTTCTTCAGGCTGCTCTTCGGGTTGCTCTTCAACCACTTCTTCGGGCTGCTCTTCGGGCTGTTCTTCAACCACTTCTTCGGGTTGTTCTTCGGGTTGCTCTTCAATCACTTCTTCGGGTTGTTCTTCAAGCTGCTCTTCAACCACTTCTTCTTCGGGCTGTTCTTGCTGAACGGGGGGTTCTTCTTGCTGTTCAACGGGAAGCTGTTCCTGCTTGGGGGCGGGGGCGTTGTTTACAATAACATAGCCGCCGAAACGACCGACTGCATCGAACATATCGGTGTCTTTAATACCCGAACTCAAGTATGCGTCTACCGTATCGAAGTAATCGGAATAATCTTCGTCTTCTGAAGGTGCGTCGCAAGAAGCGTAAAAACGGAAAAAGATTTTAGCGTTTTCAGGGAATACGTTAACGCCCTTTGCCCTTGCGAAAAGTCTGCCGGGAAGGGTTACTTCTTCCAAGTTATCGCAACCGAAAAACGCACCCTTGCCTATTGAAAGGAGCTTATAGGGAACGACAACCTTTTTTAAAGTTTTGCAACCCGCAAAGGCGAACGGCGCAATACGCAAAACGTCTTTAGGAAGAACCAACTCTTCCGCCTTGCCCGTGTACCTTAATACAGTTGCTTTTTCAATACGCAATCCGTTAATAATTTCAGCCATATTTTCACCCCGTTTTTAATTAACTATATAATTTGGTAAGTTAAATTATAGCACATAGCATTCCAAATGTAAACGCTAAAAACTATTTTTTATTAAAAAAATAGGCACCAAGGCGTAAAAATTACACTTGGTGCCCCAATATTATTCGATTTTTGCTCAAATTATAAGCTCTCGTGAATGGTACGGGAGATAACTTCGTCCTGCTGTTCCTTGGTAAGCTTATTGAAATTTACCGCATAACCCGATACCCTGATGGTGAGCTGGGGGTACTTTTCGGGGTGAGCCTGCGCATCAAGCAGCGTTTCCCTGTCGAAAACGTTTACGTTTAAATGGTGACCGCCGTCTGCTACGTATGCGTCTAACATCGTTACTAAATTATCTGCTCTTGACATTTTATTTTCTCCTTGTTTGTTTTTGTTATATTGGTAGATGGAATTTTCCTTAATCGTCTTTTCCAAGACTTGCAGGGGTTACCGAGAAGGTGTTGGAAATGCCGTCTCTGCTGTATTCGTAAGGGAGCTTTGCAACCGACTCCAACGACGCCAATGCACCGTTAGTGTCCCTGCCGTGCATAGGGTTTGCACCGGGAGCAAGCGGCGTTCCTGCCCTTCTTCCGTCGGGGGTGTTACCCGTCTTTTTACCGTATACCACGTTTGACGTTATGGTCAGAATAGAAGTCGTGGGAATGGAGTTGCGGTAGGTGTAATGACTGCGGATTTTGTTCATAAAGGTCTTAACCAACCACACGGCTATTTCATCTGCCCTGTCGTCGTTGTTGCCGTACTTGGGGAAGTCGCCTTCCGTCTTGAAGTCTACCACCAAGCCGTCCTCGTTGCGAATGGGATATACCTTTGCATACTTGATTGCCGATAGCGAATCTACGGCACAGCTTAAGCCTGCAATACCCGTTGCAAAAAACCTGCGCACGTCGGTATCGTGCAACGCCATTTCAAGCGCTTCGTAGGAGTATTTATCGTGCATATAGTGAATGAGGTTTAAGGTGTTGACGTACAGACCTGCAAGCCAATCCATCATCTGCTCGTACTTTTCTATTACGTCTGCATAGTCGAGTGCGCCGTCGCCTATAATAGGTGCGTATTTGGGGGATACTTGCAGGGGTTTGCCCGTTTTCTTATCCTTCGTCAGCTCGTCTGCGCCGCCGTTGATTGCGTATAACAGGCACTTTGCAAGGTTGGCTCTTGCGCCGAAGAACTGCATATCCTTGCCCACTCTCATACAGCTTACACAGCAGGCTATGCAGTAGTCGTCACCCATCTCCGGTCTCATCAAATCGTCGCTTTCGTACTGAATAGAAGAAGTTTCAATGGACGTCTGCGCACAGAATTTTTTGAATGCGGCAGGCAAATTTTTAGACCAGAGTACGGTTAAATTGGGTTCGGGTGCAGGGCCTAAATTCTTTAAGGTGTGGAGTATTCTGAACGAGCTCTTTGTAACCAAAGTTCTGCCGTCTATACCCATACCGCCGATCGATTCTGTTACCCAGGTGGGGTCGCCGGAGAACAATTCGTTATAATCCTTGATACGCATAAACTTAACGATACGGAGCTTCATTACGAAGTGGTCGATAAGCTCCTGCGCTTGCGTTTCGGTCAAGGTGCCGTTTGCGAGATCACGTTCGATATAGATGTCAAGAAAGGTGGAATTTCTGCCGATAGACATTGCCGCACCATTCTGATCCTTGACCGCACCGAGATAGCCGAAGTAGAGCGCCTGTATGGCTTCCTGCGCAGTGCGTGCAGGCTGGGAGATGTCCATTCCGTAGATTTGCGCCATCTCCTTTAACGCCTTAAGGGCTTTAATCTGGTCGGAAAGCTCCTCCCTGTCTCTCACCCTTTCGGGGGTCATATCCCCGACCATCATCTCCTTATCACGCTCCTTGTGCTTGATAAGGTAGTCTACGCCGTATAAGGCAACCCTTCTGTAGTCGCCTACTATTCTGCCCCTGCCGTAGGTGTCGGGAAGCCCCGTCAATATATGTGCGGTACGGGCACGGCGCATTTCGGGGGTGTACGCATCGTACACGCCGTCGTTGTGCGTCTTGCGGTACTTGGTGAACACGTCCTTTACGTCGCTGTCAAGTTCGTAGCCGTACATATTCAACGCCTGTTCGCTCATCTTGATGCCGCCAAAGGGCTGAAGGGCACGCTTAAAGGGTTCGTCGGTCTGTAAACCTACGATTTTTTCAAGGTCTTTATCGATATATCCTGCGCCGTGGCTGGTGAGCGTGGAGATGGTTCTTACGTCGGCCTTTAACACGCCGCCTGCTTCTCTCTCCTTCTTGGTGAGCTCCATAATCTCCGCCCAAAGCTTTTTGGTAGCTTCGGTGGCGTCAGCCAGGAAACTGCCGTCGCCTTCGTAGGGGGTGTAATTATGCTGAATAAAATCCCTTACGTTGACTTCGTCGTCGCTCCATTTACCGGGCGTAAAGCCCTCCCATTGTTCAAACTGCATATTTATATCCTCTTTAATTGTTTTTCCGTATTATCTTGATATCTTAACCCAGCTTGGCTTCCACCCACAGCTCCAAAATCTCCTGCGGTTGATAGCCCGAACACTGCGCTAAAATTTTGCCTTCGTCCCATAATATTATGGTGGGAATCCGGTCTATGTTAAAATTTTTTATAAGCTCCGTATCTTCTTCTACGTCCAGTTTTAAAAAGTTTAAATTAAAATTTTTGGCAACCGCACTGCAGTTTGGCATAACCGCAAGACAGCTTGCGCAGGAGTCACCGCCGATCTCTATTAAACACTTTCCCTTTAATTCTTTCAATTCGTCACCCTTTGCAAAGTATTTCCCTTGCATTCTTAACCCTTTCCGCCGTGGGCGGTTCAACCCCCTTAAGCGGGTAAGTTATGCCTAACCTTTCATACTTTACGACGCCCATTGTGTGGTAGGGCAGAACTTCCACCTTTTCCACCGTCTTTAAACTCTTTATAAAGCTCGAAAGCTCCTTTAAATACCCGTCGTTGTCGGTGAGCTTCGGCACTAAAACGTGCCTTATCCACATAGGCTTGCCGACGTCGGACAGATGTCTGGCAAATGCCAAAACATTTTCGTTACCCTTTCCCGTAAGAGCGTTATGCCTTTCGGGGTTGATATGCTTGATATCTAAAAGCACAAGGTCGGTATAGTTTAACAGCTCGTCTATCTCCCCTTTATTTTCTTCAGAGTAAAGAACGCCCGAAGTATCTAAAGCCGTGTGAACGCCGTTTGCTTTCAAGATTTTAAACAGCTCTTTGACGAAGCCGATCTGAAGCAGGGGTTCACCGCCGGAGACGGTCACGCCGCCGCCGTTTGCGAAGTAGTTCTTATACCGAAGAGCATTCTTTGCAACCTGTTCGGCAGAATATTCGGTGCCGCCGCCGTAGCCCCAAGTGTCGGGGTTGTGGCAGTATTTACACCGCATCGGGCAGCCCTGCATAAACACAACGAACCTTATGCCGGGACCGTCGACCGTACCGAACGATTCAAATGAATGTATCCGCCCTGTCACCTTGCACCCCCTTGTAAGCTTGGTTAAAAAAAGGGCAATCTACTTAAAAAGGTTTAAGTAATTTGCCCAGACGAACGGCTTGAAAGGTTTTACGGCAAAATATTCGATTTGCCTTGCGCCACTCCCCTGCGGTAATTCCCGCTTGCAATTTCGTCAGTTATGGCGCACCCTTGATTTGTGCTTTGATTATAGCATACACGCTTTCATAATGTCAATAGTTTTCTCAAAATATTGATTGAAAAATTTTACCATAACACAATATGTTGTGGTTTTGTGTGAAATTAACCATATTTTGCTATATAAACGAATATATAATCCCCACAAGCACGCCTGAAAACACGCCGAACACTATTATCGCACCTGCCACGGTGAACATCTTTGCCGCCATGCCGTATATCCAACCTTCGGTTTTAAATTCTATCGCAGGGGACGCCACAGAGTTTGCAAAGCCTGTAATCGGCACGATGGACCCTGCGCCTGCATACCTGCCTATTCTGTCATACACGCCCAGCCCCGTCAGAAGACAGCCTAAAAAAATCAGTATTACGGAGACCGAGCCCGCAAGCACGTCGCCCGATAACCCTGCAAACTCCAGCATATAGCGGAAGAATTGACCGATGCTGCAGATGAATCCGCCCACGCCGAAAGCCGCAAGGCAGTTTTTGAAATGTTTGGTGGGTGGATCCTGCGAGTTGACGTATTTTAAATAGTTGACGTTATAATTATCCCTATGCTTTCCCGTCATTTTTTTGCCCCGTTTGCTTTACGCCTTTATACAGCGTTTCTCTCTCGTCACGGCGTGATAAATCGAAGTCCTTTTTCACCGTAGACCCCCTACTATTGCTTAAACATTCGGACATTAAGATATGCCGTAAGCTTTTCAGGCATAACCCTTGTGGCAAATCTTTTAACGGCATTCTTTGCTCCGCAGGTCTTGATGATAGGCGGATTTTCTTCGGTTAAAATATCGTAAATGTCCTCCGCTACCCTGCAGGGCTTCATACCGCTCTGCTCCATATTGTTAAGAGCCGCAACCGCCCTGTTGACGGGTCTTGAGTAAGAACCGTTCTCCTCTTCCGTATACACCTTTCTTTTAAAGGAGAAGTTTGTTGCGGTACCGCCCGGCAGGAGCGCAGTAGTCGCTATGTGATAGGGCGCAAGCTCGGTATTTGCGCAGCGTGCAAGCATCTCCAACGCCGCCTTACTGCAGGAGTAGAAGGCGTCGAAAACTATAGGCACGTCGCCGCCCAGCGAACCTACTAAAACTATTTTACCGCCCCTTTTCTTCATATGGGGGATAGCCGACTGCATAGCCTTTAACGCACCGAAATAGTTAACTTCGAAAAGGTATTTATAGTCGCTCTCCTTGGCGTGTTCAATAGGTGCCGCCATAGAAAAGCCTGCGCAGTACACAAGTGCGCTTAAGCCGCTTTTTTTGGCGGTTGCGTCTATTGCGTCGAACGCTTCCGAACCTAAAGAAACGTCTGCGCATACGTTAGTAACGCCTTCCAAATTGCAGGGCGTGCGTGAGATATTACAAACTTCCCAGCCACGGTTTAACAGGCGTTTGCAGGTCTGATAACCTATTCCCGAACTTCCGCCCACTACCACCACGGAAGGGCGAACTGCTTTAACTCTACTTTTATTTTCCATACCCATAGTTTGGTAAACGCGTAGAAAAATATACATCGGAGCGCAGGATAAATCGTTAACCGCTCGGGGCGGAAATTGCATACTATGTAGGGCATAGTCTTAATACTTTTACAGGAGCAAAAGTTTTGGATTGGTTTGTTTCACTTAAAGGATATCAGCAGGCTCTGCTTGCTACGACGTTCACCTATCTTATGACGGCGCTTGGAGCGTCTTTTATACTGTTTTATAAAAAGGTGGGTAAGAGCGCATTTTGTTTAATGTTGTCGGCTTCGGCAGGCATAATGCTCGCTTCTTCGTTTTTCTCCCTGTTGCTACCCGCATTGGAGCAGGGCGGCGAATATTCTTATTTAACCTTGACGGCAGGGTTTATCGCAGGGGGATTAATAATAATTTTATGCGATACTTTAATCAAGCTCTTGAGCAAAAAGAACGATTGCGTAAACCGCAGCTGCGCCGTTATGTGCATTGCCGTAACCGTACATAACGTACCCGAAGGGTTAGCCGTGGGCGTGGCGTTCGGCGCTCTGTCTTCGGGCGGCGGCGTGGGCGTTGTGGCGGCGTTAATGCTCGCACTTGGCATCGGAATTCAAAACTTCCCTGAAGGCATGTGCGTAGCCTTCCCCTTAAGGGCAAACGGAATGGGCAGGTTTAAAAGCTTTTTTATAGGTCAGCTTTCGGGGGCGGTGGAGATTTTAGCAGGCGTTTTAGGGGCTGTCGCCGTGTCGTTCATAAGCGGTATACTCCCCTTCGCCCTCGCCTTTTCTTCGGGGGCGATGATTGCTGTAGTCTGCTCCGAATTAGTGCCCGAAAGCTTTGCAAGCGACAAGCTTAAGGCGACTATAGGCGTTATTTTCGGGTTTGCGCTTATGATGATTTTAGACATTGCTTTAGGGTGAAAATGCACCTAATGGTGATTAAATCCACTCTTTGAGTGATTCAATCCACGACTAAAGTCGTGATGCAATCCACCGCAAAAGCGGTGATTCAATTGGGCGGCAAGCCGTTGATTAGATAAGGAAAGAAAGAATAAAGAATAGAGAATAAATGAGGTGGAGATTGTTTGAAGTATCAAACTCTATCGGCTCGCCCTTGGTGGGCGACCCACTTTCCCTATTCTTTAGGGAAAGCTAAATTGTGGCATAGAAAAAGGTGGTTCTAAAATAAATGTTGTGGTCTAAGAAAAAGACCACAACATTTTTTCATAA
>JBJEVC010000052.1:0-9603 GCA_051884135.1 Candidatus Coproplasma sp. | reverse complement strand
AACGGAACAATGAAAGTTCTTACTTTCTTAGTCAAATACATTGTATCAGGAGAAACAATTATGTTACAAACAGGTCAAAAGGCACCCGACTTTACCCTTCCCGATAAGGACGGAAAGCTTATCACCCTATCGAGCTTTTTGGGTAAAAAGGTGGTTTTATATTTCTATCCCAAGGACAACACACCCGGCTGTACAAGGCAGGCGTGTGCGTTCGCAGGCGCATATGCGGCGTTTAAAGAGAAGGATATAGTCGTAATAGGCGTAAGCAAGGACAGCGTAGCTTCGCACGCCAAGTTTGCGGAGAAGTACTCCCTGCCCTTCATCTTGATTTCCGATACCGAAAGGGTAGCCATCGAAGCCTACGGCGTCTGGCAGGAAAAGGTTATGTGCGGTAAAAGGGGTATGGGCGTCGTGCGCACCACCTATATTATAGACGAACAGGGGAACGTTCAGGCTGTTATGCCCAAGGTTAAGCCCGATACCAACGCACAAGACATTCTTGCAATGCTTTAAGCGGTATGTTTAAGCTTTTATATGCAGACGTAACCGGCCTTTCTGAAGACGAGTTTGAAGAGATTTGCAAATCGCTTCCCGAAGAGCGGCTTCAAAAAGTTAGGGCGCAAAAGAACGTTAAAGACAGGTATCTCTCTGCGGCGGCAGGCTGTCTTTTGCATACGGGGTTATCAGACTGTGGGTTGATTACTCCCCGGATATATCGCAACGAACACGGAAAACCCTATTTAAAGGACGGTCAAATTTATTTCAACCTGTCCCATAGCGGCGATATTGCCGTCTGCGCCCTGTCATCTCAAGAAGTAGGGGTGGACGTGCAGCAGGTTAAACCCGTCAGCGCAGGAGTGATAGAGCGGGTCTGCACGAAGGAAGAATACGCCTTTGTCACGCAAAATCCGCAAGAGATCGACCAAAGGTTTTGCCGTCTATGGGCTGTAAAAGAGAGCGTGATAAAGTGTTTAGGCAAAGGGCTTTCACTCTCCCCGTCAAAAGTAGGCGTTAAACTTTCAAACACTTACCGCATATCTATAGACGGAGCGGAGACGGATTTGCACTTTAAAGAGTATTCTTTAAACGGCTACTGTATTGCAGTCTGCAGTTCGGTCCACAATTTTTCTTCCGATATCAACAAAATATCCCTTTAAGCTGTTATATATATGGGAACTAATTTATGAAAAAGCGTTTTTTATTGATAATATTATCGCTTGCTACCGTGCTTTGCGCAGCGTTTGGGCTTGCGGGTTGCGACTTTCTGTTGTCTTTAAGGCATACTCATACGCCTTTATCGGACTGGGAGAGCGACGAAACCTACCATTGGCACGAATGTACCAGCGTAAGCTGTAGCGAGAAGTTGGATAAGGAGCAGCACACGTCCACGTCGTTCGTATGCTTAAGCACAGGGCATTATAAAATCTGTTCGGTGTGCGGCGTAAAGTATGACGAAGGCACGCATACGGGCGGTGAAGCTTGCACTGTTTGCGGCTACAACCCCGAACATGTCCATTCGCTTGAATACGTGGCGGGAAACGACGCAACCTGTACGGAAGACGGAAACGTCGAGTATTGGCATTGTACGGACTGCGATAAAAACTTCTCCGACGAGAGCGCAACTACGGTTCTGTTGTCGGTTGTGGTAGAAGCGACGGGGCATAGTACCGTGTCTATGCACGACGCTACAACCCATTGGCAGGAGTGTGAAGATTGCCATACAATTCTTGTCCCCGCTCAGGAGCACAGCTCTTCATCGTACGTAATGAATAAAGAAGGGCATTATAAAATCTGTACGGAGTGCGGCGTTAAGTTTGCTGAAGGCACGCACGCAGACGGCGAAGATTGCACTATATGCGGTTATACCGCCAATTATGAAGACATGTGTGCTTCCGACTACGGCTATAATTATTTAGGCACGCTTGAAAACGGTGAAAAGTATCAAAGTTTATATAACCGAATAGACGACGTTGCAAGGGGATTCCACTCCAACGAGAGCAAGGACGCCGCTCAAGAAACCGTATCGGGCAGCGTCGTCTACGTTGCGGGTTCTGCAAACTATCTGTCGTTAGGCTTGACTATCGAGCAGGCGCAGAGCGTCTGGGCAACTTACAGACACGACCACCCGCTGTACTATTGGCTTGTAGGTCAGGTTGTCTATTCTTCCATTTCCCTGTCGCTGTGCGTCGATGCCGACTACATAGACGGCACCAAGAGAGTTGAACAGAACGAGTTGATTTATTCAGCTATAGACGAGTATTTAAACGCCGTGCAAGGGGAAACTTCTGCGTATAACATTGCCTTTGCCTTCCACGATATGATAATAGACAGTATCGACTACGCCTATGACGATAGTGGCAACGCCGAGACGGCAAATTATGCACACAGCGTATTAGGCGTGTTGAACGGCGAAGGTGCGGTGTGCGAAGGATATGCCAAGGCGTTTACCCTTCTGCTCAACGCAAGCGGAGTGGAAAACGTGTACGTTACGGGTTCAAGCAGGGGCGTAGGCCACGCCTGGAATATGGTAAAGCTTGACGATGCATGGTATTGGTACGATTTAACCTGGGACGATCAGCCTTCACAAGGAAGCGGAATAGTCTACAGCTATATGTGCAAGGCAGGCACAACCTTTACAGACCACACGGTCGGTGAAACGGGCAATATGGATAGCGAAAAAGCTATGAATTTCCTGTATGAAATTCCCGCCGCTTCAACGGTTGCGTATAACACGTCGTCGCTTGAGTATGGCGAGCAGTTTACGTCAGACGGCATAACCTACGAGTTGTGCGGCTATAACAAGTTATCTGTTTTAAGCTCGTCGTCGCTCACGGGTGCAGTGGTCTTAACCGAAACCGTAACCTATTCAGAGCACGCCTATACGCTCACCGAAATAGGCACGAGCGCCTTTACAAAAAATACTAAAATAACCAGCCTGACGATACCCAAATCGGTTAAGGTCATTTACAACTTTGCGGTTAACGGCTGTTCAAAGCTTACCAGCGTAACCTTTGAAGATAAAGTCGGTTGGAGCAGAACTTCCAATAACGGTACGGCGCAGATTGCCGAAAGCTCCCTTGAGAGCGCAACGGATGCGGCTACGCTTTTAAAACAGACGTACTCTGCTTGGTTTACAAGTTACGAATATACCTGGGTTAAAGCATAAAAACCCAAAAAATTAATAAAATAGCAACAAAACGTTAAAGCGCCTGCGGCACTCGTGCCGCAGGCGCTTTGCGCTGTTTTATCGTTTTTTTTTGCTCAAAGGGTATTGAATTTTAAAAACATATGTGTTATAACGATATTATATTTAGGCTTTTGCAAACGGGGGAGAAGCTATGGTGCTTAAGAAAATAAATGCAGTCTCCGCCCTTGCGGCAATGCTTGTCGCTATGGGGCATATCGGAATAATGAGTTATTCGCTATGGACGGGCTGGTATAACTACAACGTCTGCAAGGGCTTTGCCCGGGCTACCGCTTCGCTCTTTATTCTGCACGCACTGCTCTCGATTGTAGTATTCTTCTTTAAGCACGATTCGGCTAACGTCAAGTACGCAAAGCGCAACGTGGGCGTGATTATTCAGCGTGTATTCGCCATTTTAATGCTAGTACTTATCCACTTCCACACAAGTGCCTACGCACACGTCGTGACGGGTGAAGTTTTATCGACGGGTATGGCGGTTTTAAGAATTATAACCGAGATTCTCTTCTTCGGGTCGGTGCTTGTACATATGGGGGATTCCTGCCCGAAAGCCTTAATTACCCTTGGGGTATTACGCAGCGAAAAGGCGTTCAGAATCGTCGCCTATATCTCCTGCATAATCTGCGGTTTGCTCTTTATTGCGGCAAGCGGCGGAGTTGTCAGTTTTTACGTTAAGGGAATAGTGTGATGAAAAGGGTTCTCGTTATCGGAAGCGGCATATCGGGGTTGGTATGCTCAATCAAATGCGCACAGGCAGGGCATAACGTAATTTTAGTTTCCCCCTTCGGGTCGGAGCGCTCCCAGTCGGTAATGGCGGCAGGGGGCATTAACGCCGCCCTGAATACGAAAGGGGAAGACGACAGTGTGGAGAGCCACGTCGAAGACACTTTGCGTGGCGGCTGCGACATCGCTTCAAGGAGTGCGGTCGAAGGGCTTTGCAAAAGCGCACCGGAGATTATCGGCTGGCTTGAGAGCATAGGCACTGTCTTTACAAGGGATAGCAACGGGTTAATCGACTTGCGTGCATTCGGCGGTCAAAGCCATAGGCGCACAGCCTATTCAGGCGCTTCGACGGGTAAACAAATCGTCACCGCTCTCGTGCACGAAGCGAGAAAGTATGAGTGCATGGGGCTGATCGAGCGCAGGCTTAACCTTAATTTCCACTCTGCATTGATCGAACAGGGCGAGTGCTTTGGGGCTCTTTTATACAACTCGGTGACCCGAACTTTAGAGAGTATTTTTGCCGATGCTGTCGTTATGGCAACGGGTGGGCAGAACGGGATTTTCGGCAAGACGACGGGTTCGCTCCTGTGCGACGGCTATGCCGCAGGCAAGCTGTTTTGTCAGGGCGCAAGACTGAAAAATTTAGAGTTTATTCAATACCACCCGACGACTATCGAAACCCCTGTAAAGCGTATGCTCATAACCGAAGGGGCGAGGGGGGAAGGAGGCAGGCTGTACTATCTCGAAGGGGATCGCCGTGTCTATTTTATGGAAGATAAGTACGGCGAAAAGGGCAACCTGATGCCCAGAGATATCGTTTCGAAATGTATCTACGACGCCCCGTCGCAAGTCTATCTCGATATATCATTTCTCGGCCGTAAGATAATAAAGAGCAAGCTTTCGGAAGTGGATTCAATCTGCCGAAATTATGCGGGAATAGACGTAAATAACGAGAGCATTCCCGTCTACCCGTCCGTTCACTTCTTTATGGGCGGACTTTGGGTTGATAATTTCCACCGCACTAATATCCAAGGGCTGTATGCAATAGGTGAGTGCGCTTCAATTTACCACGGGGCAAACAGGCTCGGCGGAAATTCTCTGCTTGCCGCAGTCTACAGCGCAATGACTGCCGCAAGGAGTATAGACGGCGAAGAGCAGAGAAAGAGTACTTGCAGTTTTAAGGCTTATATCTGTGAGCAGGAAGCCCTTTTGAAAAAGCGTTTGGAGTCTAAAAGCAGATTTTCCGCCGTGTACGTCAAGCAGGATATCGCCAAGATAATGAACGACGATCTGGGTATAACCCGCAACGAGAAAAAGCTTAAAAGCGGAATAGACGGCATAGATTACTATATTTCCATTCAGGACAAATTGATTGTAGATAGCGAAATATCCTCCTATCAAGGCTTTAGTTTAACAGGTATGCTCGCTCTTTCAAGGGCGGTGCTCACCTGCGCTTTAGAGCGTAAAGAGACCCGTGGGGCGCATATAAGGGAAGACTATCCGACGAGAAGCGAGAAGTACTGCGCCGCAACCTATATCGACTATAACGATGGCAAATACGCTACGCAGTTTGTAAAGGAGAAGTGATATGCTGGTTAAAATAAAGCGACGCAAAAGTGCGCAAGATAAGCCGTATTGGCAAATCTTTCGCTACGATGGCGGAAAAGAGAAGACCGTTGCCGCTGTCCTTGACGAGTTAAACTATACGGACGACCTTTACGATATAAACGGGGAACCCGCCAACAGAATTTTGTGGGAGTGCAGCTGTATGCAGAAGATGTGCGGCGCCTGCGCTATGGTAATTAACGGCGTCCCCGCCCTTGCCTGCAACAGCTTTTTAAAAGACGTAAAGGGCGATACTCTCACCCTTGAACCGCTGGCTAAATTTCCCGTTATCGCCGACTTAATAGTCGATAGGAGCATAATAGAAGAAAACCTTAAAAAGGCAAGGATATATACGGGGCAATTCAGCGGAATCGACGATAAAGAGTACGAGCATTGCTACTTGGCGGCAAAGTGCATAAAGTGCGGGCTGTGCCTTGAAGTATGCCCTAATTATTCCAAGGGCGAAAACTTCTACGGCGCTCTGTTCGCAAACGATACGTACCTTACGAAGAGTGCGTCTAAAGAACGGGCGGCGGAGATTAAAAGGGAATACGCAAAGCACTTTGCTTCAGGCTGTTCGAAGTGTCTGTCCTGCCAGCATATTTGCCCTGTTGAAATACCCACCCTTGCGTCAATGCTTAAAATGAACAGATAATTTTTTCGGGCATCGTCGGTGCAGTCGGCGGCGCCCGATTTTTTAGTACGTACGAAATTAAACAGACTTGCAATAATCTCGGGCGTTGCTCCGTTATTTTGAAAAAAACGGGTTAACGGTTTTTTTAGGGTCGTGTTGCACTATTGTTGCACTTCATATAGTAAATTGATTGGCGAGCATAAAACACTGTTATAAGCGATTAGCTTACCGTTAGGGCGTCGTAAGCCTTTTGTTTTCAAGAAGTCATAGGTTTCCTTTGCAGAATATCCGTCGGCACACATTTGAAAAGCAAGAGCAACGATGGGAGAGGTGTCCTCATCTAATGCAAGTCTGTGGTCAACTACTTTATAGCCAAACGGAACAGAGCCGCCGTTCCACTTTCCTTTCAACGCATTTTCACGGAACCCTCTTTTTACGTTTTGAGAGAGGTTAGCGGAATAGAATTCAGCAATGCCTTCAAGCATCGATTCAAGAATAATGCCTTCGGGGCCTTCGGAAATGTTCTCCTTGACGGAGATTATTTTTACGCCGTTTTTGCGCAGAGTGTAGCGGTAGAATGCCGAATCGTAACGGTTACGGGCAAACCTGTCCAACTTCCACACTAGAACGACGTCGAATAGCCGCTTTGCGCTGTCGGCAATCATACGTTGAAAGTCGGGGCGGTCGTCGGTCTTTGCGGAGAACGCACGGTCTATATACTGCCCGACGATTTCGATATCGTTGTATTTTGCGTATTCGTTACAGTCTCTCAACTGTCCCTCTATACTTTCCTCTCTTTGATTATCGCTTGAATAACGTGCATAAATTACGGCTCTCATATTTCATTCTCCTTTGTGGTTATAGTATAACATACTAAACCTGACAACTCTGTCATATTTAAAAAATTATTTTGAATTATTTTCGCTTAAAATATCAATACCCATAAGAACACCAAAACGAAAACCCTCTTTATAAAAGGTCTCGCATTCTTCGCTGTTTGCTTCATCTATGGCATCTTTGAATTGATTAAACAGCTCTGTTGCCTCTTTATCACTTTTGAGCAACTCAGTCAACTTGTTGTCGGTTTCACAGACTTTACTCATTATTTCGTTTTGTTTATCAGTAGGTTGCACACTTTCGTAAGTGCCTCGTAGCCCTGAACACATCTGTTCTATTACAGATTTCATATCATTCTCCTTTGAGTTTTTAATATATTATATAGCTCTAAACGAGCTAAGTCAATTATTTTAGCTCTATCCGTGGTATTATTTTGGTATGATATTATTCAAAGAAAGACTTAAAGAGTTAAGGGTAGAAAGGAAGCTTTCACAGGCAGACCTTGCAAAAGAATTAAACGTTAGCCAAAGAAGCATAAGCAGTTGGGAAACGGGTTTCAGACAGCCTGATTTTGAAACGTTGGAACGTATTGCCAAATTCTTTGACGTAACGGCGGACTATCTCCTCGGCTTGGGTGACTGATAATTATTTTTTGTGCAAATTATACGAACAAATGTTTGTTAATCTATTGACAAGAGCATTTTTACGTGTTATAATGCGAATATACGATATAGGTTGTATTTTGCCCTCATAGGGTGTAGTTCTGCGTGGGGATTAAAGGGAAACATAGTAACGCAGAATGATTTTAAACGGAAGAAGTCCGTTCTTGCCTTAGCTTGCGAATTATGGTGCAAGGTGTTTTCAGTATACAAAAAATTCGTGAGCCGTAATAGGCTTTTATTGTCGTACATTTTTTCGGCAATAAGAAACGACTAAGTGAGTCCGGAGTTACTCTATGTTTTTTGAAGAGTAATGTTGATGGTCTATTTTGTCATACAATTTTTAGGAGATTTAACACATAAATTAACAATTAAACTTAATCGAATGGCTAACCCCCATAGAGCAAATAAAACTGCTAAATAAGGTTCAAGTCGGTGAAACGTTATGATTTCAGCGACTTTTTTCGCGTTCTTTTTCGGCTGTTACCCACTCGTTCACTGTGGGCAAGCAGATATATAAATTCTTCAGGAGGTAACTTGTGAGCAAGCAAATGACAATCAGACCGCCTTAATTCAGGCAACCAAGTGCAATCCAAACGCACGCAAAATGCAAACCAAAACGAAAACAAGCAGAGCGAGAAAATCAACTTACAATTTTGGGTAAGTGTAACTCACTACACTTACTTTGTAAGTTCCGTTCGCTCTGCGAGGCATAATAACCGCAAAAATTAAAAAACAGGAGGACAAGAAAATCAGTTATTTAGTATGTCATATGGAAAAATATAAACGGCAGGAAGTCAACCCTGTCGAGGAGGAAAACGAAAGAGACGAGACCTATCAAGCGAGCAATCCGCAGATAGACAGTTCCCGAACTCACCGCAATTATCATCTTATATTGCCGAGAAAAAGCTATATAAAGATAATCAATGAGAGGCTTGCGGAATTGGATTTAAAACGCAAAATTCGTTCGGACGCAATCTTAATGAATTCTTTTATTATTACGTCGGACGGAGAGTTTTTCAAGGGATTATTCCCGTGGGAACAGAGAGAGTTTTTCAGGGATTGCGCCGAGTTCTTTTCGGACAAGTACGGGGAAGAAAATATGATTTCCGCGGTCGTACACAGGGATGAAACCACACCGCATATGCACTTAAACTTTATCCCCATAAACGAAGGTAGGTTAAGCAGTAAAAGTCTTTTCGACAGACAAAAGCTCGCACAACTGCAAACCGAGTTGCACGAGAGTATCGTCAAGAAATGGGGTTTGCAACGTGGCAAGGAAGGCAGTCAGGCTAAACATCTCTCCACGGCAGAATTTAAGGCGAAGAAGATTATCGAGGGCGCTAAGCAGCGCGAACGGGAAATCGACGAGCAGACTGAGAAAAAGAGAGCCGAGTTAGACAACCTAACTCAAACCGTTCAAGTTGTAGAAGATGCCAAGAACAAGCCTATCCCTAAAAAGCGGAAAGATGCAGAGCAAGAAATTGTTTCGCTCCGCACAATTAACGCCGAGCAATCAAGGCAATTGCAAATTGTCGGCAAGGACAGGGACTACATATTCAGCCTTCTCAAGCAAAAAGAACAGGAAGCCGAGAAATACAAGCGAAGTGCGGAAATTCTTATAAAGTTAAAGGAATTCGCCCCTGAAGAATTTACGCAATTGCAAAGACTTGCCACCGAGCGCAAGGAACAAAAAACCAAACCGCCCACTTCCTCTAACAACAGCAAGTGGACGAAATAACCGATTGAAGTCGGTTAATTAAAGCTACGTCGTGACGCTTGCCCGTAATGGGCTAAAATCTTACGGATAAAATTACGTGAAATGAAAATTTCTAATTGAAGTAAATATGGAGGTTAATATGAGTACATAATGTCAAGAAAAAAGGCTACGCCTAAATCGGATTTTGATATCCCTGATTATCAGCTTGAATCTCTTGCAAGAG
>JBJEVC010000051.1:0-39379 GCA_051884135.1 Candidatus Coproplasma sp. | reverse complement strand
GCCGAAAATTGATTGACAATTATTTTGGCATATAATAAAATAATTAAGTCGGTTTTGAATATGGTTTTGGAAATTAAAAGGCTCCTTGCGAAGGGCGAATACAATGGAAAAATATCTTTTGATTTCGTTCCTGAAAAGGAAGTGCTTTTAGTACCGTTATGTTCGTTTGACGGGGCGGTGAGCTTTGTCGGCGAATACGAAATTTTCGACGGCGACGAAGTTGAACTTAAGTTTGAAATAACCTATAAGCTGAAAGGGCAGTGTAATTATTGCCTTGAAGATGCGGAAAAGGTTATAAATTATTCGTCCGAAGTGCTGTTCGTGACCGATAAAGACGATTTGGATAATTACTATTACGACGGTGTTCGTTTAGATTTGTCCAAGGCAATAAGCGATGCGTTGCTTATGAGTCAGCCCGACTTGCTATTGTGTCAGGCTTGCGCAAACGCAGAATAAATTCAGATAAATTTAGAGAGGTGTAAAGATATGGCAGTACCCAAGGGAAAACAGTCCAAGAGCAGGACGAATAAAAGATTTGCAAACTATAAGGCAACGGCGCCTACGCTTGTAGAGTGCCCTCATTGCCATCAGATGATGCAGGCGCACAGGGTTTGCGGCAACTGCGGTTATTACGATAAGACTGAAGTTGTTGCACAGAAAGAAAGCAAGAACTAATATCAATTAAAATGAGTTGTGGGCTTTGTGTAAGCAAAGCCCACATTTCGTATATAAAAAAGTAGGTAAATATGGAACAAAAGATGCTCTTCGTTGCGCTTGAATATCCCGACGATATTAACGTTGCAGGCAGGTTGTTTTGGTACGGCTGCCGTGACGAAAGTATCGCTGAAGGCGATTATGTGTTGGCGCCGCTCGGCAGACATAACAGACTGCAAAAAGCGATAGTGTGCAAAACGCTATGGGCTACCCAAGAGCAAGCACCCTATCCTTTACATATTATTAAATACGTCAAATGCAGGTATGGAGAGAGGGAAAACGTGCAAAATAGTGGTATGGTACCTGAAATAGAGATCAAAGATATTGCAAGATGTACGGACGGGATAAACGTATACGATGAAGGCAACTGCATAGCCTATGGTAAAGACAGCCCGAAATTTAAAAAGATTTGCGCAGTCTGGACGGGTATGATGGAGTTCGCCCGTCAGATGCCTGCGTTCGGAGTGAGTTTAAATGCAGAAACCATTCAAGCCGTAAAGAGAAATCTCTGGCTTGAATTCACCTTTTCTCAAGAATTTTGCAATAACGGTATGACGTTTGAAAGGCTTTTAGTAAACGTAGCCCCCGACGTTTCGGGTTTTAACGTAATACGTTTTAACAGCAAATACGGCTACGACGGCAGGTGCTTCTATTTTGATTTAATAGGCAGCGATATGAGTGATTTATACAACGCAATTAAAAGCTAAAAAAAACACCGTTCCGAATAGGAGCGGTGTTTTTACATATAGTCCGAATTTTAATTATTTTCAGCCTTAAACTTCTCAATTGCCTTAGATAGCTGGTCGGGGCAGGAGGTGCCGTTTCTGCACAAAACGCCCTTGACTAAATCGTGAACTTCATCTATATCTCTGCCTTCTGCAAGTCTGGAAACGCCTTGAGTGTTGCCTGCGCAGCCACCCAAAAACCTTACGGAGTGTATTTTATTCTCGTCATCAACTTCAAAGGTAATCTGCCTTGAGCAGGTGCCGGAAGTTGTATATTTAAATGTTTTCATAATAATCAGTCAACCAGATTTTCGTAAACGGCGGTGTAAACGTTAGCCGCTTTTTCTTCCCACTTTTTATAGATTGTGTTGGCGGTTTTCTTGTCGGGAACGACAAACTTAAGCTCAAGCATGGGCTGAACCGCCGCAAGAATTTTTAAATATACGGTGTAGGTGCCGTCCTTGTTTTTATAGTAGTCCGCCCTGCATTCCTGCCTGTTCTTATATTTACCGCTGTTGCTTTTAACGAATTTAGAAATCTCTTCCCTGACGCTTTTTGGAATGTTTATGTAGAAGTTGGCGAGAGTCTCACGCCCGTCGGGGGTAATGGAGTATAAGGTGTTGTCTTCGTCTTCGTCGCTTACGGCGAAGATAAAGTTGTCGTCAATGAGCTTGTGAATGATATTGACGCAGTCCATATAGCCCATCCACTCGTTGGTGGTGGAGCACATATCGACAATCGTCCTTTCGGAAAGTGCGCTCTCCATCTTATCAAAGACGAACAGAATTATTAATTTGTTGATTGAGTTTTCCGTCTGCCTTATCATAAGCCCTTGCACCTTAAAATTTAACCGACACCTTTTGAGTGAAAGTATAACAATTATATCTTTTATTTGACTTAAAATCAAGATATTTAGGCGAAAAATATTTTATTTTAAAAATTTATGTGATATAATTAAATCAATAAAGCAAAAATAAACTCAAAAAGGTAAAATTTAGGTAATCAAGTGGAAACTGTAAAAGCTCAAATAACCGACTTTTTGAAAAAATGCGAAGAGCTGAAGAATTGTAAATTCATAATGGCGACGACGAAGATTAAAGATCTTTTAAAATCTATCGTTAACAGTCCGGAGCTTTATGAGTTGTTCAATACCGTAGCAAACGGGTTCGATTATCCCGCAATGAAGCAACGTTGCTTTATCGATAGCGGTCGTTGTAGGGTCGCCCTGCCCGAGACGGTGGGCGAAAGGCTTGCTTTTATCTTCTGTTTGTTGGTTGAGTTCGACCACAACGATATTAATTTTAACGCTTTTTTGCAGAAATACTACCCTAAAGACGGCAGTTATTACTCAAGCTATCACCTTTTCTGCGACGAAGTCATTTGTTCTTTAGAGAGTATTATTTGCGATATTTACAGTAAGGAACTTGAAGCGGAAGATCCTGCTCAAATTTCCGAAAGGGCAGAAAGCGTTGCCGTCGGCACGAATAACGTTGATAACACTCTTGCCTTAATTTTAATCAATGCAGAAAGGCAAGCTGTCGGCGACTCCGATCTCTCGCAGGAAGATAAGGACGCTTCGCTTTTAATTCTCAACGCTTTGGAAAGTGCCGTAAAGTCTTACGACGTTGCGCTTATTCAGTCCCTTTCCTGCGGCTATAACTACTTTGTTCTATACACTAATTTTGTCAGCAACTCGATCTCGGAGCTTTTAAACGAGTTGGCTAATCTGGTTGGTTGATATGAAGTTAAAGGAAGAGAGAATATCGTCAAAGCTCATATACGACGGCAAAATTCTGTCACTGTATGTGGACGACGTGTGTCTTCCCGACGGCAAGCGGTCAAAACGTGAATGTGTGCGCCATTGCGGCGGTGCCTGCGTATTGTTTGTATTAAACGGTAAAATCGCTTTAGTTAAGCAATACCGCTATCTGTACGGTAAAGAGATTTACGAAATTCCTGCAGGTAAAATGGATAAAGGCGAACAGCCCGACCTGGCGGCGCAAAGGGAGCTTAAGGAAGAGACGGGCTATAAAGCCGAAGTCAAACACCTTTTGGATATATATCCGACGCCTGGTTACACCGACGAGATTATTCATATCTTCTACGCTGAAGGCGGAGAATACGTCGGGGAAAGTACGGACGAAGGCGAGTTTTTAAATTGTGAATTTTTCACTATTGAAGACGTCGTAAAAATGATAGAGAGCGGTGAGATATGTGACGCAAAGACGGTCTGTGCCGTGTATAAATATCTCTACGAAAGGAAATAAAGCAGCAAAAAAATAAGACGGGTCGCAACTTGAGCGACCCGTCTTTTCTCACCGTCAGTTGCAACCGCAACCGCAGTTTTTACCGCAGAACAGGTTATTCAACGTACCGTTTTTCCACATACTGAATATAAGGGCAATAAGTATGGGGGTACAGCTTCCTGCAAGTGCGCCTTCCAGACCGTTACCGCCGCAGGCGGAGGCGATTAAAAGCAGAATAAGTATCCATAAACAGCTGTTGCAACCGCAGAGGTTAGAAAATAAGTTCATAGTTTTCCTCCTGTAATTATTCTGCAAGGCGTTATGTAAAAAGGCTTTTTGCCCTGCAGAGCACATAAACTTAAGTTAGGTTTATAGTAAATAATATTTATTTGCACTAAAAAATGTTACATCTTTGTCATTTGCTTGCCTATTTTTTTTTAAAATGATATACTAATAATATTAATCACGATAACTTTTGGCTGTAACCGAAAGGTGCAGACCGTTAGACGCAAGTCTAAAAGTTAAATATATTTTTTATCAGCGGATATTCTTATGTAAGAAATCCGACGGAGGTGTTTTATGGAAAAGACCAAAAGGTCATTCTTTACCGCCAAGAACGTTTCATATTTGGGCGTGCTTGCCGGTTTGGTTATCGCACTGCAGATGTTGAGCGGTTTTATGAAAATAGGCGCTACATCTTTCTGTTTGGTGCTTGTGCCTATTGTGCTTGGCGGCATAATTTTGGGTGTTGGTGCGGGTGCATTTCTCGGTTTATTGTTCGGTGTAGTCGTGCTAATTGATGCGGTTATCGGGTTAGATCCTTTGACACTGTATCTGCTGGGTGAACAACCCTTCTTTACTGTTTTTTTATGCCTTGCAAAAGGTGCTGCGGCTGGTGCAATCCCTGCGCTTATATATAAGCTTATCGCACCCAAGAATAAGCACGTTGGTGCAATTGTTGCGGCTATACTCGCACCTATTTGTAATACGGGTGTATTTGCTGTAGGTGCATTCTTTATAATGCAACCCATTATGGATTACTTCGCATTGAATAATATGGACATATCAGGTTTAAACCCTGCATATATCGTATTTATCTTACTTATTGGTGTAAATTTCTTTGTGGAGCTTGCCATTAATGCAGTGCTTTCACCTGTAATTTATACGGTTAATAACGTGGTTGAAAAGCAAATAGCCAATAAAAAGAATAGTGAAAACAATACAAAAATTATCGAAGATATTCAAGAAGATACAATAAGTATTGAAGAAAACATTGATAAAACGGATAACGACTAATGATAATCTGTCTTGACGTAGGTAACACTAATATCAAATACGCTCTGTTTGACGGGGATAAGCTTACGCTCTCTTTCCGTGTCGCAACCGAGCATAAGAAAACATCGGACGAATACGGCGAACAGCTTCGCTCTATCTTAAGCACAAACGGTATTTCGGTAAAGGATATTACGGGGGGAATCATCTCTTCGGTAGTGCCTTCGCTGGACTATACTATGGAGCGTATGTGTAAAACCTACCTTAAAATCACACCGTTGGTTTTAGGCGCAGGGCTTAAAACGGGAATGAATTTAAAGGTGGATAACGCCAAAGAAGTCGGTGCAGACAGGGTTGTAAACAACGTATCCGCAGTAAAAAAGTACGGCGCACCGGTTATAGTTATCGATTTCGGTACGGCAACCACGTTTAACGCCATCAACGAAAAGGGCGAGTTTATCGGCGGAGTTATCTCACCCGGAATTAAAGGGTCTTTAGACAGCCTTGTTAACGGAACGGCAAAGCTCCCCAGGGTGGAAATCGAAAGGCCTGAAAAGGTGATAGGCACCAATACTGTAACCAATATGCAGTCGGGAATAGTTTTCGGCTTCTGCGGTCTGGTTGAGTATATAGTTAAAAAAATGAAAAAAGAGATGAAGTCGGAGAATATTACCACAGTTGCGACCGGCGGTTTTTCCGAAGTCATTGCAAAAGAAATTTCATGCATAGACGTAGTGGACAAGCTCCTGACGTTGGAAGGGCTGAAATATTTATACTATCTTAACGAGGTAAAAAAATGAAAAAAGTCGGAGTTGCAATATTAGGTCTCGGCGTCGTCGGCGGCGGTACCTATAAAATTCTTACCGAGCATAGAGAAGAATATAAAAAGGCACATAACGTTGACATAGTAGTAGAAAACGTCCTTGAATTGAGAAAGGAACGTGCGCTTGCTTTGGGCGTTGAAGAGAGTAAAATTGCAGACAATATGGCGGTTATTTGCTCCAACCCCGAAGTCGATATCGTCGTTGAAGTTATGGGCGGTGTAGAGCCTGCAAGAAGCTTTGTACTCGATGCGTTAAACGCAGGCAAATCCGTAGTTACGTCTAATAAGGAGATGTACTGCAAATGCTCACACGAGCTTGAGAAAACCGCTAAAAAGAACCATGTAGGTCTTTTCTATGAAGCAACCTGCGGCGGCGGTATTCCCATCATTCGTGCTCTTTTAGATAATTTACAGGGCAATATCATCACTTCGATGATGGGTATCATCAACGGTACGACCAACTATATTTTAACCAAGATGTCGCAGGACGGTTCAAGTTATCAGGACGTATTAAAGGAAGCACAGGCTCTCGGTTATGCTGAAGCTAACCCTAAAAACGACGTGGAAGGCTATGACACTATGTACAAGCTCTCCATTCTCTCCAGCCTTGCATTCCATACCAAAATTCCCTATACAAAGATTTATAGGGAAGGTATAACTGAAATAAGCGTTAAGGATATTAATTTCGGTAAACAGCTTGGCTACGTTATGAAACTGCTTGCAATCGGTAAAAACGAAGGTAGCGGTATAGAAGTCAGGGTTCATCCTTCTTTCATCAAGGCAGATCATCCTTTGGCTTCGGTTAACGACAGCTATAATGCTGTGTATCTTACGGGCGACAGCGTAGAAGACGTAATGCTCTACGGCAGAGGCGCAGGCGCACTCCCCACAGGCAGTGCAATCGTCGGCGACATAATTTACTGTGCAACCCACGTAAATTACCCCTATTCAACCTTTAAGAATACCGAAGACGCAGCTCCTTCAACAAAGTTTATCTCAAACTTCTCAAGCGCATATTACATTCGTATCAATGCATGCGATAAGACCGGCGTGCTTGCCAAGGTTACTGCAATCTTCTCAAGGAACGGCATAAGCGTATCGCAGATGGTGCAGGAAGACGAATGTAATGAAGACGGCACGTTGCCTATTATATTTATCACCCATAAGACCAAGGAACACAACGTGAATAAAGCGGTAGATGAAATTAATTCTAATTCCGAAATTGCAAAAGTTGCTGCGGTGGTAAGGGTAGTGAGCTAAAAACAGCCTTTTTACTCGATTTGGTTAGATTTATTACTCATTTATTTGACATTTATAATAAAAATGTATTATAATTTTATTACAAATTCAAACGTTTGATAAGGAGTGATAATTATGAATAAGACTGAATTAGTAAAGGTAGTTGCTGAAAAGGCAGATTTAACGCAGGCAGTTGCCGCAGATGCTGTTAACGCAATGGTAGACGCTATCGTTGAAAATCTTGTGGAAGGCAATGAAGTGGCAATCTTGGGTTTTGGTGCCTTCAAAGTTGCAGACAGACCTGCAAGGACGGGTCGCAACCCCCAGACCGGCGAAGTGGTAGAAGTGCCTGCTTCCAAGTCGGTTTCTTTCAAGGTTAGCAAGTCTTTAAAAGAAAAGTTGAACTAATTTAAATTCAAAACTAAAGCCGACCTTGTGATATTTGCAGGGTCGGTTTGTTTTAAACGTTAAATTTTAAAGAGGTGAAATGTTATGCCGTTTATAGACGTAAAACTTTCAAAAAAAATCACTGATGACGAAAAGGAACAACTTAAAAGTAAATTAGGCAAATCGATTAAAATTATGCGCAAGCCCGAGAGCTATTTAATGGTGGGCGTGTGCGATAATTACGATTTGTATTTTGCCGGCAATAAGCTTGAAAACGGAGCGTTTGTCGCCGTAAGTGTGTTCGGTGGCGTAGACCCTTCTTGCGCTGAAAATATGACTAAAGAGATATGCAGCATTTTAAGTAATCAATTCAATATCAGCGGAAGCGACGTGTATGTAACCTATTCGGGAATTGATAATTGGGGCTGGAACGGTTCAAATTTTTAAACTGAATATATCTGCTTTGTATTATAATAAAAAATAAAACAGCCCTGTTTTGTTGGCAGAGCTGTTTTATTTTACAAAAAGTAGGAGAAGAACAATTTAAGAGTAAATAAATAATTGATACAAAAAGAGAAGTTATAAAAACTCTGTATAAAAAATATCCTCCGCATCAAGCGGAGGATAGTAAATCCTTTGTTAATTAGCCTTCAACTGCTACATGAGTATGAGATATTACCCACTGAACCATCTTGATACCAAGCCAGAAGCCATAGATACCCAAGGTAACGATAGTAAGTAAAACCCAAACGATGTACTTGCCAAATAACTGACCGCCGTTTCCGTCAAAAGTAAGACGCTTGCCATCTACGATGGTGTGACCTGCAAACCACTTTATGTAAATGCATACAGCCCAAGGTAATGCAATACCTAAAGTAATTGTGCAAAGCAAACCAGCTAAAATGCCGTGACCGATTAAACCTAAAAGGCCTCCATCAAATTTTGATTCCATACTTGTTCTTCTCCTTTTGTTTTAGTTAATCTATAGCTGCAATACTTGTATATTTCAACTACCAATTACTGTAGATATATTATCATAGTAAATCTATTATGTCAATACTTTAATAAAAATTTTTTAACAAAATTTTCATAATTTTTTAACAGAAGCAATGCTAATGTTGTTTTTTTAATTGCGGCTCCTTTTTCCGCAAAATCTTTTGCAAATCTTTTGCGGAAGCCTTGATTAATTAGAGCATATGGCATGGGAACCGCAAGGTGAGTTTAACTCCGCAACACAAAACAAAACCGCCGCAGGGCTTGTAGCCAAAGACCTTATGGTCCCGAACCTCGTTGCCGCAAACTCCGCTTAAAGCAATTTGCAAAAGTCAAATTGCAACCTCGCTCCGTTACGGCTCCTTTTTCCGCAAAATCTTTTGCAAATCTTTTGCGGAAGCCTTGATTAATTAGCGCATATGGCATGGGAACCGCAAGGTGAGTTCAACTCCGTAACACAAAACAAAACCGCCGCAGGGCTTGTAGCCCTGCGGCGGTTTTGGTCGAGGCGACGGGACTTGAACCCACGACCTTATGGTCCCGAACCATACGCGCTACCAACTGCGCTACGCCTCGTTAAGTCCATAATATTATATGCTTATTTGGCTTTTCAGTCAAATAAAATAGTTGTTGTTGAAAAAATTTATCCCTGCTTATATCTTATTTTCTTTGCGCTTTTTAAGTTTCGTGCTATAATGGTTTGCGTAAAAATATTAAGGAAGAAAATCGCTATGGCTGAAGAAAAAAAATATCAACTTTCTCAAAAGCAAAAAATGCTCGGTGCCGCACTGTTTGCAAGGCAGGTAAGCAGAGACGCTATGCTCTCTATTATTATGGTATTAGAAGATGATGAGCAGATTGACGATATGACCTGGTTTATGGGTCAGAATCCTAATGCAGATGAAAACCAGCTCGTAGCGGTTGCATATCAGATTGTAAAGGATGCACACGGAGGTAATAATTGATGGATAAATCAAGGTTAGATAAATACGCTGAATTAATAGTTAACTGCGGTTTGAACATTCAGCAGGGGCAAGAAGTTATAGTTCAATGCGGACTTGATCAGCCTGAATTCGTTGCGACCGTAGTTGAAGAGTGCTATAAAAAGGGCGCTTCAAGGGTCAACGTTAAGTGGAGCTATATGCCCATCAGCAAGATTAACGCTATCTACCGTTCGCTTGAGACTATGTCGGAAGTAACCGCTGTCGAAGAGGCGGAGTGGAAGACAAGGGCAGAAAAGCTCACTTGCCTGCTTTGGCTGGATTCCGACGACCCCGACGGGTTAGCAGGTACCGATAACGAAAAGCTGTCTAAAGCCAATATGGCGAGATATCCCATTATAAAGCCCTACCGTGAGGCTATGGAAAATAAGTACCAGTGGTGTATTGCCGCCGTACCCGGCAAGGAATGGGCGTTAAAGGTGTTCCCCGAACTCTCCGCAGAAGAAGCCGTCGAAAAGCTTTGGCAGGCAATTTTGGACTGTGCAAGAGTAGACGACGACCCTATAGCCGCTTGGGATAAGCACAATAAAATGCTTGCCGCAAGGTGCGAATTCTTAAACAACTACCGCTTTGACAGCCTTGAATACAAGTCGTCCAACGGCACTAACTTTAAGGTGGGCTTAAATTCAAAAGGTCTTTTCTGCGGAGGCGGCGAAACTACTCTCGGCTCTTCCGTCTACTTTAACCCCAATATTCCGTCTGAAGAAGTGTTTACTTCCCCTGTAAAAGGTCGTGCGGAAGGCATCGTATATTCAACCAAGCCCCTTTCATACCAAGGAAAACTTATTGAGAATTTCTGGATAGAATTTAAAGACGGTAAGGCAGTCAAGGTTGGCGCAGAAAAAAACTGTGACCTGCTTGAAAAGATGATTGCTATGGACGAAGGCGCCGCATACCTTGGAGAAGTCGCTTTAATTGCCTATGACAGCCCTATAAACAACACGGGTATTTTATTCTACAACACGCTTTTCGATGAGAACGCAAGCTGCCACTTGGCACTTGGCAGGGGGTTTTCTAACTGTTTAGACAACTATGAAAATTACACCAACGAAGAGTGCGAGAAGATGGGTATCAACAACTCTATGATTCACGTTGACTTTATGATAGGCAGTAAGGATATGTCCATTGTCGGCGTAACCAAAGACGGGAAGAGAGTGCAGATATTCAAAGACGGCAACTGGGCTTTTTAATTAAATATAATCAACATAAACGGCTATCCGATTTTCGGGTAGCCGTTTTAAAATCTCTTAAAGACGTAGCCTTTATTTTTGTAATAGCGGATAATATCTTTTAACGCTTGCACAACGGCAGTCTTGTCCGTCGTATCGTGGGAGAGCAAAACAATTCTTTGCGGGTAGGCAGGCGTTTGAATGGCCGACTTATATAATTCGTAAGGAGTGGGGTTGTAGAGCTCTGCGTCACGGGTAGAAGCGTTCCAGTCAATATAAGTCATTCCGAGCGTCTTAACGTGCGCAATAAAATCTGCTCCGACGGTAAAGCTTCCCCCGGGGAAACGGTAGATTTTAGAGCGTTCACCCGTAATCTCTTCAATCAAATCGTTACACTCTTCAATGTCTTTAATCAACGCTTGCGGAGATGAATATATGTCCTTATATATATGCGAGTAGGAGTGTACGGCAACGCAATGACCTTCTTCGTATTCACGTTTAATTAAATACTTCCGCTTTTCCGCATGCCTACCAACTATGAAGAAGGTAGCCTTAACGTTTTCTTCTTTTAAAATATCTAAAATTTTGGGCGTAACTCGGTCGCTCGGACCGTCGTCAAAGGTTAAGTAAATGCACTTTTCCTGGTCTTGAGCATATGCAAAACAGTCTACGCATTTAAAGCAAACCGTGTAAATCTGTGCTGCGGCAAAGGCGATGACAAGCATCATTGCATAAATTAACTTATGTTTTCTGTTCATACTTTTATTGTGTGCAAAAAGCCAAATTTTAGGCGGTTAACCTAAATTTTCAATATAAAATCAGAAATAATAATCTTAAAGCCTGACTGTATTACTTTTGCACATAAAAAAAGTGGCTAAAGGAACGTATTCCGTCAACCACTTCAAGAATATAAATTGATTTAAGATAAACCGTTATAAGCTTTCCCTTAAAATATTCAGCACATCTGCTTTGGTTAAAACCTTGTAACCGCCTTCCATAATAAACGTGCCGTTAGCGATACCTTCAAGCATATCTTGAGTTACTCCGAGTTCGCAGATATTTAAAACTAAACCAAGCTCTTTCATCCAGCTCTCCATTGCTAAAAGACCCTCTTCGGCAATCTGTTCAGCGGTCTTATTTCCAACTTCAACACCCCACACGTTTTGGGCAAAGCGGACAAATTTAGCAAGCCCATAGGGGCAGATATGGCGGTAGTACGGTAAAGAAACGGCGGCAAGCGTCATTCCGTGGGTGGCGTTGGTGTTTGCACCCACCGATTGCCCGAGCATATGTACCATCCAATCGGTGGATTTACCCTTTGCTATCAAGGTGTTTAACGCCCAAGTCGCAGTCCACATAACGTTGCTTCTCGCTTCGTAGTCGGTGGGGTTTTTAATTGCAATTCGGCTTGAATGAATAAGCGATTTCATCAGTCCTTCGGCAATATAGTCGGAGGTGTTGTCGTCCTCGCCTGAAAAATACTGTTCACAGATATGGTTAAAAATATCGTAAATGCCTGCAACCATCTGATATTTAGGCAAGGTGTAGGTGTAAACGGGGTTGAGTACGGCAAACTTGGGGAACACGTTCTCACCGAAGACGTGACCGATTTTTAACTTTTGTTCGGGGTGGGTTATTACCGCACCGCCGTTCATTTCCGAACCCGTACCTACCATAGTCAGCACGCAGCCTACGGGTATTATCTTGTTGTCCACGTCTTCCATACGGAGATAGTATTTATCCCAAGGATCTTCTGTGCAGTAAGTGGAAACGGAAACAGCTTTAGCATAGTCGCAAACGCTTCCGCCGCCCACGGCGAGAATGACATCAACTTTGTTATCTCTTGCAATTTTGCAGCCTTCGTACAACTTATGAACGGTGGGGTTTGGCATAACGCCGCCGTCTTCAAAAACGGTCTTTCCGCAGGAGAGCAATATCTCTATAACCTTGTCGTAAATTCCATTCTTTTTAATAGAACCGCCGCCGTAGCAAAGCATAATATTTTTGCCGTATTTATTCAGTTCTTCGCCTAAATAGGAAAGAGCGTCTTCCCCGAAGTACAGTTTAGTGGGGTTAGAGTATGTAAAATTTCCTAACATATTATTTTCCTTTTATTTGGTTGATTAACCGTTAAACCGACTTTCCCATCTCGTAGGCTTGTTTCATTGTCGTAGTGTTTTTTATTTCGCCTTTTTCGTACACGCCTGTGCCGTAAATTACGCCACGTTCCTTTGCACCTTCCACGCAGTCGGCATAGCCTCTAAAGCAGGCAAGTGTGGTTTCCAAAGACTCTTTCATATCGTCTGCGGCAGTCATTATGTAGTAGAATTCCTTATCCTTAACTTCAAGCCAGCGTGCAACCGTTCTGTCGATTACCGCCTTAAGCTGTGCGTTTATCGAATAGAAGTAGACGGGGCTTGCCAAAACGATGACGTCGGAATCTATCATCTTTTGCAGAACTTCTGCCATGTCGTCGACTATAGCGCATTTACCGCCGCTGTTTCTGCAATAGTAACAGGCTTTGCAATAGCCGATATTCTTTTCGGCAACCCTGATTTTTTCAACTTTGTTGCCGCTCTCCAAAGCGCCCTTCATAAATTCGTCGCATAATATGTCCGAGTTACCGCCCTTTCTGGGGCTTCCCGATAAGATTAAAACCTTTTTACTCATAGTTGTTATTTCCTTAAATATAGTCTTAATTTTTTAATTTGTGATACGGGTTTTTACTCACAGTATCTGCACACCCGTCCTGCAAGGCAAAGCATTAACTCCGTCTCTTCGACAGGGCTGATACGTTCAAGATTGTTAAGCCACTCCTGCAAAACCCTGTAACTGCCGTAAATGGCAAAAGCTATTGTTGCGTTTTTAGTGTTTTCGTCCTGAATATCAGCCAACGCAACGTTTAACATATCTTCGATTTTAGGTAGCGAAAACAGGCGTTTAGCAAAGGTTTCTTCTACGTTATTATTGATAAGCAAAGACGAGAGCTCCAGATTATCAAGCATAAACTGAAGAACGAGAGTAACCCTGCAATGAACGCTGTCTTTGCTTGTTACGTCCGCATGTTCCAAAGCTTTAGCAATTTCGCTAAGATACACGTTCTCCATCTCTGCCAGAACGTCGTATTGACTTCCGTAATGATTGTAAAACGTGGAGCGGTTAATGCCAGCCTTTTCGCACAGCTCCCTGATAAAGATGTGGTGTATGCCCTTCTTTTTCAAAAGATAAAGAAGGGCGTCGTAGATAAGTTGTTTGGTGTTTGCTATTCTCTGATTGGGCTTCATTTTTAGTTTTACACTCTCCTTGACACGCTAAATTCAACACTTCTAAAACATCTGTCGGTTGCAATTTCGACATGTGTCGATTATAATTTTATATAAGAGTTGTCTTATTGTCAAGGAGACCGTTATGGAATATTTTTGGTGTTTTATCGCCGCAGTAGGCGCAGGAGTGGGTACGGGGCTTGCCGGATTGTCAGCCGCCACCGTCATGGTGCCGATTATGATAGTACTGTGCCCTACTTTTGCAGGGACGACGGGAGTCTATCACGCTACGGCAATAGCTCTGGCGTCGGATATTCTCGGCTCAGCTTTTACTACGGGAATCTATATCCGCCATAAAAACATTGACTTAAAACGTGGGTGGATAATGTTGGTCTGCATAATCGCTATGTGCATTTTAGGAAGTTACATAGCCTACCTTGCAGGCAGCGTAGTATTGGGCAGTTTTTCCCTGATATTGTGCGTGGGAATCGGAATCCGCTTTTTAGTCAAGCCTGACACACAGAAAAAGGTCTCCGTCGCAAAGGGGGCAAAATTAGATTGGAAAGGGATAGTCGTATCCGTGTTCTTCGGGTTGACCATAGGTTTTGGCACAGGTTTTGTAGGCTCGGGCGGCGGAATGATGATGCTCGTAGTATTTACCGCATTTCTCGGTATGGACAGAAAGACGGCAGTCGGTACCAGCACGTTTATCATGACGTTTACCGCCCTTATTGCATTTATAAGCCACTCCTTAATCGACCCCGGTATTATTTTTGAAGATTGGGGATTTCTCGTGCTCTGCGTCGTCACCGAAACGGTGGCGTCCATAATCTCCGCACAGTTCGCAAACAAGGTTAAACCCAAGATAGTAGGTATTGTAACGGGTGCAATCTTAACAATTCTCGGTATAGTAATGCTGTGTATCAATTATCGGGAATGGCTTGTCACTTCCGGCGTGCCTTTGCAGGCGTTGATCTGTATGGGGTGGTATCTGTTATTTATTGCCGGAATAGTAGTAGTGATTTTACTTCTGCGTTGGTGCTTTAAAATGCCGAGTGAAGTGGCGAGAAAGCTGTTACAGTTCCCCGCCATGGGTTCTGTCATCTTTATGTTGTATGTGGCGGATAGCTGGGAAGCCGCCGTCTTTTGCGCCGTTGCATTCTGCCTAATTGTTTACCCCGTTCTCTGCCTGCTGGAAAGATGGAAGGGGTATAGCAACTTATTCATTGAGAGAAAACCGGGGGAAGTCAAAAAGAGCTTATTTCTCTTATTCGGTACGCATATTGCGCTTGTTCTGCTCTGTTGCGGCGTTTTAGACAAGCAGTATATTGCCGTAACTGCAATTCTTGTCTGGGGCATAGCTGATACGGCGGCAGCGTTGGTGGGCAAGCGGTTCGGGAAACATCATATAACTCTTCGTTTCGCCGATTCTCATAAGACGTGGGAAGGGACTGCGGCAATGGCGGTTACATCCTTTATAACGGGTGCGGCTATCCTGCTTTTGACAAGTCCGCTCGTCTGGTGGAAGTGCCTGCTGTTTTCCCTTATTGCGGCTCCTGTTTCAGCCGTTGCGGAGCTATATTCCCATAACGGAAACGACACGGTGAGCGTTCCCGTTGCGGTTACGGCAATTCTTGCTCTTTTATGCACGTTCTGGGTTTAAGCAAATATTAATTTGTTAAATTCCAGACAGTGCAAGCTTACCAGCTCTTCTTTTCCTTTTTATGGTCGTTGTTCTTCTTACGCTCTTCTACCATTTTCACAAACCATTCAACAATATTCGGGTCGGAGTGGGAGAAGAAGGAGCTCTGCTTTTTGTCAAGACTTGCCATAATTTCCATATCTTCAGCTGAAAGCTCAAAGTCGAATATGTTGAAATTTTCTGCCATTCTCTCGATATGGGTGGACTTGGGAATGATGACTATTCCCCTTTGAAGCTCCCAACGCAGGATTGTCTGCGCTACCGTCTTATTATATTTCTTGCCGATCTCGGCAATAACGGGGTTAGTGAACATATCGCCCCTGCCTTCACCGAAGGGCGCCCAGGCTTCTATCTGTACACCGTACTTTTCCATCCATTTCTGCGTCTCAATCTGCTGGTTAAAGGGGTGGGTTTCCACCTGATTGACCATAGGCTTTATCTTTGCAAAAGAACAGATGTCAACCATTCTGTCGGGGTAGAAGTTGGAAATGCCGATTGCACGGAGCTTGCCTTCAGCATATAACTCTTCCAAAGCTCTCCAGGCGCCGTAATAGTCTGCAAAAGGTTGGTGTAATAGCATTAAGTCTATATAGTCGGTCTGTAATTTTCTCAATGATTCATAGACCGACTTTTTCGCCTCTTCATAGCCGTAGTGCTCTATCCACACCTTGCTTGTTATGAAAAGTTCTTCTCTGGGGATACCCGATTTAACTATAGCGTTGCCGACTTCTTCCTCGTTGAAATAACTCTGCGCCGTGTCGATATGGCGATAGCCGACATTAAGTGCATCGAGAACGCACCTTTCACATTCGTCCTTTGATACCTGATACACGCCGTAGCCGAGCTGCGGCATTTTAACTCCGTTCGATAACGTTATGTACTGCATAATAAAAATCTCCTTGACAATTATTTTAATTATGTTATAATCATTGTAAAACCTAAACCTAACTTTATGTCAAGGGTTTTTTAAAAATTTATTTATATTATTTACGAGAGAATATATGTACACCATAGGGCAAGTATCGAAATTGTTTAATTTACCTATATCGACTCTGCGTTATTACGACAAAGAAGGGCTGTTGCCCGATATGACGAGAGTTTCAGGAATACGCAAGTTTTCGGATAGAGAGATAGAGACGTTAAGGGTTATCGAGTGCCTGAAAAAATCAGGGCTTGAAATTAAGCAGATTAAGCAGTTTATGCTCTGGTGCAGGGAGGGGAGTTCAACCTATCCGCAACGCAGAGAGTTATTTGAAACGCAGAAAAGACAGGTTGAAGAAGAAATTGAAAAGCTCAACAAGACGTTGGATATGTTAAAATTCAAATGCTGGTATTACGACGAAGCGATTAAGTGCGGCAACGAGATAAATCTGTCTTCGTTGAGTTTAGCGGATATGCCTGACGAAATCAGAAAGGCATATCTAAATTCACACGACAAAATAGAATAATAAGTATGGTTATATTCAGTATAAATACATTATTTAAAAACACCAACCGAAAAAAATCGGCTGGTGTTTTTTGTGGAGCTACTGACCAGATTCGAACTGGTGACCTGCTGATTACGAATCAGCTGCTCTACCGGCTGAGCCACAGTAGCAATATGAAATATAGCTTATTCATATTATATCAAAAACAAAATAAAATCAAGCGTTTTTGACTGTACTAAACAATTTTTTTAAATTATTTAATCAACCCTTAAATGGCTTAATTTTATACATACAAAACTACACTCGTTTTAGCCGAAAAGTATTTTTTAAAATGCTACACAGTAAAATATAACGTGTTAAAACTGCTTAAAAATTTCAAGGTGTGGGCGGTTATATTGATTGTTGCGGCAGTATCAACCGTAATATGCGTGGTATGTGTAAAGCTCTTCGGCAGTACTTCTTTAAACTACGCAGCAACCTTTTACTACGTCTGTTACGACAGCCCGCCCGATAACTCTTCTATCGTCTCAATCTCCGACCTTGTGCATAGCTACGGCGGCGCAGGCTATATTGTAAGCAGCAACGGAAAAAATTACGTCACCGTTTCGTGCTATTATTCCCAAGAAGATGCAAATACAGTCTGCACTCAACTAAATAAAAGGGGGTTGAGCTGTTCTGTCGTAAAGGCGCAAACGCCGAAGAGAAAGCTCTACGGTTCGGCACGCAAGAACTCAAATAAATACGAAGGCAGTTTAAATACCTTATACTCAATCTCTAAAACCTGCTATAATTTAGCCAATTCGGTCGATAAATTCGAAGTCGGTCAGACGGGGGCAAAATCGGTCTTAAAAGAAATAAAGTCAACGCTAAAGGGGCTTGCGGCAGACAACGAGCAGAATTGTTTTTCTCAAGAGCTAGACTATCTCATCACCGAGTGTGACGATATCTCCTACGGTTACGTCTTTTCATACGATATAAGAAGGTTGCAAATTGCCGTTTGCGACTGCATTGTAAACGCAAATATCTATTGACTAAAAGTTTGGTTTATGCTAAAATACTTAAAACAACGGAGGAATAAAATGAGTTTAGCGGATAAAATTTTCGTCGATAATATGAACGACATCATTGAAAACGGCGTTTGGGATACAAAGCTTGAAGTTCGCCCTAAATGGAGCGACGGTACCCCTGCACATACGGTTAAAAAGTTCGGTATCGTAAACAGATACGATTTAAGCAAGGAGTTCCCCATTCTCACAATCCGTAAGACCTTCTTTAAGTCAGCCGTTGACGAGCTTTTGTGGATATGGCAGAAGAAGAGCAACAATATTAAAGATTTGAACTCAAAAATCTGGAATCAGTGGGCGGACGAGAACGGCAGTATTGGCAAGGCATACGGCTACCAGTTGGGCGTTAAAAACATATATAAAGAAGGGGAGTTCGACCAGGTTGACAGGGTGTTATACGATTTAAAACACAATCCTGCAAGCAGAAGAATTTTAACCAATATTTATAATTTTGCCGACTTGCACGAGATGAATTTGTATCCTTGTGCATATTCGATGACCTTCAACGTGTCGGACGGCGTGTTGAACGGAATACTCAACCAACGCTCTAACGATATGCTCACGGCAAACAACTGGAACGTAGTTCAGTACGCAGTGCTTATGATTATGTTTGCGCAGGTCTCCAACCTTAAAGTGGGCGAACTCGTTCATGTAATCGCAGACGCACACATCTACGACAGGCACGTTCCTATGGTTAAGGAGATAATCACTCACGAGCAGTATGCCGCACCTAAATTGGAAGTCGACCCCGATATAAAGAACTTCTACGATTTCACGGTTGACAGCTTTAAGCTCATTGATTATAAGTGCGATACCACGAAGTACGACATACCCGTAGCGGAATAAGGAAAACAAATTTATGAAAGCAATTTTACACGCAGACAAGGAGTGGGGGATAGGCAAGAAAAACGGATTGATGTTTTCTATCCCTGCGGATATGAAATTCTTCAGGGAGACGACGACGGGCAACGTAGTCGTCATGGGTAGCAATACCTTAAAATCCTTCCCCGGCGGTAACCCTTTAAAAAACCGCACGAATATCGTCTTGTATCCCGATGGTGAGAATAGGGACGATTGCCTAATTGTGCACAGTTTAGACGAGCTTTTCGCCGAAATCAAAAAGTATGACGATGACAAGGTCTTCGTCATCGGCGGAGCTATGATGTATAAAACCTTGCTTCCCTATTGTACGGAAGTGCTTGTAACGAAGGTGGATGCAGTAGGCGGCGCAGACGCATACTTTGAAAATTTAGACGAAAATCCCGACTTTAAGCTTGTATATCAATCTGAACCTGTGGAGACGAACGGCTATACCGTTTATTTTACAACGTATAGAAATCTCGCTGTAAAAACCATTTAAAATGAAAAAATCACAAAAGATAATTCTACTCTGTATAAATTTATTGTTGTGCGCACTAATTGCGGTGTGCACAAGTTTTTTTATGGCAGGGTGGAGCCTGACGGTCAGAATAATATGTTATTGCATTGCCGCCGTCGGAGTAATCTTTGAGACGGTAACCTTTTTAATTGACAGAGAAGCTCTGTTCAAAAGCGGTTTTATTCTGGTTGCCTTTGTTGCTATAGTCGTCGTATTTGTGGCAATAATTACACAGGTTTTCTCTCTCGGCGATTATCCGAGCGACGAGCAGAAGACTCAAAGGCTTATTGAAATAATAAAGGGTGCAGGTGCGTGGGGTTACCTCGTGTACTTTATAATACAGGTTCTCCAGGTCGTCATTCTGCCGCTGCCGGCAGTCGTTTGCTATGTCCCGGGCAGTATAATATGGGGTCCGTTGACGGCAACTTTAATTGCGTCGGCTGGGGTAATTACAGGTTCTGTAATTTCTTATTTAATCGGCAAATACTGCGGTAAACCCGTCGTTATATGGATAGCCGGCAAGGAAACCACCGAAAAATATACGAATATTTTATCGAAAAAAGGTAAAATATTATTCCTGATTATGCAGATTTTACCCTTCTTTCCCGACGATATAATCTGTATTGTCGCAGGGCTGACGGGTATGAACTTCATATATTTTTCCGTCGTGATTGCAGCCGTACGCCCTGCTATAATTGCGATGTATTGCTATCTCGGAAGCGGTACAATAATACCGTTTTCGGGGTGGGGTATACCCGTTTGGATAGCGATTTTCGTAGTCTGCATTGTGCTTGCCGTCCTTTCTTTCATTTATCAGGACAGAATCGAGACTTGGCTGGTTAAAAAATTCAAACGTAAAAAGAAAGACGATAAGGAAATTGACGGAGATCAACCCCAAAATAATGAAGACGGAGATAATTAAAATATAAGTTTTACTTATATTAAATATAAGAAATACTGAACTTATAATTACTGCATAAAATTTGAATATTTTTATTTTTTATGCTAATATTTATGCAGTTTTGTAATCGCTGTCCGACATACGGCGAAAAATCTATGAGAGACAAGGAGTATATTTATGTCATACGTACAGAAGGTTTTGGACAACCTTAAAAAGACCAATCCCAACGAACCCGAATTTCATCAGGCGGCAACCGAAATCTTAACTTCGCTTGAACCCATGGTAAACGCTCACCCCGAATACGAGCAGGCAGCTTTGTTAGAGCGTTTTGTCGAACCCGAAAGAGTGGTTATGTTCCGTGTTCCCTGGGTGGACGATAAAGGCAAAGTACAGGTTAACAAAGGTTACAGAGTTCAGTTTAACAGTGCAATCGGTCCCTACAAGGGCGGTCTTCGTTTCCATCCTTCCGTAAACCTTTCTATTATCAAATTCCTTGGTTTGGAACAGATTTTAAAGAACAGCTTAACAGGTTTGCCCATCGGCGGCGGTAAGGGCGGTTCCGACTTCGACCCCAAGGGCAAGAGCGACAGGGAAGTTATGGCATTCTGCCAGAGCTTTATGACCGAACTCTACAGACATATCGGTGCTGATACCGACGTGCCTGCAGGTGACATCGGCGTTGGCGGCAGAGAAATCGGCTATCTCTTCGGTCAGTACAAGAGAATCCGTGACGAGCACGTCGGCGTTTTGACCGGTAGGGGACTTTCCTACGGCGGTTCGCTTGCAAGAAAGGAAGCAACAGGTTACGGCCTTGTATATATCACCGAAGAAGCATTAAAGATGCGTGGCGACAGCTTTGAAGGCAAGACCGTTGTAATCTCCGGTTCGGGCAACGTTGCAATCTATGCTTGCGAAAAGGCACAGTCTTTGGGCGCAAAGGTAGTAGCTATGTACGATAGCAACGGCTATATCTACGACCCTGCAGGTATTCAGCTTGACGTCGTTAAGGACATCAAGGAAGTTAAAAGAGGCAGAATTAAGGAGTATGCCGACAGGGTTAAGACCGCAACCTACACCGAAGGCTGCACAGGCATTTGGACTATCCCTTGCGACATCGCTCTTCCCTGCGCAACGCAGAACGAAATCAACAAAGAGAGTGCTGAAATACTCGTTAAGAACGGCGTTAAGTTCGTCGGCGAAGGTGCAAACATGCCTTCAACCTTGGAAGCTATCGACGTGTTCTTAAAGGCAGGCGTCGTATTCCTTCCCGCAAAGGCTGCAAACGCAGGCGGCGTAGCAACTTCCGCACTCGAAATGGCGCAGTCCTCCGGCAGACTCTTCTGGACGTTTGAAGAAGTTGACGCAAAGCTCAAGAACATCATGGTTAACATCTACCACAATATGGACGATGCTGCAAAGAAGTACGGCTTTGAAGGCAACTATGTAATGGGTGCTAACATTGCAGGCTTCGAAAAGGTTGCAGACGCAATGATGGCTCACGGCGTTGTTTAATTGACTTTTATTCAGGCAAACGCCCTACAATTTTTAATACGAGCATATGCGTATGCGCATAATGTTTGTAATATTAAGGAGGTTATTCGCAAAAGTTTGCGGGTGACCTTTTTGTTTGCGCCAATCGTTTGACTAAATATACAAAATTATTTATAATATTCATACTATGAGACTGATAATTAAAATAGGAACTTCGACATTGACGCACTCGACGGGCAAGTTGAACTTTCGCCTTTTCGAAAGATTGTGTAAGGTAATAAGCGACGTTAAAAACGCAGGGCACGAAGTAATAGTCGTGTCGTCGGGCGCAATCGCCTTGGGCAGGAGCAAGCTTCAGCTTAAAGAACGCCCTACCGATATCCCCACCAAGCAGGCTTCCGCCGCAGTGGGGCAGTGCGAGCTTATGTATTTCTATGATAAGTATTTTTCTGAATACCGTCAGAGCGTAGCACAGCTTTTAGTCACCGCCGAAGATTTGAACGGCGGAGAAAGACTGTATAACTTCGGTAACACCGTCGAAAGGCTGTTGGATTTAGGTGCGTTGCCCGTTATAAACGAAAACGACACCGTAGCCACTGCCGAAATATCGGTGAGTGATAACGACACGCTTTCCGCTCTGGTTGCAGTAACCATAAAGGCAGATTTGCTTATTCTGCTTTCGGATATTGACGGTCTTTACTCTGCCGACCCCCACAAAGACGGAAGTGCGCAGTTAATTCCATTGGTTGAAGAAATAACCCCTGAAATCGAAAGAATTGCAGGCGGTTCAGTAAGCGGTCTGGGTACGGGCGGTATGGCAACGAAAATTCACGCCGCATCGCTGTGTATGCAGTCGGGCGCCGATATGGTTATAGTCAACGGCGCAAACCCTGAAATCATCTATGACGTAATTTCAGGTAGCGCAGTCGGCACTAAATTTACGGGTAAAAGAGTATGACTACACAGGAAATATTAGAGAGAACGAAAAGCGTTAAAAGCTCGGTTGCACTGCTTAACGCAGAAGAAAAGAATAATGCTCTGTACGCTATGGCGGACGCCCTTGAAGAGAATTCCACGCTCATTTTAAAGGCAAACGCCCTTGATATGGAAGCAGTAAAAGGTATAATCTCCGACGTTATGTTGGACAGACTGCTTTTAACCGACAAGCGCATAAAGGCAATGGCGGACGGAGTCCGTGCGGTGGCTGAACTTGACGACCCTACGGGCAAAGTGCTTGAAGAGAAGGTTCGTGACGACGGGCTTATAATTACAAAAATTTCCGTACCTTTGGGCGTTGTGGCTATAATCTACGAAAGCCGCCCTAACGTTACGTCGGATGCGGCGGCGTTGTGTATAAAGAGCGGTAACGCTTGCGTTTTGCGTACGGGCAAGGAAGCGCATCGTTCGGCTGAAGCTATAGTTGCCGCTATGCGCAAAGGGCTTGAAAGCGTGGGGGTAGACCCCTACACGATAGGCTTTATCGAAGACGTTTCGAGAAGCAGTGCGGTGGAGCTTATGACGGCAAAAGGCTACATAGACTTACTCATTCCAAGGGGCGGAGCGGGTCTTATAAAAACCTGCGTAGAAAACGCCAAAGTACCCTGCATTGAAACGGGTACGGGCATCTGCCACGTCTACGTCGACGGCAATGCGGACTTCGATAAAGCGTTAAAGATTATCGAAAATGCAAAATGCTCCCGTCCTTCGGTCTGCAATGCAATGGAAGTCTGCCTTGTGGATAAGAAAATTTTAAACGAATTTTTGCCCATTTTATGGGAAAGGCTGGTGAATTGCAGGGAGAAAAATCCCGTCAAGCTCATCTGCGACGAAAGCTGTTTCGGTATTTTAGGCGGTTTGTCAAACTGCGAAAAGGCAACTCAAGCCGACTTTGATACGGAGTTTTTGGACTACAAGATGGCGGTTGCGGCTGTTGACGGAGTGGATGGGGCAATAGCCCACGTTGCGGCTCACTCAACGGGGCATAGCGACTGCATAGTAACCGAAGATAAAAACGCTTCTTCACGATTTGTGTCTTCCGTCGACAGTGCGGCGGTCTATGTAAACGCATCTACACGCTTCACCGACGGCGGTGAGTTCGGGCTTGGCTGTGAAATGGGTATTTCCACCCAAAAGCTTCACGCAAGGGGACCTATGGGTTTAAGGGAGATGACGACCTATAAATACGTCGTGACCGGCAATGGAAATATAAGGTAAAAACAGTTGATTTAGGCATCGGTTTTTGCGGTGCTTTTATTTTTATGCTTAAAAGTATAGGCTTATCACAATCGTGTTGAAAAGTTACAATAATTCAAATTGCTTTTTGATTTTTACCAGCCCATTGACAATGCATAGCTCATTTGGTATAATTCTATAGAATTGTCTACGAGAGGTTTTGACATGTTAACTACGTTTTTAACCACGGTCAATGCGGTTGTTCCCATTATCCTTCTTATCCTGCTCGGATACCTTTTAAAACGCTTTAAATTCCTTAACCAGAACTTTATAAAGCTCGGCAATAAATTTGTGTTTAAAGTGTGTTTGCCGTGTATGTTGTTTATCAACATTTACGACAGTATGAAGAGCTTTGCGGACATAAACTGGACCGTTGTTATTTATGCCGTTTTAATGATTGTCGCAATCTTCGGTTTAGGTCTGCTCACTGCAATTTTAACCACTAAAGATAATAAACGCAGGGGCGTAATATTGCAGTGTACGTTCAGGAGCAATTTCGCAATTATCGGCCTTACCCTTGTTGAAAGGCTGGGCGGCGATACGGCGATTGCAGGAATCGTATCCGCATTCTCCATACCCGTGTTCAATATTTTAGCCGTAATCGCTCTCTCCATTTTCACAAGCGGTGCGGAGAGCGAGAAGGACGTGTTCGAAGACGGCAAAGTCAATTCGGAAGGCGGCGATAGCGCAACTCTTTTGGACGGTAACGGTGCGGTAGTCGCAAAAAAACCTGCAAAAAAGAACAGCGTCAAGACCATTCTTTTGAATATTGTCAAAAACCCCTTGATTATCGGCGTTGTGGTAGGACTTGTATTCGTAGGCATAAGGGAGATCGAAGTTGCAATCTGCGGAGTGCCTGCAGAAGAGCTTCCCTTCCGTTTCGATAATCAACTTAAGTTCTTATATACTGCCGTCAAGGATTTGAAGATGATTGCTTCGCCTTTGGCATTGATTGTGCTCGGCGGTCAGTTTGAATTCTCTGCCGTAAAGGGTATGACTAAAGAGATTATCGTTGCAACCGCTTGGCGAGTTTTGCTCGCTCCCTTGCTCGGCATAGGCGTGGCAATGCTTCTCGACTTATTTACGCCATTAACCTTCGGTGCGGAAGTTTATCCCACTATGATAGCTCTCTTCGGCACGCCCGTTGCCGTGTCGAGCGCAATAATGGCAGGCGAGATGAAGAACGACGAACAGCTTGCGACGCAGCTCGTAGTGTGGACAAGTATAGCTTCCATTCTGACCATTTTCATAATAGTCTTTGTACTAATGAGTTTTGGCTTCCTTTCCGTGGCTTAATTTATGAAGATTGTAACTTTAACTTCTCGCAGCGTAACGTTAGAGATTGAAGACGATAAGGCGTATTATGCACCCGAAGAATACACAATATATTTAAACGGGGGAGAGATAAGAGCAGATTCCGTCAACGTCTTTTCGCTCTTTTCACTAAAGCCGGATACAACCTATACCGTGGCGGCTTGCGGACAGGAGTTGACCTTTAAAACATTAGGAGAGAGTGCCTTTTATTCCGTTTTATCCTTTGGTGCAAAGGGTGACGGCGTAACGGACGATACTAAAGCTTTCTGTGCCGCAATCGGCTCTTTGCCTTACGGTGGAACTCTCTACGTCCCCGAAGGTACCTATCTTTTATCTCCCGTATTTTTAAACGACGGAATAACCCTTTGGCTTGATAAGGGTGCAACTCTGCTCGGCAAAAGCGACAGAAGCGAATACCCTATACTCCCTGCCCTTGAAAACGGAGTAAACCTTGGCACCTGGCAGGGGGAGGAAGCGGATTGCTTTGCTTCGTTAATCACGGCTATCGGCAAAAAAGACGTTAAAATAATAGGCGAAGGCGTAATAGATTGCAACGCTCAATCGGGCGATTGGTATGTAAATCACAGGGTTAAGCGCATTGCCTGGCGCCCCAGAGGTGTATTTTTAAACAACTGCAAGGACGTTGTTTTGCAGGGGTTAACCGTTAAAAACACTCCGAGTTGGAACATTCACCCCTATTTTTGTAAGGGGGTAACGCTCTGCGATTTAACGTTAATCAATCCGCCCCAAATGCCCACGACCGATGGTGTCGACCCCGACTGCTGTGAAGGCATGGATATTGTCGGGGTGAGAATATCCGTAGGCGACGACTGTATTGCAATAAAGTCGGGCACTTTGGAATTTGCAAAAAAATATAGAACTCCCTGCAAAAAGGTAACGGTGCGCAACTGCCTTATGCAGAGCGGTCACGGCGGTGTGGTTTTAGGCAGCGAACTGTCGGGCGGAATAGAAGATATAACTGTTTCGCAATGCGTCTTCGACGGTACGGACAGGGGATTGCGAATCAAGACGAGAAGGGGAAGGGGCAGAGTCGGAATAGTTGACGGCATAACCTTTTTCGACATTTATATGAAGGACGTTAAATCGCCTTTCGTTATAAATATGTACTACAATATGGGCGATAATACGGGGCATACCGAATATGTGTATACCACGCAAAAGCTTCCCGTAGACGAACGTACTCCATACGTCGGCAATTTCACGTTTAAGAATATGGTCTGTACGGGCGTTTCGTGTTGCGCAGGCGCATTCTACGGCTTGCCTGAAGCACCCATTGGCGGAATTGAATTCGATAACGTTTCGTTTACCTACGCTGAAGACGCACAGCCCGATTTCCCCGATATGAAAGAGATTAACAAGAAAGAATGTAAAGCGGGGCTGTACTTTCTTTTAGTGGATAAGGTTAAGTTAAATAACGTAAGAATAGACGGTGCGCAAGGCGAACCTGTGATTTTAGATGGAGTAAACAGCTTTAAAATAGAGGATAATTAACAGAAATGTCGGTTGAAAATATAATTAAAGTAGGCGTTGCGGACAGGCAGATTGATTTATTTGAAGGAATGTATAAAGTTCCCGACGGCGTAACCTACAATTCCTACGTTGTAACAGGTCAAAAAGTTGCGGTAATCGATTCGGTTGACGCACACTTATCAGACGAATGGCTTCAAAATATCGAAAGGGCTCTCGGCGACAAATCCCCCGATTATCTCATCGTTCAGCATATGGAACCCGACCATAGCGGTTCGGTCGACGCCTTTGTCAGAAGGTATCCTGACGCCGTTGTCGTTGGTAACTCAAAGACCTTTGTCATGCTGGGTGAGTACTTCGGGGCTGGCTTCCCGCAACACACCCTTGTGGTAAAAGACGGCGATGCTCTCGATCTCGGCGGTAGAGTATTGAAGTTCATCTTTGCGCCTATGGTGCATTGGCCCGAAGTTATGTTTACCTATGACGAGTCTTTTGCAACGCTGTTTTCAGCAGACGCATTCGGCTCTTTCGGAATAAGTAAAGACGGTTGGGATGACGAAGCACGCCGCTATTATATCGGAATAGTCGGAAAATACGGCGTTCAGGTAACGGCTGCATTAAAGAAGGTATCGGCTTTAAAAATCGCTGCGGTTGCTCCCCTGCACGGTGAAATATTAAGGGGCGAAAAGCTCGCTCACGCAATAGATCTGTATACAAAATGGGCAGGTTATCAGCCTGAAACGGAAGGCGTTTTGGTTGCCTACTCTTCGGTGTACGGCCACACCAAGGTTGCGGCAGAGCTGCTTTATAAAGAGCTTATTAAAAGGGGAGTAGAGACTAAAATCGTAGACCTTGCGAGAGACGATTGGGCGGAGTGCGTTGCGCAGGCGTTCAAATACTCCAAGTTGGTAGTGGCAACCACAACCTATAACGCTGCAATTTTCCCTGCCGCAAGGGAGTTTATCGACAGACTTGTCGAAAGAAATTTTAAAAACAGGACTGTTGCGTTTATCGAAAACGGCACTTGGGCGCCTGTGTGCGCAAAGCTTATGCGTACACAATTTGAAAGCTGTAAGGACGTAACCTTTGCCGAAAATACGGTTAAAATTCATTCGGCGTTAAGCGATGAGAGTAAACAACAGATTGTCGCCCTTGCCGAAGAGTTGGCAAATAAATAAGAATTTTTTATCTATTAAAATTAACAAACCCGTTGTATAAAAGTGCAACGGGTTGAGTATTTTTCTTAAAAGTATAAAAATATTGTGCCGAAAATTGAATTTTTTTAATTTAAACACTTTTCTTTTTACAATATATTGTGTTATAATCAAAATGTATTTTGTAAATGTTGTGTCAAATGGTGATAAAAGTCAAACCTGAACGGAATGCCGTTATGGTAAACCAGACGTTAAAGACCGCAATTACAGGCAAGAGAATCATTAAGGTAATATCCTTAAGTTTGAATTTTGTTATGAACATCGTAACGTAAATGCCGATGGCGCCGCCGAGCATAGCGGAAAGGAGCAACTTTCCGTCCCCTGCGGTCGGTTTGGTTTCGTCGGTTGTCACGTCGTTTTTGATTGAAATGAGCAGCATCACGGAATAGACGTTTACGGCGATTAGATAAGTAGCAAACAGAATATACAACAATATCATATATAGTCAGTATGTTTAAATTTAAATTTTAAAATACGGGGGTAGTTATGGCAAAAGTAGCTTTAGTTATGGGTTCTAAATCGGACCTTGCGGTGGTTAAGCCCGCCGTTACCGTTTTAAAGAGCTTCGGGGTTGAGACGGAAGTAAGGGTTATTTCCGCACACAGAACTCCCGACGAAGCGCACGCCTTTGCGAAATCGGCAAAGGATAACGGAATAGAAGTTATAATTTGTGCCGCAGGCAAGGCAGCACACCTTGGCGGAGTTATCGCCGCTTACACGACCTTGCCCGTTATCGGTCTGCCCGTAAAAACCGATATGATGGGCGGACTTGACAGCCTTCTTTCAATCGTGCAGATGCCTTCCGGTATCCCTGTTGCGACGGTGGGCGTGAACGGCGGTGAAAACGCAGGCGTGCTTGCAGCGCAGATTTTGGGCGTCAAGTACCCCGAGATTGCAGATAAGCTTGCAAAGTACAAGCAGAATATGAAAGATAAAATAAACGCAGACGATTCCGCTATAAAGGCAGAAGCGGAAAATTTCTAACACGACGAATACCCGCACACCTTGCGGGTTTTTGCATTATAAAAACAATCTTCAAGGAGATAACAAACATATGGAAAAGAAAGAACAGCTTTACGAAGGCAAGGCTAAAAAGGTCTATGCTACCGAAAATCCCGACTATGTAATCGTATCCTACAAGGACGACGCAACTGCGTTTAACGGTCAGAAAAAGGGTACCATCGTAGGTAAGGGCGTAATCAACAACAAGATGAGCAACTATATGATGCAGATGCTCGAAAAGAAGGGTATTCCCACCCATTATGTAGAGCAGTTGAGCGACAGAGAAACTGTTGTTAAAAAAGTCCAGATAGTTCCTTTGGAAGTAATTATAAGAAACGTTGCCGCAGGCAGCTTTTCAAAGAGATACGGCGTTGCGGAAGGCACCAAGCTCTCCGAACCCACAATCGAGTTCTCCTACAAGTGTGACGAGCTCAACGACCCCCTTATCAACAACTATCACGTTTACGCTTTGAACCTTGCAACCAAGGAAGAAGTTGCAACCATTACTAATATGGCTTTTGCAATCAACGAAGCGATGAAGGCGTTCTTCAAGGAATTAAAGATCGATTTAATCGACTTCAAGCTTGAGTTCGGTAAGTTCCACGACCAGATAGTTCTTGCCGACGAAATCTCCCCCGATACCTGTCGTTTCTGGGAAGCAGACACTTGGGATACGACCAAGCACGTCAGCCTTGATAAGGACCGTTTCCGCCGTGATTTAGGCGGTGTTGAAGACGCTTATGCGGAAATCTTCAAGAGATTGGGAATCAACTAATTATTAAACAGTTTGCTGTAAAACACGTTAAAAGTCTGTGAGAGAGCAGGATATTAAATAAAAGAAGATTTTTAAACGATGTATTTGAGAACTGAAAAACTACCTTTTGACAGTATGCACGAAGAGTGCGGTGTTTTCGGCGTCTACTCGCAGGAAAACAGAAACGTGGCTTATTCGGTCTATTACGGTCTGTACGCATTGCAGCACCGTGGGCAGGAGAGTGCCGGTATCGCCGTATCGTTTGCCGATAAAATTACCTACCATAAGGGTATGGGGTTGGTTTCGGAAATATTTGCGGGCGGCAAGCTTGACGAACTGCCCGAAGGCGATATTGCGATAGGGCACGTCCGCTACTCAACAACAGGCGCAAGCCAGCTTCTTAACGCACAGCCCGTAGTATTTACGGGTAAGTGCGGCAAAATGGCGCTTGCGCACAACGGTAATTTAACTAATACTAAACAGCTCCGCAAGGAATTGGTTGCTTCAAACGCAGTCTTTCAAACGACGATTGACTCCGAAGTTATGGCTGTTATGATCAACAGCCTTTCGGACGGGGATTTATTGACGGGCGTAAGGCGTGCATGCCCTAAATTCAAGGGTTCTTATGCCCTTGTAATTATGACGACGGACAAGCTCATCGCCGTAAGGGACCCCTACGGAATAAGACCCTTATGTATAGGTATGGCTATCGACGATTACGTCGTTGCAAGTGAGAGCTGTGCGCTCGACGCCGTAAGCGCAACCTATCTTCGTGACGTCAAGCCGGGTGAAATAGTCGTTATCGACAGTACGGGGCTCCATTCGTATATGATGGAAGACGTGCCTAAATGCAGCCAGATGTGCATTTTCGAGTACGTCTACTTTGCCCGTCACGATTCCGTTATGGACGGTTGTAGCGTATACGAAGCGAGAAAGGAGGCAGGCAGACTGCTTGCCAAATACTACCCTGCCGACGTAGATATTGTGTCGGGCGTACCCGATTCGGCTAACGTTGCGGCGAGGGGCTATTCCGAGCAGAGCGGCGTTCCCTTTGTGGAAGCCCTTGCAAAAAACAGGTACGTCGGCAGAACGTTCATACAGCCTGACCAAAGGCAGAGAGAGAACAGTTTAAACGTTAAGATGAACGCTCTTCGTGCCAACGTCAACGGTAAAAAGCTGCTCATAATCGACGACTCAATCGTCCGTGGTACGACGATGAGAAAGATAGTTAAAATGCTTCGAGACGCAGGTGCGACGGAGGTGCATATAAGAATATGTTCGCCGATGGTCAAGCACCCTTGCCACTTGGGCATAGATATACAGACCTATTCACAGCTTATCGCAGCATACAGAAACGAAGAATCGGTATGTGAGAAGATAGGCGCAGACAGTTTAAAATATTTGTCGGTAGAACACTTGCTTGAAACGTGTAAAACGGCAAACGTAGGCTTTTGTCTCGGCTGCTTTACGGGTGAATATCCCTATTCCCCCGAAGGCGATGAAACAGATAAATTAAAATTTGATTAAAACGTTAGGAGAAAATAATGGCTATTTCTTACAAGGACAGCGGCGTTGACGTAGAGCGCGGCTATGAGGCGGTTAAACTTATGCGTAAACACGTTCAGTCAACCTATACTGAAGGCGTGTTGGGCGATATAGGCAGTTTCGGCGGTTTCTTCCAGATGCCCAAGGGTATGAAGGACCCCGTTTTGGTTGCAGGTACGGACGGCGTAGGCACCAAGCTTAAGTACGCTTTTATTGCAGATAAGCACGACACAATCGGTATTGACGCAGTGGCAATGTGCGTAAACGACATCGTCTGTCAGGGTGCAAAGCCCTTGTTCTTTTTAGACTATTTTGCAACGGGAAAGCTCTCCCCCGAAACGGTTGCAACCGTCGTATCAGGCGTTGCCGAGGGCTGCCGTCAGAGCGGTTGTGCGTTAATCGGCGGCGAAACGGCAGAAATGCCCGGTTTCTATTCCGAAGGCGAATACGATATCGCAGGCTTCTCGGTTGGCGTGGTTGACAGGAAAAAGGTCATCAACGGCAGTAAGATCAAATCCGGCGACGTGCTTATCGGTATTAAGTCAAGCGGCATTCACTCCAACGGCTATTCTTTGGTAAGAAAACTCTGGGGCGAGAATAAGGAAGAGCTTGAGAAGTATGACGAGAGGTTAGGCTGTAGGATTATCGACGCACTCTTAACGCCTACAAAGATTTACGTTAACTCTATCCTTGCGCTTGTCGAAAAGGTAAAGGTAAAGGGCATCGCACACATCACGGGCGGCGGCTTTATCGAAAATATTCCCAGAATTTTCCCCGAAGGCATCGGCTGTAGAATTGACACCAAGTCCTACGAAGTTCCTGCACTTTTCAAGATTATGCAGGAGAAGGCAAAGCTTTCCAAGCAGCAGATTTACAACACCTTCAATATGGGTATCGGTATGGTAGTCTGCGTTGCTAAAAAGGACGTGGAGGCAACCATTGCTCAGCTTGAAAGCACGGGCGAGAGCTGTGTTGTCATCGGTAAGACTTGCAAGGGCAGCGGAGTTAAGCTTGTATGAAACCCCGCATAGCGGTTTTTGCCAGCGGCGGCGGTACTGATTTTCAGTCCATAATCGACGCAAACGAAGCGCAGAACTTCTGCGAAATATCCTATCTCATCGCATCTAAAGATGGGATAGGCGCAATCGAAAGGGCGCAAAAACACGGCATAAAGACGGCTGTTTTTGCAAAGAAAGACTACCCCGATTTAGAAGATTTATACGAAAAACTCACCTATCTTTTAAGAATGAACAGGGTGGAGTACGTCGTTTTGGCAGGTTGGCTTAAAATCATACCCGAAAGCTTTGTCAAATCGTTTGAAGACAGAATTATAAACATTCACCCTTCGCTCATTCCTGCGTTTTGCGGTGCGGGAATGTACGGGCTCAACGTCCATAAAGCCGTACTCGAATACGGCGCAAAGGTGTCGGGCTGTACGGTGCACTTCGTCAACGAAATACCAGACGGCGGTGCAGTCATTGCGCAGACTGCGGTTGCAGTTGAAGAGGGTGACACTCCCGAAGAGCTTCAAGCGAGAATTTTAAAAGAAGAGCATAAGCTTTTGCCCTATTGCGTTAAAAAGCTTTGCGAAGGCAAAATTGTAAAAAACGGTAGAAAAGTCACCGTTTTGGATTAATATTTTACAGTTATTGAATATATTTATCGGATAAAAATTAAGGAGTTATATTATCTATGGAAATGAAGAAGAGAGCTTTAGTATCCGTTTCGGATAAGGCTGGCGTGGTTGATTTTTGTAAGGAATTGGTCGCTTGCGGCTTTGAAATTATCTCTACAGGCGGTACTGCAAAGGCATTAACAGACGCAGGTTTAAAGGTTATCGGTATCTCCGATATAACGGGTTTCCCCGAGTGCCTTGACGGCAGGGTTAAGACCCTTCACCCCAACGTACACGCAGGTCTTTTGGCAATGCGTTCCAACCCCGAGCATATGGCTCAACTTGAAAAGCTCAACATAAACACCATAGATATCGTCTGCGTAAACCTTTACCCCTTCAAGGCAACGCTTGCAAAGGGTGCGGATTTTGCAGAATGTATTGAAAATATCGACATCGGCGGCCCCACCATGATAAGGGCTGCCGCTAAAAACTATCAGGACGTAGCCGTTATCGTCGACCCTAAAGACTATGCTAAAGTTATCGACGAATTAAAGAACGGCGGCGTTACGCTCGAAACCAAAAAGTATTTACAGTACAAGGTATTTGCACATACGGCTGTATATGACAGCCTTATCTCCAACTACCTTGCTGCCCAGCTCGGCATTGAATACCCCGACAGCGTCACATTTGCATACGAAAAGGCACAGGATTTGCGCTACGGCGAAAACCCCCAGCAGTCTGCGGTATTCTACAAGGAAGAATTTGAAAGGAAGGGTAGTTTAACTTCGGCAAAACAGCTTTGGGGTAAGGAGCTTTCCTATAACAATATCAACGACGCTAACGGCGCATTGGAGCTACTTAAGGAGTTCGGCACAACCCCTGCGGTAGTTGCGTGCAAGCATGCTAACCCCTGCGGAGTAGGTACGGGCAAGGATATATACGAAGCATATATGCGTGCCTACACTTCTGACCCCGTATCCGTATACGGCGGAATACTCGCAATCAACGGCGAAGTGGACGAAGCAACGGCAAACGAAATCAATAAGATTTTCATTGAAATCGTTATGGCTCCTTCATACTCCGAGAAAGCGCTTGAAATTCTTGAACAGAAGAAGAATATACGTCTTTTACAGATAGATAACATCTCCGCAAGAAGAGAAGCAACCGCAAAGGATATGAAGAAGGTCTACGGCGGACTTCTGGTTCAGGGCTATGACGAAACACTCTTAAAGGGCGAAGATATGGGCTTATTTGCCCGCAAGGCAGAAGTGGAAGAGATAACCACTCCTTCAGGCGGCAAGCGCAAGGTATACGGCACAGGCGTTGTAACCGACCGTATGCCCACCGAAGAAGAGATTTTCGCTATGATGTTTGCCTGGAAGGTGGTTAAGCACACCAAGTCAAACGCAATAGTAATAGGCAAGGAAGGCAGAACGACGGGTATCGGCATGGGTCAGACCAACCGTATCTGGGCGGCACAGCAGGCTATTGCACACGCAGGCGAAGAGGCAAAGGGTTCGGTAATGGCTTCCGACGCTTTCTTCCCCTTCCCCGACTGCGTGGAAGAGTGCGTAAAGGCAGGAATTACGGCTATCGTCAATCCCGGCGGTTCCATTCGTGACGAATTGTCGGTAGAAGCTTGCAACAAGGCAGGTATCGCAATGGTATTTGTCGGCGACAGGCACTTTAAACATTAATCAAGAATTTAAACTTTATTCAAAGGAAGAATATATGAACGTACTCGTTATAGGCAACGGCGGAAGGGAGCATGCAATACTTCTCGCCCTTAAAAAGAGCAAGAGAGTTGAAAAGCTCTATTGTATGAAGGGCAACGCAGGTACGGCGGAGATAGCTGAAAACGTCAACGTTGACTTTATGAATATAGAAGCGGTTAAGGAATTTGCACTTGCGAATCCCCAGATTGACTACTATGTAGTCACGCCCGACGATCCCCTTTCAATAGGTCTCGTCGATGCGCTTGAAAGCATCGGCAAGCGTTGCTTCGGACCCAACAAGGCAGCTGCACAGATTGAGGCGAGCAAGGCTTTCGCAAAGGAGCTTATGCACAAATACGGCATACCCACCGCAAAGAGCGCAACCTTCGATAACTACGGCGACGCACTCGACTATATCAGAAAGGAAGGCGCCCCCATCGTCTTAAAGGCTGACGGGCTTGCACTCGGCAAGGGCGTGCTGATTTGCGAAACGTTAAAACAGGCAGAAGAAGGCTTAAAGGAGATTATGCTCGACAAGGCTTTCGGCTCTGCGGGTAATAAGATTGTCATCGAAGAGTGCATGCAGGGGCTTAAATACACCCCCGGTGAAGAAGTTTCCGTTCTCGCTTTTACCGACGGCAAGACCATAGTACCCATGATAACTTCCTGTGACCATAAGAGAGCTTGTGACGGCGATAAGGGCTTAAACACAGGCGGTATGGGTACTTTCTCACCCTGCCCGTTCTGGTCAAAGGAGCTTGAAAAGGAAGTCTACGAAACCATTATGCTCCCCACGATGAAGGCAATGAATGCGGAAGGGAAGACCTTTAAAGGTTGTCTTTACTTCGGGCTTATGCGTACAAACAAGGGCATGAAGGTTGTAGAGTATAACTCACGCTTCGGTGACCCCGAAACGCAGGTGGTTTTGCCTATGCTTAAGACCGACCTAATTGATATTTTCGAAGCGGTAACCGACGAAAGACTTGGCGATATTATTATTGAGTGGGACGACGGCGCATGCGTATGCGTGGTGCTTGCTTCAGGCGGCTATCCCGTTCACTATCAGAAGGGCAAGGAAATCACTATCGGCGACGTCGGCGACTGCACTATAGTACACGCAGGCACCGCAATAAAAGACGGCAAGCTCGTAACCAGCGGCGGAAGGGTTTTAAACGTCGTTGCAAAGGGTGCGGACGTGGAAGACGCAAGGCGTAAGGCGTATGCGGCGGTTAAAAATATAAGCTGGGAAGGTATGGCATTCCGTACGGATATCGGCGTTAAATATCGTGAAGGTTAATAGATAAGGATAATTAAGAAATGATTTACAGAATTTTCGTTGAGAAAAAGGACAATTTACAGGCGAAAAAGGTTGCAGAAGACGTTCATAACCTTTTAAAGATTGACGTTTGCGACGTTAGGCAACTTATCAGATACGACGTTGAAGGCATCACCGAAGAGGAGTTTGCCGCCGCCGTTCCATGTGTGTTTTCGGAGCCTCCCGTAGATAACGTCTACCTTGAAAACGTCGACTTCGGCGAAGATTACGCCGTGTTTGCAATAGCTTACCTTACAGGTCAGTACGACCAGCGTGCAGACAGTGCCGCTCAATGCGTACAGCTTTTAACGCAGAAGGAGCGTCCTTTGATCAAGTGCGCCAACGTATATGCCGTTAAAGGTGCAAACGAAGAGCAGCTTGCAAGGATTAAAAAGCATTTAATCAACCCCGTCGAGAGCGAAGAAGTCGGTCTTGAAAAACCTGAATCTTTAGCTCACGTTGCAATAGAAGCCGACGACGTAAAGGAAGTCGAAGGCTTTATAGCGATGTCTGACGAAGAGATTGCCGCATACCACGCAAAGATGGGGCTTGCAATGTCGGTTGCAGACTTGAAGTTTGTAAGAGATTATTTCATAAAGGAAGATCGTAACCCCACCGAAACCGAAATAAGGGTTATCGACACCTATTGGTCCGACCATTGCCGTCATACGACTTTTGCAACCGAACTTAAAAATATTGTCGTTCACAGCGACAACCCCCATATCAATAAGGCGCTCAAAGAGTACAGACAGTTGTTTGCTGAAATGTATGCAACCCGCCCTGACAAGTACCCTTGCCTTATGGATATTGCAACCATTGCAGTTAAAAAACTTAAAAAAGAGGGGCTTTTAAATAATCTTGACGAATCGGACGAGATTAACGCCTGCTCTATAAAGATAGATGCGGTAATAGACGGTGAACCCCAGACGTATACTGTAATGTTTAAGAACGAAACGCACAACCACCCCACCGAAATCGAACCTTTCGGCGGTGCGGCAACCTGTTTGGGCGGTGCAATCCGTGACCCCTTGTCGGGTAGAACGTATGTATTGCAGTCTATGCGTGTTACCGGCTGTGCAGATCCTACCGAGCCTTTGGAGAATACCTTGCCCGGCAAGCTTCCCCAGCGAGTTATAACAAAGACTGCCGCTCACGGTTTCTCGTCCTACGGCAACCAGATAGGTCTTGCTACAGGTCAGGTTGAAGAAGTATATCACGAAGGCTACAAGGCAAAGAGACTTGAAACAGGTTTCGTCGTCGGCGGTGCCCGTTCGGATATGATTTACCGTTCCAAGCCTGCAAAGGGCGACGTAATCATTCTTTTGGGCGGTGAAACGGGCAGAGACGGCTGCGGCGGTGCAACGGGTTCTTCCAAGGCACACGACAAAAAGTCGGTTCAAACCTGCGGTGCGGAAGTACAGAAGGGTAACGCACTCACCGAAAGAAAGCTTCAAAGGTTATTCTTAAACCCCGAAGCTACCCGTATGATTAAAAAGTGTAACGACTTCGGCGCAGGCGGCGTCTCCGTTGCTATCGGCGAGCTTGCGGACGGTCTTATAATAGAACTCGATAAGGTTCCCAAGAAATATGAGGGACTTTCGGGTACCGAACTTGCCATTTCCGAATCGCAGGAACGTATGGCAGTGGTGGTACCTTGCGAAGCCGTCGACAGATTTATTGAGCTTGCCGCAGAAGAAAACCTTGCCGCAACGCCTGTTGCCACCGTTACCGACGACAGAAGAATGAAGATGTATCACCGTGGCAAGGCAATCGTGGATATCTCCCGTGATTTTCTCGATACCAACGGCGTTAAGCAGGTTACTGACGCAGAAATCAACGATAACATAACTGATTTCTTCACTCAAAAGCAGGTATTCAATTTCAGGCAGACTGTAGACGATACGATGGCACAGCTCAACGTATGCTCTAAAAAGGGTCTTGCCGAAATGTTCGACTCTACCATTGGCGCAAAGTCGGTTTATATGCCCTTCGGCGGAAAGAACCAGCTGACCCCCGTTATCGCTATGGCGGCTAAAATTATGGGCGGCGAGACCGATGACTGTACCGTTTCGGCATACGGCTTTAACCCCGAACTCTCTTCGTCATCGCCTTTCACGGGTGCAATTTACGCAATAGTTTGTTCGGTATCCAAGGTTGTTGCCGCAGGTGCCGACTATAGGGACGTAAGGCTTTCCCTGCAGGAATTCTTTATGAGATTAAGGGACGACGCAAAGCGTTGGGGCGTTCCCCTTTCAGCGCTTTTGGGTGCGTTGTATACCCAGCTCAATTTAGGGTTAGGCGCAATCGGCGGTAAGGACTCGATGAGCGGTACTTTCGAAGATATCGACGTTCCCCCGACTTTGATCTCGTTTGCATTGGCTCCCGCAAAGGCTTCTGCGCTCATTACCAACGTTATTAAAGAAAAGGGTCAAAAACTCTACCTTCTTCCCATAAAGAAGGATAATTGCAACGTTCCCGACTTCGATTATCTTAAAAAGCTCTATACGGCTGTTCACGCCAACATAAAGACGGGCAATATCAAGTTTGCAACCGTAGTAGAAAAGGGCGGTGCCGTACCTGCAGTTATTAAGAGCTGTTTAGGTAACGGTCTCGGCTTTGATTTCTTCGGCAACGAGAGCTATTTGTTTGCAGAGCGCTACGGTGATATCATCGTATCTGCAGACGATATCAATTCGCTCGGAAACGACATAGTCAAGGTGTTTATCGGCACGACTTCAGACGGTGATTACACCTACGGCGTGGAGAGCGTTCCTTATAAGGAAGCCGAAAACTCCTACACGGGTAGGCTTAACCCCGTATTCCCCGCAACTGCAAAAGCAGACGGCGACTTGCCCGACTGCGACTACGTTGGCGGAAGGAAGTACGAAAATATCGCAACAAAGATTGCAAAGCCCAGAGTATTTATACCCGCATTCCCCGGTACAAACTGCGAATTGGATACTGCAAGGGCATTCCGTCTTGCCGGTGCAGAGCCTGAAATTTTGGTAATTAAAAACAGGTCTGCTTCCGACATTGAAGAGAGTGTTCAGGCAATAATTAAGGCAATCGACAGGGCAAACATTATCGCCTTCCCCGGCGGTTTCTCGGGTGGTGACGAGCCTGACGGTTCTGGTAAGTTCATTGCTACAACCTTCAAGAATCCTGCCATTGCAGAGAGAATTATGGAACTACTCAACAACCGTGACGGTCTTGCTCTCGGTATTTGCAACGGCTTCCAGGCATTAATTAAACTTGGTTTAGTGCCCTACGGCAAGGTTAGCCCCTTGACGGAAAACTCACCTACCTTGACCTATAACAACATAACCCGTCACGTTTCCACTATGGTTAACGTAAGGGTTGCAAGCAACTTAAGCCCTTGGCTTTCGGGTT
>JBJEVC010000050.1:0-2289 GCA_051884135.1 Candidatus Coproplasma sp. | reverse complement strand
AACGGAACAATGAAAGTTCTTACTTTCTTAGTCAAATACATTGTATCAGGAGAAATTATGAGACTTACCACTGCAGGAGAATCTCACGGAAAAATGCTGCTTGGGATAATTGAAGGGTTGCCTTCCAATTTGCCCATAGATATAGAAGAAATCAATAAATACCTTGCACTTCGTCAAAGCGGATACGGCAGGGGCGGCAGACAGAAGATTGAAACCGACAAGGTGGAAATACTCTCCGGCGTCCGCAATTTAAAAACGCTGGGAAGCCCTGTTGCATTCTGTGTTAAAAACGCCGACTACGCCAACTGGGAAGGGACAATGGCACCTGAAGGCGCAGACGTAACTAAAAGGGTTTTAACCCGTGTCCGCCCGGGGCATGCAGACCTTACGGGTATGATTAAGTACGCCCAGACCGATGCGAGAAACATCTTGGAGCGTGCAAGCGCAAGGGAGACGGCTGTCAGGGTTGCAGGCGGAACGATAGCAAGGCAGTACCTTCGTGAATTGGGGGTGGAAGTTTCCGGCTACGTTGAGTGCGTGTGCGGAATACAAGACGCCGCTTACCACACCTTTGACGAGTTGGAAAAGGCAAAGTCACAGCCCCTGTTTATGCTCGATAACGATAAGCAAGTCAAGGCTATGGAGCTTATAGACGATTTAAAGGCTCAAGGCGACACAGCTGGCGGCATTGTGCAGGTGCGTGTTAAAGGGCTTAAAAGCGGTTTCGGCAGCTGTATGACCTACTCCGAAAAATTGGATGCAACTTTGTGCGGTGCGCTTATGAGCGTTCAGGCAATTAAGGGCGTAGAAGTAGGTATGGGCTTTGAAGCAGGCACGTTGCCCGGCAGCAAGGTGCACGACGAAATAGTTTTAGATGGCGGCAAATACAGCCGTATTACCAACAACGCAGGCGGAATTGAAGGCGGTATGTCTAACGGCGAAGAGATTGTTCTTCGTGCCGCTATGAAGCCCATTCCCACGCTTATGAAGGGATTAAAGACGGTGGACACCGCAACGGGCGAACCCACCACGGCGGCAGGCGAGCGCAGCGACGTTGCGGCAATCTGCGCCTGCGAGATAATTTTAGAGAGCGTCGTGTGTATGGCGCTTGCCGAAGTGGTTGCAAAGCGTCTCGGCGGCGACAATATAGCGGAGGTAAAAGGGCGTTATTCGCTTTTGGACTGATATGCAGGATATAATAATTAACACTCCCACGCAACGCAGCGTAATTCACTGCGGCAAGGGTGCTTTCGAAAGGTTTGCAAACAGTTTAGACGGCAGGAAGATGTTTGTAGTAACTGACTCCAACGTCTATGCCATATACAGAGATTTAATTGAAAAGACGTTTGGCTCTTCCCCCGTCCACGTTATAAAGGCAGGGGAAGCGAGCAAGACGTATTCTACGCTAATCGGTATATTGAAGCATATGTTGGAGAGCGGTGCAACGAGGGCGTATACAGTGGTTGCTCTCGGCGGCGGAGTGGTGGGCGACATCGCAGGGCTTGCCGCTTGCCTGTTTATGAGGGGCGTAAAGCTCGTGCAGATACCCACAACCCTGCTCTCTCAAGTGGATAGCTCGGTCGGCGGTAAGACGGCGGTCGATTTAAATAACGTCAAGAACGCAATAGGCGCTTTCTATCAGCCGGGGGAAGTAGTGGTCGACCCCATGTTTCTTTCCACACTGCCCAAAAGGGAGATACGCTGCGGCTTGGGCGAAATAATAAAGTACGGCGGTTTGGATGCGGATATCTATAAAACTCTCTGGCAGAACCGTAACAGGCTCTTCGATATGGAGTTTTTAGAGAGTATAACCGCCCCCTGCATACAGCACAAGGCTAACGTGGTTGCAGGCGATGAGAAGGATTTAAACGGCTTGAGAAAAACCTTAAATTTAGGTCACACCACGGGTCACGCCTTCGAACTGTATTATAAACGTAAATCACACGGCGAGTTCGTGCTTATAGGTATGTATTACGAGCTGGCTATTGCTCAAAGCAAGGGTGTTTGCGGCGGAGAGTATGCGGAGAATTTAAAAAAGCTTATCCGCAAGGTTATTAAAAATATCCCTGCCTATGAAGATATGGGTCAGGCGGCACTTGCGGCAAAGTTCGACAAGAAGAACGACGAGCAGTCTACCGTGTCAATGATTGTCCCTGCGGTTGAAGGCAGGTGTCAAGAGATTAAAATGCCTTTGGGCGAGTATGCAGACGTAATCGGTCAAATAGCCCAAAATATTAAGACCTGCAAATAAAAGTCAAGCGCAGGGATGAAGAAATTCAAAGAAAAATA
>JBJEVC010000049.1:0-2312 GCA_051884135.1 Candidatus Coproplasma sp. | reverse complement strand
TATATTCTAAGGAGATTTGCTATGAACAAAGACGAAGTTTTAAGAAAAGCGGAAAACGGCGAAGGCTTGACGGTTGAAGAAATCAAGTTGTATCAAAGTATCGTGAAACCTGTCAAACACGTTTACGGCAAGTATGGTACGCTTGCGAAAATCTATCTTGAAGAGCATAACGTCGGGAAGATGTGGGCATTAGCCGGCGACCTCCCCGCCTATCTGCATGGGATAGATAAACAGGCGGAAGAGCTTTATTCGGTCATGTACGAGAAATTGTCCAAAGACGAACAGTATAAGCGGACGGGAAATTATATCGAGGACGTCAGACGGATAAACGAAATGCAAAGCCGTATCGAAGAAGAAATCTTGAATGAAATCGTCTATGTATAGGAGCAGGTGCTATGGAACGGAAAGAAGATACTGCAAGGCGCATAACCCGCAGGAAGTATGAAGAAAAGCACAAGGAACGAAGAAAAGAAATAAACGGGAGCTTCGGCACGATGATGCCGAGAGCGTTATGTGATGAGATAAACGAATTTCTTCGGGTGAACAACATAACGAAAGTTAAGTTAATCGTGGAAGGATACGAAGCGTTAAAGCAGAAGATGAACAGCGTAACGCAGGAAAAGTAGTTCTTCCCCTTCTTTGCGTGTTTGCGTAATAAAATCCAAAGGAGATTCGATTACGGAAAACACGATGAAAGAAACAGTATATGATAAGAAAATCGGCAATACGGTTTATACCGTTGTTTTAAGACCCAGCGAAACGGCGAAAAACAGCATCTTCGACCTGACGAAAAAGATGATAGAATCGGGCGTCGAAGATATGCTGTCCGCTAAACACGACGAACTTGCAGAGTGTTCTTATAAGGAGTAATCTATGAGAACACGAAATAACAATAATCAGGACAAAATCACGGCGTTATACTGTCGGTTAAGCCGTGACGACGAACAGGAAGGTGACAGCAACAGCATCGTACATCAAAAAGAAATATTGAGCAAATATGCAAAAGAACACGGCTTCCGCAATCTTGAAACGTTTGTGGACGACGGATATTCGGGTACGAACTTCAACCGCCCCGATTTTCAGCGGTTAATGCGCAAAGTCGACGCCGGCGAAGTCGGTACAATCATTGTCAAGGATATGTCAAGGCTCGGCAGGGATTATCTGAAAGTCGGCGTGTATACCGAGATAACCTTTCCCGAAGCGGGCGTCAGATTTATCGCAGTCAATGACGGCGTGGACAGTGAAAGTCAGGTAGACAACGATTTTACCCCATTCCGTAACATCATCAACGAGTGGTACGCAAAGGACACGAGCAAGAAGATCCGCGCGGTATTCCGTTCCAAAGGCAATTCGGGAAAACACCTGTGCACCGTTCCGCCTTTCGGTTATCTGAAAAGCCCCGACGACAAGGAACAATGGATCATCGATGAAGAAGCGGCAAAAACGGTAAAAGAGATTTTCGCTCTCTGTATGCAGGGGTTCGGTCCGACGCAGATTGCACGGATTCTCAACGAAAGAAAAGTCGAAACGCCAATCTGCCATTACGACAGACTCGGCATTAAACACCCGGCAACATCGCCCATGCCTGAATTATGGTGCTCGGATACGATAAAACGAATTCTGAGCAATCCGCACTATACGGGCTGTACCGTAAACTTCCGGACGACAAAGAAGTCCTATAAGTGTAAGAAGAAGGTATGGAACGATCCGTCTAAATGGGTTACCTTCGAGAATACGCAGGAAGCGATCATCGATAAACAGACGTATGATACCGTACAGAAAATACGCGAAGGCAGACGCAGACCGACGCCGATGGGCGAAATGAACGTGTTTTCGGGAATGGTTTACTGTGCGGACTGCGGAAAGAAAATGTATCTCTGCCGTTGTTCTACTACGAAACAAAAGGAGTATTTCAACTGCTCGTCCTACCGCAAGCAGAAGAAATCGACCTGCACTTCGCATCAGATAACCGTGGAAGCCATTGAAGAAATCGTTCTGAGTTACTTAAAAAGAGTTTCCGACTTTGTCATCGATCATGAAGGAGACTTTGTCGATATTGCCATCCAACACTCCCGATTGTTATCCAGAAAGGAAGTTGCGAAAAAGGCAAGACAAGTATCCGAAGCCGAAAACAGAATAAAGGCTCTGAACAAAATCATTCAAAGCCTTTATGAAGATAAAGTTATGGGAAAGATAACGGAAGAACGGTTTGCTTTGATGTCCGAGGCATATGAACAGGAGCAACGGCAACTGAAAGAAACGATTGAAAACAGTCAAAGCGAAATCGACCGGTACGACGAGATAAACGATAA
>JBJEVC010000048.1:0-2370 GCA_051884135.1 Candidatus Coproplasma sp. | reverse complement strand
GTGGTGTATAAGTTCGTAGACGAAATACCCTACAAGCCGGGTGCGTTAAATGCCGAAAACGCAAAAATTCTCGGCGACGCATTAAAGGCGGCAGGCATAGGCGTAAATCTCATCGGCGCCTATTTTAATCCCGTACACTCCAACAAGCAAAAGGTGGCGGATTGCAAGCAGATTTTTAAGGACTACTTAAAGTATTCCGCTGTGCTCGGCTGCCCCATTGTCGGCAGTGAAACGGGTTCGTTCAACGACGACAAGTGGACGTATAATCCCTTAAACCGCACCGACGAGGCGCTGCAAACGGTAATAGAAACCTTTACGGAGCTTGCCGACTATGCTCAAAGCGTGGGCGCTTCCATTGCTATGGAAGGTGCCGCAGGTCACGTCTGCTGGAAGCCTTCAGTGTTAAAAAAGGCGGTTGACGCAATTAACCGCAAAAACGTTTTGGTCACGTTTGACCTTTATAACTATCTCGATTCGACCAACTACGAAAATTATATGGACATTTTAGACGAAGGGTTAAAGCTCTTCGCAGGTAAAATAACCGTGTTCCATATGAAGGACTTTGTGGTTGAAGACGGAAAGGTTAAACAAGTTCCTCCCGGAAAGGGCAGGTTTGACTACCCCGCAATTCTCAAAAAAATCAAGGCGTACGATAAAGACGCAACTTTGGTTTTGGAGGGGACGACGGGAGAGGACATCATCCCTTGCACACAGTTCGTATCAAGGACGTGGGAAGAAGTATAGTAAAAACGAAAAGGAGTATATATTTAATGAAATTCGACGTAAGATATGCAAATCACCCCGACGACTCTAAGCACTACGATACCGATGAGTTAAGGGAAAAGTATTTAATAGAGAAGCTGTTCGCCGAGGACGATATTCTTCTGACCTATTCTCATCAGGACAGAATTATCGCAGGCGGTGCAATGCCCGTTAACGAGACCTTATCTTTAGGCACCTTTAAAGAGCTTGCAACCGCATATTTCCTTGAAAGAAGGGAAATGGGCGTTATCAATATCGGCGGCGCAGGCGTTATAACGTTAGACGGCAAAAAGTGGGAGATAGGCCACAAAGAAGGTATCTATATCGGCTTGGGCACCAAGGAGATAGAGTTCTCTTCTAAAGATCCCGCAAATCCCGCAAAGTTCTACATTAACTCCAGCCCCGCTCACAAGAGCTACCCTACGGTTAAAATCACCAAACCCGTAGAAGGCGTAACCCCTCCCGAAGGCACCCGTTACTGCGTACAGCGTCATTTGGGCGACCAGATCGGCATTAACAAGAGAACGATTAACCAGTTCATTGTAGGCGACGTTTGCGAGAGCTGTCAGCTCGCAATGGGTATGACCGAGCTTGACCCCGGCAACGCTTGGAACACGTTACCTTCCCACACCCACGAAAGGAGAATGGAAGTGTATATGTATTTCGAAGTGCCCGAAGATCAGGCGGTTATCCACCTTATGGGTACTCCCCAAGAGACAAGGCATATCATAATGCACAACGAACAGGCGGTTATTTCGCCTTCCTGGTCCATTCATTCGGGCGTAGGCACCCACAACTATACCTTCATTTGGGGTATGTGCGGTGAAAACCAGGCGTATGACGATATGGACAATATTAAGACCCAGGATTTGAAGTAATTCGGGTAGCCAAAATAAAATAAACAATCAAGAGGGAAAATTAAATGTCAGTATTACTTTTTAAAGACGTAAACAAAGTATACCCCAACGGATATCACGCCGTACACGATTTCAATATGGAAATCAAAGACGGTGAGTTCATCTGCTTGGTAGGTGACTCCGGTTGCGGTAAGTCCACAACGCTGCGTATGATTGCAGGACTTGAAGAAATCACTTCCGGCGAATTCTATATCGACGGCAAGCTTGCAAATCAGATGACTTCAAGGGAGAGGGGAATTGCAATGGTATTCCAGTCCTACGCACTCTATCCCCACCTTACCGTATACGAAAACCTTGCATTCGGTCTTATGCTCGAAGGTATCGACGCAGACGTTATCGAAGAAAAGGTTCAGGCAACGGCAAAGATTTTAGGCCTTACCGAATATCTTGAAAGATTCCCCAGAAATCTTTCAGGCGGTCAGTGTCAGCGTGTAGCCGTTGGCCGTGCATTGATCAGAAAGGTTGATATCTTCCTTATGGACGAACCCTTATCCAACCTCGACGCAAAGCAGCGTGTTACCATGAGATCGGAAATCAAGCAGATTCACCGTTCGGTAGGCGCAACCACCATCTACGTTACCCACGACCAGACCGAAGCTATGACGATGTCCGACAGGATAGTCGTTATGAAGTCGGGCGGCTACGTTCAGCAGATAGGCACCCCCTACGAGCTGTATTTCCACCCCGCAAA
>JBJEVC010000047.1:0-126117 GCA_051884135.1 Candidatus Coproplasma sp. | reverse complement strand
TCCGACCTTATTATTATTCGCCTTGGTGGTTTTGTTATGTGCATAATCGGAATCGGGTTGCGTAGCTACGACGGTTATGGCTGTAAAAGGTGTTTGGTCGGCAAAACTTATAATATTATTGATTTTTGTTCGGTAAAATGATATATTAATTTTGGAATTTTTAAAAGGAATACAAGGTGGTATGTGAATATGTTGTATTGTGAGAATTGCAATCGCTTAACGGAAGGCAAAATTTGCCAGTACTGCGGTAATAAAAAATTACGAGACGTAACCGATGATGATTTTTGTTATTTCACGAAGATGGACACTTACGACTTTGAAATGATTGAGTATACGCTGAATGATAACGGCATTGACGTCATAGGCGTTCCTTTCTATCCGTACGGCGTATCATACGCATCTGCGGGCAGAGCCCACGGGCGAAAAGTTTACGTCCGCCATAAAGATTTAGAAAAAGCTAAAAATATATTTCAAACTATTTTTGGTTCCAACGAGTCGTAAAAATACCCGTAAAAATTCGCACTTTCAACCGATAGTAATACAAATAGCTATTTGGTAAAAACGACCAACGCAGAGACAAATTATCGCAATAATACGAATTCGCTATTGACTAAAATAAAAATAATGGTAAAATAATCGTATAGGCTTACACCGACGTCAAAAATAATATTTAGGCGATAGGCAATTTAAAATTGTTTATAATTGAACGACCGATTGGATAGATTTTCGCAAGCGGATATGATACAATAAGATAAAGATTGCAAGGCGGACATAAAATGCTAAACAACACAATTCCGAAGATCATTCACTTCGTCTGGGTGGGCGGAAAGGAACTTTCCGAAAGTGCGAAAAAAAACGTAGCCGAATGGAAACGTATCTGCCCTGACTACGAAATAAAATTATGGAACGAGAATAATTTTGACGTTTACGAATGCGATTACGTAAGGGAAGCGTACGAAGCAAAAAAATACGCCTTCGTTTCAGATTATATCAGGCTGAAGGCTCTGTACGAGTACGGAGGTATCTATCTCGACACCGACGTTGAGCTTATTAAACCCTTCGACAGTCTGCTTGGATATCGCACCGTTCTCGGTTTTGAAGATACTACTGTATTAAGTACCGCAATCGTCATGTGCGCACCCAAAGAAAAGTGGGTCAAAGATTTGTTAAAATATTATCAGTCTGCTCATTTCAAAAAGAAGAGAGGCTATGACACCCTGCCCAATCCACTCATTTTCACCCAATACTTCCACGAGTATATGGGGCTTAAAATCAACGGAAATGACCAGACTTTGAGCGACGGAAAAATTTTTATAGGGAAGCGTACTCTATTTTCTGGGAAGTCTTATTTTACCGGCAAGATAAAAACCGACGAAGAAACGGTTGCCATACATATGTTCGACGGAAGCTGGGTTGACAAAAAATCTTTTGGCAACAGCGCATTGAAGGCACTTATAGCAATATTTCGTGAAAGGGGAATTCTGTTTTTTAAACGCATAGGACTTGCCTTTATCTATGCATCCCGCAAAAAACAATTACAGAGAGCAATTACAGATTAATCAAATATGGAAGAAAATGAAAAAGAACAATTCAATACCGAAGAAACTCCTAAAAAGAAAACTTCGTATAAAAAGCTTATCTTCAAGCTGATATTTCTGGCACTGATAGGCTTTGTAAGCGTTTACCTCATTTTTAAAATTACCGAAGAATTCAATGGGGAAATGTTGAGCTTTGGTGAGCTGATAGGACAAATCAACGTACTTTTCCTGTTGCTGACGCTCTTTTTTATCGGACTTCTGATATGTGTTGAGGCGTTTAAATTCAAGCTTATCATCGACACTTCTGCAGGAAAAAGCAAGTGGCGCACAGCGTTTAAAGTGGCTTTGACGGGCAAGTTTTACGATAACATCACACCGTTTGCCGTAGGCGGTCAGCCTATGCAGATTGTCTATCTTTCCGGCAAAGGTATTCACGCAGGCACGGCAACAAGCATCGTTATGACGAAATTCTTTAACCAGATGTTTGCATTGTCGTTGGTAGGCGGACTTTTAATGACGCTGAATATGGGTGCTTTGTCGCTTGTAGGAGATTCAACCACCCAGATTACCCTGACGGTTTTCGGTTGGATAGGCTTTGCTTCAAACCTTATCCTCCCCATATTCATAATCCTATTCTGTCTTTTCCCCACTATGACGACTAAAATCGTCGTAGCGTTCGTAAAAGTCGGGCATAAATTGAAAATTGTCAAGGACAAAGATAAGGCAATCCAGAAGGCACTTTCCACCGCAAACGACTTCCAAATGTCCGTTCGTACTATGGCAAAGAGCCCCGTACGCTTTATCGTACTTATCTTATTGAGTCTGATAGAGCCACTCGTAAATATGTCCCTTCCATTCTTTGCGGCGATTGCACTCGGAGGACCGCAGGTCGAACCTACATGGTCGCTTTTATTTAACGTAATGACCTTGAACATCTACGCCTGCAACAGTGCGGCGATTATCCCCACACCGGGAAACGGCGGCGCACTTGAAACCACATTATCGTTTGCGTTCTCTTCGCTATTCAGCGGTGCCGCAGGTTGGGTTATTTTTCTCTGCCGATTCTGCTCGTTCTATATCTACCTTATCATCGGATTTATTCTCACCCTATACGATTTTATCCGTCAGATAGTCCGCACAGTCCGTGCCAGAAAAAAACAGAAGAACGAAGAAGCTACGGACGACCAACCGAACCAATCCGACGGGCAGGACCAGAGCGGGTAATATAATTAACAGTGTAACTAAACCGACAACCTTATTCGAATATCCGAATAAGGTTGTTTTTTATCATTTCATAGTTTTTAAGCTTAACGCCGAACCGCTCGACTTCCTGTTCTTTAACTACCGTGTAGCCACGACTTTCAAAAAACGGCTTTGCGGTGACGGAAGAAAAAGTTCTAATTTTAGCATAGTCTTTCTCCAGCTCGTTGCATAATGCAGTTGCTATGCCATGTCTCTGATAATCTTTATGAGTAAAGAGCAAGTCCAAATATCCCGATTTATCAATACTACCGAAACCGACGGTTGCGCCGTTAATTTCCGCCACTAAAGTTCGTTGCCCCAACAAATCGTCTTGCCTTGTTTTCAAACAATTCGAACTCTTCGTCCAGGCGTCTATCTGCTCAACCGAATAATCTTTTGCGTTTATGCATTTTACCGTTTCATAAAACAACTGCGAAACCAATTCGAAATCTTCAATTCTATATTGTCGAATAGTCATAATAACGTTTAAAACACTTCTCAACGACAAGTCTGAACTTTAAGAATTCGCCCCGCCAAAAGGCGGGGCGATAATATTCTGCCTTAATTCAACTTAAAGGTCATTTTAACGGGATTGTGGTCGCTGTAAGCGTAGGCGGTGTCTATGGTGCCTTCCCAAGTAACTTCTATGTTGTCCGACACGATAAAGCCGTCTATGACCATTTCGTAATTAACCCCCTTTGTATAGGGCATATCCGCACCCCTGCAAGTCGCCTCACCGTCCTTGGATGCAACTATATTGAAGCCCGACGCAATCTCGCTCTTATGGAGAATAGACGTCTTTACCCAATCGGGAATCTGTTGCTCCGTGGGGTAATACGCCAGCGCCTGCCCGTCGCTTGCAAACTGGTCGGCAATCAAACAATGGTTGAAATCTCCGCCTGCGATAACGTAGTTACCTGCGGCATATTCGGCACTTAACACACTATTTAACATCTCAAGCTGTTGCGCCCTTATCTTGCCGCCTTCGTCATATGCGGACATATGTACGTTCATTAAAACGAGCATCTTGTCGCTACCTTCAACAGGCAGATAGTGAATAGTGAAACACCTGTCCAAATCAAACAGTTTATCTATAAAGTCGGTCGTTACGGGGAAGGAACGGCGCACCGAGCTTGCTATGTTATACTTTGAAAACGTTTGAAGCCCACTGTTGATTATGCCGATAGGGTCGTTAAAAGGATAGAGCAAATTCACCGTGTGGAAGTTGCAGGCATAGGTTGATGAGTAACCCGAAAGCTCTTTAGAAAACCTCTGCACCATATTGATATTGTAGCTTCTGTGTGCCGATTCGTCCACTTCCTGCAAAAAGAAGAAGTCTGCGGACTGCTCTTTTAAGATTGCCGCCTGCCCTGACACGTTCTTTTCAACGTCGGCTTTATTCATACCCTTTGCGTAAATTCCGCAGGTTTTGCTGCCGTCCAGCATAACGCCTTCGTCCATAAAGAATGAGTATTCGGGGGAGTATGCGCCGAACCCTACGTTATACGATACGATGGAGTACTCCTGCCATAACCCCACCTTTTGCTCGGCATTTTGCGAAGTGGTTAAGACTAAATTATCTTCTATCCTATAGTACTGTACGGAGACGTATATAACGTAACCCAATACAACCAACACCAGCAACGCAAACGTTGAAACAAGCGCAATAGCTATATTTTTTATAATTCTTTTGGTCATATTCCACCAATTCTGCGAGTGAATTAATTATATTTAATAGTTTACAGCCCTTGCCGTACGGTTGTCAAGGAACTTTACTTAATCAAATAGTGTTAAAATAGTAAATTTTTTGTTAATTGCTTTCATTATTTTAAAATTTGCTATTTACAAATTGACAATTAAATAGTATAATATAGAATGAACATATAGCAATGTTTTGGCTTTAACAGCGTAAGGGAGAAAAATGAGAGTATATAGCCTGCTATACAAAAGTTTAAATAACATTAAATCCTTCGTGAAGAATAATCAGCTTATCGCCACGAAGAATTATTTAATTATTGTTCACACGGACGAGCTTTCGAAAGACGAAATCGCACCCCTTTTAAAGGTGTTGGGCGGTCTCTTACCCCAATCCGAAGTTATTGGATGCAGCGTTGGCGGTATTATCTTTAAGGGTGAAAGCTTAATCAATAAGACCTTAATTACCATTATCGATTTGTACGATACTTCGGTTAAAACTACGTCCGTACAGCTTAAAGACGAGAACGGCTACCGCTCCCCCCAAAAGGTTGCGGACGAAGTACTATACTACCTTGGCGGGGCGAGCGACAGTTTCTTATTCACCTACTACTGCCCTACCTACCCCTACGTTTCACAGCTTGTGGAAGAGTTCAATAAACGCACCGTCAACTTCAAAATCATAGGCGGCGGCGCATATTCCGTCACGGACGATTTATGCAACGACCCTGCGTATATCGTTCACAATAGCTTTATCGGTGAAGACTATATCGTCGTTGCCAAGCTCAACGGCAAGCTGCTTTTACACAATCAAGCGGCAATCACGGGAATTAAGTCCGTAGGGCGCACCTACAGAGTTACTAAGTCCAAAGAACACAGGCTCATCGAAGTTGAAGGTCAACCGGCAAAGCAGTGGTTTAACTATCTGGTAGGCGAAGAGTATCTGAAAAAAGATAAAAACATCATCCACGCACTGCCGCTTGTCAACGAGAAATCGAAGGGATTAGGATTGAATATCAATTACGATATCGACGCATTGACGGGCGAAAAGCTCGACGGCGACTTATTTGTTTTCGATGAAATCAGAGAGAACGACTACTTAACTATGGGGTATATTGACCCCAATGCGACGGTTAAGGCGTTGCGCCCTCTATGTGAAGAGATAAGCTCGTCGCCTGCGGAGATATTGTTTGCCTACAGCTGTTTAACCAGACGTTTGATTTTACATAACTGTGCAAAGTGGGAGCTTAACGCCTTTACTTCCACCCAGATAACGGGTGCGTTTATGGCGGGCGAGCTTATCTATGACGGAACAGCCTGCCGTTACTCTAACTCCGCATTCACCGTTGCGACCCTTTCGGAAGATAAAAACGCAACCGTATATTTAAATACACATGATCTACAGAACGAAACCGCTTTGCAGTTTGATAACCTACCCTTGGTTTCCTACCTGTTCAGTACGGCAAATTCGGAGTTGAAAAACGAGATTTACGAAGGCAAACAACGCCTTGCCGAACAGATGGTTACCGACACTGAAACGGGGCTTGGCAACCTTGCAAGGTACGTCTACGACTCCAAGAACGAGACCTTTAACTCGCTTTGCCTGCTTTCACTCAAGAACGAAAACGTCATAAGGGTATTTTTAAACAAAGACGTTTACCACACCTATGTGCTTGCCGCCGCAACCGCCTGCAAGCGGGTTTTAGCGGGTAATTATAAGATATACCGCTACGGCGAACTCTCCGTATTAATTGCCGCAAACACGCCCGACAAGGACAGTTTTGTTGCGGATATGAAACGCCTTAAAGCAGAACTCGATAAAATTAAGTTCGATGACTACCAACCTATTTACGAGATGAGTATCGTCTTCGGCGAAGACGATTTGTTAAATAAAGTTGAGTTAACTTACGTCAATCTGCACAAGGGCAGCGGCGATATGCTCATCAACAGCGAAGAGGAGAACACCGATTTCCAAAAGGAGATGATGCTGCTTCAGGTCATCAACGACGCCATTGCCCACAATCGGGTTATACCGTACTATCAGGGTATTATGAACAACAATACCCAACAGATAGATATCTACGAATCGCTTATGCGAATTACGGATAAGGACGGCAAAATCTATATGCCCGGTGAGTTCTTGCCCGTCGCTAAAGAGTACAAGCTGTACGACAGACTCTCACAGGCGATGATTTCAAAAGTTCTGGACGACGTACCCAAGCACACCTTCATCGTGACGATTAATCTCAACACCAGCGACCTGTATAACCAGGATACGCTAAAGCTTATCTTTGACAAGCTTGAACAGTCCGAATGTCCTGAAAAGGTTATTTTTGAAATAGTTGAAAGCGAAGCGTTAACCGACTACGCCTACTTAAAGACCTTTACCGATAAAATTCACGAATTGGGCGCAAAGATTGCGGTGGACGACTTCGGCTCCGGCTACAGCAACTTAATGCACGTTCTGCGAATTGATTTAGACTACATTAAGATTACGGGCGAGATAGTCAGAGACGTTCACACAGACCCTTCGTGCAGCGATTTCGTCACCATGATCTCCTCCTGGGCGAACACGAGAGATAAAAAGGTCATTGCCGAATACGTTGAAAACGAACCTATTCAACAGGTAATTAAGCAGAACAAGGTAGACTATTCGCAGGGCTATCTCTTCTCCAAGCCGAAGAAAATTGACTGATTAGAAAAATAATTTAACGGCTCAACCATAGCGGTTGAGCCGTTAAATTTTATTGTTTATTTATTTGGTGCCGCCTGCTTCTACAGGGGCGACAAGGGGCAAATCTTCCAACGTCTTGCCCTGATAATGGAGCAATAAGCCTATCGCCCTTGCCGCAACGATTATCATCGACATCTCTTCGTTCTGCCATATCCTTGCAGTGTTCGTCGTGTCCACCCTTATAAAGCCGTAATCGGTGCCGTAAGCGGATATCTTACAGTAGAACGCTGAACGTACTCCCTGCTTTACGCACTTTTCGATGATGGGCGAAAAGTTGACCTTATTAAGCTCTTCCACGTCGTTTATATTTGCGTAACCTGCGGTATCAACAAGTGCGTTAATAAGATTGTAGTCAATGTGTTTAAACTGCTTTTGCCTTGACAGCGGGAATACTACGCTGTGGTTGAGCCTTTTGTGTGTTTCAAGACAGATGTGGTCAAACATATAATAGGCGACAATACTCTTGAACACCGTTGAAACAGCTAAAGACAAATCTTCTCCGCCGGCGGTCAGACTGTTGAAAATTACGCCGCACTGCTGCATGAGGTTCTGCCTTTTTTCGCTGTCGCCCTTAAGTGAAATGTTGGCGTGCTTTTCGGGCAGATAGATGATAAAGCAGTGCCTGCCTTTCGTCTTGCCACGGTACAGCGCCTTATCGGCTAATTTGATTAAGTCTTCTAAATTGTCTGCGTCTACAGGGAAACGGACAATGCCGACGGTTACGGTTATTGAAAAGTTGGGCAGACCATAGTCATCCATTTCGACCATAGGCATATGCGTCAGGTGGTTAGCACACTTCCACACGTCCTGATAGTCGGTTAAATTTTCATAGACGATGACAAACTCATCACCGCCGTATCTTCCGACTACCCCTTCGGCTCCGCTCGCTTCCACAAAGGTCTGCGCCGTCTGCGAAATGACGATATCGCCGACAACGTGCCCATAGCTGTCGTTTGCGTTCTTAAAGTTATCTATATCGATTAAATAGAGCGAAAACTGCCTGCCCTGACTTATCAGCCAATTTACATATTCGAATATGGCACGCCTATCCAAAACGCCGGTCAACGGGTCGGTGTTGTTGCTTAAATCTCTGTCTCTGAAAAAATCGTTAAAGCTTAAATCGTATTTCTCGTACATAATAAACTTCCCTCTGAAATCCAAATAATAACATTATACTACGTCATTATATTTTTAATATCTATATTATATCACCGTAAAATTGATTGTCAATATTAATAAAAGAAAATAGCGGTTGCCCGTACGGACAACCGCCGATTACTATGATTAGTTTGCAGTATACATCTGCTTGTAGGGGTTTGCGCTGTTGGGCTTAAGCACCACATAGTCGGTGTTTAAAAGCTCGTTTGCGTCGTAGTTAAAGTACTTGCAGTAGTCGTTAACTATATCCGAAAGCTCCTTAATCTCACTGCCTTTAACCGTCGTTGCGGTTACTTGACCGGGAATGGTCTTGGGGAGCTTTTTGCAGCGGAGATAGATGACGCCGCCGTGCATACCCGTACCGCAGAAGTTATTGATTATGGGCATATCGTCTTCGTGCTGACCTAACACCACTATCACGCCGCCTGCCTGATATTCGCCGAGGAATGAGCCTACTCTACCGCCTATGACAATTACGGGCTTATGCTCGCCGTACTCCTTCATATGAATACCCGTACGGTAGCCGGAGTTGCCTTTAATATAAATCTTTCCGCCTCTCATAGCGTAGCCCGTCGTGTCACCTGCGTTGCCGTGAATTATTATAGAGCCGGAGTTCATCGTATCGCCCGTTGCGTCCTGTGCGTTACCGTATACGGTTATCTCACCGCCGTTTAAATAGGCGCCTAAAGCGTTGCCGGGTATACCGTTGATTTTAATCTTTTTACCCGAAAGACCCGTACCTATATAGCGTTGACCTATGCAACCGTTAATCTCTATCTCCTTTTCCTGCGTGTTTCTCACCTGTGCATTTATCTGCGAAAAATGCGTTTCAAAATCGGTATTGATAACCATAAATTATACTCTCCTAGAAAGTTTCGCCGCTCTAGCTTCGGCAGAGAACGCCAAAAGCTGGGGAGCGTTGACAAGCATATCGAAGTCCACACCCGAAAGGGGAGTTTTACCCCTGACGAGAGACGTGTATATACCTGCCCTTAAAAAGTCGTTTATAAGAATAAACCCTTTTAATACGTCGTTTTCAACGAATAAGAGCTTGAGTGAATTCTCACCCTTAACCTTAATGACTTCACCTTCATAAACACCTGCAGACAGCATATGAAGACCGAAAAAGCCCACTGCGTTCAAGGGAATTGCGTCCTTATATTCGCTGTCTCCGCCTGCCATATTTAAGCCTGCCGCCTTACCCTGAAGGTATGCGTTGGGCATAAGCGCAAGCACTCTGTTTGCGTTTATAGAGCTGTCGTAGCCTTCGGTGCAGTCGCCTGCGGCGTAAATATCGGCAATCGAAGTGCGCTGGTGGGTATCTACTAAAATACCCCTGTTTACCTTACCGCCGATGTCGGAAAGGAGCGAAGTGTTCGCCCTGACGCCTGCCGCCATAACCAAAATATCGAAGTTAAGCGTTTTGCCGCTCTTTAAAGTAACCGAATTCTCTCTGTAGCTTGCAGCGCAGTCGCCGAGCACGAACTCCACACCCTTTTTCTCAAGGAACGACTGTATCATTTGAGCGCTCTCTTCTTCGGTTACAGACGGCATAACCCTTGTAGCAAGGTCGACAACCGTAACCTTTTTAACCCTTTCAAAGATGCCTTCCACACACTTTAAGCCGATAAGACCTGCACCTATTACCACCACTTCCTTTTCGGGCGAGATGGCATTATCCAATGCGTTCATATCGTCGTAACTCATAAAGGTAAAGCAATTTTTAACCTTTTCAAGCCCGTCTGCGGGGGGCACGAAGGGGCGTGAACCGGTGGAAACCAACAGTTTATCGTAAGAATACTTCTTGCCGTCGGAAGCTTTAACCACCTTTTTCTCACTGTCTATGCTCTCCGCACTGACGCCGAGATGCAAGTTGACGTTATTCTTCTCATAGAAATCTGCAGGGCGGTAGTTCATATGCTCCCTATCCGTAAGTCCTGCAAGGCAGTAGGAAATCGTAGGTCTGCCGTAGCAGAACTGCTTTTCCTTTGAAAGTACGGTTATCTCTCCCTGCTTATCCACCGACCTTATTGCCTCTATACAAGCGATTGCGGCGGTTGAATTACCTATTAACAAATATTTCATATCAATCACGCTCCTCGTATACTATGGCATTGTTGGGGCAGTGTTTAACACAGTTGGGTTCGCCCTGAATATTGTCGGTGCAGAGCATACACTTCTGCGCCGCCTTGCCGTCTGCCGCAGGCATAATTGCGCCGAACGGGCAGAGCAACACGCAGGTAAAGCAACCTACGCATTTATCCTTATCTATTACGACCATTCCCTCGTCGGTCTTGGTCAAAGCGCCTGCGATACAGCCGTTTACGCAAGCCGTACCCGAGCAGTGCCTACAGTTAACAGCAAAGTGAATAGGCGATTTTTCGTCACCTTCTACCTGGATACGGGGGAGAATATCCTTGCCAGCCTTGCCCTTAAGCTTAAACATCTCGTCCAAGCCCGAGTTTGCATACATACATTCATATTCACACAGGTGACAGCCAAGGCACCATTGTTCGTTGACGTAAATTCTCTTCATATTATTCACCCGCATGCTTGATGCCAAGCACCCTTAATTCGGTCTCGTTTAAACCTATGCCACGGAGCATAAGCCTGTTGCCCTTTAACGCCTCTATGGAGTTGATACCCATACCGCCCATCATTTCCTGAATTTCATGCGTCCATGCATGAACGAGATTTACAAGGCGTTTGTAGCCGATGTCGGGATTAAGCCTTTTTACGAGTTCGGGCTTCTGAGTTGCAATACCCCAGTTGCAGTTGCCCGTCTGACAGCTGCGGCAGAGATGACAGCCGAGTGCCATCAATGCGGAAGTGCCGATATAACAAGCGTCTGCGCCGAGAGCGATTGCCTTAACTACGTCTGCAGATGAGTGAATGGAGCCAGCCGCTAAAATGGATACGTTATCCCTAATGCCTTCTTCCCTCAACCTCTGGTCAACTTGAGCCAAAGCGAGCTCGATGGGGATACCTACGTTGTCCCTTATTCTGGTAGGCGCCGCACCCGTACCGCCACGGAAGCCGTCTATCGCAATGATATCCGCACCCGAACGTGCTATACCCGAAGCGATAGCCGCAACGTTATGCACGGCTGCAACCTTGACGATTACGGGCTTTTTATATGCAGTCGCCTCTTTAATCGAATAGATTAGCTGCCTTAAGTCCTCGATTGAATATATATCGTGGTGGGGCGCAGGAGAGATGGCGTCTACACCCTGCGGAATCATTCTCGTACGGGAGACGTCTTCCGATATTTTAGCACCGGGAAGGTGACCGCCGATGCCCGGCTTTGCGCCCTGACCCATCTTAATTTCGATTGCGGCAGCCGTATTTAAATACTCTTCGTGTACGCCGAACCTACCCGAAGCAACCTGAACTATTGTGTTCTTGGAATATTTATAGAAATCCTTGTGCAGACCGCCTTCGCCCGTGTTGTAGTAAATTCCCAGCTCTTCCGCCGCCCTTGCAAGCGATGCGTGTGCGTTATAAGAGATTGAACCGTAGCTCATTGCCGAGAACATAATGGGCGTTGTAAGCTTTAATTGGGGGGGCATCGTATCGACGAGCTTACCCTGAATATCTCTCTTAATTTCAACGTCCTTTTTGCCCAGATACACAACAGTCTCCATAGGCTCCCTTAAAGGGTCGATAGGGGGGTTGGTTACCTGCGATGCGTTTACTAAAATTTTGTTGAAGTATACGGGGTAGTCGTTGGGGTTACCCATAGACGAGAGCAGAACGCCGCCCGTGTTAGCCTGCCTGTACACTTCGTTCATAGTCTGCATAGACCAGTTGGCGTTTAAGCGGTAGGTATCGTCGCTCTTTACAATCTTTAATGCGTGCGTAGGGCAGAGACAGACGCAGCGGTGGCAATTTACGCACTTTGTGCTGTCTGCAATCATCTTGCCTAAATCTTTATCGTATTTGTGTACGCCGTTGGCGCACTGTCTTTCGCATACCCTGCATCCAATGCAAAGATCGGGGTTGCGCACAACTTCATATTCAGCAGGAATAAAAGTATCCATTATAATTCACCCCCATCTTTAAGCGAGTATATGACGGGCTGTCCGCCTGTCGGTGAGAAGAGCCTGTCAAGCTCGGGCTCGATTACCCTGATGCCGCACTCTTCGGAAGAGATGTATGCCTTGTCGCCCTTTTCACCGCACACCATGGAACGGAGCTTAAGCCTGTCGTTCAACGCCATAAGTCCGCCGTTGAAGCCGAAGATTATGGAGAAAGGACCGTTGATTAAAAGGGACGGGAAAGCCTTTCTTAAGAACTCTTCTTCCCTTCTCTCTTCGTCGCTCTTGCTCTCGATTGTAGACCAGAATGAAGCGGATATAACCTTTGCCACTTCCTGCAAGGTAAGCTTTTTAACCCTTATCAGGTAGTCTATGATGTAGGTTATAACTTCGGTATCGGTCTGCAAGGTGCATTTATAGCCGAACATCTCGATATATCTTCTGTTGGCGTCATAGGACGAGATTTCGCCGTTATGCACTATGGAGTAGTCCAAAAGTCCGAAAGGGTGCGCACCGCCCCACCAGCCGGGGGTGTTGGTCGGGTACCTGCCGTGTGCCGTCCACATATAGCCTGCGTATTCTTCATCTAAAAGGAAGAATTTACCGATATCTTCGGGGAAACCTACGCCCTTGAATATACCCATATTCTTGCCGCTTGAAAAGACGAAAGCACCGTTAATTTCCGCATTGATTTTGTTTACGCATTTAACGACGTACTGCTCTTCGTCCAAAAGCGAGTTGGCAAGCCTCTTTGAAAGGGGGGATAAGAAGTAACGGAAGATAATGGGTTCGTTTACAATCCCCTTTGTCTTTCTTGTCTTCATCTCGGAAGAGTAGACAATTTCAAAGTGGGAAATTAAAAAGTCTTCCGTCTCCTTTTTGCAGGAGAAGTCGTTGTAGAACAGGTGGAAGGCATAGCAGTCCTTATAGTCGGGATAGATGCCGTAACCTGCAAAGCCGCCGCCCAAGCCGTTAGAACGGTCGTGCATGGTAGCAATGGACTTGATGATATCCGCACCCGTCATACGCTTGCCGCTTCTGTCGATTATAGCGCTTACGGCACAGCCCGAAGGGATTCGGACTTCACCTTCTAAAGGTCCTGAATTTACGTTTAAATCACGTGAGTTCATTTTTCTTACCTCTCATAGATATTCCGCCCTTAACCTTGCGGTTTATAGCGGTTTGTATAAATATAAATTTTATCTGTATAATATTATAAAATAACTAATAAATATAGTCAAACCGACAACAAAAGCAATTAATTATACCATATATAAGTGCAGTTTATACCAAAACAAAAAAGGGTTTTAACATACGCCTGACGGCGATGAAATCCACCCTGATGGGCGATGCAATCCAAGCTTCGATTGATTAAATCCAAGCTTCGATTGATTAAATCCAAGCTTCGATTGATTAAATCCAAGCTAAAGCTTGATGCAATCCAACAGCAAAGCTATTGATGCAATCCACGACTAACGTCGTGATTAAATCCAACGACAAGCCGTTGATTGTGGTGGAGAATATTATATAATGCTTTACCGCATTTATTATTTATTCTTTATTCTCTATTCTTTATTATTTAAAAATTCGTGATAGAATTTTAATATTAGTTGGACTGTACCCCATACAAAAGAAGAAAGGACGGAACCTTTCGTTCCGCCCCTTCCCCTTTCTATGAGAGAGCAGTGTGTGCTAAATTAAGTATACGTCTTTAAGTATACGGCGTTATGCGCCTCTGCGTGCATAATAATTTTTTGCTTGGTTCGGCACAAACGCCGTTGCCTTTCAACCTTATTATACACCCCTTATCACAACTTACTTGGTGTTATCAAGCGCCTCCACGCCCGTTTCACCGGTTCGTATTCTCATAACGTTTTCTACGTCGGTTACGAATATCTTACCTGCACCGACCTTACCGTCGTTGAGAACCTTTTCAGCAACTGCAACTACTAACTTGGGATCTACGGTTGAAACAACGATGTCAACCTGAACTTTGGGAAGTAAGTGCATTGTCGTCTTAACGCCCCTGTACTGACCGGTCTTGCCTGCCTGTACGCCGCAGCCCATTACGTTGGAAACCGTCATACCGGTAACTCCGATTTTTGCCATTGCGTCTTTTAACGTTAAGAACTTCTCCTGGTTGGTTATAACGGTAACCTTTGTGTACTTGCCTGCAGGAGCCGCTGCATTTAAAGTGATGTCTGCAGGTGCGATACCTGTTACATCAACTTCGGGAGCTTCGCCGTCATATGAAGGAATGGTGGGCATGAAGTCTGCATATGCGGAAGGAAGTCCGTGTTCGCACATATCCAAACCATTTACTTCTTCTTCGGCAGAACACCTTAAACCGTTCCAGCCCTTTTCTTTAGCAACCTTAATAGCTGCTACGGGGTTACACTTAAACTTAATCATAACGGGCAGATACTTCATAAGGTAGAACACGATGGTCATACATACTGCCGTCCAGGCGAGAATGGTTACGATACCAAGGCACTGCATACCGAGAAGCTTGCCGTTGCCGCCGTAGAAGATACCTGCATGCTCTGCATCAAGTATGCCTACAATACCTGAATCGTACTTCTGATAGTCAACGCAAGCGAATAAGCCTACTGCAAAGGTACCCCAGATACCGTTTGCAAAGTGAACTGCAACTGCTCCGACGGGGTCGTCGATATGCAACTTCTTGTCAAGCAATTCGCAGACAACTATTACTAAAATACCTGATACTAAACCGATTACAGTTGCGCCGATTGCATCGACCGTGTAGCAGCCTGCGGTTATACCTACAAGACCTGCAAGCGATGCGTTAAGGCACATACCTACGTCGGGCTTCTTATTCTTAATCCAAGTGAAGATTAACGCCGTTACGGTTGCAACCGCAGGAGCGATAGTCGTGTTAACGAACACGAGTGCAAGCGACTGTGAGCTGGTGCAAGCGGCACCGTTGAAGCCGTACCAACCGAACCAGAGAATGAAGCAACCCAATGCACCAAGGGTTATTGAGTGACCCTGAATTGCATTAACCTTTACTACCTTGCCCTTTTCGTCACGTTCGTACTTGCCGATACGGGGACCCAAGAACATTGCGCCGATGAGCGCCGCCGTGCCGCCGACCATATGTATTGCTGCAGAACCTGCAAAGTCTACAAAGCCGTTAGATACGAGCCAGCCGCTTGCGTTCCATACCCAGCCTGCTTCAATGGGGTATACAACCAATGAAATCATTGCCGAGTAGATACAGTAGGAGACGAATCTCGTTCTCTCTGCCATAGCGCCCGAGACAATGGTTGCCGCCGTTGCGCAGAACACAAGGTTAAACACAAACGATGAGCCCTGTTCAGCTGTAAAGGTACTCCAGTCGCTGAAGATATCAAGATTAGGCACACCGATAAAACCGGCTACATAATCTTCTGCCATCATCAAGCCGAAGCCCAAGAGCATAAACACGACCGTACCAATACAGAAGTCCATCAGGTTTTTCATTATAATGTTGCCTGCGTTCTTCGCACGGGTAAATCCTGTTTCTACCATAGCAAACCCAGCCTGCATAAAGAAGACCAAAGCTGCACCAATCAAGAACCATACTTCAAAAGGCAATGATTGCAGTTCAGCCGGGGTCATCTCGACCGTTTCAGCTAAAAAAAATCCGTTCATAAAAAATACCTCTCTTTTCGTCCTGCATAAATCGTAGGACGTTATTACCTAAACCTGCTTCCCCCCACGCAACCCACGAGCCAAGTAGAACCTGCCCGTGGGGCAACGTGAAGTGGAGAAAATGAAAACTTGTCACACGGTAAATAATTTCAAATGTCACCGTCGGCTGATTTCGGTTAGATTATAATTTCACACCATTGAAAAAGTCAATAAAAAGTGCAAAAAGGGCGATATTGCCATTTTTAAGACAAAGTATAATTTCAGCTTATAGCTCTTTACCACGCTAAATGAGAACACTGAATAATATAAAAAGGCGGAGAGCATTTAACCCTTCGCCTTATAAATATTATTAAGTTTTGTCCTATTTAACCTTTAACCGCACCTATATTGGGCGTTTGACCCCACTCTGTAAGGTTGTAATCGTATTTGCCGAAATTAACCGTACTATCGCCTGAATATGCGTTAGTGGGCATATATGTGCCGTCCAACAGGGGATCGCCGTAAACATTAGTGCCGCCGTATGCCCCGTTGAAACTTGCAAAACCCGATATCTGCGTACCGCAGATATTAAAGCTTACGCCGCTTGCGTCACTGCCCGTAATATAGAATAAGTTATTTTTAAAAGTAAAGTTTTTAGTATACTCCGCACCGAAGTCCGTACTTATCAGACTTACCCCTGCGGGCACGCAGATTACGTTGTTTACAAACTCTACCCCGTCAAGCTTGGCTAAAATTATACCTGCACCGTCATCTGCACCATTGTTTATTAAGGTGTTGTTGTAGATATAAGTGCTTTGAACTACGCCCGTTGCAGTCTCTTCATAGCCACCTATGCGTATACCCGTTACGGTGTTAGATACGCACATGTTAGCCCTAACCGTGATATTTTTTACGGGATAGTCGTCGTTGCGCTCTTCACTGCCTATCTCGATTCCGTAGGCGCAACCGCTTATATAGTTGCTTTGAAGCAAAACGTCTCTCGCTCCGTCTACATACAGCCCTGCACAGTCAGCATAGGAACAGATACAGTCTTTTACGGTATTGCCCGCCGCAAGGCAGTCTCTGGGTTGGTCAAGCGATGGAGTCTTGCAATACCCTGCATTGCCGTAAAAATCTATGCCGATATTGGTGTTATTTTCAACCGTGTTGCCGATGACGTACACCCTTTCGCAGTTTGCCGTTACCGAGATATTCTCCGACCAGCCGTTGACGTTGTTATAGCAATGATTGTCGATTATCGCCACGTCTGTCACGGGCGTTGCCTTCTCGCCGAAGAGTAAAATGGCGTTTGCGCCTGCATTATCGTCGCTTTCGGGATTAGCCGAAGTGGTCTTTATATCGTGAATATCACAATTCCTGATTATAATATTGTTCTGCCCGTTACCCCAGAACACTATGCCGTATGCGCATTGAGATTGTACGGAAGATATTTCTATACCTTCCAACAAGATATACTTCGTGCCGTCTTCAAATTGAAAACCGTACGCTTCGTCTCCTTTATAGGTATTCTCGATTATCGCCTTTTCACCGGGGTAGTTGCGGATAGTAATAAAATTATTTTCAGACCCCTTGCAGTTTATAAACCAGCCGTCGGCGTCGGAAGTTGAGTAGATGCCGCCCCTTAAATAGAGTGTTTGCCCTGCTTTAACTTCGTCCAGCCCGTCCTGCAAGCTGTAAGGGCTGTCAATCGTGCCGTCGCCGTTGCCGTTGGGTGCGGCATATATGGCATTTGAAACCACTGCTGCATTATAATCGTACTGCTCAAGACCTGTGACGTAGTCGGTAAAGGCAGTTGACTGCATACCGTACATATACCTTTCCATCTTTTGATTATAGGTAAGCGACGTCTCCGTCTGTTCGGGGGGATCTTCAGAATCTGCGGGATCATCGGTGTCGCCGTCCGATTGAGAGGGATCTTCAGAATCTGCGGGATCATCCGTGTCGCCGCCCGATTGAGACGGATCTTCGGAATCTGCGGGTTTATCCGTATTCTCACCCGATTCCACGTCGCTTGGAGTTTTGTCAGCATCACTCGGAGTGCAACCGAACACGCCGAACACAAGCGCAGAAGTCAATAATAATGGCAATACAAACTTAAAAAACTTTTTCATTTCAGCTAAAACTACTCTCCCGTATCATAGTCAAACATATGTTACCACCGCCATAGATAAAAGTCAATAGTTGCATTGCAATACACCTGACGGCAATTAAATACAGCAGTAAAAAAAGACGGCTATGCCGTCTTTTTTTACTGCTTACCTATCTTTGCGCCGTAGAGCGAAGACACGTCGTCCGCAAACTTGTTCATACGGGAGCAAGTTTTTAATGCAACCGTATCTTCGTATTCGGCAAGCTTTTTAGCCTGATCACGGGAGAGCTTCTGGGGTACGTCTATTTCAACAGTTACGTACAGCGAACCCGTACCGTTAACCGTCTTTACGCCCTTACCCTTAATTTGGAAGCGTGTGCCGCTCGCCGTGCCTGAAGGTACGTTAAGGTCTACCATGCCATCGATGCCGGGTACCTTTATCTTACCGCCTGCAACAGCCGTTGAGAAGCTGATTGGAACGGTTACGAACAAATCCTTATCCTGCCTTTTTAACAGCTTGTGGGGGTCTATCCTGAAGTATACGTATAAATCGCCGCACTCACCGCCGTTAGGGGAAGCCTGACCGTACCCACGCTTACGCATAGAACTGTCGTTGTCAACGCCTGCAGGAATCTGAATGGTAAAAGTAGTCTGTCTGCGTGTATAGCCTGCACCCTTACAGTCGGGGCATTTTTCGGTGACCTTTTTACCCCTTCCGTTACATTCGGGGCAGACGCCAACCTGAATGGTACGACCGAAGATGGTGTTCTGCTCGTACTTTATCCTGCCCGAACCGCCGCACTTTGTACACTGCGTAAAAGAAGTGCCGCCTTTAGCACCCGTACCCGAACAGCATTTGCAAGGTTCGTTTCTGGTATAGCTGATCTCTTTCGAACAGCCCTTAATTGCGTCTAAAAACGAGAGACGGACCGTCTGCTCTATATCTGCCCCTCTGGTGCGTGTGTTGGTACGAGCACCGCCGCCAAAACCGCCGAAGCCGCCGAACATGGAAGAGAATATATCTTCAAAACCTCCCATTCCGCCGTTTCCGCCAAAACCGCCGAAGCCGCCCATTCCGCCCATACCGGGGTGTTCGAGCTCATAGTCGTACTGCTTACGCTTTTCCTCATCGGAGAGAATGCTGTTAGCCTCGTTTATCTCCTTGAATTTTTCAGCCGCAGCAGTGTCGCCCGGATTGAAGTCGGGATGATATTTTTTTGCAAGCTTTCTGTATGCAGATTTAATTTCGTCCTGTGAAGCGTTTTTGTCTACGCCGAGAACTTCGTAATAATTCTTTTTGTCTGCCATATGACCAAACCCTTATAACCACGAAAATTGTAGCCGAGAAATCAGGGCTACAATTTATCGCTTTTTCATCTTAATTATTATTTGTGCTGATTAAACTCGGTGTCTTCGCCGTTGCCTGCGTCGCCGCCGTTTGCACCTGCCTGCTGTGCCTGTTGATACAGCTTGGAGATAACGGGAGCGATGTCCTTTTGAAGCTTTTCGTTAGCGGCTTTAATCCTATCGTTATCGCCGGAATTCAAAGCTTCTTTAGCTTCTGCAACCGCATCTGCAAGAACCTTCTTATCGTCGTCGGAGAGCTTGTCGCCTGCTTCAGAAGAAGTCTTTTCAACACTGTCGATAAGCCCTTCTAATGCGTTCTTGTTGTCGATTTCTTCCTTACGCTTCTTATCTTCTTCAGCGTATCTCTCTGCGTCCTTTACCGCCTTATCGATTTCTTCTTCGGAGAGATTGGTAGATGCGGTGATGGTGATGTTAGTGCTCTTGCCCGTACCTAAATCCTTTGCTGTTACGTTAACAATGCCGTTTGCGTCCACGTCGAAGGTAACTTCAATCTGGGGTATACCTCTGGGTGCAGGGGGAATATCGTTGAGCATAAATCTGCCGAGCGACTTGTTATCCCTTGCAAACTTTCTTTCACCCTGTAAAACGTTGATTTCTACGCCAGGCTGGTTGTCCGCTGCGGTGGAGAAAATCTGGCTCTTCTTTACGGGGATAGTGGTGTTCCTTTCGATTAAGGGAGTGGATACGCCGCCGAGCGTTTCAATACCTAACGTTAAAGGCATAACGTCGAGAAGGAGTACGTCCTTAACTTCGCCGGAGAGTACGCCGCCCTGAATTGCCGCACCGATTGCGACGCATTCGTCGGGGTTGATTCCCTTGAAGGGTTCCTTACCTGTAATCTGCTTAACCTTTTCTACGACTGCAGGGATACGGGTTGAACCGCCTACCAAGATTACTTTATCGATATCCGAATAGCTCAAGCCTGCGTCAGCCATAGCCTTCTTCATAGGCTCTACGGTCCTTTCAACGAGATCGGAAGTCAAATTGTCGAACTTCTGCTTGGTTAAGTCGATATCAAGGTGCTGGGGTGCGCCGTCAACCACCGTGATGAAGGGCAGGTTGATGTTAGTAGAGCTCATACCGGAGAGCTCGATCTTTGCCTTTTCAGCAGCTTCCTTCAATCTCTGCATAGCCATCTTATCCTTGGAAAGATCTACGCCGGTGTCCTTTTTGAAGGTTTCTACCATATAATTGATAATCTTATTATCGAAGTCGTCGCCGCCGAGGTGGGTATCGCCGTTGGTTGCCTTAACTTCAAATACGCCGTCTGAAATTTCAAGGATAGATACGTCGAACGTGCCGCCGCCAAGGTCGTAAATCATAACCTTTTGAGCCTTATCCTGCTTATCAAGGCCGTATGCCAAAGCTGCTGCGGTGGGCTCGTTGATGATTCTTAAAACGTTAAGACCTGCAATCTTGCCTGCATCCTTGGTTGCCTGACGCTGTGAGTCGTTGAAGTATGCAGGGCAGGTGATGACCGCATCGGTTACCTTGCTGCCGAGATAGCTCTCTGCGTCAGCCTTAAGCTTGCTTAAAATCATTGCAGAGATTTCCTGGGGTGAATAACCGTTGTCAATGTTTACTTTGTAAGCTTCACCCATATGTCTTTTAATTGAAATAACCGTCTTATCGGGCTGGGCTACGGCAAGTCTCTTTGCCGCCTGACCGACGATACGGCTGCCGTCCTGCTTGAAAGAAACTACCGAAGGGGTAGTTCTGCTACCTTCGCTGTTAGCGATAACGACGGGTTCGCCGCCTTCCATAACCGCCACGCAGGAGTTAGTAGTACCTAAATCAATTCCTATTACCTTTCCCATAATTTTACCTCTTATATTTATCTTTATATTTTTTACTTAATTTGTTAAAAAGCTTAATAGCTCATTTCTCTTCAAAGCATATTTGATGAGAACTTAAACCGTTACGGAGACTTGTGCAAAGCGAATAACCTTGCCTTCTCGCCTGTAACCCTTCTTTAAAACGTATTTAACTACGCCTGCGCTTTCGCCGTCTTCGCAAGGGATATTCATAACCGCTTCCATCGAAGTTTCGTCGAAGGCGTCGCCTGAATTTACAGATATTTCTTCAACGCCCATCGAAAGAAGTATTGCGTTAAAGTTCTTGACTATCTTGTCAATTCCAGCCTTTGTCTTCTCGTCGGACGCACTGTCGTAGGCGTACCCGAAGGTATCCGCAACGGGAAGGAGCTTTATTATCGCTTCCGCCTTGCCGTCCGCAAATGCCGTTACAACAGCTTCCTTTGTACGTTTACGGTAGTTGTCGTATTCAGCTGAAACGGTGTACCACTTTCTCTTATAGTCTTCCGCCGCTTCCAACGCCTGTTCAAGGGGCGATTTTTCGGCAGCTACGTTTTCTTCACCCGTTTGAGCTTCGGCTGTTTCAACCTTTTCGTCTACAACCTGCTCCTTGGTGCTTTCTTCCGTAGCCTTATCGCCTTCACATTTTTCTTTTTTCGTCATTTCGTAATCCTTTTTAATTTTTCTACAGTATTAATATAAAACGTGTTTGCCCCGATTAAACACTTTACTCACATTTTTTTTTAAAATCGTTAAAATGCAAAATGTGTTAATTTAACATATTGCTTGACGGATAGCTCAATTTATTTTATAATGTAAGCATGCAGGCACACATTAAACGTCTGCCGTTAAAAAAGCTTACAAATACAAGGGATTTGGGCGGCTTTCCTACACAAGACGGCAAAACAATCAAATACGGCAAACTTATAAGAAGCGGTAAGCTTAATAAAATTTCACGCAAGACGGTAGAAGAACTTAAGGCTATAGGTGTAACGACCATTATCGACTTGCGTATTTTTACCGAAATCGAAGAAGCGCCTGACGTCTTGTGGGAAGGCGTAAAGTACGTTCATCAACCGTTGCTCTGCACTGCGACCCCCGGCATTACAAGGGAAAAGAGCATGCGAATTACCATGCTTAAGGAAGCAAAACGTATTAAATCAGAGTTCGGTACGGCAGACAACTATATGGTTGCAATGTACCGTTCCGTACTTTTTAATGAAGAACCTAGACAACATTTAACCAACGTTTTGCGTGAAATTATCGAAAACGAAGGCTGTGTGCTTTGGCACTGTAGCGGCGGTAAGGACAGGGCAGGCATTGTTTCGATGCTCGTCGAATCGCTTTTAGGCGTTTCAGAAGAGGACATTTTAGAAGACTTTGTAGCTTCCGCCTACTTCCAGAAGTTTAAATTTTTCTGGAACAAGGTTGCGCTTCGCACCATTCCCGTAGCAAGGAACTTTAAGAAAATTCTCTGGGTTATGATGGCGGCAAAGCCCAGATATATGATTGAAACCATTGACACGCTTAAGGAAAAATACGGAAGTGTGATCAACTACTGCAAGGCGGAGCTTGGAGTAACGGACGAAGATATCGAGTTGATGAAGGCTAAATATTTAGAATAATATATAATATATATAATAATGTAATTAAGGAACAGCCCTGCGGCGTTTAGCTAAACGCCGCAGGGCACTTTTTTATTCTACCGTTACCGACTTTGCAAGATTTCTCGGCTTATCGGGGTTGCACCCTTTCAGCACCGCCGCACGGTAGGCGTTGAGTTGCAGGGCAACTGCGGCGAACATAATAAAGTATTCCGCCTTACTTTCGGGAAGCAACCACACCTTTGCTCTGCCCGAAAGCGACGAAGCAACCTTACCGCTGTTTGTCAATACCGCCGCCCTGCCCCCACGGGAGATAATCTGCTCCACCGTACTCTCGCTCTTATCGACAAATCGCTCGTCGCCTACGATTAAAATACTCAACGTCTCGCCGTCGACCAATGCAAGAGTACCGTGTTTTAACTCCCCTGCGGGGTAGCTGTCGCTGAAGATATAGCTGACTTCTTTGAGCTTTAACGAAGCTTCCACCGCCGCTTGAGCGTCGTATCCCCTGCCGAGGAAAAACACCGCCCTGCTCTTTGCGCAGTCCTTTGCAAACTCCAAGCTCAAGTCGTTTTTAAATATGTCGTTAAAGTGAGCGGCCACGTCTTTAAGCTCTTTACACGTCTCTAAAGCACACTCAACCCCGTCGGCGAGCGCTGAAATCAAATAGAGAGCGGTTAGTTGACCTATATAGCTCTTTGTTGCGGCAACGCAGATTTCAGGGCCTGCGCAGACGGGCACTACGGTATCGGCAATGCGGGTTATCGCAGAGTATCCGCAGTTGGTGACCGCCACCACCTTTGCGCCCTGCCGTTTAAAATCTTCCGCCGCACCGACCACGTCTGCCGTCTCGCCGCTCTGGGTGACGACGAAGAGCAATGTACTCTCCGTAATCCGCTGTTTTTTATAACGCAGCTCGCTCGCCACTTCGGCGTAGCAACAGCAATCACACCCCTTTTCAAAGCCCTGCAAGGCGGCAAGGGCGGCATTGTAAGCCGTACCGCACCCCGTTAAAACAATTTTGTCTGCAGCCCTTATCAGCCCCTGCAAAAGGGGGAGATTTAAGTTGAAGAACGCCGCCGCCGTGTCCGTAACGGTGCGCTCGGCTTCATATATCTCCTTGAGCATATAATGGGGGTAACCGCCCATTCCCACGTTTAATTGAACGGGGGAGATATGCCTTGCAGTCCGCCCCACACTCTTAAGATTAAAGTCGAAGTAATACACCCCTTCAGCAGTAATTACGGCAATATCGCCGTCCTGCAGAATGGTGACGCTATCCACCGATGGGGGCAAGGCGGGAATATCGCTTGAAAGATATGCGCCGTCTTTATCCAACCCCACCACGGCGTTGCTCTTGTATTTAACCGCAATAATACCGTTAAAATCTTCGCACAGAACGGCAAGAGCAAAGGAGCCTTTTAAGCTTTTAACCGCATCCGCCACGGCTTTAAGCAGTGCGTCTTTCGTGTTTTCGCCGACCTTTGAATAGTTGATCTCAATCAACTTTGCTATAATTTCGCTGTCCGTATCGGACAAAAAGGTGTGGTTCAGGCTTTCAAGTTCTCTTTTAAGCTCCCTGTAGTTCTCGATAATGCCGTTGTGAACGATTGCAATTTTGCCGCATACATGGGGGTGAGCGTTTCGCTCGCACGGGACGCCGTGCGTCGCCCAACGTGTGTGCCCGATTGCAACCTTTCCGCACAAATCAGCCAAAGCACGTTCCAGCTCGGCAACCCTGCCCTTGCGCTTGACGAAGTTTAACTTATTCTCGCACAACACGGCAATTCCTGCCGAGTCGTACCCTCTGTACTCCAACCGCTTTAAGCCTTCATAGACTTCGCCTGCCGCATTACCGCATTTTAACGCCACACCTGCAATTCCGCACATATGCACCCCTTTAGTTGCGCTATGCGGCATATGCCGCATAAATACCGCAATAATAAAGCATATGCGCCGTACGGCAAATTAAGTTACAATTATTATATATGCATAAAAAAATCGGCGTTTGGTAACGCCGATTTTTTATAGATTGTTTACGTTATTCAGGAAGTATGGCTATATCCTATAAACGTATCGAAATCAGACCACGCTTGGGGAGATATAGCACAGCTTCCGCCCGAACTTGTCTTTGCCGAAGGTGCAGTTCCGCTATACTCAACGTCGAGAGTATAACCGTTGCTATCCTTACCGGTTGAAGGACGATAGAAATAGAGATAGGTAATATCGGTTGTACTGAACTTAACTATAACGTTAGTTGCAACCAAACTTTCATCGCTAATCAAAACTACGTTACTTGACGAATCGACATAGATAAAGTCGATATTTTCAAGTTTAGGGTCGGTAACCTCACTGCCGCTAAAACCTGCTTCACCATATGAAACACCCGTTGCCCTTAAATAGTGAACATCAGCATTCTTCGTATCACTATACAGTACGTAAAGTCCGGGACTATTGCTTAAATCAAAATTATATCCTACACCTGTTTGCTTATTATTGATTTTTTCACGGGCTTCAAACGCTACATTATATACTTCTGTTATACTAATGCTTAACCCTTTAAATATATCGTAATCGTTTCTGAAGAAGAAGTCATAGCAGCTGTAATCACTCAAGCTCGCCAACGACATTATTTCACTATCAGAAAGCCCGTCAATATCAATTCCAAGTTCTCCTGCCGCCTTCTTTTTCATCAATAAAGTTAAGTTGTCTCTGTCCATTACTTTGCCGATTTTTATGTTGCCACTTGTACCTACGCCTGCCAAGAATAAAGAGGCTTCGTCTTCTGTAATATTAAAGTAAAATGCATTTGCTAATAAAGTTGCATAATCACCTTCAGAGTTAATATTACTTACCGCTATCGTTGAAGCATTATCCTCACTAACAATGGATAATGAACTGCTACCTAACGCTACACCTACCTGTAAATAACGGAACGAGGAGTTTAATTGTTCATCAGTGATCGCAGTACCATCTTTATTTAATATCCAACCGCCCCAATTTTTACCATCTGTATCGACTGTACTATAATTAATAATAACGCCACTTGAATAAGGTTCATTATTGCCATATGTATAGTTTTTTAAATTAAACTGTTCAATACCATTACCAGTTCTAATTTGAAGACCACCATCAACCGCTGAAACTAATGAGAAGTTTGCTAAACCCAGCGTTGAAGAAGTAATGTTCGGTGTCTCTCCCCAACGATTTTCACCTGTAGTTCCTATGTCATAACCATAGTCGGAAACCAGCCATTGTCCTGCAGCTAATGCTGCATTGTTGCTACTAAAAATCGAAGGTATGAAGTAACTTATGTTGCCCCTTTCCGTAGGGTCGATCTTGTCGCCGTTGACTTTCGTGGGGTCATAGTCGCCCACTATGCTGTTTTTGCTGGTATAATTCGTATTTTGTACGGCGAGCTTGCCGTTTAAAACACCGATATTTTTTGCGCCGCAGTTAGCATAACCTATGGCAATGCCAACGCTCTTCTTTTCTGAACTTGCAGAATTATAAGTAGCATTCTGCGATGCAACTTCAACAATGGGGTTAATAAGGTTGAAATTGTAAATTTTAGAGTCCGTAACACCGACATGAGCTGCGGTCATACCGAACATGCCCACCGCATGAGAGTACTTTACAGAACTTCCGCTAACCGCACCTGTCAGTTTGGAGCTGTCCGTTGTTATTTTAAGATTGCTTATCTTCTTTCCGTTTCCGTTGAAATAACCTTGGAAAGGATAGTCGTCAGTACCGATAGGGGGAAGCCAATAGTCCGACATATCGATATCGGCATCAAGCCTGAAATAATAATATTGATCGTTTAAATTACCCGTATTTTGAAGCCAGGCGAGATTGTATAAATGGTTGGGACTGGTTAACGTAAACGGATCGTCTTCGGTTCCTGTACCGCCAGCAAAGTAAGGCGAACTGGAAGAGCCGTCAAATTTATCGTCCGACCTGCGTATATCTTCGGCAAACCACGCAAAGGTCTGGCTCAACGCAAATACGAAGACCAGAATGGCAAGTATTAAGTTGAAAATCTTAAATGCCTTTGCTTTCATTTTTCTTTTTTTGCCTTTTTATCATCGTCATTGCGAGCATACGCTGTGCGTTGCGTGGCAATCTCGGCGGGGTTTTGGGCGGACTGTTTAATTAATTTACAATTTGTTTATAGCTGCGGTATTTTTTTAGAATAATTGTCACTTGAGAGCCTGGGATTGCCGCAGGGCGCCTTTCAGGCACTCCTTCGCAATGACGGGTTAAGAGTTAGTGTGGTTTGTTCCCGACGGTGAGAGAGCGCCACTCTCTCACCGTCGGCTTTTTGTGGGGTTGATTAATACTGCCGTCAGTATTTAATTAAAAGAGCTAACTTGCACTATATGTAGCGATAATTCCAAACAATACAAGACGACTTGCCGATGAATACAAAGTAATTGAATCGTCTTTCAAAATAGTAATTTCTTGGCAATATGCAACCTTGTTACTACCAGCAACAGCTGTTCCTTCATTAATTGTACTTGAAGATGATGAGAATATCCATTTTAAAGTACCTGCTTTTGATTGGTCTTTTGTACTAAATAAACCATCAGAAAGTGTATAATATACTTTAATTGTTATATCGTATTTGGCTGTAATAGTATAGTTTTTACCACTACTTGTACTAGAACCACTAGGGAGTAAACCTTTTGTAAATGTCAAGCCAGAACCATCATCTGCAGTAGCAGTAGAATAATTTGTCGCCACAGAAAAACTACTACTAGAAGTTAACGTAAATGAGTCATAACTTGCAGAAGTAAACAATGTTCCAGTCAAATTATCCACCTTAAAAGTATCTGTTTCCGTTCCGCCACTGCTTGCCTCTGATACTTTATAAGTTACAGTACATTGTATAGTGATTTCGTTTTCAGTATACGAAGCTGTTACTGTATAGTCACCGGCTGTAGCAATAGAAATAGTACCACCACTAATATCACCTGTTAAAGTAGGAGTTACAGTTTTTGTAGTACCGTCCGAATACGTGGCGGTAAATACCCAATCAGGAGTTACAGCTTCGGAACTTACAGTATAAGACGTTGTACCGGTATACTCCAACTTGTCAAGCTCTGCCGCATTGACTGTTACACCGAAGTCTTCCGAAGTTACTCCGCCTGCAGTTGCAGTTACCACAACATCGCCTTGTGCCTTACCGGTTAATACACCCGTTGAAGAGTTTATTTCAGCATATTCAGAACCGCTCTTAATAGCCCAAGTTACAGTTTTGTCTTCGGCGTTATCAGGCAGAACTGTTGCTGTAAGAGTAATAGACCTACCGGCAACCACAGCACTATCGCCTGAAATTGTTACGCTTGTTACAGAGACAGCCTCATAACCGACAATTATTAAGACCAGATATGTAGAACTGCTATCTTTAGTTATTTCGTGCTCACCTGCGGCAAGGTTACAATCAATCACATTACCCGATCCAATTGTATACGAAGTACCGTCAATTTTAATCTTATTACCAACTGGACCAACAACAAACCTAACCGTCTTTGCCGAGCCAAGCGTAAACTTAACAGACGTACTTGATTCCATCTTAAGACCGCCATTGTAGGTTGTGCCATTATAAGTAACATTGGCGCTTGACGTATAACTACCGCTAATTGTAAAGCCGGCATTTGTATTTGTTGTGCTATTTGCTGAACTGAACGTATAAGTTTTGTCCGCAACGCCGGTAGCTGCCGCCGTTACTGTGTAAGTAACCGTGCAAGTAACAGTATTTTCTGCATTAAGCGTCACAGTTACGGTTTGATTTTCACCGACCGTGGAAGTATCTATCGTGCCTACCGTTACTGCCGAAACGTCAACTTCTTCATCACCCAACGAACCGTAAGTTACCGTAAACTTCCAGTCGGAAGTTGAAGCCGCCACGTTTTGAGCAAAGGTTTGAGTACCTGACTTAAAGGTTATAGCAGTAGGTGCTTGAACGGTGTAATTTACGGTAGTATTAACCGTTGTACCGTTTTCGGTATAAGATACGGATACACTGCCGCTTGCGGAAGTGTCTATGGTGCCTATCGAAACGTTAGAAGCTGTTACAGTCTTTGTTGAGCTATCCGAATAGGTGACGGTGAACGACCAATCGGAAGTTGAAGCCGTACTACCCTTCTTGAAGGTTGTTGTGGCACCTGAATCAAGTGCTATTGAAGTAGGCGTTACAGACTCACCGCCGCTTGATTCGCTTTCAATTATAATTGTAACTGAAGTAATAGCAAAGCTCTTACTCGTAGTGTTACAAGTTAACTCAATAGAAGTAACCGCAGTATCACTTTCAAATGTTCCTTCAGGTACACCACTAAATGTATAACTGCCAAGCAACTTATCTTTGGTTGTAGTTCCGGTTAGCGTTCCAAGCGATTTACCAGCTGCATCCTTAAACGTTACCGTTACATAAGGTTGAGCACTAGTTGAACCAGTAGTGAAGCCCATCATTGTAATGGTTACTTTCTTGCCGCTTGCAGTAAGGGTGAAAGTATCAGAACTATCCTTTGTAATCTTTAAACCTATTACAGGGGTTGTATCCAGCGAAGTACTAAAATCTTTTGATGTAGTAGCCCATTCGCTTCCGTTAGTTCCGCCGTAGGTGTACATATAAGTAACCGTACCCTCGCTCTTGGGCACTGCCGTAAACTGTGCAACGTAGGTTACGTCACCTGTCACTGTAGGCAACGTTGACTTATAAGTTTGCGTGCCGTCTGACCAACCTGTGAACGAATACGTGTTATAGGTATCCTCTGTCTTTGTAGGCGTTGAACCGCCATACGAAGGCGTTGCGTCGATAAGCAAACCGCTATCCGTTTCTAACGTGCTACCGTCATAGTTCTTAAACGTTACGGTATAGCTTGTTGAAACTACCACAGTTACGGTAACCGTACAGGTTGCGGTATAGCCGCCGTCATCGGTGGTTACGGTTATGGTTGTTTCACCCGTCTTTAATGCCGTAACAACTCCGCCCGAAACGGTTGCAACGGTCGGATCGCTTGAAGTCCATGTTACAGCCTTATTGGTTGCATCAGCAGGGGCAATCGTTGCCGTCAATGTTTCCGTTGAACCTATCTCGATTGAAGTTGAAGTTTTATTAAGCGTTACGCCCGTTACCGCCACGGTTGCAGAATCGGTTACCGTAACCGTACAGGTTGCCGTGTATTCATTATCGCCTACGGTTAAAGTTACCGTTATTGTTACGGCGGTTTCACTTACCGCAACGGGGGTTACGGTACATACGTTGTCAGTATACGAAATGCTTGCAACACTCGCATTTGAAGTTGCCCAGCTTAAAGTGTAACTTTCGGCTGAAGTGTATGCGGTTGCAGTCAACGTCAGGCTTGCGTCCACGCCATAAATCAGCGTTGCACTCGTCTTGTCAAGCTTAACGCCCGTTACTGTAATTGTGTAGCTTGCCGATTTACCGCCTGCCTCTGCATATATCGTAACGGTACCTGCAGAAACACCCGTCACCGTACCGCCAGATACGGTTGCAACGCTTTCGTTCGAAGACGACCAAGCTACGGTTTTATTTGTTGCGTTGCTCGGCGTGACGGTTGCAGTCAGCGTGGTTGTGCCGTCTACAGCAATTTCAGAAGCTTCACCGCTTATGGTAACTTTTTCAACCGCTATGGTTGCAGAGACGGTAACTGTACAGCTTGCAGAGTAAGTAGTAGTGCCGTCAGAACCCTTGCCTTGCGTGGTTACGGTTATGGTTGTTTCACCCGTCTTTAATGCCGTAACAACTCCGTCGACAACGGTTGCAACGGTCGGATCGCTTGAAGTCCAGGTTACAGCCTTGTTGGTTGCATTGGTAGGCGCAACGGTTGCCAGAAGGCTTGCCTTATTCCCTATGCTTAAAGCAAGCGTAGTTGTGTTAAGCGATACGCCCGTTACGGGAATATTTTCCGCAGTTACTACGATTACATATTCCGCCTTGAGATAATACGTTGATGAATCGCTTTCATTATAACCGTCAGCAGTTGCGATTATAGTAGCTGTACCTGTTGAAACAGGAGTTACTACACCGTTTTCATTAACGGTTGCAACACTTTCGTTCAAAGACGACCAGGTGACGGTTGCATCGCCAATACCCGTAGCACTTAACGTTATTGTTTCACCCATTGCAACGCCCGAAGCACCCGTGATTGAAAGACCTATTGTGTAGGGAACGTCACAAGATACGGCATCGGCAGTTCCTTCCTTATACGTTGCCGTTGCAGTTCCTGTACCGACTGCGGTAGTTGTTACACCTGTAATAGCCAGATTTGAGTTGTTGCCGACTATTATCTTTTGACTGCCGTCGGAATAGGTTACCACAAACTGCCAATTCGGCGTCATAGTATTTACGTTACCCATTGACTGCTTATATGCTGTGCTATAGTTGTATGCAAGCGTATCAACCGCAATATTGGTAGGCGTTACAGTCTCTCCGTCAATATACTCTTCAATACCGAGAGTAATATCGCCGGTTAGCGTTAAACCCGAATTGAGTCCGCCGCCGCTTTCAAGCAAAAGCGAAGAGATGTATGTAAATCTCTCCTTTTCGTAGTCCATTATGAAGTACTCGGTGCCGCTGTAGTTTTCACCGTCGGTCTTGTTTGTATCTTCTAAACCTTCCTTCAACCCGATATGGAACGTCTTTTCACGCAAGCTAACGCCGCCGACAAATGCGGTGACGTCCGCCCCTGCGGTATATGTGTAGTTTGGCGTGGTATCGCTGCCTGCCGCAAAAGTGCTGGTGCCGCTTGCAGTTTCCGATTGGGCTGCCGATACAAAGGTTACGGTGTTTGAAAGATAACTCGTAAAGTTATCATCTTCATCCTCGTCAGTTACTTTAAGTCTTGAATCTTCATCACACTCTGCAAAAATTCTGAACTTCTTTGACGAACCGTCTACAATCTCGTACTCCACCTTGAAGAGTACGGCAGTAGTGTAACCGCCGCTCACCGAATAAGGGCGCATAACGTCCTTTTTCGTACCTTCGCTTTCCGTGGATAAGGTATTAATTATTTTGTCATTATTGTAGTCAACGGTTACGGGAATTCCGTTTAACTCAAAATTGCCGTTCGTAACGGAATAAGCATTAGTTTCGTAGTTGAGATAATATGCGGTAACGTTAAAGTCGACAATATCACCGCTTTTGACCTGCGTCTGCATGCCGTTACCGCTGACTTCGTTGTTCATTGCAAACCAGGCAAGGCAGACGCCTATGCACAAAATAACGCTTGCAACAAGCGCAATTATCGACATGATAAGCCTTTTTGAAGCCCTTCTCACGTTGCCTTACCTCCTTTGAAAATTCGTTTGCGTGTGCATGACTATATTATAATCTATAATATTATAATATCGACTTCGGGGATTGTCAAGCAGGGATGATTATTTTTCACAGAGATTTGATAAATCCTATCACTTCAAACTGCAACGTCGAGTTGAATTTTTTTGCATTTTTATACAGTCGTATTCGGTTTTATAAGTCAAATATACATAAATTAAGCAAATTCATATGCCCGCAAGTTGACAAACGGGTGAAATTATGATATTATAGCCGATAATAATTTTTATAATCTCGTATTATAATTCAACGGAGAAACGGATATGAAAATGAAAGGAGCTGACATCTTAATAAATTGTCTTCTCGAACAGGGGGTTGAAACCGTTTTCGGTTACCCCGGCGGTACGGTTTTGGATATTTACGACGCCTTATATCGCAACGGAAAGCTCAACCATATCTTGACTGCACACGAGCAAGGCGCATCCCATGCGGCTGACGGCTATGCAAGGGTTACCGGCAAGGTCGGCGTATGCATCGCAACAAGCGGCCCCGGCGCAACCAATTTGGTTACGGGCATTGCAACCGCTTACATGGACAGTGTGCCTATGGTTGCAATAACGGGCAACGTGGCGTTGAACAATCTCGGCAGAGATTCGTTCCAGGAAGTCGACATTGCAGGCATAACCATGCCTATCACCAAGCACAACTATATCGTCAAGGACATCAAGGATTTGGCAGACACCGTCCGCCAGGCGTTCTATATCGCAAATTCAGGGCGTAAAGGTCCCGTACTTATCGACGTGCTTAAAAACGTGCAGATTGCGGAATACGACTATGAACCCGTAAAACCCGTAGACATTAAAAAGGTTGCCGTCGACGAGAGCAAGCTCAAGGTTGCGGCAGAGATAATAAACGCCTCGAAGCGCCCCTTACTTATGGTGGGCGGCGGTGCGATGGCTTCCGATGCATCGGAAGAGATTTCGGCAATCGCCAAAAAGCTCAACGCTCCCGTTGCCTACACTCTTATGGGCAAGGGCGTCATCGACGACAGTGCGGAGTACAATCTCGGCATGATGGGTATGCACGGCACCAAGGCTGCCGCAAAGGCGGTCATCAAGAGCGATTGCATAATTGCGTTAGGCACACGTTTTTCGGACAGAGTTGCGCTTAACAGAGACCTGTTCGCTAACGAGAAAAAGGTCATTCAGATAGATATAGATAACGCTGAATTCAACAAAAACGTTCAAGTCACCGCCACCGTTTTAGGCGACATTGCGCTGGGCGCACAGAAGCTTTTACCCCTGTTGGACGGCAAGGACGACAGCTGGCTTAAGACCACGCTTTCGTACAAGGGTGAAAGGGTTGACGGCAACTGCAGGGCGTACGAGATTTTGCGCACTGCGGCGGCGTTAGCACCTGTTGACAGCCCGTTGATTACCGACGTCGGTCAGCACCAGATGTGGACTGCGCAGGAGTACCCCGTCCATAAGCCGAGAAAGTTCTGCTCCAGCGGCGGACTTGGCACTATGGGCTACGGCATGGGTGCGGCAATCGGTGCGGCGTTCGGTTCGGGCAAGCTGTGCGTTTTAGTTACGGGCGACGGCTGCTTCAATATGAACTTAAACGAGCTTTCTACCGCAGTTACGCAGGGCATACCTATGGTTATACTTCTGATGAACAACGGCGTATTGGGTATGGTAAGGCAGTGGCAGAAGATTTTCTACGCAAGAAGGTTTTCGCAGACCACCTTGCAGAAGAAGACCGACTACATTAAATTTGCCGAGAGCTTCGGCGCAAAGGGCGTGTTGCTCGGCGAGAACGACGACGTTCAATCCAAGCTTGAAGAAGCTTTCGACTATGCGGTTAAAAATTGCTCTCCCGTAGTCGTAGACTGCCATATATCCCCCGATGACAACGTTTTACCCATGATTAAACCGGGTGCAACGTACGACACGCAGATGGATAAAATGGAGGAAAAATAAGGTGGAAGACAATAAGGTTAAAAAATATACGATAGGCGCACTCGTTTCAAATAAGAGCGGTGTTTTAACGAGAATTACAGGCTTGTTCGCAAGGCGTGGCTACAACATCGAAAGCCTTACAGCCTGCGCTACGGAAGACCCCAATCTCTCCCGTATGACCATCATTTTAAAGGGCGACGAATACACCCTTTACCAGATGATTCGCCAGATGGATAAATTGGAAGACGTTAAAAAGATCGGTTGCGCAAACGAGCTTGACTGCGTTTACAGAGAGCTGCTGCTCGCAAAGGTAAACGCAACGGCGGAAGCAAGGACGCAGATTGCGCTTATAAACGACATTTATAAGGCAAAGGTCGTTGACCTTTCAATAGATACCATGATTTTGGAAATCACAGGCGACCCCGAAAAGCTTGACGCATATATTAAAGTCATCGAGCCCTTCGGCATACTTGAAATGCAGCGTACGGGCGTAACCGTCCTTGCAAGGGGCAGACATACCCTTAAGGACAGGGACTGCTACGGCGACTATGTAAATTAAACGAGGAAATTAAAATGAAAAATATATTCTCCGACAGCTTGGATATGAGTTCACAGCGTTCGTTATTGAGAGCGCTCGGCTGGACTGACAGCGAAATACAGAAGCCTATGGTGGGCATTATCTGCGCACATAGCGAGATTATACCCGGACATATGCACCTTGATATGATTGCAAAGGCTGCGGCAGAGGGCGTTATCGCCGCCGGCGGTAAGCCCGTAATACTCCCTTCTATCGGCGTTTGCGACGGCATAGCTATGGGCCATTCGGGAATGAAGTACTCCCTCCCTTCCCGTGAAATTATCGCCGACAGCGCAGAGATTTTATTAAGGGCACACGGCTTTCAGGCGGCAGTCTTCATCGGCAACTGCGACAAGATTATTCCCGGCATGCTGATGGCTGCGGCAAGGGTCAATATCCCTTCAATCTTCGTTTCGGGCGGACCCATGCTTGCAGGCAGAGTACACGGCAAAAAGACGTCTCTTTCGACCATGTTCGAAGAAGTCGGCGCATACAATGCAGGTAAAATAGACATCGACGAATTAAAAGAGTTCGAGTGCAACGCCTGCCCCACCTGCGGTTCGTGCAGCGGTATGTTCACGGCAAACAGCTTAAACTGCCTTTGCGAAGCTTTGGGTATGGCGCTGCCCGGTAACGGCACGTTACCCATGGTTTACAGCCAGAGACTTGCACTCGCAAAGAACGCAGGCGAAGCGGTTATGAACCTGCTTGAAAAGAACATTCGCCCTTCAGACGTAATGACGCCTGCGGCATTCAAAAATGCAGAGACGGTGGATATGGCTATAGGTGCTTCTACCAACACCGTACTCCATCTCATCGCCGTTGCAAGGGAGGCAGGGCTTACAAAAGAGCAAATCTCTATCGACTCGCTCAACGAAATCAGCGAAAAGACCCCCAACCTTTGCAGACTTGCCCCCGCTGGCGAACACTATATCGAAGAACTGCACGAAGCAGGCGGCATCTCCGCTGTAATGAAAGAGCTGTACGACGCAGGCCTTTTAAACGGCGAAGTTATGACGGTCAGCGGCAAGCCTTTGAAGGAAGTTATCGCTTCCGCTCGCAACCGCAACAGCGAAGTTCTGCGCACAATCGACAACGCTTACTCCAAGCAGGGCGGTTTAACCGTCCTTAAGGGCAACCTTGCAAAAGAAGGCTGTGTTGTAAAGAAGTCGGCAGTCGACCCCAAGATGCTTAAGCACAGCGGTCCCGCAAAGTGCTTTAACAGCGAAGAAGAAGCCATGGCGGCAATCTCCGGCGGAAAGATTAAAGCCGGCGACGTAGTCGTTATCCGCTACGAAGGTCCGCTCGGCGGCCCCGGTATGAGAGAGATGCTTACCCCCACCTCCGCAATCGTAGGCGCAGGCTTGGGCGACTGTGTGGCTTTAATTACCGACGGAAGATTTTCGGGAGCTACGAGAGGTGCGGCAATCGGCCACGTCTGTCCCGAAGCGGCGGCAGGCGGCATAATCGGCATCGTTCAGGATGGAGATATAATCGAAATCGACATTCTCTCCTGCTCGCTCTCGGTTAAGCTTTCGGACGAAGAAATCGCAAAGAGATTTGCCACCTTCACCCCCGTTGTCAAACCCGTTAACGGCTACCTTGCAAGATACCGTGCAAGCGTAACGTCCGCCTCCGAAGGCGCAATATTTAAAAAATCCTAATTTATTCTACCGCCCTTAAAGCTTTTGGGGCGGTATTGGCAAATTATTAATATGAAAATTAAAATCTTTAAACTTGAGGCTTCGGCCGAAATTGACGAGATTTGCTGTAATCTTTACGACGCAACGCTTAACGTAACCGTGTGTGACGACAGGCATTTACAGGTAACCTTACCTGACAGTAAAAACGTAAACGTTGCAGTCGGAGCAAAACAACTAATCATCAATCAATCAAAACGTTTAATACCAATAGGCAGACAGGTCATTACCATTGCTATCCCCACCCACGTCGTACCCAACTTATCCGTTACGGGCAACCGTACCGCAGTAAGCTTTGACGGCGGAATATTCGGTGATTTAAGCTTAAACAGCGTCTGCGGAGAGCTTAAGACGGCAAACTGCTCGTTCGCCTCCGTTCAGATAACAAGCAAGGAGTTAAATGTTCACTTCAACGAAACTACGGTTAAACAGAACCTGTTTATGCAGATTAAAAAGGGGCAGCTTATTGCAGAGAACTCGTTTGCGCAAGTTGCCGACTGCCACATAAAATCAGGCAATATGGGGCTGATTAACTTAAGCGGAAGCGACTTCACCTTTGAAACGACGAAGGGCAACGTAAGCTTGACCCTTGCAGACTGCGAAGAAGATTATAATACGTTGGTCAGGGTTAAAAACGGTACTTCCAATAAGCCCAGCACACAAAACGAAGGTGCGCAAAAGTCGGTTAAGACCTTTACGGAGAGCGGTAATGTCGTTATCGACTTCGTGGGGGAAAGAATGGTCTTTGAAGCGGCGACCGCTGACGATACGCAAAACGATAACGACGCCGACGGCGCCAAGGAGAATACTTTATGACATGTTGCAAAAAGGTCGGAATGACCGCATCACAAAAGATACTTGCGGCACACGCAGGGCTCGACCACGTTGAAGCAGGGCAGCTTATCTCTGCAAAGCTCGATTTAGTGCTTGCAAACGATATAACAGGCCCCGTGGCAATAAAGGAATTTAAAAAGACGGGGGCTGAAAAAGTTGCAGATAATAAGTCAATAGCGTTGGTTATGGACCACTTTGCCCCCAATAAGGATATCAAGAGTGCCGAGCAGTGCAAAACCTGCAGGGTATTCGCCAAGGAGCAGGGTATCGAAAACTTCTACGACGTAGGCAAAATGGGCATTGAACACGCACTTCTGCCCGAACTCGGCTTGGTCGGCGCAGGCGATTTGGTTATCGGCGCAGACAGCCACACCTGCACTTACGGCGCACTCGGCGCATTCTCCACAGGCGTGGGCTCTACCGATATGTGCGCAGGTATGCTCACCCAGACCTGTTGGTTTAAGGTGCCTTCTGCAATTAAATTCGTCCTTCACGGTAACTTTAAAAAGGGCGTGTGCGGCAAGGACTTAATTCTGCATATAATCGGAATGCTCGGCGTAGACGGCTGTCTGTATAAATCTATGGAATTCGTAGGCGACGGCGTTAAAAATTTAAACATCGACGACAGGTTCACCGTGTGCAATATGGCAATCGAAGCCGGTGCAAAGAACGGCATTTTTCCCGTAGACGAGATTGCGCTTGAGTATATGAAGGGCAGGTTCAAAAGACCTGTTAAGGCATTCGCAGCCGACGAAGATGCGGTATATGATGCGGTGTACGACATTGATTTAGGTTTCTTACAACCCACGGTATCCTTCCCCCACCTGCCTGAAAACGCAAAGACCCCCGACAAGTGGGGAGAGCTTCCCATTGACCAAGTGGTTATAGGCAGCTGCACCAACGGCAGAATCACGGATATGAGAATTGCGGCGGAAGTGCTTAAGGGCAGAAAGATTGCCGACGGAGTCAGGACGATAATTATTCCCGCAACACAGGCAGTTTACAGGCAGTGCATAGACGAAGGACTTGCACAGATCTTTTTGGAGGCAGGGGCAATTATCTCCACCCCCACCTGCGGACCCTGCCTAGGCGGTTATATGGGCATTTTGGCGGGCGGCGAGAGATGCGTCTCCACCACCAACCGCAACTTTGTGGGCAGAATGGGGCACGTCAACAGCGAAGTTTATTTAGCTTCGCCCTACGTTGCAGCGGCAAGCGCAGTAGCGGGAAAGCTTTGCACCCCCGACGAACTTTAAGGAGTAGATTATGGAAGTAAAAGGAAAGGTTTTTAAGTATGGAAACGACGTCGACACCGACGTCATTATCCCTGCAAGATATTTAAACGACAGCTCTGAAGAGACGTTAAGGTCGCATTGTATGGAAGATATAGACCCCGACTTCGTAAAGAACGTAAAGGCAGGCGACATCATAGTCGCCGAAGACAACTTCGGCTGCGGCTCTTCCCGTGAGCACGCACCCCTTGCAATCAAGGCGAGCGGCGTAAGCCTGGTTATCGCTAATTCGTTTGCGAGAATTTTCTACCGCAACTCGATAAACATCGGTCTGCCCATTTTGGAGTGCCCCGAAGCGGTTAAAGAAATTAAGGCAGGGGACATCGTTGAAGCCGATTTATCCATTGGCGAGATAAAGAATTTAACTACGGGCAAGACCTTCAAAGCTCACCCCTTCCCCGATTTCATTCAGGAAATCATTGCCGACGGGGGACTATTAAAGCACCTTGCCAAAAAGGGTTAAGACAGTAATTAACCCACATATATGGCTTAACTAACGCAAAAAAGAGGAATAAATATGAACTATAATATCGTTGTTTTGGACGGTGACGGAATCGGCCCTGAAATATGTGCAGGGGCTATTAAAGTACTTGACGCCGTAGGTAAAAAGTTTGGTCATACCTTTAATTATACTCACAAGCTTATAGGCGGCTGTGCAATAGACGCATACGGAAAACCCCTGCCCGAAGACACCGTTGAAGCTTGCCTTGCTTCCGACAGTGTGCTTTTAGGTGCGGTAGGCGGCTATAAGTGGGACAATATGCCCGTCGACATTCGCCCTGAAAAGGGACTTTTGGGCATCAGAAAGGCTATGGGCTTGTACTCCAACATTCGCCCTGCCAAGCTTTGGAAGAGCCTTGCAAAGGCTTCCCCCCTTAAGTATGAATTGGTGAAAAACGGCGTTGAAATCATTATCGTAAGGGAGCTTACGGGCGGTATATACTTTGGCGAAAGGGGCAAGGGCAACACACCCGATGGCGGCGACTTTGCCTGGGATACAGAGAAGTATTCGGTTAAGGAAATCGAGCGCATTGCAAAGATTGCCTGCGAACTTGCCTTAAAGCGCAGTAAGAAGATTATCTCCGTCGATAAGGCGAACGTACTTGAGAGTAGCAGACTCTGGAGAAAGACGATGCACGAGTACGCCGCAAAGAATTACCCCGAAATTACCGTTGAAGATATGCTTGTAGACAACACCGCAATGCAGATTGTTAAAAACCCTGCACAGTTCGACGTGGTGGTGACTTCCAATCTCTTCGGCGACATCTTGTCCGACGAAGCGGCTCAAGTTACGGGTTCTATCGGTATGCTCGCATCTTCTTCTTTGGGAGATTCAAAGTGCGGTTTATACGAACCCATTCACGGCTCCGCACCCGACATCGCAGGGAAAGATATAGCTAACCCCATCGCAACCATTTTAGCAGCCGCAATGATGCTTCGTGACAGCTTTGGCTTGACCGAAGAATACGACGCAATAGAGAACGCCGTACAGTCGGTTCTCGATAGCGGAGTGCGCACCGGCGACATTATGGAAGAAGGTATGAAAAAGGTGGGCTGCACCGAAATGGCACAGCTTATCGCAGAGCGCATATGATTGAAGAAAACGTTACAAAACTGCTCGACCAAATTCCTGCAGTAAACCCATTCGGCGAAAAGGTAACTTTGGTTGCCGCCGTCAAGACGCAGACGCCCGAAGATATTAACAGGGCTATAGCGGCAGGAATAAGCGACATCGGCGACAACCACGTTCAGGAGTTTAGGGACAAATTTGAACAAATTTCGGGTAGTCCTACTCGCCACTTTATAGGTCACCTGCAGACAAATAAGGTTAAGTACTTAATAGGCAAAGTAGATTTATATCACTCGCTCGACAGAATGGAGCTTGCAAGCGAGCTCTCTAAACGCAGCGAAAGGGCAGACGTCATCTCAAACGTTTTAGTTCAGATTAACATCGGCAACGAAGAGACAAAATCCGGCTTTGACATAAGCGAGACGCAGAAAGTTTGCAAGCAAGTAAACGCTATGCCTGGTTTAAAGGTCGTAGGGCTTATGGCAATGCTGCCCGAAAGCGATGACGCCCGACTTTTAAAAAGTCTTGCCACAAAAATGCGTAGTGAGTTTGACGCATTAAAGGAAAGCTTGCCCGATATTAAGTACCTTTCAATGGGTATGAGCGGAGACTGGAAAATCTGCATAGAGTGCGGAAGCAACATGATAAGGCTCGGCACAGCAATCTTCGGCAGGCGGTCATATCCTACTAATTCTTAACCAATTTTAACGAAATTTACCAACCCCTGTAATTTGCTTAATTCAAGCATATTACGGGGGTTATTATTTTTTTAATGGTTTTAATATTTTTAATTACCCCCATACTATGCCTTAACTAACGTGTTAAACCCCGTACTATGCGGCAAATAACGACATTTTTCTTCTAAACCCGCCACTATGCCTTAAATAACGGCATTGTGAAAAAAGTAACGACTTTTAATTACAAGTTTTGAAATATCATTGCTAAATGAAAGCTGAAATGTTATAATTGTATTATAAGTTACATAGGAGAAATATGAAAAATGATAGTTGCGATAACGGGTGCAACGGGCAATATGGGCATGTGCCTTATGACGGCACTTGCCGAAGCCCCTGCCGTTGCAGATAAGTTAAAGGTGCTCTGCAGGAGCAAGGCAAAGGCTAAAACCCTGTTAAAGACTTTTGAAACTATAACCGAAAGAATGGAAATCGTCTACGGCGATTTATCCGACATTAACACCTGCAAAAGCCTTGTGTCTGGCTGCGACGTGGTGTTAAACCTGGGTGCGGTCATTCCCCCCACTTCGGACGGCAACCCTAAAGCCGCCATTGCCTGCAACGTTACGGGCGTTAAAAACCTTATCACCGCAATAGAAGAGATTAAAGATAACCAGCCAAAGCTTATACATATCTCTTCCGTAGCGGTTTACGGCAACCGTACGGGCGAGCACAAGTACGGCAGGGTCGGCGACCCGCTCGTTTCGGGCCCCTTCGAGCTGTACTCTTCCACAAAGATTTTAGGCGAGTACGCCGTATTACAATCTGCTGTTGCGAAGTGGGCGGTTTTAAGGCAGACGGCAATCTACCACTACAACCTGTTCTCGGACAACCTGCACGACGGCTTGATGTTCCACACCTGCTTTGACGCACCCTTGGAGTGGGTTACGGCAAAGGACAGCGGCATACTGCTTTTAAACTTCCTGAAAAGATACAAGGACGGCACTCTGCCCGAAGAGTTCTGGAAGAAGGTATACAACATCGGCGGCGGTGCTTCCTGCCGTGAGTACGGCTACGGCACTTACGATGCAGGCTTTAAGATAATCGGCGGAAGCTTCCAGCAGTTCTTTAAGCCCTGGTATAACGCCACGAGAAACTTCCACGGTATGTGGTACTACGACAGCGACGAGCTGGAAAAGCTGTTCTCGTTCAGGGGACAGTCGAGCGCAGACTTCTGGAAGGAGATGGAGCTGAAGCACAAGATCTACAAAATGGGTAAGATTGTGCCTTCACCCGTCATTGCACAATTTGCCGTTAAGCGTCTGCTTAAGGACGCCAACTCCCCTTCACACTGGGTTAAGACGGGTGACGAAGCAAGGGCCATTGCATACTTCGGCGGCAAAGAGAAGTTTGACGAGCTTAAAAAACTTACTTGGGCTGACGTTAAGCTCCCCACTTTAATACCCGAACCCACCCCCCAGAGCTATGAAGAGAAGATGGCGGCATACGGCTACGACATTGAAAAGCCCGACAGCGAAATTACTATTGACGATTTGAAGACGGTTGCCGAAGCACACGGCGGCAAGTGCTTGACGCCGCTGTACTTCGACGGCGATATGTATAAAAAGCTCGATTGGCAGAACAGCGACGGCGAGAAATTCACTGCCAATGCCTACACGGTTCTGCGTGCCGGGCATTGGGAGCATGCGCTGTATAAGGACTTCGTATGGGAGTTCGACAGACTTGCTAAAACAGATAAAATCTTTGCCCGTATATGGTACGACAGCCACGAAAAAGACGAGAACTACCGCTACTACTTCGATAAGGACTTTATAGCTCACGTTGACAAGATAAAAGACTGATTAACTTGTTAAAACCTTAAGGGGGCTTAAGATGGTTAAAAACATTAAAATTTGCTACATAGGCGGCGGAAGCAAGCTGTGGGCAAGGATATTTATGTCCGACCTTGCGCTTGCCAAGGACTTGGGGGGCGAGATTGCCCTGTACGATATAGACAAACCTGCCGCAGAGCGCAATGCAAAGATAGGGGCTTTTATAAACAAAGACGAAAGATGCCTGTCCAAGTTTAACTACGTCGTATACGACAGCCTTGAAAGCGCCTTGACTAACGCTGACTTCGTCGTTCTATCCATACTCCCTGCTACGTTCAAGGAGATGAGAAGCGACGTTCACGCCCCCGAAGAGTACGGAATTTTCCAGTCGGTTGGCGATACGGTTGGCCCCGGCGGAGTGCTTCGTGCCATGCGTACCGTACCCCTTTATGAAAATTTTGCCAAAAAGATTAAGGCTATCTGCCCGAACGCTTGGGTTATTAACTTTACAAACCCTATGAGCATATGCGTCAAGACGCTCTATGACGTATTCCCCGAAATCAAGGCTTTCGGCTGTTGCCACGAAGTCTTTCACGCACAGCAGTTTTTGTGCTGTGTATTAAAAGAGACAAGGGGCGTTGAGACGACCAGAGAAGACATCTACACCGACGCTTGCGGAATAAACCACTTTACCTGGATTACCGAAGCAAGGTATAAGGATTATGACCTTCTCTCCCTTCTCCCTGAATTTATGGAGAAGCATTACGAAGAAGGTTACTATGAATACCCTTCCCCCGACGGGAGCCATTTCGGCTTTTTGACCGACCCGTTTGCATACGGTAACAAGGTTAAAATGGATCTGTTTAAAAAGTACGGGGCACTCGCTGCGGCAGGGGACAGACACTTGGTTGAGTTTTTGAATAACAAGTGGTATCTGTCTTCCCCTGAAGCAGTAAAGAAATGGAAGTTTAATTTAACTTCCGTAGACTGGCGAGAAGCCGACCAAAAGAGAAAAATCGAAGAGTCCATTGAAATGGCAGAAGGCAAAAAGGCGTTTAATCTCGTTAAATCGTCTGAAATCGCAGTCGATTTGATGAAGGCGATAATGGGCTTTGAAACTATAATTTCAAACGTCAATATGCCGAACGTCGGGCAGATGGGGCAGATGCCCAAAGGCTCGATAGTTGAGACCAACTGCATTTTCTCTAACGGGCAGGTTAAACCCATAGTTTCGAAAGAACTGCCCACCGAAGTTAAAAATCTTGTCTACAGGAATTGCGTTAACATAGACAGCGTTTACGAGGGGATAAAGGAGAGGAATTTGAACAAAATTTACCTTGCTTTTGCAAACCAGCCGCTATGCTCATCGCTCGGTTTTGAAGAGGGCAGACAACTATTTAAGCAAATGTGCTACAACACCGCAGACTGCCTCACTCCTTTCTATGATTTGGACAGATATTTCAATTAAATAATAATTATATGGCAAAGCCCCTGGCGACCTCGTGGTCGCCAGGGGCTAAAACTATTAAAACAAAAATTACCTCTTATCCGAAGTCATATTCTTACGGAAAGCCAAAAGCGAAAGGACAACAGAGAGCACAAGCACTACTACAATGGGTATTATGCCGAGAGATGCAACAGAGTCAAAGGTATACACAACGGGTTGACCCAGCTCGTTTGGCAGGGTGTGGGTTGCACCCGTTATAACCCTGCCTATGTACACGGAAGGATAAAAGGGCAGTACCCTGCAGAACGTTTCAAAACCGCCCATAGAGTCAACTGGCATCCAACAGCCGCCTAAAATTCCCGCCGCACATATGAGTGCAGAACAGATACCGGGAGCTGACTTATCATTTAAAATACTGCCGAAGAGTATGCCTAAGAAGATAAAGGTTATAAGCATAGGTAGCATAGCAAGGGCGAGCAGTACAGCCGACCCCAACGAAAGATAGGCACCGCCGAAGATGAGCGAAAGCACCCAACCGAAGAATATGCAGACAATTTCCTGCACAATACCCACCGCAAAGCAGGGCAGAGCGTAGCCTATGACAAAGTCACAGGTTTTCATTGGCGAGGAATACAGCCTTATTAAAAAGGCAGAACTTCTATCCTTACTGACCATAATACCCCCCATAAGCATTACGAAGGTAAAGGAAAAGAGCATTATGCCCGGAACAAGTGAAGGCGATTCGAATATAGCAAGATTGACGTCTGTAAAGGCGTTTATAATATTAAATAATAGCAGCATTACAACAGGGAAGCCGAGACAGAAAATATAAATTAACGGGTCACGGAGCATTTCCAACAAATTGCGTTTAATAAAAGCTAACGTCCTTCTCATAACTCTTCCTCCCTTGTAACAAGCTCGATGAACGCATCTTCGAAATTGTCCTTACCCGAGAGAGCCTTTATCTCTTCGCAGGTGCCCAGCGCAATGATTTTGCCCTTGACCATAACGGCAACCCTGTCACAGAGAGCTTCAATCTCTTCTAAATAATGCGACGTCAACACTATAGTCGTTTGACTTTTAATTCTGCGGATTACGTTCCACAGCTCACGCCTTGCAAGCACGTCAAGCCCTAATGTCGGCTCGTCCAAGAACAGCACTTTGGGCGAAGAGACGAGTGCGCAAGCAATGGAAAGCCTGCGTTGCCAACCGCCCGAAAGGGTTTTAGCCCTTCTTTTTAGCACTTCTTCAAGCGAAAAGGTCTCAACGGTTTTTTGTACGGCATTTGCCTGCTCCTGCTTGTCCTTATAGTAAAGACTTGCAAAGAACTGCAAATTCTCTTTAACCGTTAAGTTGAGCGCAACGCTCGTCTCCTGCGGGGAAATGTCGACCAGCGATTTGACTTGCGAAAGCTCGCTTAAAACGCTTTTGCCGTAGACGAAGGCTTCGCCCTGCGTCGGTTTGGTCAAGCCGCAGAGAATTTTAATTAAAGTCGTCTTACCTGCACCGTTGACGCCCAGAAGCCCAAAAAGCTCCCCTTCGTCAACAGATAGGTCAACCCCTTTAAGTGCGCAGATATCGCCATAGTTTTTACCTATTGAATTACACAAAACTACCTGCATAACCTACTCCTTTTAATTTTTTAACTTTTCGTATCTCAACTTCAGCCCCAGGAACATATCCGAAATTAACGTATCGACCGTCTTCTCGTCCAAAGTTAAATAGCCCGTCGCAAACATAGTGGCAATTCCGTGAACGAACAGCCAACACTCCCAATGGAACCTTTCCGCCAAGTCGCCAGCTAAACCCGTTGCGGAGCTTAAGGAACTTAAAACTGGGGTTATATCCCCTCCGTCATACTCTCTCTGGCTCTCTCTGTTTCTCATAAACAGGTAGGAAAAGAGTTGGCTTTCCTCCTTTGCAAAGCGTATATAACCCATACCGTAAGCCTTGTATTCGGGGTATATACGGCGGTCAACCTCCTTTTTAAGGTAGGTTTGATAGGTCTGATTAATGAGCTTTATAACCTCCCCTTTCAACTCCTCCATACTGCCAAAAGAGATATAGATAGGGCGGGTTGAACAGCCTAAACTCTTTGCAAGAGAGCGTGCGTTGAGCGCAGACATACCCCTTCTTCTAACCAGCTCGAACGCCGCATCGATTATATTTTGTTTTGTAACCTGCTTTTTTGCGGACATTTTAATTTCCTTTCTCTTGATAGGTAACTTAAGTTACCAATAGTATAAAACTATTGCGCCTGTTTTGTCAAGCGCAATTTAAAAATGTATTAAATTAATTTCGAATACGCCGTTTAAACGTCTTTAGCGGCTTGTTTTTACCTTTTCCTATAGCGTAGGAAAGCAGTTTATACCCTTCGCAAAAGATTATAACAGAGAGCGATGCGGCGGCGCAGAGCGCCCAAAGTTTAAATGGAATAGCGACGATTTTAAAGGCTAAAGCTATCGGCGTTAAACAGAGGACGATATTTAACGCAACGCCTGCAAACACGGTTAAAAGCAGAACTTTGTTGGAAAGCAATCCACAAAACGCCGACTGCCTGCCGCTACGCACGTTAAATGCGTGGAAAAGCTCGGCAAAGCTTATGGTTATAAACGCCGCAGTCGTTGCCGCTTCACTGCCGTAAAAGTTGAGAGCAAAGGCGTATACCGCCACAGTTACCGCCGTAATATATGCCGCCGAACTCAAAATAAACGCCAACGACTGTTTAGAGAACAACGCCTTTTCCGCACGTACGGGTGGCGACGTCATATCGTCCTTTCCCCCTTTTTCAACCCCCAACGCAAGTACGGGAAAGCTGTCGGTTATTAAATTTAACCACAGAAGCTGGGTAGACGGCAAAAAGCCGCACCCCATAAACGCAAAGGTGACGATTAATATTGAGAGCACTTCGGCAAGGTTTGTAGAGAGAAAGAACTGTATGGTCTTTTTTACGTTGGCGGAGATACGCCTGCCTTCCTTAACGGCGGTGACTATCGTAGTAAAATTATCGTCGCAGATTATCATATCGGATGCACTTTTTGCAACCGAAGTGCCGCTACCCATAACTATGCCTATATCCGCACTTTTCAAGCCGGGGGCGTCGTTTACGCCGTCACCCGTCATAGCCACCGTCTCCCCGCTTGCCTGAAGCACCCTGACGATTATGTTCTTATGTTTAGGCGTAACCCTTGCAAATACCCTGCCGTTCTTTATAGCCTGTTTCAACTGCGGTTTGCTCATATTATCGAGCTGTTCACCAGTAAAAACCTGATTTTCGCTATCGCATATCCCCGCCTTTTTAGCAACCGTGAACGCAGTTTTTGCGCTGTCGCCCGTTATCATAACCGTTGTTATGCCTGCGCCAGCACACTCTTCGACGGCTTTGGCTACGCCGTCCTTTAAGCCGTCTTCCATTCCGCACGCACCGAGCAAAATAAGGCTATTCTCGTCTAAAACGACGTCGTTTCTGCAGGCGAAAGCAAGTACTCGCAGGGAACGGGAAGAGAGCTCTTCGCACTCGTTTAAAAAATGCCGTCTGTCCCTATCGCTTAAAGGCTTTATCTCGCCGTCTGCCTGAATATGAGTACAACGTGCAATTATTATTTCGGGAGCGCCTTTTGTATACACCTTTTCGCCGCCACCCGTTAAAACCTTAACCGACATTAGCTTTCTGTCCGAAGAAAAGGGTATTTCGCCTAACAGTTTATATTCGGGGGATACACCTGCTTCATCGGCATATATCTTAAGGGCAATCTCCGTAGGGTCGCCCATATACGCCCCTTTATTGCCCTTAACCGAGTTACACACCGCCATACACTCAAAAAGTGCGTTACATCCCGTACTATGCTCAAGCGAACGCCTTTTATCGGCACTAATAACCGCTACCACCTTTAACTGATTACAAGTTAAAGTCCCCGTCTTATCGGTACAGATTGTAGTGCAGCCGCCGAGAGTTTCCACACACTTCATCTTGCGGATTATAACGTTTTCGTGGCTCAACCGTTGCACGCCCATTGCGGTTATAACCGACACGACGGCAGGCAACCCTTCAGGCACGGCAGCTACGGCTATGGCAACGGACGTCATAAAATTCTCTAAAACGCCGCCGTGCAGGGCGAATACGCCCACGCAGAAGACGACTGCCGCAACTAAAATTACAAAGGCAGAGATAATTTTACCGAGCTTATTTAAGCTATTCTCCAAGGGGGAAGCCGACTTCTTTAATTCACCGAGCATCTTTGCGATTGCGCCTATCTCGGTGTTAACCCCTGTTGCTATAACGACACCTTCCCCCCTGCCGCCGACGACGAAGGTGGAAGAAAAGGCGATATTTTTAGCTTCGTGGTAGTCCAAATTTTTCTTGGAAATCGCACGTTCGCATTTCTCGACAGCCGCAGATTCCCCCGTTAAAGCCGCTTCCACACAGCGAAGAGAGTACGACTTGGTTATGCGAATATCCGCAGGCACTACGTCGCCTTCTTCCAACAGCACGACGTCGCCGACGGCAAGGGAAGTTGCGTCAATGCGTTTAACCACCCCTTCACGCCTGACGTTGGCATAGGAGCTGTTTAGCTTTTTAAGCGCTTCTATCGCCTTATCTGCCCTAAATTGCTGAATCGTGCCCACCACCGCATTGAGCAAAATTATCACGCATATAATTGCGGTATCTGCAAGGTCGGTTACGCTTTTTGAAAGATAGGCAACTATTGCAGAGATAAAGGCGGAGATGATGAGAAGAACTGTCATCAAATCGCAAAGCTGCGAAAAGAACAAGGAAAAGACCGTTCTCTTCTTCTCTTCCTTTAAAGCGTTCTTCCCGAACCTGTCTAACCTTGATTTAGCTTCCTTTTCTTCAAGCCCGCTCTCGCAGGTTTCAAGCTGGTTATATACGCTTTTTGTATCACAATCTGTATATTTAAGCATACTTATGCTTATTATCTTTCTGCGCAAAATATTACATAAAAAAAGCCACACCGAGACGTTTTGTCTCGGTGTGGCTTAAACACATCTGATTTTAATAGAGTTCGGTTCCGTCCTTTAATTCGGGGAACTTCCTGCATAATAGCCCGAATATGTAACGTGCAGATTTTTCCGCACCGTAGTTCGCCTTTTGCGTAAAAGCCGCATCCCTGTAGGGTTTGATAAGTTCCGGATTTTTTGAGAACTTTTCAACAATGTCACAGGCGGCTGTAACGTTAAACTGCTTGATTGCACAACCCACGTCATCTATGTAGAACTCGGCTATACGGTTTTCAATCTCGTTGGCGTAGTGGGTGAAGATCTGCGGCACACCAAAGAAGGTACACTCAGCAGGTATCGAACCTCCGCTCTTTCCGCAGAAAACGTCTCCGGAAGCTATAATTTCAAGCATATTAGTTGCGAAACCTATGGGGTAGAAGTTAGTTTTACCATTACTCTTCAACAACTTCAATTCATTATAAAGTTTTTCGTTCTTTCCGCAAACCGCAACTACGGTTATAGGCAAATCTCTCTTTAAAAACTCTTCAACCATGGGCTTCGATTTACCTATACCGTACCCGCCGTCTGCAAGTATAACGGTCAGCTTATCCTCATCAAAACCGAGTTTGCGCCTTAACTCCGCTTTGTCGGAAGAGATTTCAAACGCTTCTTTTCTGATTAAGAAGGGTACAAGCTTTAAATTATCGTCGTTAAACCGCTTTTTGTGCATACTCATTGCACGGTTGTATCCCCTTGGCATAGACAAAAGAGCCAAATCGCAAGGGTATCTGAAGAGCGTATTCATCCAGACGTCAGGGCAGTACATAGCCGTTAAAGGCCTATTTTTCATATGCATTGCATAGTAGTTAGTTGCCCAGTGAGTGCTGACAACCAGGTCGGGCTTAAGCTCTTCCATATGCTTAACGCCAATTTTAAACGCACCCCAGCCGATAAAGTCAACCGACCCCCAGGACGACAACGTTACACCCCAAAAACGCATATTCGTCGTAGCAAAATAGCCCAGAACGGGATGCTTATTATAATATACTACGCTGTCACAAAGTGACTTTTCGTACTTGATTAATTTTTTATTACCCTGCTCTGTAAAAAATTGCGAACGAACAACTTCGACTTTATCACCGTAAAGCCGTTCAAATTCGTCTGCTATGCTATTCATAGGCATTATGTGTCCAAGTCCTGCTTCCGTAAATGGAAACACTACTCTGGGTTTATCCATAATTCCTCATCTCCTATGTTATATTCTATTGACTTATTTACTTTGCAACCACGCCGAAAATTACCAATCTGTTGCCCGACGACTTTAACACTAAAACATCACCTGCAGACAAGCTTATATCAACTGCATAAGCCGTTCTGCCGTCTTTACTTTCGGTGTTGCTGTCAGATTGCTCGGTTCCGCCGTTTATTGTCCATTTCAGATAACCTGCCTTATTCTGCGACGCAGTATTAAACTTGCTGTCGCTTATGGTATAATAAACGGTTATGTTAATAGCTTTCTTTGCGGTTACCGTCATTGAAACGTTGCTTGCGCTGTTGGGAAGGAAGGCATTAGAGAAGGTAAGCCCCGAACTGTCGTTTGCCGCTGCGCTCGTACCACCGCCTGCTGCAAGTAACGCTGTCACGGTATAGCTTGCGCTCGAGCTTGAATTTTCAAGGGTGAACGCATCGTTGCTTACCGATGTAAACGCACTGCCTGCACTCACTCCGCAGTTATCTGCCGTTATAGACGTTGCAGAAATTGTTTCGCCGCCGGACTCACTTTCTGAACCGCTGCCGCTTTCACTACCCGACTCACTGCCGCCTGACGAACCGCCCTGGTTACCGCCTTCGGGGTCGATAGCCGTCGTGCCGTTGCGCTTCTGCACGCCCGCCAGAAGAGGAACGTTTATCTTTGTCTCTTCTGCCGTATACATAACAGTCACGTCGGTCGTTTTGTTGGTTGCGTCGTAGTAGAATGCGGAAGCGTCCGTATCAAAATTCTGATTGTAGATATTGTCGTTTTCAACAGTCTTCGTTCTGTCGGTTACCTCGTAGATATAGTCGTTAGCCGTGTAGCTCTTTCCGCTGAATACGTTGTTATAGAGCTTAACCGCACCCGTCTTGCTATCGCCCGTTTTAATCTCTATGGGGGGTGAGCAATTCTCGAAATAACAATTTTCTATAAACGCATACGCACCTGCACGGATAGACATATTGGTACCCGTGGACTTGTAATAGTAGTTGTTGTACATATGCATATTAGCCTGTCTGCCCAAAGGAAGTCGGCTGGTGTTATTGTTGTAGTAGTTGTGATGGAAGGTTACGCAAGCCGTCAGCGTAGTATCGCTGCCTCCCACAAGTCCCGTCTTGTGGTTGTTGTGATGGACGTTGTAGGAAGAGGTGAGATAGGAAAGCTGTTTGAAGTCGGTTGCGCCGTCGCCCTCGTGCTTATCCTGCTCTGCACACAAATCCCAATAATTGATACCCTCTTCAAAGGTGTTGTGGTGTAACCATATACGCTGGCTGTTAAAGCCGTCAATCGTGGTACTTGCCACACTGCCCTCGAACGAGCAAGCGTCTTCGGTGTAGTCTTCAAAGGTAAGGTTCCTGACTTCGATTGAATTGCAGTACTGCCAGGTTAAGCCCCACTGAAAGATTCTCGCATCTTCGCCTATACCTTCTAAAGTTACGTTGTTTGCATTCTTAATAGGGCAGTTATTCCAGATTGTATCGTATTCGCCGCCAGAGTATTTAGCCCTGCTGTCCAAGCCAATAAGCTCTGACCAGACAGAAGTATTTAAGGTGTTGTAACCGCCTGAAATCAAATCTGCCTGATAGGTATTGGAATTGGTGGGCAGCTGCTTTCCGTTTAAACCTACAACTACTTCTTCAGGCATCAGGTTACTTCCGCTGTACTCTTTGTTTTCGTTGTAGTCAATCTTGTTCCATGTTGCGGCGCCGATAGTGCCGAGAACCCTGATTATAACGGGGTCGGTACTCTTGTAGAGATAATTCATAATCTCGACAATACCCGTACAGGTCCTGGTACCGAAAGTTGCCGTTACCGTGTTTTTGGTATCTTCTGTAACGTAGATTATATGTGCGTTTGCCTTGGGGGTACCATCGTCGTTATATGCGCCTACGCCCGAAGTGTAGTTGAAGTGGGCATAGCCCGAACGGTCGTAAGCCGTTACGCTCTTTGAAACAGTAGCCGTCTTGCCTGCAGATGAAGTTATCACAAACTCGTACGTTGCTCCGCCCTTAAGCCCAACGATATCCGCACGGGCATAGCCGTTGGTTGCGGCAGAGCGAATAAGCTCACTGTCAAGGGTGGTATAGCTTGTCGCACTCGTAAGCTTATACTTAACGGTTGCATTTTCAGGGGCTGCATCCGACCACTCGAACGCCGCACACTCGTTACCGCCGTAAGAATAGGTTAAAATCAAATCTCCGCTTACGACTGAATTAATCGTAACGCCGAAGGGTGCGGACGTTACCCCCTTTACCGTTGCGGTAACCGTTACCGTACCTGTTGAATTGCCTGCGGTGAGTACGCCGTTTGAATCTATGGTTGCAAGAGAAGAACCGTCTGTTATAGCCCAAGTTACAGGGTCGGTTACACTACTGGGCGAAACGGTTGCCGTTAAAGCTATAGAACTGCCTGCAGTAACCGTATTATCACCGCTTATGGTAACGGAAATTTGAGTTACTTCCCTTACATATCCGCAGGTGTTACAGGTTGTATCCTGGTCGTTATCGTAGACGTGAGTGCCTTCGTCAAGCTTTGCGCCGTCACCTGCCGTACACAGATGCCAATGTCCGTTCTCGTCGGTATGCCATATGCTGTCCGCCGTATGGGTATGTTCTTCGTCAGAACCACCGTTAAAAATGTTGCAAGCCGACAGCGAAAAACAACCGAACGCAAACGTAGCCGCAATCGCAATGCTTAAAAACAGTTTCTTCTTCATTTTTCCCTCCGAGAGTTTTGATTTGAATTTCACTTGACCGCAACTCTCTATAATATCATACTTTCTATAATATCATACTTTTATGTCCCAATTATAACACCTATAAAGCAGTTTGTAAAGTGATAGAGTAAAAAAGGACCAAATTGTATAACAGTCAAAATCCCCTTGCCTTAAGCAAAGGGGACTTACTTTTTAATTTACAATAAAAGGTTTTAAATTTCGATTAAAAATCCTGCCGATTTCAATGCCGAGCCTATAGCGTCAAGCTGCTCTTCGCTATCCGCCGTGACGGTGTGGTAGTGATAGCCGTCCGTAACGCTCATAAGCGGCTTGGAAGCACCCGACGCAAGCGAGCGATACAGCTCCTGCGCATGGCGGAGAGTGGACAGTTCCAGCTTGGCGGATATCTTGCCGTAAACCCTGTGGTTGACGAAGATATCTTCAACCCTTCCGCCGTGGGAAAATATTATCTGACTCTCTTCAACAAGCCCATCTAACGTATGCCTGCACTTAAACACCCTTTCAGCCCTGACGCCGCCGTCCGTAACGTAGCCACGGTTGGTGGATATTACCAAATTTCCGTTAGCCCTTAAAATGGCGATATCCTGCACGATAACCTGCCTTGAAACGGAGAACTTTTCGCTTAAAAAATGTGCCGTTACGGGCGTAGGACTGTTGGATATAAGCGAAAGTATTTCCGCCCTTCTTTCAGCCGCTTTCATTATACGTCCTTTTCGGGGTGAAGCTCTTTTAACGACAGGTCAAGTATTGGTGCGGAGTGTGTAAGCGCACCCGAAGAAACGTAGTCAACCCCCGTACCCTTTATCCTTTCTATATTCTCTTTCGTGACGTTGCCGCTGCACTCGGTTATTGCCCTGCCGTCAATCATCTTAACCGCAGCCGCCATATCTTCAACCGACATATTATCGAGCATGATTATGTCTGCACCCGCTTCCAACGCTTCTTTACACATTTCAAGGTTTTCGACTTCGACTTCAATCTTTCTAACGAAAGGTGCATACGCCCTTGCCATCTCCACAGCCTGCCTTACGCCGCCTGCCGCACCGATGTGGTTATCCTTTAACAAAACGCCGTCGGAGAGATTGTAACGGTGGTTGCATCCGCCGCCCACTCTTACCGCATACTTTTCAAACACACGCATATTGGGGGTGGTTTTACGGGTATCTAACAGCTTTGTCTTACAGCCGTCCAAAAGCTTTACCACGCTGTTTGTGTAGGTTGCTATGCCGCTCATACGCTGAAGATAGTTTAACGCAACCCTTTCACCCGAAAGCAGAACTCTTATATCACCCGTAATAATGGCGATCTTCTGACCCTTTTTAACTTCATCGCCGTCCTTGAAAAAGAAGCTGACTTCGATATTCTCATCTAAAAGCTTGAACACCCTTTCAAAGACGTTCAGACCGCAGATTATGCCGTCCTGCTTGCAGATAAGCTTGACCATACCCTTCTTGTATTCGGGCATTACCGAGCAAGTTGTTACGTCTTCGTTGCCGATATCCTCTTCAAGCGCCTGCTGAATAAGCCTGTCCATTATAAGTTTTTCGGTAAGTTCGTTCATTAATTTTTCTCCTTATTATCTTCACGGTTTGCCTTTTTGACCGCCGCACGAATAATTCTTTTGTATTTTTTAAGCGTCTTATTTAAGTCGCTGAATTTTTCTAAATCAACTGCATTGCCCGCCGCATATGCCTTATCTAAAGGCACTTCACTGTAATATGCTTCGACGTCTTTAGCCGCCCTTTTCGCAAACAAAAGACTCTCTAAAAGCGAATTGGAAGCAAGCCTGTTTCTGCCGTGAACTCCGTTACAGCACGTCTCTCCAATGGCATACAGCCTGTTTAAAGTCGTCCTTCCGTCCAAATCGCTCCTGACGCCGCCCATAAAGTAGTGAATTGCAGGCGCAACGGGCACCGGCTGCGTGAATACGTCGTAGCCTTCTTCCGCACACCTTTTAACTATTGCGGGGAAGTGGCTTGCAAGCTCTTCCTTGTCGATAGGGCGCATATCCAGCCAGACGTGCTTCGTGCCGTCTTCTTCCATCTTCTTCAAGATTGCCGCCGTCACGATATCCCTGGGTTTAAGCTCGTCCGTAAAGCGGTTAAAATTTTTATCTAAAAGGTGAGCGCCTTCACCCCTAACCGACTCGGATATTAAGAACCTTCTGCCCCTTTTTTTAGAGTAGAGCGAAGTGGGGTGAACCTGAATATAGTTAATGTGGTCAACCGCAACGCCGTGATTTAAACATATTGCAAGCGCATCGCCCGTGAGTACGGAGAAGTTGGTGGTATTTCCGAACGCACCGCCTAAACCGCCCGTCGCAAGTACGGTATAGTCGGAGTAGATTACATAGGGCTCTTTAGCCTTTCTGTCGTACGCAACAATGCCTACACACTCATTGCCGTTCTCTATTATATCCACTAAAACGGTGTCGTAGAGAAACTCAACGTTTGAAAGCGAGAGTGCCTTTTTCATTAAACAGGACGTTATCTCCTGACCCGTCGTATCTTCGTGGAAGCAAATTCTCGGCGAAGAATGCCCCCCTTCTCTCGTATAGGCGAGGGAGCCGTCTTCATTCCTGTTGAATTCAACGCCGATATCTATAAGGTCGTCAATTATCTCCTGCGAAGAGCGAATCATACACTCGACTGCTGCAGGATTATTTTCATAATGCCCTGCACGCATCGTATCGTGATAGTACTCTTCGTAGTCGTCATCGCTTCTGAGCCTGCAAATACCGCCCTGCGCCAGATAGCTATCGCTCTGCTTGGGTGACTTTTTACAGATTACTAAAACAGACTTATCCTGCGGCAGGTTGATTGCACAGTTTAATCCTGCAACGCCGGTACCGACTATTATTACATCGTATTTAGTCTTAATCTTAATCATACAGTACCTTTAAAGGTTTGATTTTACAAAAAGTATACACAATAACTTTACACCTGTCAAGACAAATGTAAAGATTTTGTAAATAAACGCAAATTGTTAATAGCTTAAAATAAATGTTACTAACTGTTAAAAGCCCGTTAAGCCATACGACAATATACGCCACTTTTTACGGTTATAGCCATCAAACGCAAAAAATAAAATATTGTGTAAAAGGAGATTGAACAATGAAATTAAGCAACTTATACGGCAAAAGAATTGAAAGCGAGAATAAAAAAAAGCACGGCGTGATTATGGCAATCAGCTGTGCAGATAATTTAATTGACGGCTATATATGCTTTGACGAAGATGAAAAAGAGTTCTTCGCTCAAGCAGACGGCGGCAAGGTTTTAAAAGACAGTGTAACCTTTTCAAAGGTTGGAAAGGAGAGCAAAAACTCCGTCAGGTTAAGGCTGGGAATACCCGCATACTCCCATGAAGGCAGATTTTTAGGAAGGGTTAGCGACTATTCCGTAGTAGGCGGAAGATTAAACGTCGTATTTATCGACAATAAAAGGTATTCGGCGGATAATATCTGCGTTTCAGATGCGGTTATTATAAAGCCGTCCACGCAAAAAACGCAGGCGGAGATTGCCGCAAAGGATATGTTTTTAAGTGCGCTGTGCGGCAGTTGAAATATGATTAAACGGCATATATATGGCGGTTAACGCTATAAATCGTACTTCGCCATCAGCTTTAAAAGGGTATTAAAGGTCTCGTTTAAGTTCTCCCCTTCCTGTACGGACAGGGTGCCTTTGACCTTTAAAATAGTCAATGCCGTTTTAATCTTTTCGAGTTCCTGCCTATCCCCCCTGCCTAAATTTTTTACAAGCAGTTTATCGGCGATGGTCAGGGCGTGGTCGAGCCTGACGCCCGACTGTACGGCAGGTATTGTTGCCGCAGGCTGCTGCGGAATGTTCGAGCGGACCGATTGGGTTACAGAAACGCCTTCGGCTTGGGGAGCAAATCTTTCTTTAGGTTTAAACAGGTGTAGTAAGCCGTAGCACAGTAACCCCGCACAGCGGAACGCCGCAGCCGCAGCAACAGATTGGGTAAGCGTATATTTACCTAAAAACACTACGAGCGTTATTGCGCAAAACAGGTCGGTTAAATACAAAAAGGGACGTTTATTATGTGAACGGGCTCTTTGCGAAAGGGCGCAAGTGAGAAGCGCAATAAGGAAGATTAATGCGTATGCACACGTATCAATTATAAAGAGCAACGCAAAATCTACCGTTGCAAACTCCGCAAACACACTATCGAAAAACCGGACAATACTTTCCATACAGCTAAATTATAACCGCTTCTGCCTGCGACAGAGCGGTTATTTTAAAGGTATTTAGCGAATTTTAAGTTATACGTCCAACTCAATTTGTCTACACGTCCTTATATTGACGATGGTAGTTTTTACGTCTTCTGCCGAAAGGTTATAGATCTTGCAGACAACCTTTTTATAAAGTGCCAGCTGGGGTGAATACTTCTGCCTTACGCTCTCATCGCCGAGTGAAGTGAATTTATAGTCAATGACGTGTGCTTTAACCGCCATTCCTTCCACCCTTTCCACGCACAACAAATCGATTGCACCCTGCACTATTACGCTATTTCCGTCGTCGGAGAGAGTGATATTTTCAAGCCTGTCCCCCTTTTGCAGGGCAATATATTCGAACGAAGGAAGCTTACACAAAAACTCCCTTTCCCTGTAAAGCGACTTGTCCGCAACGCCGCTGAACACGGACATATTGACTATCGAAGCCAACTTCTCCACAGACAAAATCTTAAGTTGAGCTTGTGATATAAGTCCCCCTTCAAGGAATTTTTCAAGCTGCTTACTTATACCTTCTTCGTCCTTTACGGCAAAGTCGCACAGCTCCAAATACCTGTGGTAAGCAATACCCGTTTCGGGGTTAGATACAGTGCCGTCGCCCCTTTCGTATTCATCGGCGAATAAGGGCTGGGCGTCTTCTATATTGTCCCTCTCTGACAAAAGCCTTGAAGCCGAGCTCTTAACGGGGAGCGTTATTGCCTGCTCGTACCCGTACTTAAAGCTCGCCGCATCCTTAAGGCTGTTTAACAGCTCCCTATCAGGACAATCGAGAATGGGTACGGGGGTACCCGACCTGACCTTGCCGTCGTTGCAGGAAAGGTCTATCTTACGCAATTCGAAACCGTCAAAGTCGATTAAGGGTGCGTACGAGTCGGCGAACGCCGCATTGATTGCATTGTAGGCTTGCGTGCTGCTCGTTAAGACGTGCAGGGCGTATTTAGCCCTTGTAAAGGCAACGTATAAAAGATTAATCTCGTTGCCGAGCTCTTCCTTTGCCGTCTCCATAGCCGTAAGCTTTCGGAGCAGCGTATTGACAGACACCCTGCCTTCGCCGTAATATTTCGGGGCAAAGCCGAAGTATTCGTCAAAGGGCATATTATCGGCGGAGTTGCCCTTAAAGCTCTTAGCTATATCTGCAACTATGACGACGGGGAACTCCAACCCCTTGGAAGCGTGCATAGTCATTATATTTATGCTGTCGGTTGCAACCGAAGCGGGGGCGCAAATTTTGTTGCCGCTCGCCTTGATTTTCTGAAGAAAGGCGTTAAGCGACAGTTCGCCGTTTGCACCGTATGCACTGCGCTGAAGGGTACGCAAATATACAAGCTTGACGGGGGAAGCGAATCGGGAAGCAAAGCTTCCGCTTCTCATAATCTCGTCGATAAGCTTTGCCGCACCTATGCTTTGAGATATAATGCGTAGCTTTTCAACCTTGTCAAAGAAGGCGTTTATCTTTTGGGCGAGCCCGTCGTCTTCCTGCTGCGCATACCGCTTTACAGCGGCAGTAAACAGCTTTTCGCTCCTGTTGTACTTAAGCCTTATCTTAACCAGCTCGTCTTCGGAAAATCCGCCTAAAGGGGATAGCATCGTGGAAGCGAGCGGAATATCCTGCTGCGCATTGTCAATATAGGATAATATGTCCAATATCGTGACTATTTCGGTCCGTGTGCAGATATTGACTTCCGCAGCAGCCGCAACGGGATATTCTGCAGAGAGCGTGCGTATAATCTCCTGCACGTTAGAAGAAGAGCGTTTGCGTGTTAGTACGCATATATCCCCCATCTGAACCTTAATCTCCTTACCCGAATCGGGGTCGAAGTAGGTTGAATTCAATGCCTCTTTTACGAGCTTTAAGACGGCAAGCGCTTCGCTTGAAGGCTGCCTTGCGGCAACCCTTTCGTTAGCCACGGAATAGATCGTATCGGCTTTCTCCCTGTCGCCTTTTTCATCGTCGAACACGACGAATTGCGCAACGCCCCTATGTCCTTCGCCGTAGCGTCCACCGCCCTTCATCACATGCCCGTCCGAATAGTCGAAGGTGCAAAGCGGCGTCTTCATCACTTTGGAAAAGACTCTATTAACAAAGTCGATTACGGCAGGGCTGCTTCTGAAATTGTCGGGCAGAACGACGTAGCTTCCGTCTTCGCCCACGTTTTCGCATTTGCCCGAGAAGAAAGCCGAGCGACTGCCCCTGAACCCGTAAATCGCCTGTTTTACGTCGCCTACGCAGAAGACGTCGTTGCCCGAAGCATAGGTTATTATGTAGTCCTGAATGGGATTGACGTCCTGATATTCGTCCACGAAGACGTATTGATACTTCTCTTTTATCTTGTACTTAACGTCGCTGTCGCAGTCGTCTCCCCGTAAAAGCCTTAAGCTGTATTGCTCCAAATCGCCGAAGTCCATCTTGCCTTCCTGGCGTTTAACCCCGCTATATGCTTCATCGAACGCAAGTAACAGGTTGCAAAAAGCTATAGCTGTCTTACCGCTTTCAAAGAAGTGCGCTCTCTCTTCGTCTTCGTTAAAGTCGGTGAGCTTCTTAAATTTTTCCTTGACCTTTTTGCAGAAATCTTCAAACAGCTTATCGTTCTCGTCCTTACCCGAAGGGCGTTTGAGTGAAGTCAGCTTGGCAGGTGCATTGAAAAGCTCTCCTGAATTCATATAGCTTAAAATGCTTTGGCGCATATCGTCCAGAATGAGGAAGAATTTAGGGTCGCTTTTAAGCTGACTAAACTTCCTTTCGAACGAGTCTATGGCGCAGACGATGACTTGCAGTTTTTCCGAAACAGCCGCCTTTATACGCAGGCACACCTGTGAAAAGCCCTCTTCCGTAAAAGTATGCTCTTTTGCATACTCCAGACTCTGTTTATAGTCGGGGCATATTCTCACCCTTTCGTACGCATCGGAGAGCATTGTGCGCAATGCTTTGTCGCTACGCTTTTTCTTAAGCTTTGAAAGGAGAGACAAAAACTCCTCGTCGCCCGATGAATATCTCTCGTCGAATACGGCGGACATAGCCGTCTCTTTAAGCGTCGCTCTTTCGGCTTCGTCTGCCACCACTTCGAAAGAAGAATCTATCTGCAATTCGTAGAAATAGGTCTTAACCAACCTTGAGCAGAATGAGTCTATCGTACTTATATCGGCGGTATTTATCTTGCCGAGCTGAACTTTGAGATGATTTAGTAAGTCTTCGTCTTTGCAGTTTAACCTTTTAACAAGCTCAAAGCGCAGTTTATCCTTCATCTGCGTCGCCGCCTTTTTAGTAAAGGTTACGCACAAAACATTGTCTAAATCGGCACCGCCACAGATTATATCGGCAAGCCTTTTTATCATTACAGTCGTCTTGCCTGCGCCTGCAGAGGCGGATACCATAACCTTGCCCCTTGCCGCCACTGCGGCTTGCTGCTCTTTAGTCGGTTCCATCTTTGTCCTCCGCTTGCCCGTCTTCTGCGCTCGCCACGCCTTCTTGAATTTTTACTATTTCGGCAATGGTCTGGCAGTTCGCCTTCTTCTTAACCCTGACGCCGTCCGTTTCGGCATCGTAGCCGCACAAGCCCTTTAAAGCACAGCTGTCACAGGCGTCTTCGACGGGCGACGGCGAAATCTCGCCTTTAAGCATCTCCTTGCCGCCCTGCTCGACCAGCTTTTCCGCATACTTTAAAAAGTACTTGAAATTTTCGCTGCTCATAGCCTTATCGAGCTTTCTGCCGTTGAGATATGCGCCGACGTATCTACTGCGCTCCTTGTCCCCGACGGTGTGGTCGGAAGACCTTACCACTTCTTCACTGCCGTCCATAAATCCCTGTAAAATAAAGTCGTTACCGTCTTCCGAATAGTCTAAATTGGCGGGGAAGTAGTAGGCGCCAACGGGCCGCCTATCCTTTGCGGCGGCGTTTAAATACAGCGGGAGCTGTAGCTTCAAACCCATATAGTAGGCATCGGCTTCCGCCTTTGCATAACCCGTCTTATAGTCTATTACCCTGACCATATCGTTAAAGCTATCCACCCTGTCTATTCTTCCTGAAAGGTTTACGCCGTTTGCGTTCGCAAGGCACACCTTTTCCACGCTCTCTACTCTGAAATCGGAGTTAAAAATCTGTTCGTAGACCGCCATTGCTTCAACGCCGGCTTCTTCGATTAGCGACTGTGCGGCGTAACTAGCCACCCCGTCGTCTTCGGGGACTGAATAGCGGGAAGTGGACATAAGCTCCTTCACCTTCGCCTTTGCAAACTCTGCACAATCATACTTATCGGCAAACGATTGACTGTTCTCGGCAACAAGCCCCAATACTTCGTGGATAATATTGCCCGAATCCAAAGGACGAAGGCTGCCTTCTCTCCTCTCGTTTAAGTGCAACCCACGCATCACAAAGGACTTGTACGGACAACTAAAGTAGTTTTCCAAATCGGTGGGCGAGACGTCTCCGCCGTAGAGCGAAGTCATATCGGCAGTACCTTTTTTTACTGTGGGGAAACACTCTTCGCCGTTTGAGTTAAACCCGTCCTTGAGCATAGATAAAATTGCAGAAGCTCTCTCCGCCTTGTCGCTGTACGGGTCGGCAACGTACTGCGCCACACGCCTTAACGCAGGGGCAGGGCGGCAGACGAAGTAGGGCAAGTACTCCGAAGAAGACGCAAGATCGGCCACCGTATGCACAGTTATAGGTGCGCCGTTAACGGTAAACAGCCTTTTTGCATAGTCTATTATCTCGCTCGCACCCAGCTCGTCACCGCCGCTTCGAACGGGATATACGAGATACAACTTATCGGAAAAGGCACATAAGTTCAGCGCAGTCGTCTCCTTAATTCTCAAGTTGACCTGCGAAATTTTAGGGGACACGGCGAGTTTGACGTTAGCCATTAAGTTGAGTTCGCTATCGGTTAAAATAGCCGTATCGGGTGAAGCGGAAGGCACCGCACCCGTCAGACCGCCAATAATTAACACCTTACTGCCCGCATTTGTGCAAGACGATAAATCGCCGACGAACACGGCGTCCTGCTTGGGCGGAATGAGCGATATTTGTGACGCAGTAAAGCCGCTACGCAGAATTTTTGCGAACTCACGCACAACGTACTCTTCGCACATTGTGAGCTTTTGTGCTTCGTCGATGACGGCAACCGTCTCTTCGTACGCCCTTGCCGACATAGCGCCTATTGACGCAAAGCCGTAGCTTGCCACATCCTGCGACATCTGTATAAGCCTGTTTTGGCAATCAAACAGTTCTAAAATCTTTTTAAGCCCTTCACAATAGCGTTCCCCCACCGCTTTAGACGTAGGCAAGAGCTTAAGCCCCGACAAAAAGGCGGAGCGAACACGCTCTATTTTTTCAGCGTCAAAACCTTCTTCGCTGCCACATATATCGGGGTTAACAGCCCTTTTAACGCCACCCGTACCCGTTACGGCACGGAGCATATAATTTATAAATATATCCTTATCCCCTCTTTCGTCTTCACTTTCAAACGTGAACAAGGGGGAGCTGACTACGGAAATTACACTCGCTTGGCGACAGCCGTCCGCCGCACAATTTAAATAGTTTAATAAGAACTCGCAGACGGCGTGGGACGAGAGCGGATAGCGCCTGTCCACATAATAGGGTATGGAGTATTCTTCAAACACCCGCTCTAAAACGGGTTGGAAGGAATTCAGATCGGGGAGCATTACGGATATGTCCCTGTAGCGCACGCCGCCCGCCTGCACCGCCTTTAATATAGCCGCCGCAAAGAGCGCACACTCTTCGTCTTCATCGACGGCTTCTATTAAATTGACCTGCCCTTTCGGCACGTCTACAGGCTTTGCAAAATGGTAGCTTTCAGGCTCGAAAGCATACCGCCTTAACTGTTCCGCCGCAGAATTTAACGATGACGGCAGATTGATTAAATTAACGCCCTTTCCGCACTCCGTAGCAATGCCCATAAAGCTCGCCCAGGCTTCGTTGACGTATTTGCCGATATCCTTGCTTCCGCCTATGAATATACCGTACACGTCGTCGGCAGTTTCAACGCAGGCTTTAACGGCTTCCTTCACGGAAGAAGTAAACGCCTGAAAGCCCAAAATTACCACGTCTGCACCGATGATTTTTTGACTGTTTCTGATTAAATCGGGCAGTCTTCGCAGGTATGCGTTTCTGTCGATTACGCCATTGTCTTTAAGGTAGTCGAAGTACTCCCTGTAGAGAAGCTCCAAATCGGAGAGTTTGCGGGAAAGTAAGCTGTTGTCTTCTATTACCCCCGAAAGGTCGTCGGGAGTGATTTGAGAAGAGTATAAAAGGGCGATTGTATCGTAGACGTCCTGCGCCGCACCCGAAGCTGAAAGGCGGTTAAACAGCTTTAAAGAAGTTCTGTTCTTTTCAATCAGTCTGCTTATCGCCATTGCGGAGCCTTGGCTGGTCAACACGTCGTCGCACCTGCCGCCCTCTGCGCTCAAAAAGCGTGACAAGGTGTAAATCGATACGGAGAACGTACCGCCCACCTGCTCGCACACCGCCCTTTCGGCGACGAGAGAGAGCCTGTCTTCACACAAAACGACAAGTCTTTTGCCCTCTTTGCCGCCACTTTCGGCGTGGGCGTCGACTATTTTTTTTAAGTACTGTAAAGCCGCACCAAGGTAAGGTGCAATAATAACGTCTGCCATAACCCTATTATAACATATAGGTCACTAATTTTTAATGATTTGTGTACAAAAAAGATTTACAATTAAAAAAAATTTATGCTATAATTTGAACTATGAAAAACGTTAAGAGAATTTTGGCTACAGTTTTAATAGCAGGTAGCGTTTTAACAGTTGCAGGTTGCTCGTCCGGAACGACTTATACTTCCAACGCAACCTCCGCAAGATGGAACGTATCAACTTCCGCCGCTTCAGAAAAGAACAATATCGAATTCTGGCGCACCCACAAGGAAGTTGCTTCTTACTCCGTTGACTTCACCACGGGCAGCAACGGGAGTTATAAGGTTGAGTACTATACCGCAGACGCATCAACAAACTACACTACTTCCTTCTATATGGATAAGGAAGATTACGATTGGAGTTCGGCTTCGCTCCCTGACAGTGTAAAGATTACACCTAAAGATAACGAAGTCGCTACTAAAGATCCCGTGTACGTCTATGAAACCACCCTTACCTTAACGGGCAGATACGTTCTTGCCTCCGATACGAGCCAGACGGTTGAGTTTACAGACAGCGTAACTACGATTTGTAAGTTCCGCCTTGCAGGTGAAAACCTTAAGCCCGTTTACTCAAAGCAGGTTATTAAAAACACCGCTCCCGCCTCTCTCGCCGCAACCAACAAGGACAGCATGTGCGTTACTACGGACGCCGTTTACGAAACCTACTACAACAGGGCTTGCTCTAAAGCGGTTGTTTCAGTAGACGACAAGACCGAAGCCGACAAGGACAGCACAAAGACTGTAACGCTTGAAGGGCTTACCTTCGACAACAGTCAGCTTGCACTTGCGTTCAGGGCGTTTGACTTAAGCGGAAACAAGACGTTTAACGTATGTTCACCCCAGAACGGCAGCTCTCAAGGCGTAACGGCAACCTGCTCTTCCGCCGCAGAGCTTAACGCTACAGACAATGCGTCTATCATCGAAGCTTTGGAAAACGTAACCGATGAAAACGGCGACCCCGTTGACGACTACATCTTCTTCGACGGAACTCCTTCCGACCCCGAAAAGCCTGAAAAGCAGATACGTTTCCACAACGTTTCACTCGGAATTTCTGCAGATATGAAGGGTTCTACCGCTGTCTACAGCTATGCAGCAGTTGAAAATACAGACCTTAATACGACCCGTGCAGTCCTTTTGAAGATGAACACACCGATATCCTTCTATATGGGTACCTTGTCCTACACCTTAAGCGGTCTGTCGCTCGTTAGCTTCTAAATTCTAAAATAATTAAACCGCTGTGCTTAAGTAAAGCACAGCGGTGTTTTTTACCCTGTATTGAATTATCTCTTGATTTCGTAGTCCTGATTCATAAGCTTTATGATGCTCTCTTCGTCGTCGGTGATGTTGAAGTCGCCGTGCATCGTATGCTTAATTACCGAAGAAGCAACCGCAAAGTTGACGATATCGTCGGGCTTCATTTCTCTCATCATAGCGTAAATCATACCGCTCGCAAAGGCGTCGCCGCCGCCTACTCTGTCCAAAATAGAGAAGCGGAAGGTCTTGCTTTCGTACGTCTCGTCGCCGTACCATAAGAATGCCTTTAAGCTGTTTTCACTGCCCGAATGAACGTAGCGGACGTGTCTGCCTATCGCCTTGAAGTTGTAACGTTTATGCAGCTCCCTGAAAATTCTGTCCTGCTCCTTATAGGTGGGGTTCATGCTCAACCCGTCCTTCATATCCTTTCCGTCGGGGCCGGGCAGATTGATGGGCTCTATGCCGAACAACACGTCCACATAGGGCAGATACTCGGTTATGCAATCTCTCGCTTCCTGCCAGCCCCAGAGAGCCGAGCGGTAGTTACAGTCGAAGGAGACGGTCATACCAAGCTCCTTTGCCGCCTTGAGCGCATACATAATAAGGTCACGGCAGTTTTGCGAAAGCGCAGGGGTTATACCGCTTAAGTGAAGCCAGGTAAAGCCCTTTAACTTTGCCTTGAAGTCTATAGTTGAAAAGTCGTAGGTAGCGAATGCAGAATCCGCCCTGTCATAGGTAACCTTGCTCGCACGCACGCCGAAGCCTTCTTCCAGAAAGTAGATGCCCATTCTGCCGTTTGCGTCCTTAATGCAGGGCGTGCAATGCACGTCGTTGGAACGCAGATAGCGGATAGCCGCCTTGCCGATAGACGAATCGGGCACGACGGTAAAATACGAGCTGTCCACGCCCAGATTGGCAAGAGATGCGGCAACGTTAGCTTCCGCACCGCCGTAAGTTACCTTAAACTCATCGGTCGTTCTTATTTTTTCATTATTGGGGGGAGAGAGCCTTAACAGCAACTCACCCATAGTAATAAACCTATGATCTGCAATAGCCATAATAATTCCCCTTATACTTGGTTGTACTTATTATACCACCCTTTTTGGCGTTTGTATAGACCTAAATTGAAAATTGTTAAAATTAGTTTTTGCAGTATAAAACCGCCGTACGGCTATTTTGAAGCGTACGGCGGTGATTTATTCTTATTACTTAACGAAATTTAAAACCTCGTCAAACATCTTATCCTTGGTTACAACCGTCTTAAAGCGGATGGGCTTGTCCTTTAAGCCTGCAAGGCTCTTGGGAACTGCCATTGCGGTTGCGGCGTGCAGACGTTTAACGCCCTTGAAACTATCCCTTACGTCGTTACCCGTTACTGCGTATAAAACGTCCTGGGGGAACTTATAGGGATTAGCGGTGGAGACGACTACCTGCATAGTCGTGTCCTTCTTGTTCTTGCGCTTCCAGTCGTTGGTGACCTTCATTGCGCAACCCGTGTGCGTATCCATTGTATAGCCCGTGTCGCAGAACAAGTCGTAAATGGTCTCCACTACTTCGTCTTCGTTGGCAAATCCGCCGTCGAAGATTTCTGCAATGGCTTCTCTCTCATTTTCGGTTATCTCGTATACGCCTTCGGTTTTAAGCTTGTTCATACGCTCTGCCGTGAGCTTTTCGTCCCTGCCGCAGACTTCGAATAAAAGCCTTTCAAGGTTAGACGAAACGAGAATATCCATTGAAGGGGAAGTCGTCTTATAGAACTCCCTGTGGACGTCGTAACAGCCCTTTGCAAGGAAGTCGGTTAAGATGTTGTTCATATTTGAAGCGCAGTGCAATCTCCTTACAGGCAAGCCCATGCGCTTTGCGTAGTATGCGGCGAGAATATTACCGAAGTTACCCGTAGGTACCGTGAAGTCAATCTCCTGCCCCATCTCTATCTGTCCTGCCGTAACCAAATCGAAGTAAGCCGAGAAGTAGTAGGCAATCTGGGGTGCCAATCTTCCGAAGTTAATGGAGTTGGCACTTGAGAGAAGGGTGTTGTTTTCTTTGAGCTGTGCGGCATTCTCTTCGCTGTTGAAGATGGTTTTTACGGCTGTCTGACAGTCGTCGAAGTTGCCCTTAACCGCAACGACGTTGACGTTTTTACCTTCCTGCGTGCACATCTGCAATTTCTGCATGGACGAAACGCCGTCGTCGGGGTAGAAGACCATTATCTTAATGCCGTTTGCGTCCTTAAAGCCTTCCAATGCGGCTTTGCCGGTATCGCCTGAAGTTGCGACCAGGACTAAAATCTGCTCCTTAATTCCGCAGATGTCGCAACCCTTTCTCAAAAGATAGGGAAGCACTGTGAGAGCCATATCCTTGAACGCACACGTGGGGCCGTGAAAGAGCTCTAAAATATATAACCCTTCTTCAATCCTGACGAGAGGTGCGGGGTCGGGACCTTCAAATTTGGCGTAAGCGGATTCGCAAGCGGCTAACAGCTCATCTTTATCGTAATCGTCCAAGTACTTATGGAGTACGGTTGCGGCACGTTCGGGGTAGCTCATATAGAGCATCTCCTGCATCTCCTCCGCTGAAACTGTAGGGAACTTTTCGGGGACGAATAGACCGCCGTTGTCGGAAAGACCTTTGACGATTGCCTGCGCACCCGTAACCTTTTCTCCGCCTCTCGTACTGATGAATAACATAATCTTCTCCTTTATTTTGCCGTCGGCAACACCTTGCCATACATTTTTAGCTTGTACATACGGCTTGCTCTCACATAGAAAAACGCTGCCGCTTTTACTCAAAGCGGCAGCGTTAGCTGAAAATTCTATCAGCAATACTTTGCGACGAAATCAGGCAGCTCTTCCTTTGCACAGCTGCACGTCAAAGTAATAACCACTCCGCTTTGGTTAGAAATTTTTTCAAGCATATAGAAAATAGCGGCAAGTTCGTTCAAGGGTTTGCCCGCAATGCGTGCAACGCCGTCTAAATAAACGTACTCAATGTCGTAGTTACCTGCCATTATTCCCATAACAAAGCCGCAGAGCGCTTCTTCACCCGTAACGTGATATTCCGTAACGTTGACAAATCTTACGTCACGGATAACGTCGTGTACATACCTGTCGGTATCGGTAACGAAAACGCTTAAGCCCTTTGCGTTAGCGGCATTCGAGTTAGCAAGCTGAATAATCTGTTTTGTCTTGCCCGAACCCTTGGGGCCGCATATAATTTTTATCATCTGAAATCCTCCTTAAATAAGATAATTCTCTTATATATCTATTTTATCATATATCGGGAGATTTTCAAGACCTTTTATAAAATTTAATGAATATTTTTTAATTATTCTCAAGCCGTCAAATTAAACTACTCGATTACTGAAGTTGAGTAACAAAGTGAGCGATACGCTTAAGACCTTCCATCATCTCTTCCATAGAAAGCGCATAGGAAAGCCTGATAGCGTCGTCGTCGCCGAAGCATATGCCGGGCGTTGCGGCAACCTTTTCGTAGGTTAAGAGCGCATCGCACATATCCATACTGCCCGTAATCTTCTTGCCTTCAAAGCTCTTGCCGTAGAAGTTGTAGCAAAGGAGCATTACATAGAATGCGCCGTCGGGCTTGACGTAATCGAAGCCGAGAGCTTTCATATTTTCAAGCTCTGCAAGCATAGCTTCTCTACGCTTGCCGAACGCTTCAACCATATCGTACATAGGCTGCTGGTCGCCTTCTAAAGCCGCCATAGCCGCATACTGCGTCATCGTGTTTACGTTGGAAGTCGAGTGGCTCTGGAAGGAAGCAATCGCTTTAGCAACGTGCTTGGGCGCAGCAAGGTAGCCTATACGCCAACCCGTCATTGCATACGATTTGGACCAACCGTTGATAACGATGGTGAGCTCCTTCATTTCGGGGGAGACCTGCGCAATGGAGAAATGGCTCTCTCCGCCGTAGATGAGCTTTTCGTAAATTTCGTCGGAAAGCACGATGATATTGTGCTTTAAGCATACTTCCGCAATAGCCCTGATCTCGCTCTCGGTATAAACCGCACCCGTAGGGTTACAGGGGGTATTGAAGATGAGCATCTTCGTCTTGGGAGTAATCATCGACTCGACCTGTGCGGCGGTTATCTTGTAGCCGTGACGGGGAGTTGCGTAGATGTATACGGGCACGCCGCCGCAGCTTTTAACCACTTCGGGATAGGTCAGCCAATAGGGCTTGGGGATAAGCACTTCGTCGCCGTCTTCGATAGTTGCGAATAACGCATTGAAAATGGGGTGCTTTGCACCGTTAGATATGATTATCTGTGAAGGCTCGTAATCGAGATTGTTGTCCTTTTTTAACTTTTCGCATACAGCTTTTTTAAGTGCGGGCAGACCTGCGGCTGCAACGTACTTCGTCTTGCCTGCGTCAAGTGCGTCTTTAGCAGCCTGAACGATATGTGCAGGGGTTGCAAAGTCGGGTTCGCCGACGCCGAAGGAGATGACCTTTTCGCCTGCCGCTTTCAATTCGTTAGCCTTTGCAGAGATTGCAAGGGTCATCGAAGGGGAAATTTCTGAAATTCTGTTGGATAATTTAATCATATTTGTCCACCCGAGATATTATTTCCATTTTATTATACATATAATCATCAGTTTTTGCAAGCGTACGGCATAAAATAAATAATTATGCATTTTTTGATAATTTTTATAAATTTTATGTAAATTTGTGAATTATAAAAAACACGCCGAGAGCATAGCCCTCGGCGTGTTTTTTATTTATGGAGTGTTGACAAGTGTAATCAAATTAATTTTTTTCGGTCTTCTTGTTGCGGTTTTTACAACTGCACCCGTGCGGGCAACAGTCGCAGCCGCAATCGCAACCGCCTTTGTGATTAACTTTTTTATAGATAATCACGCCCAGAGCTACAGCGAATGCAACCGCAACGACGCAGATTATAACTATATCTAAAGGTCCCATATCTTATCCCTTTTTCCTCTTAAATATCTTTACTATATCAAACTTGCCGATATTCCTTAAAACGATAAAAGTTACTACAACAGCAATAACTGCAAGCCAGATAAAGAGCGTCCACCACCAGCTGCCTACGGTGTAAATCATAGACGATACCGTATAGCTTGCCACAACCCAGAACAAAAGAGTCCACTTGAACTTGCCCTTGGGCAGCTCTGCCTTTGCCGTAGCGCAAGCCGCAAAGCAGGGAATGGTCAACATATTGAATGCGATAAACGAGATTAACGCAGGAAGAGTTATGCCCGTATTCTGAATAAGCACCACAGTTTCCGCTATACCCTCTTCGGTACCTTCGAAAGCACCGCCGCCGATACAGGAGACTACCATTGCCGCAAGTACGGAGAAGGTTGCAATTACGTTCTCCTTTGCGATAAGTCCCGTAATTGCCGCAACGGCAAATACCCAACCGAAGGTTACGCCAAGCTGTGAGCCGAAGCCTAAAGGCGTGAACAGGGGCTGAATAAGCTTACCTAATGAAGCCAATATCGAGTCGCCCATACCGTCTGCGCCGACGTAAGTCCAATCCCAGGCAAAGCTCTGTAAGAACCAGATAATTACGGTCGAAGCGAAGATGATGGTAAACGCCTTTTTAACGAAGTGCTTTGCCTTATCCCAAAGGTGGAGCATTAAGTTCTTGAATCCCGGCATATGATATGCGGGTAATTCCATAATAAACGGGGGTGTTTCGCCCTTGAGAGACGTGTTTCTCATCAAAAGCACCGCACATATTGCCGTGACAATGCCGAGCAGATACATACACAGCGTAATCACATCGGGGTTGCCCACGCCGAAAGCCGAAACTATACCGCCTGCAATAGCCGTTAAAATGGGGAGCTTTGCACCGCAGGAGAAGAAGGGAATTACCCTGACGGTTGCCGTTCTCTCCTTTTCGTCAGCAAGCGTTCTTGTATTAATCATTGCAGGCAACGAGCAGCCGAAGCCCATAATCATAGGCATAAACGCCCTGCCCGAAAGCCCGAAACGCCTGAAAATTCTATCCAATACGAAGGCGATTCTCGCCATATAGCCCGTATCTTCCAAAATTGAGAAGAATAAGAAGAGCGTTAAAATCTGGGGTAAGAAGCCCAATACTGCGAATATACCGCCTAATATGCCGTCGAGAACGAGACTTGAAGCCCACGCCGAAGCGTTTGCCATAGCCAAACTCATACCGTAGCTTATGTAGTTCAATACAAGGTTAAGTAGGTTGGTTAATATTACGCCGGGTGAGAACACTGCGCCGTCGTAGAAGCAGGCGGCTAACGCTATGCCGAAATTCGAATAAATCTCGGTATCTTCAATCATTTCAAAGCCCATATCCTCGAAGGTAGGCATCCAGCCCTGCGCTTCGGTAAAGCCGTTAAGATAGAACAAATTCTCCGAGAAGGTCAGATGGAAGATTGCAAAGAGTATTAAGATAAAGATGGGAATAGCCCATATTCTGTGGGTTAAAACCTTATCAATCTTATCAGACTTGGTTAACGCTTCCTTTTCCTTTTTCTGTTTTGCCGAAGAGAAGTTGGCGGATATGTAGGTGTATCTTGCGTCTGCCACTTCCGCTTCCAGATCGGCGCCTGCGGCAATCTCTGCAAGCACTTCCTTTGCACCCTTATGGGCAAGCTCTATTTCGTCGTTCTCCAACATCTTTACTGCGTGGAACAACGGCGAACGTATTTCCTGAACTTCAAAAAACTGCCTTGCCCTTTCGATTTTGCCTGAAAGACTGCCCGAAAGCACTGTGCAGCCCTTCCTGTCGGACTTCATTGCAATAGCCCTGTTCATAAGTTCGGTTATACCGCTCTTTTTCAGAGCCGAAACCGCAACGACGGGGACGCCTATAGCCTTTTCCAAAGCCTTAACGTCAATCTTGTCGCCTACCTTTTCGACTTCGTCCATCATATTGAGAGCAACAATGACGGGCACGTCCATCTCGAGAAGCTGGGTGGTAAGATATAAATTCCTTTCAAGGTTGGTTGCATCTACTACGTTTATGATGCCGTCTATATGCTCTTCGATCATAAAGTTACGGGCAATAACCTCTTCGGGGGTGTAGGGCGAAAGGGAATAAACACCGGGCAGGTCGACAATCTGCACCTTCTCCGTTGCACCCTTATAGATACCTTCTCGCTTGTCTACGGTAACGCCCGGCCAGTTGCCGACGTGCGCCGTAGAACCCGTGAGTGCGTTAAAGAGCGTGGTCTTACCGCAGTTGGGGTTGCCGGCTAAAGCAAAGATCTTCATTGAACTTCTACCTCCACGCATTCCGCTTCACTCTTCCTTAAGGTCAGCTCATAGCCCCTTAAGGTGACTTCGATAGGGTCGCCAAGCGGTGCTTTCTTACGCATAGTCACTTCAGCCATAGGCGTTACACCCATATCGAAAAGTCTGCGGCGCACTCTGCCTTCGCCGTTGACCTTGGTTATCTTACCGCTTTCACCGACGGTAAAATCACTCAAAAGTTTAGTCATATATATCTCCTTTATTATTTAATCAAATTATATGTCGGGGTTAAACTACCCGTCTTAAGCGACGAGAATTTTACGGGCTAAAGCGCCGTCAAGGCACAGCCTACCCTCTTTAACCACCACGATAACCCCCGTAGGCGTGCCCGAAATTAGCGTTATTTTTCCGCCTTCGATAACACCTATCTCCCTTAAATGGCGTTTTGTCTTGTCGTCAACACTAATCTTTTTAATCTCAAACTCCGCATTGGGCTGTGCCATAATCAAGGGCATAAGCTTTTCTCCTTAAATCGGTTAAGAATTTAATTACTTAACCTTGGTTTAGTATTTGTATTATATGCTTCATTTTTATATTTGTCAACAGAATATTAACCAAAGTTTAGTTTTTATTAATAATATTACCTTATCGGGGTAAGAGTTTTGCACAAGAAACGAGCAAGAGCAGGCGTCTGCGGATTTGCCGACGGGAGTTTACAATGAAGTAAATGACCAAGGCAAAACGCAAAGACAACGAACTATTGCGACGTTTATCGTGCAAACGCAAATTAAAAGCACAAAAAAATAGCGACGCAGCTGCGTCGCTATTTTTTTTGTATTAATTCACTTATCTTTTTGTAATTTTTACCGTCTTAATAATTATAGGCGTACTTGCCATCGAGTAGGTTGCCTCGTTGGAGTTTGCACCCAAGTACCTGTCTTCGTTATCGACGTAGATCGTAACCGACTTACTCGTGACGCTCTTGGAAGAGATTGCGCTCTTCAAATCATCTAATGCGTCGGTGTTGTTTAACGTACCGAAGATGCAGTATGCAGAGAGCGAAGAAGGCGTCTGGGGGTTGGAAGTATAAATACGGAACAGGCTGGTTGCGCTGTTATACTTGTAGTCGCCCTGAACGCCGAAAGCCGAGCCGTATTTATCGAGATATACTCTCTTATTCTTTACGACGTCAGAAGTCTTTGCCGTATAGTACATTGTAAGACAGCCGTAGGTCTGCTTTAATGCGCCGTTGTCAATCTTGTGCTGATTGGAAGTGAACTCACCGATTAAAGTATCCAAGGGGTCAACGTACTCGCCGTCGTCAATCGTAGCATAGACCGAAGGAGTAATTATGCCTTTAGAAGGGTCTGCAAGAGCTGCATATTCCTTTTCCTTTGAAGCCAACTCGTAATAATCACGCATAGCTTCCACGTCGCCGTCCTTGCCCGCCTTATAGGCATCTTCGTAGGTTATTCCGTCCACTTCGTAATCATAACCACCGCCATAGAGATAGTTGGACTGATAGTTATGAATAATGGTACCGTCATAGAAGCCGTTGTTCGCAAGCTCGATAAAATGCTGAACTGTCTGGGGATACATGTTGCGGTATAACTTATAGTTAAGGACGTAATCCTGCCCGTCAAAGCTTATTGTTATTTGAGCTTCGGGGTGAGCGTTATTACAACCCGACAAAAAGGGCATGCACAACGCCGTACCGGCTATTAAGGTTGCACAGACAAAGTGTGCTAATTTCTTTAACTTCATTATTAATACCCGTTAAATTGAAATCCAATAGACTGTAGAACGTGCTTTTAATCGCAATTCTACACCTATACCTTTCTATTTTAACCGCAAACAAAAAAGTAGTCAAGCATTTTTTATCGGCTAAACGAATAAGCAAACAAGTAATTTAAAAAAACAAAAGCTGTCAGATATTATGAACGCACCGCACAGAAAGTGCGGTGCGTATGATTTTTACCTTATTTAAATATGTTTACCTGTCAATATACGGGAAAGAGCGGCTCCCGCAAATTTGCCGACGGGAGTTTACTTAAGGCGTAAACGACTTAAAGCCCGACGAACTTTTACGAAGCATATTTAAGAGAATTGCTTAATAGTCGCAATTTCTCGGCGTTCTGTAATAGGGAATGACGTCCCTGATGTTCGCCATACCCGTTACATAGATGAGAAGTCTCTCAAAGCCCATACCGAAGCCGGAGTGAGTGCAACCGCCGTATCTGCGGAGATTGCAGTACCAGGACATGGAGTCGACAGAGATATTCAACTCCTTCATACGGGATATGAGCTTGTCGTAACGGGTCTCCCTCTGGCTGCCGCCCATAAGTTCACCTGCGTTGGGGACGAGCAGGTCTACCGCACCTACCGTCTTGCCGTCGTCGTTCTGGTACATATAGAACGCCTTGAACTCCTTGGGCCAATCGTATACGAAAACGGGAGCGTTAAACTTCTTTTCGGTCAAATATTTTTCGTGTTCCCTTGCAAGGTCCGAATCGTATTCGGGCTTAAACTCAAAGTTTTCGGTTGCGTCCGCTTCCTTTAATATGGTTATAGCATCGTGGAAAGAAAGACGAACTATCTGCGAGTTAATCAAATCCTGCATACGCTGACGAAGGGGAAGGGCGTTGAACTTTTCCAAGAACTCCAACTCCTTGTCGCACTTTGCCAAGATGGTTGAAAGGACGTTCTTTAAGAAGTCTTCTTCCACGTCCATAAGAGCGTGCAAGTCGCAGAACGCCATTTCGGGCTCTATCATCCAGAACTCTGCTGCGTGGGTCTTCGTGTTGGAGTTTTCAGCCCTGAACGTGGGGCCGAAGGTGTAGATTTTGGAGAACGCCATTGCAAACGTTTCGCCTTCCAACTGACCCGTAACCGCAAGGCTTGCGTGACGGGAGAAGAAATCGTTGGAATAATCCTTTTCCTTATTATTTAAGGGGTCGTAAGTAGTAACGGTGAAAGTGTTGCCTGCGCCTTCCGCATCGTTTGCGGTGAGTAAGGGCGTGTGAACGTAGATATAGTCACGGGATTGAAAATATTCGTGAATAGCCATAGAAGCAATGCTTCTTATGCGGAATACCGCCTGAAAAACTCTGGTACGGGGGCGGAGATACGCCTGTTCACGCAAAAAGTCTAAAGTGTGGCGTTTGGGCTGAATGGGGAAGTCGTCGTCGCAGGTACCGAGTACGGTAACGGAAGACAGCTCCACGTCGATAGAATCGTTCCTTTCGTTCAACACCACCTTGCCGACAACCTTAAGGCATGCACCCACCTTAACGCCTGCCGTGTCAACCGTACCTATCTCGTAGACGAGCTGTACAGGATTGAATACCGTACCGTCATAAAAGTCGATAAAGCCGATACTCTTTTGCTGCCTGTGGTTGCGAACCCAACCGCAAAGCTCCACTTCCTTGCCGATGAGCGAATCTCTTTCGGTTAAAACCTGTTTGATATTCATTGTTATTTTCACCCGTTAAAATATAATATCGGCACGAACCGTAAATTCGCACCGACGTTATTTTAACATGTATACAGTTTAAAATCAAGTAAATAATTTAAATTCCGCACCGCTATTGCATATTATTCTATAGCAATAACGTAATCGTATACGGGTTGGTTGGTCTCAACCTTGCTTATCTCCAGATAAGGGTAACTGCCGTTTATATGCTTTTGCATCTGCTCGGTCAACTCCTGCGAACAATTTGCACCGCAGAAGAGAGTTATAACGCACTTATCGTCCAGATTCAAGAGCGACAAAGCGTCCTTGAATGCGGTTAACATATCGTCGGAAGCAGTGGCAACTTTACCGTCCACTATCACCATAGCCTGACCTTCCTTAATGTCAACGCCGTCGCACTTTGCGTTGCGTACGGCACGGGTTATCTCTGCGGAGATGACCGACGAGATTGCCGACTGCATATCGCCGAGCGTTACCGAAATATCTTCTTCATTGTTGTAGAGAGACAGTGCGCTATAGCCTTGAGCTATCGTCTTCGTGGGCAGGACGTGTACGTTGCCCTTAAACAGCTCCGCCGCCTGATTTGCAGCCATCATCACGTTTGAATTATTGGGTAAAACTATGATATCTTCGGCGTTAACTTCTTCAAACGCCTTTAAAAAATCCTGTACGGAAGGGTTCATGCTCTGACCGCCGTTAACCACGCAGTCCGCACCCATATTGTAGAATAAATCTTTAAAGCCGCCTTCGTCCGCAACTGCGACAAGCGCAACCTTAACCTTGAGCTTTTTCGGCTTTACAGGCATAGACTCTTCGACGAGTTGCGAGTGCTGATAGCTCATATTCTCGATTTTAATGGAGATGAATTCGCCGTACTGCTGGGCAATGTTGAGTACGTCGCCGGGGGTCTGCACATGGACGTGAACCTTTACTATATCCCCGTCTCTCAATGCGACGATGGACTCGCCGCCAAGACTTTCAAGCCTTGCAACCAGCTCTTCGGTCGAGAAGTTATCCTTCCCTTCCGAAAGGGCAACGAGAAATTCGGTACAATAGCCGAACTCACCGTCCGAAGATGCGGCTACTTCAGCCATATCTGCCGCCGTAAACAGTTCGTCGTACTCCGAGCCGTACTCCATGCTTTCGCCGTTGAAGTAGTTTAAAAAGCCCTGGAAGATACATAAAAGCCCTGCGCCGCCCGAGTCCACTACGCCTGCGTCTTTGAGTACGTCGAGTTGGAAGGGGGTGTTCTTAACAGCTTTGTAACAGCACTTTTCCACCTTCTCTAAAAGATGGGGGAGTGAATTAATTTTATCCTTACAGCCCGAAGCACACTCGCTGCACTCCCTGAATACAGTGAGCATAGTGCCTTCTACGGGCTTGATTACAGCCTTATAGCTCTTTTCTACGCCGCATTTGAATGCACGGACGAGATCTTCTGCCGATACGTTCTCACAGTTTTCAAGCCCTTGAGCAATGCCTTTGAAAATCTGGGAGAGTATAACGCCCGAATTACCCCTTGCGCCGAGCAATGCGCCCTTTGCAAAAACGCCCGCCGCTTCGCCTGCAGACTTTGCGCCGCTCTCTTTAAGGTGCTTAAGCCCAGACTCATACGTCATACGCATGTTCTTGCCGGTATCGCCGTCGGGCACGGGGAATACGTTTAACCTATTAACTTCTTCTTCCTTTTCACACAGAGAGTTAAAGCCTGCGGTAAGCATTGCCGCAAACTCCACTCCGTCCATTTTTTCCATCTGAATCTGCATTTTTCTCTCGTATTTAGAATTTGTTATATTTCAATATAATCAGGAACGGCTCTCTTCAAAGATACGGGTTCGTCGCCACATACTACGCTATAAACTTAATTTTCTCAAAAGCGACGAACTGAAGCAAAGTATATATGAAGAGCGTTTTAATAGAGCAATTAAACGTTGATCTCGTCACACTTGCAATAAATTGCAATGGTTCCGGGGCCTGCCGATGCGCCGATGATAGGTCCGATATAGTTAACGTATACTTCCTTTACGCCCATTTCCTTTTCGATTCTGTTTTTAAGGTATTCAACGTCTGCCATACAGTCTGCATGAACGAGAGCTACCGTCTGCTCTTCAGGGTTAACTATTGCCTGCTTTGCCATATTGAAGATTTCGTCAAGGGAGTTCTTTCTGCCCTTAACCTTCTTTAAAGCAAAGTTTTCGCCGAGCTTGTTGGAAATGAGAATGGGCTTAACGCCGAACAGGTTGCCGAAGAACGCAGCGGACGCCTTTACTCTGCCTGCACGCTTAAGATAGGTTAAATCTTCAACCGCACAGAACTGCTGATACTTGTTCTTGTTAGCTTCCACGTATGCAGCTACTTCTTCGCAAGACTTGCCTTTCTCTCTCATCTTTGCGGCGTCTATGGTCATTAAACCTTCGCCTAAACAGCTGTTAAGGCTGTCGATGACGTAAATTTTGTTGTTGGGATATTTTTCAGCAAGCTCGTCTGCAACAACCTTACCCGTGTTTACAGAGCCGGAGAGCTTGGAAGAGCAACCGATATAGATAATATCCTTGCCTTCTTCAAGGTACTTGGTGAAGACGGTGTCAAAGGTCTGTACAGGCACCTGGTTGGTGGTTATCCTTGTACCCCCTCTCATAATGTTATAAAGCTCAACAGGGGTATACAAATCCCAATCGAGCGAAGCGGGCAATTCCTTGCCGTTGTATACTATGTTCATCTGCACATAGTCAATGTCATACTTTTCCCTTACGTCCTGACCAAGGTCGGAACAAGAATCGGTTAAAATAACGTAATCTTTCATAAAAAAATAATCTCCTTCAATGTCAGATAATTTTATTACAAATATAATAATATCATTATAAATAGATTTTTTCAAGCGTTAACGTATTCAATTATGTAAAAATTTTGTGAAAAGACAAGTTTTTTTACACACGTTTTAAATCTGTTATTTTATAACGGATAATGTGCGGTGTATATAAAATTAGCCTTGCATATAAACCGAATATAAATACGTTGCCAAACGTCAGGCATATATTCTATAATAGTCCCATGAATCCTTTCGCTTTTGTCGTTATTATAACTGCGATTGCAGGCGTAGTGGGCACGGGCCTTGGCGGACTTATCGGCGCACTCGTACATAACAATTCGGAAAAGGTCGTAAGCCTGCTTTTAAGCTTTGCCGCAGGGGTTATGCTGTGCGTGGTGTGTTTAGACCTGGTTTTGGACGCCATAGAACAGGGACGCACTTCTGCAGGGGATATACCTGCCTGGCACATTTTAATCGTCGTCGCCGTGATAGTTGCCGGATATGCTATGGTGTACGGGCTCAATCACTTCATAGACAAACGCACGAACAAACAGGTTAAGCATATCGACGAAGACCACCCCAAAACGGCAGACCAGCTCTCCGAGCTCATTCATAGCGACCACCTTGAAGTACATAAACAGGACTATGAAAGGGAAAGCACTAAAACCAACAAGAGAGAGCTTTTCGTGGCAGGGTTGGTCATGGCGTTTGCCATTGCCCTGCACAACCTGCCTGAAGGCATGGTCATAGGCGCTTCTTACGTCGATGAAGAGATAAACCTTGCATTGAACGGAGGACTTACGATAGCAATTGTCATCGGTCTGCACAATATACCCGAAGGTATGTCCGTTTCGGTTCCCTTAATTGCAGGCGGCACAAGCAAGGTTAAGGCTGTGCTCATCACGGCGGCAACGGGTATCCCCACCGTTTTAGGTGCAATATTCGGCTACTTCCTGGGAACTATAGGTCCTATCTGGCAGACCATATCTTTAGGCTTTGCAAGCGGTGCAATGCTGTACGTCGTGTTTGGCGAGCTGCTCCCCGAAGCCATACTTATGTGGCGTTCCAAAGCCCCGGGATTTGCTATGCTTGTAGGCTTGCTTGTGGGAATTTTAATACTGTTTATCGGTTGATTATGTGATTTAAAGAAGCGCCCTGCGCACCGCATTTTACGGTGCGCAGGGCGCATTTTGTTTAAAAAAATTACGAAAAGCGTTATTACATCAGGTGTTTTCTTATAGCTTTTATCGCCACGTTGGCAATCAGGTTCGACCCCTTAAACGTGGGGTGAACGCCGTCTTCGGAGTAGTCGGTGTAAGGTCTGGTTTCGCACAGTCCGTTAAACATCTCGTCATAGGCAACGAACTCGTCGCACATCTCCACGCAGACACGGTGGATAATCTCCAACTCCTTCTCAAATACGGTGCGCATACGCTTTTTGTCGGGCGCAGGAAGTAAGAACGGCTCCAAAAAGATAACGACTATACCTGCTTCTTTTAGCCTTCTTATCAGTGCAACCAAATCGCTTTCAAAGAGCTTATAATTCAACTCCTTGCCGTACTTGAAGCGGTGAATGGTGTTGTTAATACCGATCATCATAACTACAGCGTCGGGCTGCAGGTCGATGACATCCCTTTGAACCCTTGCAAGCAAGTCGCACACCTCATTGCCCGACACGCCTTTATTGTAAAGTTCTATGTCCATATCGGGGTATATGGGGCGGAGTTTATCCGCAAGTACCTTAACGTAACCGTTGCCGAGCGAAGTCTCGTCGCTGCGGTCCCTGTCGCAATCTGTTATAGAATCCCCGAAAAATACTATTCTCATTACTGTCCCTCTTTTCTTGGTTATATAATTTTAGCATAATATATCCCGATAATCAAGCGCCAGCGCAAAATTTTATAAATCATTATTTTTAAAAACTTGAATAATGTTTTGACAAATAGTTTTATTTGTGTTATATTAACTTACGCTGAACGCAAAGTTTAGCACCTGATATTAATAAATATGGCTCCCGCAAAATATGCGAAGCAGATTTTGTGGGAAAAGGAGAGGCAAACGCCACAATTGAGGCGGTGCCTGACCTTGTAGGCACCGCCTTGAAAAGGGCGTTTTGCTTAAATTTAATAGGGCTCACGCAAAAGATTTGCTTTAGCAAAGACTTTGTGGGAAAAGGAGACACAACGGAGCAAACTTTCCGTTTGTGTCTGCACAAACGGATCAGAGCGTAGTTTGTGTCGACGTGCGGACGTACCCAAGTGGCTCAAGGGGCTCCCCTGCTAAGGGAGTAGTGCGGGAAACTGCAGCGAGGGTTCAAATCCCTCCGTCCGCGCCAAAAACGGAATTGAAACTTTTTGTTTCAGTTCCGTTTTTTAGTGTGTGATGGAAGGTAAACAGAACCCTCGTGGGTGGAGACGTGATTGCGAAACGTTATCTTCCGTTTTATCATTTTTACCTTTCGACCAATCACTATTCCGTCACAACTTCGTTGCTCCTTACACCCACCGCTTGCGGTGGCACGAGCCCTACAAATGATTAACCGCATTAACGAAACAACTCTAAAAGACAAAAAGAACGCAAGTTGAACCTGTCAACTTACGTTCTTTATTTAGTAGTGAATTATAATTAAAAAGAAATTGAATCAATCAACACCTTTGCGCCAATTACCGTCATTTGAATTTTTAACGGAGATTAAAATATGAGTTGCGGCAAAGATTACTGCGAATACAAACAGCGGTATGCTCGCAATCATTACGCCTGAAAAGATAAAAATCAAGGACGGAAGAATTGAAAGAAGCAATGCTTTTACAATACCTGACTTTTTCCATAATACTATCCAGCCTATACAGTATGCAATGAGCAAGACGAAATTTATCACGAGATAAAACAACAGTCCGTACGAGAAATAAAAGCCTACCCAGGTATACGGAATATTGAAAATCATAAAGATAAAACAGGCATATCTGCCTATCTGTTCTAATATTTCCACCGCTTTATTGTGATAGCCGTCGTTTAACTTGCCTTTATTTTTTACGGCGTAAACGACGTTTGGTATCATCATGACAGCTAAAATTATTAAACCGTAATAGTTAAACCAATCCATATGTCAATTATACCGTAAAGAGCAGATATTTTCAACCGTATTATAATGAGAAGTTTAAACTTTACATTACTTCAACACACGCAAAACGGCGGAAGTTGATTAATACTCAACTTCCGCCGTTTACAAATATTTAATCAAACTCGATTTTTGCAAGCATAAGCTGTGCGGCATCCAACTTTTCCGCCTTGATGTTTGCACGCTCTAAAAGAAAGAAATCTATACTCTCCCACATAGTGAACGAAGCGGCTACGGTGCAGATTTCGTTCAACCCCCAAAGAATATCGAAATGGGAAAATGCTACCGCACAACCGAAAAATATAAATCCCAACACCAAAAGCACTATTGCCTTAACGTAACATATTCTTAAATCAAGGCATTTATCGTTAAATTTCAACTCAAAATATTTGTTATATGCCGACACAACGTTAACTCTCTCATCTTCGGGAACGGAAGAGAAACTTACCGTCAAGGGGCGGTCTATGGGAATATTGTATGCCGTACTTTCGATATAATCGAGCATATCCGCATCCAGATCCTTTTTATCCGCATATGGAGAATAGAGTCCGCTCTCCGTATTCACCCTTATCCTTACACTGCCGTCTTCACATATTTCGGAGTACTTGTCTGAAAAATTTCTGTTAGCTCTGCTTCTCTTCGAATATTCTTTTAATGACGAGAAAAAGTTTCTACGCCTAACCTTTCTTAAATTCTCACCGTCTTTATTTAACATAATTGTTTCTCCGTAAATTATATTACAGTTATTATTATAACAGCCAAAACTCCCAATGTAAACGATAAAAGAAAAAATTACACATTATATTGCTTATGCTTCTTTTATATGCTATAATGTAATGGATTAATCAAGGAATAATTATGAGAAAATTAAAAATATTACTTTTTGTCTGTTTGAGCGCAATGCTACTTTGTGGTACTACGGGATGCAGCATTAATGATATGCTATACAAAAAATTGGAGAAAGTAGCTCCTGAAACCGATTACGGTTATACGGTGGTAGGAACAGATAGCTTTGTAAAAAACTGTAAACGCTATTCCCTTAAAAATCTCGTTAATGATAAATACAAAAAGAACTGCAGTTATATTTCAGGGCTAAATACGTTTGGCGACTCTTCGTACTTTTTCGGGCTGTACGACAGCCGTAAAAACTCGGATTGGGATACGGGAGATTATTGGACGTACGACTTGGCAATATTCCGCCTTGATTGGAACACGTTGCAGATTGCCGAAGAGGTCTACGATTTTAAAAATATATCCCCTATATTCAAGCACCCCGACGGCTATGACTCAAACCCTGATTTTGGGAATATCATAAGTAATGACAGGGCAGTAATGCGCTATAACGGTGCTCTTCATATCTTGGATTTACAGCAAAAGGAGATTATATATTCGGTTGACATTTCAGGTAATTATGCAAAACGCCGATACAGTGGTTACAACTTGGAAAACGGAGATTATTATATCCATACGGGTGATTATCTGTATTATTACGAATATGATAACGACTGCTTTACCCTGCATGAATACGAGTCAGCCAAGAATTACTCCGGTATAGAACGGTTGGATAATTACGTCTATACTTATAGCTACGATACCTATGACAACACGAATAAGGTGTACTGCGATTGCTTTGATTTAACAACCGACGAGTGTGTTAATTCAGAGGAGATTGAGGCTCTTGCTACACAAAAAGAAGCCGAGCAAGCTTTAAACAACACTTACGTCTTGCAGGGGAACACCTATCTCTTTGAATACGACAATGAGACTTTGAAGATTTCAAGCGATACTACGGCGGTGACAATCAACGAAGAGTATATGTTGGAGCATAGCCAGAAATTTGTGGATCTGTATGATTTTTGGACTAAAGGCCACAACGGCTATAAACCCGTTGACTGGACGGTTGTCGAAGAGAAAGTATTTGTGAGCTTCTCCGCAGAATACGGTTTTACCCACACCCCTGCCTACATTTATGAATACGACCCCACAACCGAAAACGTATACTACGTTGGCTTTTCAACAAGCCAACGCTTAAGCAGTTTTTGGCTGGATAATAATTAGCTCAACCTGAAATTTTAAATAATATAAGGTCAGTATGCCTATGCGCAAAAGTGCATAGGCATACTGTTTAAGGCGCAAAACATCTTAACGCAATAATTATTATAAAAAATTTTGAAACACTACCGCAAAAATGCTTGTATTTTTTTTAAACGTCTTATATAATAGTTAGGCAATCGAGCGAAAGCTTATCTTTCTTTACCGTAGGAAGAGCGGTTGCAACAACTTAAAAATTGGGGTGTCGCCAAGCGGTAAGGCAACGGACTCTGACTCCGTCATTCGTTGGTTCAAATCCAGCTACCCCAGCCATTAAAAAGTAGGCTTTTAGCCTGCTTTTTTATTATTTTTCAGCGTTTTACAAGGTTTGAAAAATTTTAAAAAGCAGTTTAGACCCAATTTAGACCCAACTTTTATAAAAAATGCCTAAAACTCTTTAATAAGCAAATATGCTACATATGAATTACACTTTAGATACAAAAAATGCCAAAAAATGAATTAACGCAAAAAAAACCGACAGCGTGATACTGTCGGTTTTACTTTATATTTAGTTTTCGGGAATATCCACTTCGGGAATATCCACGCCGCACCACTTTAAGAATCGGCGTTGTTCGTCAATTTTATTTCCCATCTCTTCAACAGCCTTAACCGAGCTTACGTTATAACCGCCAGCCATTCCAACCGCACCCGAAAAAAGCACGATAATGACTTTCACAAGGCACATTACCACTGTTGCGAGCGTTGGTTCGGAAACAAGGTTTACGCAAAGCGTAACGCCAAATATAGCAGTAAACAGCATTGTAACAGCCTTTTGTATTCCGTTGAATATTTCCAGTGTTCGGGTTGATATATACTGATTAGGCGCTTTTCTTGAACCGTAGCTATTGTTTACGCTTAAATAGCTTGTTGAGTACTTCAAGCGTTTAAGCCTTTTTGCTTTGAGAATAATACGAAGCTCAAACTTTGTCAATCCTGAGTATGCTTTTTTAAGTTCACGCTTTGAGTACTTTAAATACTTATTTTTAAAGTCGTCAAGGCTAATGCCAGCATCCGCAAGAATGCGCTCACGGGAGCCGTCAAGCTCTTCATCTTCCCAAATACGACAATATTCAGGAATACGCCCTGCTGCACCCGATTCAACGATTGCGTCATTAAGGCTCTCTATCCGCTTAAAGGCTTTTTGCCAACCATCGGTTAGTCTGCCCTTCCTTCGTGCAAACGAACGTAACAGAAAGTAGATTGAAATAGACGCAAGGTACAATACCAAGCTCTGAAAACCAAACTCTAACAGATTGACACCAGTGTTAAAGCTGATTTCCGTTAAGTAAAGAAGAATGATTACAACTACGAGTATTCCAACCACAGTTAGCGTGATGGCGTCAACGAATGATGCAAACGCTTTATTCGGTCTGTTCTTAACTACTTTAGGTGGTAACTGTAACTGCGTTGAATTATTAAGATTGTGCATTACTCTCCTCCTTTTCAACTACAAACATACCGCTTTTTTTCGCCGCTTTGATTGAAGTGTGGTATGCCGCATACTTTTTGTATAAGAACCAAAATACGGTAGATATGATTGAACTTGCCACCGAAACGCCAAGAATTATTAAAAATTTATCCTGGTAATCGGCAAAGATATCAAACCTAAACGAAAGTGCAACAAGGAACAGCACGAGCGACGTTAAATCGAGCATAGGGCAATGCGCTACTGCGCTATGTAAAGACCGCAGAATAAACGGTACAACACGCATAAGCACAAGAACGATTCCAAGCGCCCACCGATAACCTGCGTCTGCCTTGTTCATTAAAGGAAATAAGCAAGCGGTTACAACTATAAACGGTACAAAATATATAAAGACCGAAAGTATTAAGAACACCCACTTTTCCTTTTTAAAGGTTTTATATTTAGGCATCTTTCTTTATAACCTCGCTTGCCTTATTTATTTTCGTTTCTGCACTCTCTAAACTTGCCCTTGAAGAAGAAAACCTTTCTCCCGGAGTTAATTCTTTGAGAACAGTAAATAGTGCTTTTAAACCGTCCATAATTGCAAGCTCACCCTCCAACTCTTGGTTCTGGCCAGCCTTAACCGAATCAAGGTCACGAGCAACCTTTTTATTTTTGCGCCACTGATAAATAGTAAAAGCAATAGCCCCTAAAATAAGCAGGCAATAGGCAATGATAGGAACGTAACCGCCAGCATTTACAATAAGCTCCTGAGCCTTATACTTGTATTCGTCTGGCAGGTTTTCGCTTGCGGAAAGCAGGTATTTTTCAATACTCCCCCACTGCTCGATTATCTGGTTATAGTGCGTTTCCCACTCTGCACCGTAAACGCTCATCAGGTACTGTTTAACGCTGTCAGAAACGCCATTGCTGGTCGGCTCGTCAGTTTGTTCACCGCTGACGTCCTCGCCCTCTACGGGCTGATTTTCGGCGTTCTCTGATACGCTCTGCACTTCTTCCGCAGACGCGGCATAGACATACTGTCGGGAGCAGAAAAACGCCCCCAACATAAAAACCATTAAGAGCGATAGAATAAGAATTACGTTAAATTTTTTGTTAGTCATTTGTTATGTCCTCCGAAAATTTATAATCGCTGATATACGGTATTTTTCTTACCGCCTCTTTTGCAAAGTCGTAGAGTGCCGCACAGAACGCCTTTACCTTTTCAAGTTCCTTAGTATCAACTTTTTCGCTTAAAGCGTTACTGATTTCCTTATCGGCAGCTTTATAACCGTTATCGATTTCTTCAACCTTTTTGCGGATAGCAGCAATCGAAGGGTCCTCGCAATAATCGGAACCATCGTTAATTCCGAGTTCTTCACACGTAAAGACCTTCTGCTGACGGGCTTTATCGGGCGACCATTGTTCGATACGACAGCCGAATTTACCAGCCGTTAAATCTTCACTCGGTATTGTTACCGTACTGTTTTGGTATGAAATACGCTGACGCTTGACTTCCTTTGTGTTGGAATAACCGACAAAATAAAAGAGAGCGTTATAAGTAGGCACGCCCTCTAACTTAATTACCAAGTCATCCTTTTTATCATGCGGAAGGGAATCTTCATAAAGACTGACCCCAGCCAGATTAAGTTTTAAAATTTTCATAACTATTCCTCCGATTTTAGTTGATTTTCGAGACAGTCGTACCACCGTTTACACGGCTCGGTACATTTGCCACGGTTTGCGCAATTAAGGCATATGGTTTCAACTGTAATCATCACCGTTTGCCTCTTCTGCTACTTCTTGGGGTTCAGGTTCGGGTACTTCTTCATAACTGAATTTACAGGGGTATTTATCGACCGCCTCGGTATAAATACCGCCCGTTTCCACCTGAATGATATCCTTCCCTTCGTCCGAATAATGCTTAACAAGTTCGGGGTGTTCTTTACCTTCCCCATCTATGTAGGGGAACTCTTCAATTACTGACATTGATTCTATGCTCCTTTATAATTTTTTTAACTCTTTCGTCCATATGTTTTATGCGCTTATACGCATTGCAGCGCATAAGATGAGAACGGGTTGAAATATAAGAATCTAACAACTGTCTTTCCGTCATTTTTCCGATAGCAAGGAAGTCAGGAAAGACCTTTAACTTTTTACTCATTCGCTGAAAGTTGCCGAGCTTCGGTATTCGCAAAACCACGCCCGTTTCCGTTACAGCAAATCGCTCTTTCAAAAAGGGAATGCCACGCTTAAGCTTTACGATTTGAGTTTTCTTAGTATTGAGTTTTAAGCCAAGCTCAACGCAGATTTTCTTAATCTCGGAAAGGCAGAAATTGAGATATTCCTTACTTTCGTGAATTAAATAAAAATCGTCGTTGTAACGAGCGTAGCCCTCAATACGAAAGCGATATTTAACCGCATAATCAAGCAAATTTGAATACTGGATAGCACTAATTTGCGAGATTTGACTACCCAACCCCAAACCACGTTGACCGAACATTTGTACAAAATGCAGATAGAGTTTAATAATTCGCTCGTCCGTGAAAAGTTTACGAACGTCAACCTCTAATCGCTCGTGCAGTATGCTGTCAAAATAGCTTGAAAAGTCAGCTATAAGAGCGTAACCCTCATTGCTACCATTACGGCGGTAGTACCGCTTTATGTGGTGTACGATTCGATTTTTAGAAAAGTCAATACCCTTGCCTTTGATGGATGCACCGTTATCATATACAAGGGTACGGGCGAACATAGGTACCAAAGCATAATCGCATAAGCACCGCTGCACAACCCTTTCGGAAATATGAACGCTTTTAATCTCACGCAGTTTGCCACGTTCGATAATCTTAAAACAGTAAAAGCCTTTACTTTTATACTTGCCCTTTTTGAGTTTGAGATAAATTTCGGCTAAGTTGGATATGGAACTGTTCCTGAATTTTTGCGTGCTTGCTTTCCAACCAACGCCTTTAAAACACTTTTTAGACGATTTCCACAAATTATCGAATATAAATACTATATCGAAGTCGTCATATTGCTTTCTAAACTCAATTAGCTTTCGTTTTCGCTTAGCTCTCCTTCGTTCAAATCTCCGCTGCTTCCTTTCCTTACTCGTCATTATTCAATAAAAAAAGCACGTTGCGTGTAGCGTTTGTAGGGGCAGGGTTGGCTACCGTTCGGACGGTCATTAAACGGGTATTCTGCCATCAATACTCCGCAATGCAAGAAGCGTCATCCGACCGCCGAAACCGCACCGTTATTGTCACGGAACTGCCGAGAAATTCTCGGTTGTTGCCGTGAAAGGTTATGCACTCCTTTGCAAATATACTGATTTCACCCTAAAGGGTTACTTTGTCTGAACTTAGCAAATCAGGGGGAAACGCCGTTGGTGTTGTTGGCATTATTCCAGTCGTAACTACCACTACTGTTAACATTGCAGAAATTGTTGCTGTTGCCCGAATTAGGCGAACGCACGGCGGATATAAACAGCACATAACCTATATTACAAGACGATTTTACTATCGCTTGATAATACCGATTTGATTAAACTTTTTTCTTTCTTAATCAACTCACCCCAGTGAACCCAACCATACTCGCTTATAATGGGGTTTCCCTTCTCGTTTTTAAGACCGCCGTAGCTGTCCTTGGCTAAACCTAAAAAGTAATCAAGGGAACTTAAATACCCTTGCGCTTGCTTGAACAGTATCTTTCTTTGCTCGATATCTAAGTTGGTTGTGGGGTAATACTCATTTGCACTTACAACGCTTTCATAGACCTTTGCGCTATAATCGAATATTCGTATTGATAGATAGAACGTTGCACGTTTGGGGAGTTTGTGAACGTACTTTAACGTATGTTCTACAAGCTCCCTTGCCGTGTCGATAAACTGTACTTTACTCTCGTTTCGGTTGTATGTGGGTACTGACATAATGTTTTAATTATGCCGTGCTTTATCGCACGGCGATAGAAATTGATTTATTGATTAAATTGCAAAGCAGGGGGAAACGCCGAAGGCGCTGTTGGCATAATTCCAGTCGTAACTACCACTACTGTTAACATAGCAGAAACTGTTGCTGCTGCCCGAATAAGGCGAACGCAGCCACCACCAACGTGCGTTGGTTGTGCCAACCGTATATTTAATACGGGCTGCGTTGGTATTGTTTTCTTTGTAATAATCGAATTGACCAAGAGGACACTCCGCAGAGCCTATTGAATAATGCTGAGCATCGAATATCTCCATTTCGGCAGGCAAGAAGAGCTTACAAGCAGTTGTTTGAGTGCCACTTGTTGAACCGCCACCCGTGCCGCTAAGAACGTCAACTTCGCTAATGATAGCTACTAAATCGTCCGGAAGGTCAGCAAGGATATTTTGAAGTGTTGTTTTGTTCATATACGAACCGCCGTATCCACCGCTGTTTGTGTTTGTGCTGTTCATATAGAAGCTTGTTGTCCCGTTTAGGTTGTAACATTCTACAAGCTGGATAACACATTTAGAGGTTCCGCTCCCGTCAGAATAATTGTATCTTCCTTCTCTTGCATCGACAAGACGTGCTAAATATGTTAAGCCGCTCTTTGAAGTAAACTCTTTTTCATCACCATTCTTCCAGAATTGCAATGCGGTACCAGCTTTGAAAACTTCCCTGATAATAGTCCAAGAGTTGTCGGCAAATGTAGGGTTGATAGGCAGGTTCTCGCCATCCCAATAGATAGCAACAACCGTTATATCGCTATCAACGGTTATAGTGCTACCGCTTTCAAACGCCTCACCGTTGACTTTGAACATATACGGAACGTAGCCCTCAGTAGTGGGTGTTGCGGTAATCGTCAGCACGGTACCCGTCCTTACACCACCACCTGCAACGTAGCTGTTGCCTTCTTCGTCTGTAATCGAGATGGTGCAGTCCATTGCATTAACGCCCATAATGCCGTATGCAACCTTTTCATCTCCTGCCTTGCAGTAATACTCTGCGTTCTCGTCCGTAACTTCCGTAACCGCCTCCGTGCAGTCCTTATCCGAATACCAAGTAAGCTCGTAGCCTTCCGAATTGAGCTCAGGGAGCGTAGAGCCGACTGCGAACGTTCCCTTGGGTGCAAAGCCGCACATATAGTCCACCTGCGCCGTCCAGTTGGTTGCCTCACGGTATGCCACAACCGAGCCGAAGGGAACGAATATTTTGTAGTTGGTTGCGTTGCTCCAAGAAGTAGTCGCAGACAACGTGGGCGGTTTTTTACTTGAAAAATAGAAGTTGCAGTTGTCGGTGTAGCGGAATGCGTACTGATTTATTGTTGCTACGGTTGTCGGCAAGCGTATGTTCATATACTGATTTCGATAGGAAGTCGTTGAGCTATCGCCGCCAAAAGCATATTGATTTATGGTACTGAATGCCGAATCGGTTAAATCAAGGTCTATCACGTTGCTTTCGGGAGAGCTACGGGCAGAGCAGAACCGAGAAAAGGCGTAACTTCCGAGCGATTTTATATTACCGCTGAATGATACGTCATTGACTTTTGTGCAACCGTAGAAGGTGTAGTCGCCTACCGAACCCTTAACGTTGATATGCAGTTTTGTGATAGCCGTATCGTTTTGGAAAGCGTAACTGCCAAGCCCTGCACACTCTTCCATTTCAACCGTTGTAAGGCTTCCGCAACCTGTAAAGGCGTATGAGCCTACCGCCCCGTAATGACCGCTGACGGCTGAAATTTTGGAGCTGTTAAAGGCGTAATTGCCGAGCTTGCAAGCCGTTGCGGGGCTTAACGTGAACGTGCTACCGCTTGAAGTGGATGCGCTCTGGAAAGCGTAATCACCTATTGAAGTTACCGTTTGGGGAATGGTTAAGCCTGTTAATCGGGTGCAGTTGTAGAACGCATAGTTGCCTATGGTCGTTACGGCATCCGTAAGCGTGAGCGAAGAAAGGCTTGTACAGCCGTAGAAGGCGTAGTCGCCTATGCTCTTTGCACCCGTAAGGTCGGCAACGGTCAGACCCGTCATTTGATAGAACGAGTACTTATACACCGAAGTCTTTCCCGAAGGCATTGCAAAGGATGAGATTGTGCCGTCAATAATATTGTCAAGGTCGCTTGTAATGGTGGTACCGCTGTAGCCGCCTTCTACCCCTGCTATCACCACGCCAGCTTTGACGTTATCGGGGGTAAGGGTTAAAGGCTTTTCGATTACAACCGAAGTCATAACGTAGCCATCGGTGGTGGGCGTTACGGTCTGATTACCGCTTGCAAGGTTAAGTTCTATCGTTACCGCCTCTTCAGGCTTCGCAGGCTCTGCGGTGCTACCAGCCACGGTGATGGGGTTTTTTATTATCGCCATTGTTAGCCTCCTATCTCTATGCGCAAGGTAACGCTTGAAGTGGGCGCACCTACGCTGTAAATCGTAATTGATTGTCCGCTGACTGCGGCTATTGCAAAGCCGTGATTTGCGAACGCTACGGCATCATTGTTGATAAGTTCAACAAGCGTTTCTTCGCTTATTTCAGTAGTTGCGGTTACGGTTGCAGAATGAGTGAACGGCGATTTATTGGAAACCGCCGTCCATTTATCTGCTGTTATGGTATAGGTTTCGGTGGTGGGCTTTATTTTGACTTTACCTGCCCACTCGTCTATATTTTTGAAATTCTCGTTCGCTGCATTAAGATGAGCAGGAACGTTATTTTCTTTATCGGTTGAGTTAGTAAGCAAATCAACCGTCAAACCTAAATTTGCTGACTTCATATAGCCCACCTCTCCTTATTATTCAGCCGCTACCGCTGCTGTCGCATTCCTGAAAATAACCTTTAAACCGCCCTTACGGATAACGACAGTAGTTGACTTTTTAGTCCAAGCCGAGGGTGTGCTATTGTCGCCCTCATAACCAGGCTTTAACGGCGTATCAAGCTCTACCGCATCCAGACAATTGCCGCCCGTTGCAGCGTCAAAAATTCCGAAGTATTTAATAAACTGCTTGCTTGTATCAGACTTATCAACCCAAGGGTCAGTCTTATCTTCTGCCGCCGAATCTTCGTTGTATGTCTCCGAAAAATACAGTTTAGAGCTGTTTGTTGCAGTTGCAGAGCCGTCAATTACGGTTACGTCCCCGAATACGTTAGTATAACTTACTGAGTTTTGTGTTCTGTTGTTAAGGCATATACGAGAATACGTAGGTGCTGTGGGTTCGGCAAAGGTTGTATCGCCGTCAGCAGGCTCACTATACATAAGACCTGCATATAAAGGGCAACTAAACGCTTTGCCAGTATAGAGTTCAAGTGCTTTCTTTAAACCTATTGATTTCATAATGTTTTACTCCTGTTTTAAATATTTTTTTAGGTTTGGGGATACAAAAAAATCAAGTATAAAAGGCAATCATTTTTATGTACCTCCTTATACCTCAATATAGGCAGAATCTTCCACGGATAGGTCGCTAAGCTCGTCAACGGACTTACCCGAATAATCTTCCACCGTTGCCTTCGCTACGCACGCAAGCGCAACGCTGACGGTTAATTCTGCGGTTTCTTCGACTTTCACCGCTTCAAACGTTAGCGTATCTACCGTGGCTGAAATTTCAACGTCAGGCAGTTCAGCCATAACATTGAAATCGAGCGAAGTCGTTATTTCGGGTTTAATATCTATAATGCCGATAAAGTTTGTATTTATCGTCCTTACAATCTCATCAAAAGACGATTCGGCTATATTTACAGAAACGGTATCGGTGTAGTTTGTTGAAAGGTTTATTGACAATTCATCATTAAGCTGCTCCGAGATATTCAACTGTATCTGCCCGACAAGGTTTGTAGTAATGCACTTTAACAAATCGACTATCGAAATCGTTTCCACCTTGGCAATGATAAGCCCTTTAAGCGCATTGTCAGCTTTAACGTTAAATTCAGTTGCGCTAACTGTTTCAAAGTTTACCGCCATTTGACTTTTAAGCGCATCAACAACCGATACCGTGTATTCTGTACTGAACACGCTATCAAACTTAACGCTGGCGTTAAGCTCTAAATCGGCTCCCAACTCTGCCTTGCAAACACACGTCATTGACTGAATAGCGGCTAACTGCGTGGCAAGTAATACTTCTGCACTTGCGGAAACGTTGGTAGTTCCTGATACCGCCGATACCGCCACAATATTGCCCGTAACGTTACTTTGATAGGTTATAACGCCGCAAATATCGGTATCACGCATCTGTGCCTTAGTTGCCATACAAGCCGTAATTTCAGGCGATAAAATTTCGATAGTTGAATCTATTACGTTATCGGCTCTAACCTTGATAATAGCGGTACTTTCGGGCGTAACGGCTAAGGTTAAGCTATCAATAGGCTTTGCGCTTACCGATATTTCTCCACTATGCACTGCATTGATGGCGTATGTAAGGGAATCTACAATGTTGGTTATAGTAAATTCTTCCTCTGCCAAAACCAGCGTTACTGCAACGGGGAGGCTGTCTGAAAGAGCCGCTTTGTACTTGCAGTAGATAAGCATTTCAAGTTCTTCGGGAATAGCCTCATAGACGTTTTTGCCACGGATAAAGCGGAATATTGATATATGCCGTTTCCACTCTAAATAAGTCATTTTACACCTCGGCTAAAATGCAGTAAACTGCTATCCCATCACAAAAGAACGAGAATACAGAATTGTGATTTGCCGTCAGTGTGTCTATGCTGTCGGTACCGTAACCGTTTTTAACGTACTTGACTTCGTAGTCACTATTGTTGACTATGTTGCAGGAAATATCACTCTCGCCGCCTTTTATGTTCACACCGCTTTGAAAACCGTGCGTTATATCTTTAGGTATCGTCAGTTCAACGCTTTCAACATTCGCCTTGAACGACTTATCAACGTTGTTTTCAATCGTATATTTGACGGCTGTTGTTTCATTATCGGAAACAAAAAGCCCCTGAAAATTATTCCAGAAGCCTTCTACTTTTTCTGCGCTTTCTTCGCATATCTCTTGTGCCTTTATAGCGGAAGTTGCCGCTGTTACGGTATCGTGGTAAATACTCTCCATTGTGGCGTTTGAAACGTAGCCATCATCAGGAACGGGGAAGTTGTCGTTTACCGTAAAACTCTCTTGGTCGCTTGTAAGTTGTTCAGTGAACACGGAGCTTTCTCTGGGGGAATATTTGCGCACCGCCAAAACCATATACCAGCGTCCGGGAGATTTTGTTACTTCGGACGGTATCAGCTTTATGAATTTATTTGCACTACCTTCAACTTTTTCAAAGCGTATAGGTTCAAGCACTTCTGCCCCAACCTCGTCAAAGTTTTGCGTTTTGCCGAATTGAACCCAAAGGCTCTCATATTCCGTAAGGGCGCTTTCAAGCGTAACTTCAAGGCGTTTGCGGTTTATGGTATTACGATTGATTGTTGAGCCGTCTAAAAACTCAATCGAGCCGTCATTTGATAAGAATATCTGCATAATGGATTATTCCTCCGAGTGAAATTTATGCGTGAAATTAAAGTAGATGGTTTTGGTTGTATAACCAACACTTGTCAAATCTTCGTTGTAAGCAAAGATAAGACGGTTTTTTGAGTCAGTTACCGCCCACGCCTTACAATCTTGCGTAGTCGTCCATAGTTGCTTTTCTATTAGCTTATTGAGCGCAAACGACACCCAAAACATAGTTGAAGTGGGCTGCATAACCGACAAAAGCTCGCTTGCGTTCTCAGCGGTAATTTGTGCATATTTCCCGTCTGTATCAATAATAACGGAAGCTGACTTTGAAATGTTTTTGTTGAGCTGCCATATCTTAAGCGTTTCGGTTCCGTCAGTACCCTTGATTATAGGGCTCGAACTTGCCATAGCCTCGCCTATTACAATCTGCGGTGAGCTTGTAACAAAGTTTAGCTGATAGGTAAAGTTGGTTTTTTCTGCGCTCGATTTATCTATGTAAAAATGACCTTCAACCGCCTTTGTGGAAATAACGTTCTGATAATCGCCTATCCCTCTGTTGCAGTAAGGAAGGGAATAATTATTTAGCTTTGAAAGGTTAAAACCGAACTGTAATAGGGCGGTTTGCATTACCCCTTTATCCCCAGCGTATGCAACTTCGTGGCACTCCCAATCTTCGCCAAGCGCTATTCCTATTGAGTAGTTACTCTTTACCTTACCGCAAAGAACAATAGCATTTGCAACAGCAAATGAGCAGCAAGAATTAACAGTGCCTGCGTTGCCGTTCTCGGGGTAAATAGCATAGTTATTAACTTCGCATATACTATCATCCGTTGACGGTTTCCAAAGCCGTTTTATAGCTTCAAAACCGCCTTGTTGAATTATTGAAGGCGTTGTTACGCTTTCTATTTGCGTTGACACAACACAGTAATCTTCGTAGAAAAGATTACGCTCTAAAATGTCGGTAGGAATATTAGTATTGCGATATTCCTTATTCTGCATAAGTCGAGGCGAGAGCATTGACCAATTCTTTGACCAACTATGCGTAACCTTGATATGATGCTTGCTTGTCTGTTCGTATTCGTTTACAATAATCTCGTACCTGTCGCTACCCTCGTAATACGCTGTTCCAAGGGGAAGGATATCCGACAAAGCCGAGTAATATTCTGCCGTCTTAAAGTACTCAACACCACGCTGATTGACGCTCTTTTTAAGGTCGGCTGAAAGCACTTCGCTATCGACTTTTTCAGCACGCTGATTATAAATTTGAACGCCCTCGTAGTCGCATTTTTCCTGTTTAGACGCTCGCAACTTTGTGCTGCTGTCGGTGGGAATATACTCAATACGGAAACGCATATTACGTATGTCGGTTTCTATATCAACGACATTATTCTTTATTAAACCAATAACGTCATAATTATAGTTTCTGCGCATTGCAGAAACAATTAAAAATCGAATTGCATAATCGCTTGATGAAACGTACTGCGGACTCCATTTACCATTTGAAATTGTAATTGAATTTGAACCTTCCGACCAATAAATTGTATTATGCTTATAACGGTTAGTTACTTTATCCCACCAATCAAACCCTGCACTACTTCTAACCTCTTTCAACGTATCATAAAGTTTTTTTTCAACCACATAATAGGTTATATCGAGCGTATCACTGCCAATAAGCTCAGCAAGCGTTTTATAGTCGTGGTTCTTATTAAATTTTACTTCATTAGTGTCAATAAGAACCCTAACAAGCCGCTCTATTGTGCTTGGAAGAATGAGCTTACAATTATCGGTTGTTAGCCTTACTTCTTCTGTTCGGGGTGAAATAAAGCCATTTTGAGATGGATATACAACACTAGCGGTGTCTTGGTTGGTGGATATGATATTTGCTATATCGCTGTCAAGCTCCGAGCAGACGTCGTTTTCGTCTACACCGTAGGAATATGATTTATAATTAAGCCTATCTACCGTCTTTGTGGTGGCGGCCACGTTATCAAATGATACTTCGTACTCGTCGTTAGGATGGTTATAATTCGCAAAGGAAAGGCTGGGAACATATCCACCCATAGCCGCCCCGATTTCCTTTAAGCACTCCCATAGCAGAGTACGGCAAGACCACGCAAATTCAGGTGATATGATAGACTTCAAAACCTTTAATATCTCGACGTTAGTCGTAATGTGGTACTTATTACTTTTACCCACCTGCCGTAGTGGCGTAGTGTCAAGTAACCTTGACAGGGTATCATACAGCGTATAATTACTCTCGCCGTCCTGTATAACTCTTAAACCGTCAATAGGCTCAAGTTGCGATTTACGGGATACGCTTATTAAAGTAACCGACTGAAAGCAAAAAGTTGATGAACGTTTTTGTACTTTAAAATAGGCGAAGTAGTCTGCACTTCGTGACGTCAAATCGTCGGTAGTAATAAGACGGGCTTTTCTCTGCTGTTTAAATCTTAGGTTAGGTGCAGTGATTATCGTGCAGCTTGCCGAAATAAGCTGACCGTCCTTGCGTTCATCAAAATTAAGGAAGTTGTATATTTGATACTCAGTCCATACATTGCCCGTATATATCAACAACTTTGATTTAATCATTATCTACCCTCGTTTGACGCAAAGCCGTATATCTTTGCCTTATTAGTAGCGTCTATGTTAGACCATTTTAATCGATTTTGCTCTTGCCAAGCCTTAGCACCTGAAGAAATAAGTAGCGAAGCAACCGCCGCTATGGCGGTATAGATATTAGTACAGCAAGCTGCTATAAGCGCAGCACTTGTGCCTATCGTATTTATTCCGTTTTGAATGCGCTCCTGCGTAAGACTATCGCCTGTCGCTATTGATATATTTGAAATAGCGGCATTTACGGCTTGCTTGCTCATATTTAAAGCCACGTTAACGCCTGCTGCTAAGGCTACATTCTTTGAGTTAGAGCTTGTACTGTTGCTAGCGCTGGGCTTGCCAACGTTAGACGGTGCGGCAGGGTTCCCCTCGCTTTCGTTATCGTTGGTCGGCATATCGCCGTCCAAGCCTTTAAAAACAATATTGAAATTTACTTCCCCGTTAGTAGGCACGTCAGCCATAAATCACCCCTTAATAATCAGTATCGCTTGTAGTTATAGTAACGTTGCTGTCAGGCATTGTGAATGTCAGTTCCTCCATATCTTCAGCCTGCGCTATTCTTGACTGACTTCCCGTACCATAGTTTATCCAAGCAGATATATTTGTAATGGTATAGTTCTCGTCAACGCCTGTATAAACGGTTATTTCTTCACCTTCACGGGCAGAAGAAGGACCGTCAGCGCACGAGTGTGAGCCTACAACGTATGTAATGCCGTAATAATTTGCACCACCCTCGCACGTTACATTAATTGACGTTGTATTCGAACCGTCAGGCGTGGTTGCCGTTATTGTTACGCTTATATCGTCGCCATTACTGCCCGTGCTTTCGTTCGTTAAAACACCGCCATTAAGATAAATGCCCGTAACACCTTCATCTACGGTAAAACTCCATTTTACATTCTCGTCAGTTGAACCATCATTATAGGTTACAACCGCCTTGAATACTGCACGCTTACCAAGAGAAACGTATTCTCCGTCAAAATCAGCCGTAGGAACGGCGTAAATCGAAACGTCTGTAACCGCCTTAAAATATTGAACAATAACCGTTATAGACTTTGCACTGGAGTTATCGACATTCGAGATTGCAGTTATAGTAAGCGTTGTACTGCTTTCAATACCGCTTGACGGTGAATTGTTTTGTAAGATTATACCGCCTGCGCCGATTTGATATGAAATAAACGTAGGCAGACTTGATATACCCCAAGTAATATCGGAATCGCTTTCAGCGTTGTAATATTCTACGGTTGCTGTGCCTGTGGTGGACTCTCCCGGAGAAAGCGTTTCGGCAAAGTCAACTCTCAAATTCTTAATCTGTTTACCGATATTCACTTCTCCCTGTTCCACTTTTCGGAAAGTTAGCTTGTAATAGAAAAATGCACCAGCCTGCCCTATATTAGTAGCCTCAATGAGTTTAACCTTTTTCATTATCGTAATATCAGGGTAAACACGTGCTAAAATATAGGTTCTATTGATTTGCTCACCTTTACCATCTTCCCCAAGCTCAATAAGGTTGCGGAAATATTTATCAATAACTGAACCTGTATAAAGGACCGTTATATCGTCGCTGTTGGTTTGAGATATTTCTTGTGCCTCTATCTGATGGCTATTACTTGATAGATTAACAAGCTCATCTGCACCCTTCGCCAAGGCTGCCGAACTGCTCATTGTAACAAGTTCGTATCCGTCTATAAAGTTGCGTATGCGGTTAGATACGACTGCACCCATTGAATGGTTTGCAACTAACGCAGTACCGCTTATAGCAAATATCTGTTTAAGTTCCCCTTCGTCTATACGGGGTGGTTCGGGCGGTAATGCATCCAACCAACTATCAACGTCGTAAGTTTCACCGTAAGGCGTATGGATTTGAAAGGACTTCCATCCTAAAATTGTGGTTAACGCTTCCTTACGCCGTGCAAACTGTTCATTATCAACTGCTATTTGAAAATCAAAAGAAAGCGTTATTGTTAGGGTTTCACAGTCGATAGAGCCACCCAACGCTTGGGGGTTACGGCTTGCCGTCATAACGCACGTTGTACGGTCAGTATCATTATTATTCGGTGTGTAGTTCGTATCGGTGTAAACTACAAAATCGTTTGTTCCTATAAGCTCGTTAATTCTTGCTGAAAGATATTCTAAATCTATCATCCTTTTTCTATCCTTCCCCCTAAGGTTTGACACCAGTTCAAAAACTCATCCACGGACTTTCCGATATAATTCGGTTTTCGGCTATTTTTATTTGCATACCAAATATAGCCGACGTGGGTTATATCGAGCTTTGCACCGTTGTTAGTCTGCACTATTCCGTTATTCTTTAAATTGCCAGGGTACGGTGAATACATATTCGTACCCTTTTTACCAACTGCCCCACGAGTACTGCGGACAGGTGCGTTGGCTTTTAATGTAAGCAGTAAACGGCTTTCGAGCATAACCTTAGTTATTTTCATTATTCAAGCTCCAATATGATTTCCTTGTTGCGGCGTGCAGAGCAGAAGCTACGCCCTACTTGAGTGTGGGTAAGACCCCGTACCGCAACAATTGTGTATGTTACGTTGTTTTCAAGGTCAATAACCTGTTGAGAGCCAGCAGCACCAAAACCTATATTTTTTGCCGTTGCGATAGTGTAAGAATATGAACCCGACATTATATTTCCGCTGATTGCACCCGACCGCACTTCCCTGTCCTTAATAGTTCGGGCTTTAAAAGTTCCAAGGGGTTTACGTGTGAGCAAATCAATCAACTGAAAATTTAGGTCATATTTTATCGGTAAAGAGCTCATAAGTTATTCACCCATATAAAGCAAATTCGGCTCGGTTGCCCGTAGAATATTGATAACGGATAATGCAACTATCTTCTGCGCAATAAGACCGCTATCTGATACTGCTACCGTGCCGTTTGCGGCTACAACTGCACCGTTCCAAAGTGAGATATCGCCATTGTCAAGCAAATATTCACCCTGTGCAATTAAAGCCTTTTTAATCTCGTTTTTTAAATCGTCAGCATAATATTCTATCATTCGTTTTTTGATAGACTTATTGCCGATTGAATATATTAAATCGTCATAGACGATTCTGTGTACTTGGTTAAGAAAATTTTTTACCTTGCGAGCGTTGTTGTTACCATCTAACTCAACTGCAAGGTCGTATCCCGTATTGTTTTTAAACTCTTCTTCGGTAATCATTACGGGGTAGTCAAACAATGTTTCCATATCTCACCTCTTATGCCCTCAAACTGCCTAAAAACGGCGTTAAAAGCCGCAAGGCACGCTCGCTCGACAAATCGCCCATAACTTCCTTGTATTCGGGAACAACGCCTAATTTAAGAACGATTAGAGCGGCTTTGTCTGGACGATAAGATTTCTTTATTATTCCGAGCGCATTTTCTATTTGCGCAAACTTGACCTGTTCGGGAACCTTTCCCTCTTCGCCATACTGAATACGGTAAATCGGGTGTCGTGAAATATTGTAGGGTACATTAGCATAAATTCTCGGAAATTGCAGTTCGTTTACGTAATTATACTTGCGACCTATAAAGGGAAGAGCCTCTATTTCAGCAACAGACTGCAAAAGGTACTGCTCTCTGAACTCGTCCGGAGCTACCGTCCAATGCGCACGAAGAATGTTTTTTTGTGAATAGTGGCTATTGATATACTCAGTAGCCTCATCTATTGTAACGTATGTATTTTTACCGACTGTTAACATAATTTAGTCCTTGCGTAATTAAGGGGTGAGCATACACCCACCCCTTACGCTGATTTGATTTTTTAAGCTTTACCGAGAGGGTTTGCTGATGCGTGGAAACGGATAGCGTCCTTTCTTTCGTTAAGAATGAACACATCCTCGTAACGCTCTTCGTAATAAACGTACTTGCCGTTTGACATAGCCGAAGGCTGGTCAAGCTGTGCAAATGTATAAACTTCGGGGGTTATGATTGCCGAAGGGTGAACGATAAAGTAGTTGATATAGAGCGCACCCGATTTAACAGCCCAGTCCTCAGTAAAATCGTACTCGGTACGCATTAAATCTTCGGGAACTATAACAAGTTCAAGCTGTTCGATTCTGCTAATTGTTCTGTTTATTGTACTATCTGTTGAATTGAGATACCTACTCATTACACCTTTCAAAAGTGTGCTGAGTGCAGGCGTTAAGTACATTATAGACCCATTAACAGGTACTCTCTTGTTCTGCATATCTTCTAATTCCTTGTCGATTAAGGCAAGGATATTAGCGGCGGTAATATCCTCCGATTTTGCGGTTACATCAAGGGCGGTAAGGTCCTTGTAGAGTTTCGATACCAAATAAGCGTCCTTTTCAGGGAACTTGTGGAACTCGTTGAAGTTTGAAGTGATATTCTGAATAGTTGCAACCTGGTTCGTCATATCAACGTCCGTGGGTGCAAGTAGGGTTGACCACTCTCTATGGAATTTTACTTCCTTGGGTTCCCAACTGTTATCCCACCTTCTAACTGCGGTTGTTATAGTGTCATTATCCGCATTAACCGCACCCTTAGTTGTGAGTGTGGGAATCTCGATTGTCTTTGCGTTTAACCATCTGAACTTACTGTTGTTCTCAATGTTACGCAATTTTCCGAAATACGACTGATAGGGGTACGCATTTGCAAGTGCTCTGCCGTAGAGCGTAGCATAGTTTACTGCTGACATTGTTTTTCTCCTTTAAATGAAATTATTTTAGGTTTTCTTCGGAGTATTGTTGACGGGGGTAAAATTGAAATTAAAACCATTATCTGCGCCGTCGCCCACAGATTTACCGCCCGTAGCTGAAAACGGTGCGCCGCCTGTATGCGAAGTAGCGTCAAAACTTGCGGCGTATTTCTCTTTAAGACCAGCGACAAGTTTAGCCCCGTCTTTAACCGAGCCATCATCTTGTACGGTTATACTGTCGATATCTACGCCGTTAATCAAAAGTTCAAGCATATCTTCACGGGCGTTTTCGTTTTTAAGTAACTTTTTAACAGCCGCTACCTGCCTTTCCTTCTTTGCCGCCGCAAGGGTGTCCGTTTCAAACTTCTTCAAACGCTCAAACTCCGTGCCGTCAATGTACTTATCGCCGCCTTTCTGATAGGACTTAATAATAGCATCTTGCTCTAATATCTTGTTGTCCCTTTCTTCAAGCTGTGCCGTAAGTCCGCTTGTGTTCACGCTCCTTTTTGCGTTTTCTATGTCGGTACCGTTGATTTCCATAATGTGGTCAATGACCTCATCTTTGTTCTCAAGGGTTCCGAGCAATGCCTTTAATTCCGACCTTTTCATAAAATGCCTCCTACACTTTTTTACGGGTTCGCTCCCGTTAGATTTTTTATGCGCTTGACCTTTTTACGCCTTGCTGCTCTGGGCTTTGGTGTACGGGGCAAGATTTCCCTTGCCATAGCGAAAGACGGTCAGGATAAGGAGTCGCTATTTTCCCGTACATAAAAAGACAGTCACGCCTTTCGGTTGACTGCCCTACTTTTTTGTATTTAAAAAGCACTGTGCATATTTTGCACAATGCTTTATTTTATAATTTCTATTGATTTTACTTCTTTTTGAGTTATGGCTACCAAACCAGCTCTACCTTCAACTTTTAAATCTATTTCAGCCTCCTCAACGGGGTCATTATCCACAGCCCAAGTATAAGATACGACGTGTCCTATAAGAACAGCCCCGTCTTTGAATAATACTTTTATATCTTTGCCAAAATAGCTTATAAACTCATTTTCAGTCAACTTTTTAACCCTCCCATATCGTAGGTACTATATGCGTACCGTTTTTTGAATAGTGAATTGTTGCTACTTTTGTTTCAACAAGAGTTCCATCGTATTTATATGCAAACCCTATCACTCTATCTGTTAAAACACGTTCTGTATGTTTCCATTCGCCGCTCCGGGTACGCCGAATTTCACCCGTGCCGTGATACTTGCCAACAATTTCTTGCGAAAGTGCCAAACCCTCTTCAACAGTTTCAACAGCAAGATAGCTTTTATTATCAGTAAAATTTTTATGCCCCCTAATATGTTTACCTTGTTTGTCGGCTTGAATTTTAAGAGGTAACTCATCGGAGCCAAGCCTGCGCCTGACTTTTTCGTCTGCTACTTGAAGTTTTAAATTGTCATACTCTTGTCTATCTTCATTATACTTTAATTCTCTGTATTTTGCAAATGATTTTACGCCACCGTCACCGAGCACTTTGAGCTGTTGCTCGTACTGTTGATAGTCCTTTATTAGATTGTGACTTTTTGTATGTGCATTAGTTCCCGTTTTTGCCCTATAAGACCGTCTAAACGAGCCTATGTCGCTATATGGGAAGTCTTTTCCTAAAAGCCGCTTTGAACGTTCATAATAAAGTTTTTCAGCATTGTAAGCTCGATTACTCTCCTGCCACTGCGCATAGGCGTTCCGTTCGTTTATAGAACGTGAGTCCTTACCGCTTATTTTTGCGCTGTCAAGCTCTTTTTTAAGCTCGTTATCGTCAAGCAATTCAAGCCAAACAGGAATAAACTCGTGTCGGCAGTTCGGGTGAATAAGAGCGTAACCTTTTCTCAACGCCGTATCGAATAGTGAAGGGAATCGGCTATCATTACCGCTAATGCAGTAAATCTTTCCTTGATACCTTGCGCAGACTTCACACGTTGGATAAATTTCAGTACATTTAACGTAGTCGGTGCCGTTTTGAATAGCTCTTCCGAAAGCCCCTATGTTTGCGCTCTCAATTCGTGCGGAACGTGCTGCCGTTGCCGCATAATGGTCAATCGGAACACGCCTACCATTTGAGTACTCAACATTAAGCAGTCCGCTCTTTTTAATATCGTCCGAAATCGCCCTTGTAACGTTATAAATGGTATCCTCGCCCGATTTGCCGAGCCTATCAATAATTCCGTTCACACGCTCGATTAAGCCGTTTCCTGCTGCTTCCGTGGCGTGTTGAATTTCTATGTAGGTATCGTAACTTAACGACCTACCGCTATACTTAAAGCCAAAGCGGTTTAACACTTCGTTAGCTAACTTTGCGCTTGCACGGGGTGGTGTCGAACTACCGCTTAAATGTTCAACCTTTGCGCTGTCTGTTTTATCTTGCCCTTCCTTAAAAGCAGACGGCAGCTCTCGCTTTGAATACTCCCTTGCCTTTTCACATAAAACTGAAACGGTTTTACTTATGGTCTGTTTGACGTGTTTTTTATATTCCGATATTGAAAGACGGCTGTGTGTTAATGCATACAGTACCTTATGTTCCTCGTCTTTAAACGACTGTATAAGCTCAACTAACCCCTTCTCGTCTTTATTATTCTTCATTCTCACCAAATCCTATCGGCGGTTTACCATCGCTGCCATCATTCCGACCTGTGACATCGCCGCCGTCATCGTCTATATGGTCATAAAAAGAAAGCTCGTAAGGATTCTGCTTGCTGTCTTTTATCTTTGCGGCTATCTCGTCAGCCTCACGCTTAGTTTTGCCGTACCTTTCAACAAGAACGGTTGAAACGTCTTTTAATGCACCGCCTCCGACTTCTTTTGACGAAATATCTGCTTTTTGACTTTCGGTCATAGGAATACCCGTATTGAATTGCACCGATAATTCCTTGGTTGATATATAATCGTACCCGATTTCCGAAAGCGCCGATATCAACTTTTTGATAGGGGATTCTAAACCTGTTGCAACACGCTGCCCTTTGAGCCTTGCGTTAGACAATCTTGTTTCGAGCGCCTCGTATCCTTGACTTAAGCCGAAGTTCTCGTCATTAAGAACAGCCCCCATTTCAGAGAGTGACCACAGGTGCTTTTCCAACTTTTCAATCATAGTGTGGTTGGCTTGCAAACTTGCATCCCACGTTATGTACTGCGGTGGAACGGTACCCTCTTTGTATAGGAATATTCCACCAACGTTAACGCCCCACGAGCCATCTTTATTTTGGTAAGCTGCGCTTTTGTCGCACGCTATTGAGGGGGCGGTGTGCTTATCGAGAACAAGACCTTCGAGCGTATAACGAACGTCAAGCTCTGCAAGTATCGGTCCTATACGGTCATAGTCATTAATACCGAAAATACTACTGCTTGTTGTAAGGTTGTGGAAATCACGTATAACGCAAGATTTAAAGCCTGTGTTATATGTTTTTTCTGAAATGAGCTTACCAATCGTGTAGCGTTCTATTTTTGCGGTGCTACCGTCAGTAAGAACACCCTGCTCAATCTGACACTTAGCCTGATATACACGCTCGGTGTACTTGCCTGCCTCGTGTATCTGGGCGTGCAATTCAAAATGTTTAGACGTCAATTCCTTTTTGTCAGGTGTAATATCAACCGTCCAAGCAATGACGTCATATAGCCGCTTTTCTTTGATTTCACGGTCAACTATAGGGAACCACGTCTCCGGAGAAATGCAGGTAAAGTTTGCGTGGATTCCATTTTCGCCTTCATCCTTGTAGGTACGTACTACGGCATCACCGTATCTCGATACGTCAATAATGATTTCCTGTAACTTTTTGTAAAACAGGTTATCGTCAATAATCAACTTGAGATTAGTTTCCGACCTTTCCGTTTGGGCTATATAGCTTGCCCCTTCGTCAGTAGCAAGTTCTTCTTCGGTAAGCTCACGTTTTGTGATTGTAATTGTCGGAGCCTTGCCTGCGATTATGTCAGAAGATTTGACAGCAACAAGTTCAAAGTAGTCAAGTTCGATACTGAATAACGTACTATTAGACGCTTCAAAATAACTCATATTATTGAACTTATTTAGCACAGCCCAAAGTCTCTGTTGATACTCATAAAAAACTTCCTGCATTCTATGTTCAAAAAGTAACTTGTTCTGCCTATAAGTTTGTATTCTTGCCAATTCGCTGTAAGGGGGGAATTTCTCACCCTCTTTCAAAAAATTTAAATCGTATAGCATAATTATTTGTTGTCCTCGCTGTCAGAAAAAATACCGTATCTTGTACTATCCATAATGTCGTCATCCTCTTTTACGGGTAAGCCTGTTTTGGGGTCCCAAACGTATTTAAAAAGCTCGCCGCAAAACAGACGAGCATATTTTTTGGGAATTTTAATTTTTTGAGTTTTCATATATCCAGCAACACACTCAACGCCTGACGCAATACGTTTGTCTGCGCCTACCGCCCAAATTCTGGCTTTTACAAATTCATCTATGTTATCCGGACGGGCATCATCGCAATACCATTTAAAACCGTAACCGTATTCTTCAATGATAAGCCTTGCCTGCGCCACCCACCAATCTATAAGTTTATGTTGTGCCACAACCAACTTTAAAAGCCAGCGTGTGCCGTCCGAAGTTACGCCCCATAGACTTATAACGCCCTTATGTTCATAACCCCAGTCAACCCCACAAAAAAACCGCTCAAATTTATTTTTGGGCGGTACTTCGCTGTCGTCAACGACGTGTACGGGTTCATAAAAATCTTCGTAAACAATACCCTCGGCAGTTATCCACAACCCTTTAATTTTACGGTCATAGAAAACCCCAGACGGAGTTGAGTTCTTAATATTTTCACGCACCTGCGGATTCAAAAACGGGTTATCGTCAAGCTCCCAGTGGTAGGTTAAAATTCCTATGCGCTTACGCTCTTCAATAGGGAGAGAAATATAGTTACGGTAAAGGTAATGTTCGGGACTGTCGGGGTTTGAGTCAATTATTATCATAGGCGTAAATTCGGTATCACCCGAACAACGCTTTAAAAGCTCGTCAAACACCTCTTGTTTTGCCGTGCTGCCTTCATTAAGATACAAGCCGTAAGACGTCATACCGACTGCACCACTGAAACGCCCTAAATCGTCAGTACCAAGGCAACAACAAACCACGCCGAATAGTGTAAACTCGTTTGCTTGGTTGAGCTTAATTTCAAGACCGTACTTTTGATTAAGTTCACGTATTATATTACGGTTTATATTTTTTACCGATGCGCCACCGATAATGTACTGCGGTTCTTTTATTCCTTTGCGTGCGGCGTATTCCGATATACGCAAAATCTCTTGAAGAAAAATATCGTTGTCAATCGTGGTTTTGCCAGAACGTACCGCACCGTGATTTATCAACATATACGGTCTTTTAGAAAAGTACCGCTTGATTACTCGTTGCTGCTTCGGCGAATAAAGACGGTTTAGAGCTTCTCTATTCATCCCCGTAATCCTCGCTACTGTCGCCGACTGAAAAAGCCTCACGCATAAGTTTTAAATGGTCTGTTACAGCCTCGCTGTTGTCTGGCTTAGCTTTGGGCGGTTCAATGGTTTCCTTGATAGCCTCGTAAGCTAAAACGTTGCCGTTACACGCCTTTACTATCATTGCCGCCGCCATAACCGTTTGATAGGTACTTCCCGTTGCGTCTATACCAAGCCCTGCCAAATTGCCAACGTACTGGGGGTTTGTAACAGCCATTTTTAGGATATCTTCAAACTCTTTTTTGAGCTTTTTCCTGCGACGTCTCGCTTCACCGCTTTTCTTACCCCCAGCAGATGCGATTTTTCTTTGTTCGTCCTCTGTTCGCTGATTGAATGGTATTAAGTTGTCAGAACCTTTTTTAGCCACATTATCAGCCCCTATTTTTAATCTTTTACAACCCCCATCACCTTATCGACTTTCTTCTTCTCAGTAGCGTAATAATCGAGCATTTCTTTATAAAGGCTGCTTTGTCTTACCTTGTTACCGTAAGCCGTGTTTTGATTGATTGCCGTAAAACAGGATGCTGTCTTAGGCTCTTTCATTTTTGCCGTAGGCTTTACTTCTTCGCCGTTTAATAAGTGATTAAGGTTAAATTCGTTAGGCTTAAAACCTTCAAGACCGTCACAGCCGCAACAAGTTAAGCTATCGCCATAACTGCGGAGACGGTTCTCGCCTGCATAGATTTTAAGACCAAGCGCATGGGCTTGTGCCCGTAGTTTTAAGAAGTCTTTTAAGATGACGTCATACGGGTAGGTGAAATCGCCGCCCACTTTAATCAAGCCATCTTTTTTGCGCTTGAACTTCATACCTTCAATAATGACGCCGTATGCCCCTGCGTCCTTAAACTTCTGCAAGTTGGTATAGACGTCATAATAAACTTCGTGCATATACGGCTGTACCCTGATAATAAGGCGTTTAACACGGGCAGAAATCTTTTTCACCATTTCGAGCCTCTCCGAGAATGTCGGGCAGCCACGCTCTAAATCGTCGTATTTGTCGCATAAAAGACTGATTTGCACCACGCAGTTGCATTTTGCTAACAGGTCAAGGTATTCATCCTCGGCGGCGAGCTTGCCCTTTGTCGATACGATAAAGGGGTACTGTGTTTTGACAAATATTTTTAAGCACTCGTATGACGCACGGAGCTTACGCTCAATAGGCTGGAACGGGTCGGACATACCGCCCCAATGGATGGGGATATTCCAATCACACCAGCACGTATTTTGATTCCGCTTGCCTTCGATAAAATTCAGTAAGGCTTGCGGCTTTTCGTTTATTTTGATATCGTTTAGGTCGTACTTTGCACTCGCAAAACAATAGCGGCAAGCGTGGGAACAACCCTTGTATGTGTCGAACCTTATGGGAAGGTCGCACAGATAGATTTGTGAGCCGCAGTCAGGCATTGTTGTTATCCTCGCAGATTTTGATTATTTGCTGACGCAGTTCTTCTTTTCCGTGGTCGGAAATGTACTTGTCGTAGGTGGGTTTGAATGAGTTATCAAACGTGAACGTAGTTTCAAACTGTGTAGGTTCGGAGTTCTTGTCGACAAGCTCTTCTTTCAATATATTTTCCAAATAAGAGGTGTTCACCCCCCCCCCCGTTTGACCAGTCGGCAAAATCCCAACTGCTCATATCGAGCTCGGCGAGTTCCTGGTTTAACAATTCCCTGTTCCACTCTGCAATCTCCGCACTCTTGTTATCAACAAGTGCGTACTCCCTTATTTCTTCGGGCGTTAAGTCGTCCGCAACAATGCAGGGTACTTCTTTTACTTTGAGTTTGCGCAGGGCTTTAAGACGAGTATTTCCACAATAGACCACATAGGAACTGTCGCAGAATAACGGCTGATTAAAACCGAACTTCTCAATGCTCTTTGCAAGCGTATCTACCGCCGCATCATTTATACGGGGATTCTTCGGGTTGAGCTTTAATTTTTTAACTTCAACCATTTGCGTTTGTCTTACTTTGATTTCATTCATTTTTACACCACCTTTTATAACAAAAACACCCACGCCTAAACGTGAGTGTTTTAAAATTTTTAATTTTGCCCCTGCCGTAATGCTTACAGGGGCGGAGGGGTGGTACTGCGGTGAACCACTACCGCATTTACCACGCTTTCAATTATAGAGCCAAAAAATAGCATTTTCAAGTATTTTACATTCATACTTTTTGAATATTAAAGCAAATTGAAGTGTTTTGCCCAGCCGTATGCCGTCTTTAAAATGTCGTTCAACCAGTTAGAGCAGGTGTGTACCGATATGTAGAGCGTTTTGCTTATTTCTTCGTGGGTTAGTCGGTTGATAAATTTAAGCTCAAGGAATTTGCTTTTATCCTCTTCCCCATCAAGATGGCTATATGCTATATGGGTAAACTCAAATACCCTTACCCATAATGCCTTACGTTCGTTTTCAGACAGCTTAGAGATAATACGGTTTTCTACCCCGTTGCCGCCACTACCCCCACGGATACCGCTGTAATCTTGCGTTAAACCGCTGTAATACAGGTCATAGGCGCACTCCCTTATTTGTTCCCGATAGCGTGTATAATTATAAAGCTCTCGCATAAGCGTTGCTCGCTGATTGTCGTCCATTATTATTTCTCCTTACTATTTCCCTTCTCAAACTCTTTTAAAGGACACCACGTCGGCGTTTCTCCGGAGCTAACCGCAACTCCGATAGGTTTGTATCTCATAAGTTTGCACTTTGCACCGCCACCGCTCTTGGGGTACTTGCAATAGTTGCAGCCTTTGCACTTAATCATATCCCCTCCACATAACACCACGACTGCGGCGGACGGGTAATTTTATTGCCACAGCCTGCAAACTCTTCGTCGTAATATATGCGCTGTCCTTTTACTGGTTTATATCTGGGTTGCCTATATCTATATAAAGCCCACTTACAAGTACAGCAATCGTTTGCGTGATTGCACGGTTTGTAAAACTCTCCCAGCTCTTTCGGTAAGCCGTAGATTTTAAGGTCGGATATGTGCCAGCCGTAGCCGTTAAGTGGTTTAATGTATCCATTAATATTTTGAGAGAAGTATTTTTCAAATTCACTTTCTGTTAAGCAAGTATCAGAAAGAGAAAAATCAAAATTCCAACCGTAATGCGTTCCATAAAACTCATTATAAGCAGATATATCGTAAATCTTATCGCATACAAACTCGCCGATTACTTTGCCGTTAAAATAATGCGCTCCCCCGTGATTTTTATCGAGAAAGAAATTATAGTAATTATCGCTGTCTAAAACTATTTTTCTATCGTTCGTGCAGTAGATATAACATTTAAACGGTGTTTCAATCTTCGGGCGTGATTTACGCACTTCAATGGTCTTTTTGCCGTTTAAGATTTGCTTGCACCATTTCGGCTGAGTTGAAATAATAACTGATTTCATTTGTTGTTTTGCAAGCTCTTCAATAATTTGATTAACTTTCTCGTCAAGGTATTTCATTCTATCCACCCCAATTCAATCATTTGTTGGTGTATGGCATTATGTAACTTAACACCAACTTGATTTATGGTTTCCGATTGCCAGTAACCATAATGTGCGCTATGCTTTATATTTTGCGGACGTTCTTCCATAGGAACAAGCACACCCCTTTCATTGTCAATAAAATAGTCCTCAACAACAGCATAGACTTCGTTATCCAAATAGAAAACCACGGTCAAAGTCTGATAATCGCTTTCGTATTTATAGACTAACGCAAGATGACTTGAATCGTACAAATCGAGCCCTAATTCTTTAAACATTTCAGCAGCCGTCATTGCTTACCCCTCCCCTTAAAAAGACCAGGGCAACTTGTCTTGCCTGAAATCGTCGCCCATAATCTTACGTAAACTTTCTTTCATAAAGACAACACTACCGCACCTATCAGCTTGCTTTACAAGGCTATCTATCCACTCTTTCTTCGGAATTACTTTTCCCTTTCGATTACCTGTTTCTGCACCGATAATAATCGTTTTTGCCATCCACATATCGGGAATATTTATCGGTTCTAAAATCGGCTCTATGCTGTAAAAATGTGGTATTATGTAACCCGTTCTATTTGCTTGAATTTGCGTACAAATACTTACGCCCATAAAAAGGTTTTTGTAGATGCCGTTATCAACATAATCTATAAGCCTAAGAGCGTTATCAAATTTTTTAGTTATCACTATATAGTTGTGTTGACTATTTTGCTTAATCGCATTTAAAACTTCTTTCACCCATTCTTGCCGCCAGCATCCAAAGTCGCTCATACTGTCGATAAATACACTTTTCGGAGTTTTGCTTTCAAACTGCTTTAATCTATCAGGAAAAAACTCTGGCTGTTTCCAATTTTTAACAAAATAAAAACGGCAATTTATTTTCTCGGCATAACAGTATTCACAGCCGTTAGGACAACCAACAACAGGGTTTACGGTGCAATCGCACCAGTCTATTTTAGTCTTTTTCACCTTTATTTCTCCTTATCTTAAACTCTTTCCAAAAAGGAAATGGTTTCTCTAATCTTTTCTCTAATTTTTCTCTAATTGTAAGAGCAAAATCAAAATTACTTCTTATCCTGCAATTCTTTTAGCCGTGCTTCGGCGGCGGCTTTGGTTGTAAAAATGCTTGTACCAATTGCCGTTTCATCAAAAGCAATACCATTCGTGTCATATATAACTTTGGTTATTTTACTTTTGTAAATTCTTATACCGTCAGTTTCGTAAACCGTATCACCGACCTTAAGTTTTGGCTCGCTATGCTGGCTTCTTTCAATCTCGTCCTCTAATTCAGCAAGTTTTAACAATGCCTTTGCCTTTACCGAATAAAAAGGGGTGTTTTGTGGATAGAGTATCACCCACTCGTTATCATCTTCAATCTTAACCCCACCATCAGCAAGTCGGGTTGTTAACCTTATATTCTCACTCATTCTTTGCCCTCCTTTATATAATTAGAGTTATAATTAGATACAGAATTAGAGTTATATATTATATCGGGACATTGTCCCGTATCTGTCCCGTTATCAGTTATACGGTCTCTTTGCGTAACGCACAGTTGTAGATTTATTTCAATCACTTCTATTTCCCCCTCTAAAACGGTATATCACCGCCGTCGTCAAACGCCATTAACTGCGTTCTCGCAGCAGGTTGCGTGACTGTCGATACCTTTTCCGAGCCGCCGCTTCCTGCGGTTCTCGGCGTCAAAAATTCAACTTCCTGTACCTGTATTTCCGTAGCCGAACGCTTGATACCGTCCTTATCTTCAAAAATACGTGTTTCAATCGAACCTATAACATTCAATTTATCCCCCTTATGAGAATATCTCGAAACAGCAACCGCCGTATTTTTCCACGAAATGCAATTAAAAAAGTCTGATTTTCTTTCCCCTTCGCTGTTGGTGTAGTTTCTGTTTACGGCTATCGAAAAACGGCAAATTTGTACGCCTGAGCTCGTTTCTGAAAGTTCGGGGTCACGGGTTAAGTTACCCGTAAGAAAAACCTTATTCAATTTATTTTCACCCCCTTTAATCGCTTTGCAAGCCAAGCCCTGTCTTTATCGGACAGGGTGGCTCTTTTGATACGCCAGTAAAGGTCTATCACCTCTAACGGCGTTGCTACTTTGATATACTTCTTAAATGCCTTCTTCTGGGCTCTTGTAATTTTATCCATAAACTATTCTCCTTGATTATGCTGCTTTCTTTTTCTTCATAGCTTGAAGGACTTTCTGTGCCTGGGGTTCCCACTTATCATAGACAAACCTACGTATAGCTTCGGACGGTTTTGTGTCGTGGTCTCCGTAGCACTGAAGAACCTTCTTTTGACTTAAAGAAAATTCAACCGTAACAAGCGGTGTGTCGGGGAATTTTGCCGTTCTTATAAAAACGATAAGCGATTGTTCTTTAATAATTCGCTGGTCATAGTCCATACGCCCTACACAGTGGTGCAAAATCTCACCTTCAAAAATAAGACTACTTTTGCTATCAGCTAAAATTGCAACGTAATCACCGTCTTTACTTCCAAGCATAGCATACTTGTCTGCTACTGCCTTAATAGATTCGTCTAACGCCTTCTTGCCTTTTTCGTTCTTTTCAGCCTGCTTTGTAGCGTACTGATTTAATCTGACGTTAAGCCAATATTCCCAGTCGTTAGGGAACAGGTTCTTTGAGTCGGTAAGGTCAATCTTTAATTCCTTTAACGCCTTAATGTAATCTATATAACCTTCGGCTGTTATCTTATTAGCCTTCATATACTCACGTAGACGTTCTTTTTTATGCTGCTCATTACTTTTAAACAGATAATCAGGAAGAGTTCTTTCGTTCCAATTATAGGAATTCCTTCCCGATAAATAACGCCCAAGATTGATGGCGTTTTCAGCATCATAGAAACTTTCATTGTGGCGGTATGCTCGCAAAATCGTAGGTATCCCTATTCGGCGATTGTTAATCTCCGCCGCATTTAGTTTTAACCAAGTAACAAATTGCTTGTCCTTTGCAGCAAGATTACATATAGCTTTACTGCTGGCTAATCTGGGGGAAACGAGCTTTGTAATCAGCTCAATTTTCGGATTCTTACGGTAATTATTGAGATAGTCGAGCGCATCCACGCTCCCGTCATATCCGCAGTATTTGTACTCCGGGAGCGTTTGCAAAAAGTCAAGGTTGATTATCCTATTATGGGTGTTGTAAACCCTGAAATATTTTGCATTTTCACAAGCCCAGTTATGGAAACAATAGTGGTTTAAAAATGTATGATTTTTAGGTGTAGCAAGTTTGGTTTCTTCGGAATAATCTACTTGATAACCGCCTAAATAGGTGAAAGTAATATCACGGTAATAGCATTCACTATGACCTACGATATGAACGGTAGCCTTTTTAATAAACAGGCAACTATAAGAAACGCCTTTTATCTTTTTTGCAAACGCTTTAACGCCTACGGTAGATATTGCAAGCTCGCCGTCTTGGAGCTCGAAGTACGGGTAATAAATAACTCTCCCGTTAATCCTTTTGCCTTCAAGACCGATTATCTTTTTCAATATATCTGACGGAATCTTACTCGATATTCTCATCTTCGCCACCTTCGCCTTCTTCGGGTTCTATATCGCTGTCGGATTCGTCCGTGCCGTCATCTTCCCCAGTGTCGTCAGCAAAGGCGTCAAACAGACTCACCTGCGAGCTTACAGGCTTTTTAGGCTTGGCTACAGGTTTAGGCGTTTCCTTGACAGGTTTAGCCTTCTCTTCCTTTTGGGTCTTTTCTTGCTTAGTTTTCTTAGTAAACCTTGTGCCGTCAAGTTTATAAAGGTCGCCCTCGATACTATCTTCTTCAAAGTAATGAATAGCCCAGCCAAAAACAACTTCATCTTCTACTGCTGCACAAGAACCTGTTGCGAGCTTTCTCGCTTTCTCTGTTGCGAATTTCCAAAAACCTGACAGCGTTTTCTTGTTGACTACGGTATGTATGCCGTCCGAATCTTTAACGGTGATTTGAACGCCGTTGTTGATTTTATCTGCCAACACTTCGCTGGCGTTTTCTTCAAGGTAATGCTTAATAAGCTCCTCGTTCCTATTCTTGGCTAAAAGATTTAAACTGACGAATTTCATTTTACACCCCTCATTATAGGTAATAAGATAAACACACGCTCACCATCTTCAAAAATTGCAGGCTGCGTTTCTTTATTGCACTTAACAATAACTTCTTCGTTTTGAATGACCTTTAAAATTTCAAGCAAGTACCCACCGTTGAAAGATATATCAAGGTCCTTGCCTTCGGTGCTTGCCGTTACAATATCGGAAAGCTCGCCTACATTGCCTGTTGCGTTGACCGAGATTGATTTATCAGATATCGCCAAATCAACCCTTGCCTGTTCGGTAGCAAAAAGCATTGTGCGCTCAATAGAGTTTATAAGCGCAGACTTCTCGGCTCTTGAAACAGTTGTGCAGCTATTCGGTATTAACCTTTTAACGTTAATAGGATAATCGCCTGACAATAATACGGTTGAAATTTCAACGGCAGACTGCGTAAAGTACAATACTGACTTTGATACCGAGATTTTTAAAGGCTCGTCCTTGGTTGTGGCTTGCAAAATGAGTCTTAACCCGTCAACAGGCACAATAATATTGACGTCGTTGCCAGGGTTAGTTTTAAGGGTGTATCTCGCCTCTGCTATGCGAAAGCCGTCGCAGGCGGTAACAATCAACTCGCTACCGCTTGTCTTTAAGTTTACACCCTTTAAAACAGGGCGTTCGTTCGTCTTTGATACAAAGTTTTGCGTTATCTCGATAAGGCTTTTAAAGTCCTTGTGTTCGATTAAAAAATCGGCGTCGGGCTTAGTTAACGTAAGAGCTTTAAAGTCCATTGCAGGCAGTTTTATTTCACCGCCAAGATACCCGATAAGCACTTGCTGCTTTTCTTCCTGAGTAAAGGTGATTTCATCAGCGGATATTCTTTTAACCGTTTCGTTAAAAAGGCGTCCGGGCACGCCGACCTTACCTTCGTTTATCACGTCAGCTTTGACAGTGATTTTAATAGAGTTGATTCCATTGGATGCAGAGATAGCTGCACCGTCGTTTTTACCCTCGATAAAAATTAAACTTTCGGCTGACGTATTATATGAAGATACTACCTTTGCCGCCAAAGAAACCGCATACGATAATTCGGTTCTTGAAAAAACTATGTTTATGTTTTTCATTTTTTTTAGTAACCCTCCGTGGTTGATTTTTTATTTTTGGTGCTTGTTGCACCTTTTGCCTTTGATACGTTCTGTTGCGCATTTAACTGCGCTAAGTAATGTTCGTGCTTTTGATGGCACTTTTTAGGTTCGCCTACGCAAAACTTTGTAGGCAAGGTACAATTTAAACAGTAATCCATATCGGTAGTATTGCTCATATTGCTTTTTGCCCCCTAAATTCTCGTATATCATAATAACCGCTTGATATCGCAAGCCTTACAGACTTAACTTTTTTGTCGTCATCTTCGCCATACCATTGTTCAAGTCGGAAAATTATATCTTCAAGCGTTCTATTTGATATCAGGTGCTTATTAGCGTAGCAGTGTATTAAGAAGTCGGTTAAAGCACTCTGCAACTCACTTGATACGCCCCACTCCTTCATTATGTCGGAGTGCGATTTAAGGTGTTCAATTTTGCCTTCAGTCCTAATGATTTTGCCTTTCCACTTTTGCCCCGTTCCCCTACGTCTCATTTCTTCAACATACGCATTAAACAGTTCCCAGTAATTCTCAATAGAGAAATCAGGCGGTTTATGACCCCAGTCAATAAGTTCTTCGTCAGTCATTTTAGAAAAATCAAGATTGATAGTTTTTTTATTTTCTTTCTTTCTTTCTTTCTCTATACAACTATCACTATTACTATCAATATTAGTATTATTATCGGTAGTCATTTTGACAGGGGGGGTAGTCATTTTGACAGGGGGGGTAGTCATTTTGACAGGGGGGGGATTATCATTTTGACACCCCCCACCCTTACCATTAAAAAAAGTTTCGGGTGATACTGCTTTATAGATATTAGTTAGCCCTGTTGTAGCGTTCCTTGCGATTTTTACAACGTAGCCGAGAGATTCAAGCCGTTCAAGACTTCTTATTAGTGTTGCTTGTGAAACGCCACCAAACTCTTTTAAATAGCTCAAACTCCCCTTATATTCACTCTCACCGTCTTGAGAAAAACCATAAATCAGGGCGTAGATTTTAAGGTCATTACCCTTTAAATGCAGCTCGTTGAGCATCCAGCCGAATATGGTATAGTAATTTTCATTTTTTACCTTCGGCATATCTACCCCGTTTAGCTTTCGCCATCTTCTTCGTCGGCAAGACCTGCGTAGAAGTCAAAATCGTCGTCATCTTCACTTGCAGTCTCGTCAGTCTGTTCAGGTTGCTGCTCGGGCTCGGCTGTAGGAGCAGGCGAATTACTGTCAAAAAATTCTGTTTTGTTATAATCGCCGTCCTGCTCTATTGCTTTGATTAAGTCGATACTTAACGTTCCCCACCTGCTTAACAACTGTCTAAGCATAGTTTTCATAGCCATAGCGTCAAAGTTTGTGTACCAATATGAGCTGTATTTCCACATATCCTTTTGCGGAATTTTGCCCTCTTTGATAAGTCTGTCCACTTCTAATTTATATGCAGGAACGTAGGTATCGGCGTGTACCTGCATTTTACTAACGGTCCAATACATTTGCTTGCGGAAACCGTTAATCTGCTCAAAGTATGCGTAGTAACCTTCCGTGGGGGTGTTTTCCCTGATTGCAGCATCCTCTATAAGCTCAACCTCTATTTCCTCGGTAAGCTCGTTCCAAGATATCAGCTCGCCCTGCTTAATAGGTACGACATTTAATTTACGGTAGTATCCGCTGCGAATTGCAAGCTCAACGTAGCCCTTATAACCTAAGCAAAAAACCGCATCCTTTGTGCCTTCCTTGCTGTTGTTGAAAGGTAAGAGATAGCAACGCCCAAGGCTTGCGGATAACGGAAGATTAAGGGCGTTCGCAACAAGCGCACCCGATACTATTGTTGACGGACGGCAGGTTGCAAGCGTGGGGTTAGTTGCAACTGCACTTGTTACGTTTGCAACGAATTTTTCTGCCGTTCTCTGATTGCCAAGCACGCCGTTAAGCCAGACACGAATGTCGGTTCTTCCAAGGTACGCACCGATTTTGCCTTCGTCTTTCTTAGGTGCAAGAGTGTTTCCCCTTGCGGTTGTAGTGGTCATATTGTTTGCCATAGTTTATACCCTCCTTAAATGGCTTTAATTTTTATCTTGTTCTCGGCTAAAAATTTCTTTAAAGCCTTTATTTGTTCTACTGTTCCTTGTGCCTCAAAGCGAACCGTAATATATTTAGGCTTAGTTTCTTCGGGCGGTACAAATTCAGTCGGAGCTACCGTCTCAATGGTGGGTGCGCTGATTGAATCTACTTGTGCTTGCTCTGCATTTAGCTTAGCGGCAAGCTCGGCTTGCTGTCTTTCACGTTCTGCTTTCATTTCTGCAATCTTACGAGCACGTTCTTTTCTTTTTTCGTTCTCCTGCAACGTTGCCGATAATGAAAGCGTGTCAAAGTAAAAGAGCTTAAGCTCGTCAACGTCATCATCTTTAAGTTGGGATAATGTGAGAAGGTCAGTCCTTATCCCCGAAATAACTTCGTCAATCAAAGTCTTAGCTTTCTTTTCGCTCACAGTCGCCTTAAGCCACTCTGAACGCTCGATTCTGCTATAAGCGATGAATTCTATTAGGTCAGCAGCCTGCGCCTCGTAGTACGTTTTAAGCACCGCTCTGCGGTCATCCCTGCGCTTGATTTCAAAGGCAACAAGCTGGTCGTCAATGTTTTTGACCGCCCCCCTCAAAAGTTCGATTATTTTATCAACTTTACCCTTGAAAATGTTGTACGGTTCGCTATATACTTTGCCTATCGCTAAACGCTCACCGTTAATGCTGTCTATATACTTGTTTAAAGAAGCTCTGTCTGCCTTAGCCTGCTTGACCATATCTTCCGAATAAACAGCCGTCTTGTAATACTCGATTTTATCGGATATTTCCCCGATAATTTGTTCTTCGTTAAACCCTATCATTTTGGGTACAAGTTCCTCAATAGGTGTTGTTAAAGTAAGTTCCATAAAGTATTCTCCTTAAATTAAATTTGCGGCAATATCAGCGGTGGACGCTTGCCGTCCTTAACGTATTGCCAAAATTTTTTTTCTTGCTGAAACAGGTAGCGCATATCCTCGTAAAGCTCCTTACGTTCATAGTGTCTATGAATTTCAGTTATACTTACTTCACCGTACCTGTCCGTATCAATTAATCGTGCCTTTAATTTGCAAAAGTCAAAGCCTGTGACGATAAAATAGTGTAAAATCTGAATATAATACTGTTCAGGGATTTTGTTATCTTGCCATTTATCAAACGCCGCACGGCTATGAATTTCTGCCTTTTTATCTTCCAAAAAACCAAGCCGTCCTGTTGACTTCTCCCGGAGCTCGGCATCAAGTGACGCAAAGAGAAAACCACGCTTATAAACTACGTCTTTTGTGTCTATAACTTCGTACTGTGGATAGTCCAGAGCAAATAAAGCAGTTAGGTATTCCTCGCTTTTTTTTCCGTATTGCACATAGTCTTTCCCAGATATGTCTGGGGCGGTACGCCGTCCAACTTTTTCTTCCCAAAGCTCGGTGTTACTTTTATAAGTACTTTTTCCGATAGCTGCCGCCGCATCCGAACCACCTATTCCATTTTTGCGAAATTCGTACCATTGCGGACTTCTATATGCGAGTACTAAGCGTTCAAGTTCAACCACTTAACACACCTCGTATTCGTTGATATCCGAAAGCGTAACACCAAGAGCCTGAGCAAGTTTAGTCATAGTGTGCATATTAGGAATACGTTTCCCCGTTTCGTAACAGCAGAGAGCGGTTTTATCTATTCCACACATATAAGCTAGCTCGCCTTGTGTAAGGTTTTTACCCTCACGGAACGCTTTCAGCTTTGCCATAGGCTTAGGCTCAATCTTACGTTTTGCCATTTGCTTAATTCCTCCTTTTTGATTGTTCTTTCAAGCCACCGTCGCCGTAAATCATTTTCTCGTACTTATCAACAGTCGCTTGAAGTTCAATAATTCTTCCCTTCATACGCTTGTATGTACGGAAAGCGATTACTCCAAGGATAACTATTCCAACAAGAACGACTACGGATAACGAAAGGCTGATTATTGCATATAACCGCATTACACTACCCCTCCTTTTTTGTATTCTTCTTCGCATAACGCTTTTGCGTCACTTAACTGCTTTTTAGGTGTTAGTTTCAATGACGTCCCATTTGAGCAGTACCGTGGCCACCAAAACCCACCCGAACGGCATATAGTAAATACACCGTTCTTTGTGGTAGATTTAAGCTCAATTTCACTGACCTTAGTCCAAATCATTACTCTTTGCATCACCCCCTTATAAGCCCACTTTTGCACGGTAGCCATACTGACCGTTGATTATTGAAACCGCCGTATTAAGCAGGCGCATTCCCTGAATAGTCGCTTTGAAATGATACTCGTCAACCGTCTTTGCTCTGTGCATTGCAGGGTCGCCGTGGCTTTCATAGTCTGAAATTGCCATAATCGCCTTGTAAGCCGTTCTACGGAAATTTGCAAGGTCGTCGCATTTGTAAGCCATACGGAGCTGTTCCTTTTTCCATTCACGGGTATTCTCACGGCGTTGGGTGTCTTTGTCGCTATCGGCAGGGGCAGGGAATAACTTGTCAAGCAGTTCTTCAAATTCATTTTCTGTATAGCTGATACTTGCAAGATATTCTGCATAACGCTTAACAAGGTGCATATACTGAATGTTTTTTATCATAAGCTGCTGAACTTCACGCAGACGTTCACTGGCGTTCTTGTAATGACCGATAGTAAATCTAACGTGAGCTCGTTTCTCGTCAATGATTACAAGACCGTTTGCGCAAACCATACGCACAGGCGTAAACATTGCACGAATGGACGAGCCACCGTCAAAAGAATTAGAGATAAGTATATGATTGCTTACCTCGTCACCGAGTATTTCCATAGCCTCGCCCTGAGCAAGCATAAAGCATTTACCGCCGTCCGGACCGTAATTGCCTGCCGCCTCAACGCCGATTCCATTCGATATAAGGTCCTCAACGAAAGAAAAGCTATCACGGTTCTGCACAATGGTGTAATCTTTGCCGACAATGCCAAGTACCTGATTGTTGTCCGTTCTCACCGTAGCGAACTTATCAGGTATCAAGGTCAAGCTGTCGGGGTTGCCTTCGGTCAGTTGCGTGAATACGGGTCTTTTTTCGACTTCGTAGTCAAGGTTTCCTTGCCTTAAAGCATCTTCGTAGGTTGCTTTGCCTACGACTTTGTTTCCAACGCCGTCAAAGTAAGGGCGGCGATAGTTAAAACTGGGTGTGGTTCTCATTTTTATATCCTCCTATTTTGACCGCTCAAGGCGGTTATTTACTTATTTAATCTGCGCCCAAGCCTTAAACCCTTGAAGGGGTCGGCTTGCATAAGCTCTAATTACCACGGGTATTTTTTCACCTTTGTGTGCCCTGCAATAACCTTTTGCAATCGCTATATTTGCTTGAGCTTCTAAATACGACTGTATTTCTTCCTTACTTGCAAAACATGTGCCTTGCGGCAAGTCGCCATCATTGAAATATCTATAATAGCGGTGTTTTGCATTTTCTTCTGATTTAGTCCACTTGAAACCTTCCGCAACTTCGAGTTCTTCGTATTCTTTTTGGAATCTGCCGTTGCTGTTCCAATAAGTGTTACCATGCATTTTCTTTTTCTCCTTTGGCTATCGGGGATTGCAACCGTCTGCCTGTCCGCATTACCGCCCGAAGGCGGTGCTCTGCTTGTCTGCTTAAACACAACTTTCTAAACACTCTATAATTGAAAAGTTTTCATCTTCCTCATACCATTTTTTGCTATGCGTTTCATTTACGCACTGAACACAGCCCTCGTCATATGCCTTTCCGTTGTCTGTGCGGTTGTACCTATACCATTTATCGTAAAAATGGTTTTTTCTATCGTTATATCCAGCCTTACGGTCTTTATCTATTCTTTCTTGCTCTATACGGTCAACTTCTTCCTGCGTATAAGTCTTTCCGTTCATAAGGTAAACCGATTTACCGTCAATGTAATACTTAATCATTTTTTAAATCTCCTTGTCTGTTTTGAATTGTAGAAAATATTTATTTCAATATTTTTGTAAGTCTATTATAATATTGAGTTCAATATTTGTCAATTATTTTTGTCAATTATTTTTAAAAAAAATTGCTTTTTCAATATTTTTCCCGTATGATAAATTCAAGGAGGGTAGTAAATGACAATTCAAGAAATACGAGACTATATGAAAGCAAACAAGATTACTCAGATTATGCTTGCCGAGCGGTCTGGACTGCCACTTCAAACCTTGCGTGGGATATTCTCAGGTAAGGTACAGAATCCCAGACTTGATACAATGCAAGCTATTGAAAGGGCATTAGGTTTGTCTAAGGAAGAACCACCGATTGACATACCGCCCTTATCTGACAAACAGGAAAGGCTACTAAGGGCATATAATGCGCTCATACCGCCTATGCAGGAATACGTACTTGAGATGATAGAAAAGCTCGTAAGCCAACCGCAAAACGTTACAAGGAGAGCTTGACTATGTACGAGCAAGAAAATGATTTTTTGAAACACCTTACTAATTTAGGTTTTGGTTGGACTAATTCGTATTATTACGAAGATGCAAAAAATGCACTTTGCTCTATGCGAGAGTGGGCTTATCAACAAAAGACAGCACTTAAAAATCTATACAGTATAGACGTGGCAGACGTTTATCAACAGCTTGACGGCTTTGAAAGTCTTGTTGATACCTGCAACGCCGCTTGCCGTAGGGAAGCTATCATAGTTACTGCACTTGCATACGCAGAACACGGTCAGCCGATTATTTCAAGTGACTTCAACCAAACCTGCGCACCGATTTTGACATCGGAAGAAAAAAGAAAAAACGCCGAACGTTACCGTTTCGACGTTATTTCTGACTTGCTGAATTATTATTTAGAAAACTACAAGAACCTTACATACTACAACGCAATTCAAGCCGTTTTCCCAGAGTTTATAGAGCTTGAAAAGGTTATGTGCGAAGGGGCTTATCAAAGCGTATTTGTACTTAAATACCTCAAAATACTGCTGTATTACAAGGATTTGGACGGGGCGAGAAAAGTATTCGAGCAATACCCTATAACTCCTCACAACAAAAAAGAAACCGCTGATTATGAGCGTATCAAATCAAAGATATTTATTTATAACAATTAGGAGATTTTCACAATGGAAATTTTAGATTTTTTAATTAAAGCACCTTAACGAAGAAATTTTAACCCAAATTCAAGAACTTGAAGTTGATAGATATAATCGGAAAGGGTGTATAACCCTTGTTTTTGATGGTTCAAAATCAAAAGCGAGTGAACAAAAAGACGATATTATTAAAGAGAAAAAAGGCATTTTTAGATTGACCGATAAGGAGATACAAAAAATGCCAAAAAAATATAGAAAGCTGTTTCAGAACGTTGCAGGCAAAAAAAGGCTTATTCGCCAACGTGAGAACGGTGTTTATGAAATTCGTTGTCAAATAGACCACACTTCTATTTCAGCCAGAAGTAAAGACCTTGAACTTTGTAAGCAAAAATTTATTGAAAAACTGCAAGAGTTTGCGAAGTACGGAAACGTTCCAACTAAGGTCATTTTATCTTTTCCCGAGGCTGCGGAAGCGTGGTTGCAAGTAAAAAAGAATACGACCAAGCCATCAACCTATAAAGAGTATGAGCGGTTATGTCAACGCAACCTGATACCAAAATTTAAACGCTATACAATCAAAACGCTCACACGCCCCGTCATACAGGAATACCTGTTTTCGTTTGTTAGCGCAGGTAAGCACCGGACCGCTGAAAAGCTGTGTGACGTCTTAACGTGGATATTCGACCTATGCGCCGCCGACGCTGGAATAACGTCGCCTATGGCAAGAATAGAGCTCCCCTACTATGAGCCTAAAAAGGGCATGGCTTTATCCAAGGAAGAAGAAAAGCAACTCGTTACATATTGTATCGAGAACAAAAATAGTGCGGCAAGCTCTGCACTTTTGGTATTGCTGTACTTTGGTTTAAGAAAGTCGGAGCTATGCACGATTAAAATAGGCGACGAAAAACTAAGCTGTATAACCAGCAAGACAAGGCTGGGAAGAAACGAAGTTGAACGCTCTATACCATTTACGCCCGTATTTAAACGTGTACTTCCTTATGTCGATTTTGAGAAAGCCAAAAATACTAACCTGCGAACGATAGCAACAACGTTTAAAAGGCTATTCCCGAACCGACACCCACACGAGCTTAGATATACCTTTATCACCCGTTGCAAGGAATGTGGCGTTAATCTCGAAGTGGTGATGCTTTGGGACGGACACGAAGAGGATTGCGACGTTAAAAGTTCAAAAATAGATAGGGGATACACCGATTATTCGGAAGAATTTTTACGCTTGGAAGCCGAGAAAGTTGACTACGAACTTAAATAGACCCAATTTTGGACCCAACTTCTAAAATCACAAGAGAATTAAAATAAAAAATCAACTGAAATTTCAGTTGATAATAGCCTATTTTATGAATTTAATGGGTAAAATTTGAGCGACAAACGGACTCTGACTCCGTCATTCGTTGGTTCAAATCCAGCTACCCCAGCCAGTGAACACTATATATTGTTGGTTTAGTTATTTAAACACAATATATAGTGTTTCTTTTTTTGCTGTTTTTGACTTACTTACCGTATTTGGGAGTGAATTTGGGAGTAAATCGGGAGTTTTTTACTTCCTTTAAACTACGTTTAAGTCCCAAAATTCCATTGCAGGTAATCCACCTTTTGCGCCTCTTTCAGTTGAAAATCTTCCGAATAGTGCGTATAGACGGTCGTCGTTATCGTTCCGCTTAAAGAATGTCCTGCCCAGATACTGACGAGTTCTGCCGGAACTCCGCTCTCCTTGCAACGGCTGATAAACGTGTGCCTTAGCTCGTGAGAGTGATGATTTGCAAACAATCTCTTCATTGCCGTATGCAGGCTGTTCAGGTTTACGCTCTTTGCCTTTTCAAAGTCGATATACGGCAATACACGCTTCATCATAGGCGTGAGCGGAATTTTGCGTTTAACGACGTTTCTGCCCTTTTTCTCCTTGCTCGTCTCGCACTCCAGCCAAGTGCCGTCAATGACGTTCAGGCTCGCAAGCTCGCTACGCCTCAGTCCTGTGTATAACAGCACCAACAAGGCGTGAGAGGTGTCTTTTTCGAGGTTGGCAAGGCAATAATTGACCAACTGCTTTTCCTCCTCGTAGGTAAACGCACACCCCTGCTTGGACTCGTAGCTCGGCACGACCACCTTCTTCATAGGCGAAGAAATCGAGTAGTCCTCGGCTACCATATCGAAGATACAGCGGAGCAGTAAAAACAACTTATGCGCCGTCCGCAGTACGCCTCGTTCAACGTAGGTCAAGAGGAAATTCTGCAAGGCATTTCGGTCTATCTCCGTTACGGGCAGACTGCCGAACACGGGTAATATATCACGGTTCAACATTCTGACGTACTCGCCATACGTCGACGGCTTGGTCGTAACCTTTTTGAGTTTAAGCCACTCCTCGGCGTACTCTGCAAAAGTTTTAACCAACTTTTCAGGTTTCTTGGGTTTGGGTTCTTCGTAAGTTTTGTTATTCAGTTTATCGATAAATTTTTGTTTGAGTTTTGTAAGGTCTTTGGACGACACCTCTATGTTGATTCCCTTTCGGTGGAATCTCGCCTCATATACCCCGTCGGGTTTTAAACGGTAATGCACAATCATATCGTTCGTCGCAAAGATATTTTTGTATGCTGTCGGCATCTTTGAAATCTCCTTTTTAGTAAATTTCAGATACTTCCGATTATTCAGCACCTTACTCCTGTTTGGTACGTTCCTTTGAACGGGCAACCCCGACAGCACCTGCTCGCACAGCTCGCTCTGTCTGCGCATATTCTCTATCAGCAGGGCTACGGTATCGTCCGCCTGTAAATTGTTTAATTGCTTATAGTTCAAATCTCCTTTTCATTTTAGTTTTATATAGGTTGTGCAAACCCTGCTTTTAACGGAAAGATAAACA
>JBJEVC010000046.1:0-2748 GCA_051884135.1 Candidatus Coproplasma sp. | reverse complement strand
GGTAAAGAAGAAACCGTATCGCTTGAAGAACTCGAAAGTTCAACCTTGTTTTCAAACGGTGCACCAAAATACGGAGAATGGCTTTTACCATTCCCCGTATTTTTTCTTTGGTAGGATATGCAGGAGTTATTGCTGTGGTACAGACGCACCATAAATAACGTAAGTTGAATTAGTTTCAGCTTGCGTTATTTTTACGTATTGACATAGCTTATATTGTGTGATAATATTAAATTAGCAATAATTCAAATGCTGAAAGGGTGCTATTATGAAAAAAAAGTTTTCGTATGCGATTAAGTTAGCAACCGTTCTCCTTTTAAATATCTTTATTTTATCCTCTTTAAGCGGATGTTTCATCAATTATAGCTATAATGGAGAACACAAAGAATTATATACCACTGCAATATACAGCATCCCTGACGCTGTAGGATATATGCGCCATGGGGAAGGCGCATTTGATTCAGACATATACGTTTGGGAACAGGACGAATACGGCAGAGTATTATTTGCATACTGCGAAGATTATAAAAACTCTGTGTTTTCTTTAGTTATAAGTCACGGTTATGATGAAAAGTCGGTATGGTTTTACCCTGATGTGAACTATACCTCAATTTACATTGAATCAGAATATGCATACTATAACTTTAATGATGATCATCTTAAAAATATGACCGAAGAGTTATATCAAAACAGCGGTGACGAGCTAAAGGCGGCTAACGATTGGGGAAAGCCTGTTGATATTACAAAATGCGTTTCATATAAAATTGTAGACCACAAGGTATTTGAGCCGAATGCTTACAAGCTTAGCGAAGAGAAATGTGAACAAATACTGAAAGACTATTCAAACACGTTAAACTTACCTAACCCCTCAAACAACCCTTACAGAATGCGTTCTGCTTTGCAAGTCGATAAAGATGGAAAAACTCTTCATAAAATATGTGGGTTGCATTGGAATTATGATAATCAGAATAATACTCTTTATATCATTCTTTTGGTGATAACGGATGCGGAAGGAAATATCAATAAGGATAGCGGAATACTCACAATTAAGACCGATAAGACCGATGAAATTCCTTATTGGAAAGTTGACGCATTATATAACCCCGAAGAAGTTGCAAAGTTTAAGCAAGCCAGCGGTTGGGAATACGAATTTTGCACGGAATAACTTTTAGCACATAAAAAGCGGTAAAAGGTTTTTAAAATCTTTTACCGCTTTTATTTATTTCAATAATAATGTATCCGTTGCAACAGTCTCTTCGGTGGGGACTTCTTCGTCTTCTTCATGCGTACCAACTTGCTTTGAAGGCTCTGCTTCCGCCACACCTTCAGGTGTAGTCCCCTTTTTGCGCTTTACCTTGCCTTCTATTTTGCCAATAACCTTATCGTTAAACACAATAAACTTATCCCAGAAAAATTCCGTTACGAAATTGATTAGCATTGCAATGACTGTAACCACCATTCCGTAGGGGTCGCCCCACAGCTCAGCAAGCTTGTCGCCGCCCAGCGATAGCGGCACCACTATCAAGCAGTTGTAAATCACTACAAGAACCATTGAAATAGGTATGTTTGTAGCCGCAGCGAAAGTGAACTTTCTATTAAAAGTAAAGTTCCATATAACCGATAGGGTTAAGCCGATTGTAAACGCAGCCCAATAGGGCAATAAATGAGTCCAATCAAAGAGTGCAGAAGTCGATACAAACTGTATAACGCCTGCAGAAACGGAAAAGGCTGTAAACTTTAAAATCTGCAAAAACTGCTTAAGCTTGGGGGACTTCTCCTTTTTATCTAGACTTTGCTCTATTTCTTCGGTAACTTGTTCCTTTCTCTCTTCTTTCATTATTCGGTTATCAAATCGATATACTCATCGTAGGTTACGTTCTTATCGAATCTCTTGGTGCCGTTAATCTCGATAATTCTGTTTGCGACGGTGTTCATAAGTTCCTGGTCGTGAGACGTGAAGAGCATACAGCCCTTGAAGTTCTTCATACCGTTGTTGAGAGCCGTAATAGATTCCAAATCAAGGTGGTTGGTAGGTTCGTCGAAGATTAAGAAATTACTGCCTTCGAGCATCATCTTTGCGAGCATACACCTAACCTTTTCACCGCCCGAAAGCACCTTTGCTTCCTTTAAAGCTTCTTCGCCGGAGAACAACATTCTGCCAAGCCAACCCCTTAAATACTCTTCATAGTGGTCGGAAGAGTACTGACTTAACCACTCAACCAAGGTTAAATTACAGCCCTGGAAATATTCGTTATTATTTTCAGGGAAATAACTTACGGTGATGGTCTTACCCCAACGGATAGTGCCTGCGTCGGGCTGAACCTTGCCGGTTAAAATATCGTACAGCATTGAAATAGTCGTGGACTTATCACTGACTATGCCTATCTTTTCATCGTGCTGAACGGTGAAGGACACGTTTTCAAAATAACCTTCCTTCGTCAAGCCTTCCACCATTAAAATGTCATTGCCGATATCCTTTTCGAACTTGAAGTCGATATAGGGATATTTACGCAGAGACGGCTTAAAGTCCGCAATGGTCAGCTTTTCAAGCTCTTTTTTACGGGAAGTAGCCTGCCTGGACTTGGAAGCGTTAGCGGCGAAACGGGCAATGAACTCCTGCAACTCCTTTGCTCTTTGCTCGTTCTTCTTGTTGATATCACGCTGTTGACGTGCCAAAAGCTGGCTGGTTTCGTACCAGAAATCGTAGTTGCCGAGCATCATATTAATCTTGCCGTAGTCCACGTCGCAGAT
>JBJEVC010000045.1:0-12313 GCA_051884135.1 Candidatus Coproplasma sp. | reverse complement strand
TAATTTGCAAGAAGTTCGACTTTGAAGTAGGCGATTACATCTATATCGAAAACGCCGTCGACTTCGTTATGAATAGCGAAAGCACAATATGCGCAAGGCATATCTCCGGCGGAAAGGTTAAGGATATCTTCTTGACAATCGGCGCATTAACCCCTGAAGAAAAGCAGATTATCTTAAAGGGTTGTTTAATCAACTATAACAGAAAATAAATAATTAAATTACTTCTAAATCTTAAGGTTAGCCTGAAGACGAAGATATGAATTATTGCCATAAAACCCCGTTCGTCGGGGGATATTATGGGGTGAATTATATTCTCTCTTCAAGCGAAGGGAGAATTTTTTATGTCAGAAAACAGACTTGCGGTTATTTCGATCATTGTCGAAAACAGGGAAGTAAGCCCCCGAATTAATGCAATTTTATCCGAGTACGGCAACTATGCAATAGGCAGAATGGGCATACCCTATCAAGCAAAGGGCGTATCGGTCATCTGCGTTGCGCTCGACGCCCCTATGGAGATAATCAACACCGTAACGGGCAAGATTGGAATGCTTGAAGGGGTATCCGCAAAAACTGTAGTAAGCAAGAAGTAATTAACGCTCTTCATATAAGCGTCGTATTTCGGCGTTGCAGTCCGTGCCGCCTTGGTCATTTACGTCTATGTAAACTCCCTGCGGTCGGTACTCCTGCGCCTTGAACTACTCGCTTCTCTGAAGAGGTACATACCCAAATAAGGTAAAAAAATTTAAAAAATAAATTTAAGGCGAAAGGTTCGCCCTGACGCCGAAAAGGAGTAAAAAAATGAAAAAGTTTTTAGCAATTTTATGTGCCGCCGTAATGGCGGTAGGGTTAGCCTTGGGCATCACAGCCTGCAACAAGGTGGAGGTGGGCAAGTATACGGTCTACGCCCCCGACGGTGCGCCTGCCCTTGCGTTAGCGCAGTTATGTACTGAGGAAAAGTCGGAGTATGCGGTAAACATAGTAAAAGCCTCTACAATAACTACCTACGTAACAGGTGAAGAACCCAAAGCTGATTTTGCCATCGTACCCGTAAATGCCGCAGTTAAAATGTTGGGCAGCGGTGAAAAATATCAGATGCTCGGCACGGTAACGCACGGCAACCTCTTCCTTTTAAAGAAGACGGACGGGGTGGAAATTACTTCCGAAAATCTCTCAACTTTGGTTGGTAAAACCGTAGGCGTAATCAACCTTGCTAACGTCCCCGGGCTTATGCTCAAAGTAATTTTACAGCAGTATAACATACCTTTCAATCAGCTTACCGAGGGCAATGAAATTGCAACCGATAAGGTAAATTTAAAGAACATCAGCGATGAGGAGGCAAAAACTGCAATTAATCCTACCAACACCGAATGTGACTACTTCGTAGTACCCGAACCTGCCGCAACCACAAAGGTAAACGCAACGGGCGGCAATCTCTCCGTAGCGGCAAGCCTTCAGACGCTCTATGGCGGTGAGAACGGCTATCCCCAAGCCGTAGCGGTTGCAAAAACTTCGGTCATCGAAAAGGATTCCAAAGCGGTAGAAAATTTCATAAAAGCCCTCAAGGACAACCAAACCTGGATAAACGATAGTGCCACTTCTGCTGAAACTATAGTTAATGCCGTTCAATCCAAGCTTACTGCCGACCTTGCTCCCACGTTCACTGCGGCAAATCTCAATGCAACGGTTATAGCTAACTGCGGTATAAGGTTCACTTCCAACGCAGACGGCAAGCAGGACGTTTTAAATATTTTAAGCAAATTAAACGCCGTATCAAACAACGCTTGGGGTACTCCTGCAGACGCATTTTTCTACGGAGCAAATTAATCGTAACAAATGAAGAAGTTTTTTAGCCTTAAAAAACTTAATATCATAGCTTCGGCATTAGCGCTGCTTTTGATGTGGCTTGTCTGGATAGTAGCGGCGGCAATAGTTAAAAACGAGTATATGATTCCGCCTTTTTGGCAGTCAGTACAGCAGTTCTTTAACTTATTCACCCTGCCGTTTTTCTGGAAGTCGCTGGGTTGGACGCTCTTAAGGACGGTTATAGCCTTTTTAATCTCCTTTGCGTTAGCGGCAATTTGTGCGGTAATTGCGGCATACTTCAAGACCTTTGCCGCCTTTATGCGCCCTATAGTTGCGGTGTTCCGTTCACTCCCTACAATGGCGGTATTGCTGTTAATTTTAGTGTGGACGACTCCACGCACAGCCCCCGTAGTGGTTGCCTTTTTAGTGCTGTTCCCCATGTGTTACAGCCAAATCTCTGCAGGTATAGCCGAAGTAGACGGCGAACTTTTGCAGATGGTTAAGGTGTATAACGTAAAGAAAACCAAAGTCATAGGCAAGGTGTATCTGTCACGCCTTGCGCCTTTAATTGTAGAGCAGACGGGCGCAAACCTGTCCTTTGGCATAAAGCTTATAATCTCTGCGGAAGTTATGGCATCAACGTACACCGCTTTGGGCGGAATGATGAACGAAGCGCTCATCTACTCTCTGCCCCGTCTTGCGGCGTTAACGCTGTTTGCCGTACTGTTCGGTATAGTGGTGGAAGTAGTGTTTTCGCTCATTGCAAAGTACGCCTTCCCGTGGGCAAGGGGGTGCAGAGATGAAGATTGAAAATTTAAGCGTATCATACGGCAAAAACAGAGTCTACGACAATTTTAATCTTGAATTCGACGGTAGCGGCGTAACCTGTATTCTCGGCGAAAGCGGTTGCGGCAAGACGACGGTTTTAAACGCCATAGCAGGGCTGATTGCCTATACGGGAAAAATAACCCCCGTTAAAATTTCTTACGTTTTCCAAACTCCCCGCCTTGTACCCAATCTTACGGTTTTAAACAATTTAACGCTCATCGGTGCTAAAGAGAATTCAGCAAAAGAAATGCTTGAAAGGGTGGGGCTTAAGGATAAGGCTAACGCCTACCCTAAAACGCTGTCGGGCGGAGAGGCGCAAAGGGTGTCGCTCTGTCGTGCGTTTTTATACCCTGCCGAACTGCTTTTATTAGACGAGCCCTTCTCATCACTCGATTTAAAGACCAAGCTTGCGGCAATGGATTTATTTAAGGAGTTGCAAGTTAAAAGCGGTAGGGGTGCGCTCTTCGTCACCCACGATATCGACGAGGCCTGCTACCTGTCCGATAAAACTTTTGTCCTGAACAAAGGGAAAGTTACGGCGCTGTTTGAAAATAAAAACCGCCAGCCGTTCGGTTCAAACTCCGATTTAAGGCAACGCCTTATACAAACGTTACTCGATTAAATTAAGATGTCAGATTAAAACAAAAAGCCGCCGCTTGCGTTCTCCGCAAGCGGCGGTCTCTTATATAAAATTAAACGTTAAATCTGAATAAAACGACGTCGCCGTCTTTTACGACGTATTCCTTGCCTTCGCTTCTGACCTTGCCCTTTTCCCTTGCGCCGACGAGTCCGCCGCAGTCCAAAAGGGTCTGGTAGTCGACGACTTCCGCCCTGATAAAGCCCTTTTCGAAGTCGGTGTGGATAACGCCTGCCGCCTGGGGAGCTTTAGTGCCCTTTTTAATGGTCCAGGCTCTCGTCTCTTTCTCGCCTGCGGTCAGGTAGGAGATAAGCCCCAAAAGGGAGTAGCTCTTCTTTATCAGCCTGTTAAGTCCGCTCTCCTTGAGCCCGAGCTCTTCTAAAAACATTGCGCTCTCTTCGGGTTCCATATGTGAAAGTTCTTCTTCGGTTTTAGCGCAAATGGTTAAAACTTCACTGCCTTCGCCTAAAGCATACTCTTTAACCTTGACAACCATAGGTATGTCGTCTTCGTCTTTGCCCATATCGAATTCGGAGATGTTTGCGGCATAGATGACGGGTTTTGCCGTTAAAAGGAAGAGATTGTCCAAAAACGCCTTTTCGCTTTCATCGCACTCAAACAGCCTTGCGGGCTTCTCTTCAGTCAAGAACTTTTCAAGCCTTTCGAGCATAGCGAACTCTGCAGCCGCTTCCTTGTTTGCGCCGCCCCTTGCAGTATTTCTGATTCTGTCTTGACGCTTGTTTACGGCTTCGATATCGGCGAGAATTAACTCCATCTGAATGGTGGTAATGTCGTCGACGGGGTCAACCTTGTTGCTGACGTGGGTAACGTTGGCGTCTTCGAAGCAGCGCACGACGTGTACTATTGCGTCGCACTCACGAATGTGTGATAAGAATTTGTTGCCCAGACCTTCCCCACGGGAAGCGCCTTTAACAAGCCCTGCGATGTCGACGAACTCAACGATAGCAGGGGTGATTTTTTTACTTGAGTAAAGCTCCCCGAGCTTGTCCAGCCTTTCGTCGGGTACGGCAACCACGCCTACGTTGGGTTCAATGGTGCAGAAGGGGTAGTTTGCCGCCTCTGCGCCAGCGTGAGTTATAGCATTGAAAAGTGTCGATTTGCCTACGTTGGGCAAACCTACTACGCCTAATTTCATAATTTCTTTTCCTTAAAATAACAATTCAATCAAGCAAAAGGCAAGCCTGTTGCCTACACGGTTATAGCACAATTATATAATAATTAATATTTTTAATCAAGTCTTTTATTTGCCTAAAACACAAACTTGTGTTACAATTATCCTGTTATGAATTACAAAGAGTATATTGCTAAAAAAATAGTTGCTTGCGGCTTACCCGAAGACGGGATTGAAGAAAACATCTCCGTTCCGCCCAATACCGATATGGGCGATTACGCTCTGCCCTGCTTTAAATTTGCAAAGGTTATGCGTAAATCTCCCGTCGCCATTGCGCAGGAGCTATCTCAAAAGATTGCACCCGACAGCGTAATTGAAGAAGTTACGGCGCTTAACGGCTATTTAAACTTTAAGATTAATAAAGCTTCTCTTGCAAAAGAGACGGTGGAAAAGGTCTTAAGCAGCGGTGAAAGTTACGGCTCTTCATCTCTTGGCGAAGGAAAGACGATTTGTATCGACTATTCTTCCGTCAACATTGCAAAGCCCTTCCACATAGGGCATCTTTCTACTACGGTAATCGGCGGTGCGCTCTACAAGATATATAGCTTTTTGGGCTATAACGTCGTAGGTATTAACCATCTCGGCGATTACGGAACGCAGTTCGGCAAGCTCATCTGTGCCTATAAAAAATGGGGCGATAAGGACGAAGTTGAAAGGGGTGGTATTCACGCCATCAACGACTTGTACGTCCGCTTTAATAACGAAGCCACGCCCGAAATGGAAGTTGAAGCAAGGGAGTATTTCCGTTTAATTGAAAGCGGCGATAAGGAAGCCAACGAAATATTCGAATGGTTCAAGTCCTTAACCCTTGAGTATGTAAATAAGATTTATAAAAGGCTGGGTGTTAAGTTCGATAGCTATAACGGCGAGAGATTCTATTCCGACAAGATGCAGCCCGTCATTGACGAATTGCAGTCAAAGGGCTTGCTTAAAGAGAGTGAAGGTGCAAAAATCGTAGACTTGGAAGCATACGGTATGCCCCCTTGTTTAATCCTGCGTTCGGACGGCGCTTCGCTGTACGCAACGAGAGATTTAGCCGCAGCCTTTTACCGCAAAAATACCTACGATTTTGATAAGTGTCTGTACGTAGTCGCCTATCAGCAGAATTTGCATTTCAAGCAGATTTTTAAGGTATTGGAGCTTATGGGCAAGGATTGGGCAAAGGATATGGTTCACGTTGCCTACGGCATGGTCTCTCTTGAAGACGGGGCTATGTCGACCCGTAAGGGCAAGGTGGTATGGCTTGAGGACGTAATTCAAAAGTGCGTTGATAAGGCGTATAAAGTCATTGAAGATAAAAATCCCGCACTTGAAAACAAGCAGGAAATTGCAGAAAAGGTGGGCGTAGGTTCGGTAATCTTCGGCGCACTCTACAACAACAAAATCAAGGATATCGTGTTCTCCTACGACAAAGTTCTCTCGTTTGAAGGCGAGACGGGCGTGTATTGTCAATACACCTGCGCAAGGGCTTATTCGGTTCTGCAAAAGGCAGGGGTTGCGATCTATTCGCTTCCCGAAAAGATTAACCTTCTTCCGCAGGAGTACGAAGTCGTAAGGACTATTGCTTCCTTCCCTGAAACAGTGCAAGAAGCAGGGGAGAAGTACGAGCCCAGCGTGGTTGCCCGTTTTGCGGTGGATCTGGCGCAGAAGTTCAATAAATTCTACTTTGACTGCAAAATCTTAACGGCGGAAGACGAGGAGACAAAATTCTTCCGCCTTGCGCTGTGCGCCGCAACCTTGCAGACGCTTAAAAACGCATTGGCGCTTTTGGGCATAGGCGTACCCGATAAGATGTGATATGATTAAAACGATAATATTCGACCTTGACGGCACGTTGCTCGATACGTCAAGGGACATTCATAAGGTGTTAAATAATACGCTAAAGCGTTTTAATCTACCCCAAATTTCGATAGAGAAGACGGTGGAGTATGTGGGTAACGGCGCAAAGCTTCTTATTGAAAGGGCAATCCCTGAAAGCGCAATGGGCGATTTCGATGAGATTTACGCCCACTATGCGAAAAGCTTTGCCGCCTGCGATAACGGGTTGACCTGCCTTTACGAAGGGGAAGAGAAGGTGCTTAATAACCTTAAAAAAGCAGGAATTAAGCTTGCTTTAGTTACCAACAAACCGCAGGACGCAACCGAAGGGGTATATGAAAAACATCTAAAAAAATTTTGTTTTGACTTCGTTGCAGGCAATTCGCAAAAGTTCCCTTTAAAGCCCGACCCTGCCTTGGCGCTCTATGCGGCGCAAGTTACGGGTGCAAGGGCGGATGAGTGCTTATTCGTTGGCGACGGCGAAACGGACGTGCAGACGGCGATAAACGCAAAAATGGAGCATCTGTCAGTCCTATGGGGCTTCCGCAGTCAAGCGCAGCTAATGTCAGTAGGTGCAAAAAATTTTGCAAAGAGCTTTAATGAGCTTGAAAAATTCGTGTTTAGCCATAACTAAAAATTCTATAAAATAACAATATTTTTCATCAAAATTTTAAAAAAATTTACTCTTTAGATATTGAAATTTTATAACGAGTATGATACAATGTAAGCATAAAACAAAATTCAAATTTAAGGAGATAATTTTATGAAAAGATGTACCGTTTGTGGCGAAATCGTTGCAGATGACGTAGACGTTTGCCCCGTATGTAAGGCAAAGACTTTTGCACCCGTAGAAGAAAAGGCAGGTTACGCTTGCGAACACCACGTTGGCGACGGCGTAGTTGACGATGCTGAAGTTATGGAAGGGCTTCGTGCACACTTTACCGGTGAATGTACCGAAGTAGGTATGTATCTCGCTATGGCAAGAGTGGCAGAGCGTGAAGGCTACCCCGAAGTTGCGGAAGCTTTCAAGAGATATGCTTATGAAGAAGCAGATCACGCATCCAAGTTTGCAGAGCTTTTAGGTGAAGTAGTAACTCCTTCCACCGAGAAGAACTTACAGCTTCGTGCAGAGGCAGAAGCTGGCGCATGCGAAGGTAAGCTTGCTATCGCAAAGCGTGCTAAACAGCTCGGCTACGACGCTATTCACGACACCGTTCACGAAATGGCTAAAGACGAAGCTCGTCACGGCGCAGGCTTTAGCGGACTTTTAAAGAGATATTTCGGCAAATAATTTAAATATAATTTTTACGCTCCGCACTACGACGTGCGGAGCGTTTTTTTCACCATATATATCGGCAATGCATATTATAAACTATAGGGTTGGGCGGAAAAACTTAAGCCCTTAATACTAAAGCAAAGGAAAATTTTAATATGTGTTTTTGCTGTAATTTAGGCAATAGTTGCGGCTGTTCGGGCTTATTCTCCTTGTTTAACGGCTGCAGTAGCTGTAATTGGAACACTTGGCGCAGTGGCTGTAACGGCTGCGGCTGTAACAGCTGTAATTGGAGTAATTGGCGTAGCGGCTGTTCTTCCTGCGGTTGTTCGTCTTGTAACGGCTGCGGCTGCAATAATTGCGGTTGCAATAATTGGCGTAGCGGCTGCGGTTGCGGTAATTGCGGCTGTTCTTCCTGCGGTACGGGTACTTGCGCCGTAGGCTGGACGGGTAACGGGTGGAGCAGGAGCGGCTGTTCTTCCTGCAGATGTAACGGCTGTAGCAACTGTTGCTAAAAAATAAATACAAATCTTACGGGGGTGGTATCGCCCCCGTATTTTTAGTATATTGAAGGGTTTAAAGGTCAAAAATATAAGTATGCGAACAATTTTAGAAGAGTTCAGATACTATACCGATAAACGTTTTACCACCCTTTCAGGGACGTTGGTATATTTCTTATTGATGTCGGTCACGCCCTTTTTGTTCTGGCTGGCGTTAATCGTCGGAGACGTCGATTTAAGCCGTTTTCTGCCTGCTGATTTATTTTCAATCATTCAACCTGTAATCGACGCATTGCAACAAGCCGCAGTCAGTGCGACGGGCAGTGCTTCGCTGATACTTATCGTAACTTCTCTGTGGTCGTCAACCAACTTTTTCTATCATCTCCGCAGGAGTGGGGAGATGATCTTTGCGCCTGACATTAAGACGGGCGCACTTAAACTACGCATAAGCTCGCTCTTTGCCGTAATGGCGATTTTAACCGTTGCCGCCCTTGCCGCAGTAACGCCCTTTATAGGTGTAAACGTTTTAGAAAATATAATGCCTCGGCTTTTAGCCGAGGCAATTACAACAGTATTTTTAACAATGTTTGCGTTTTTTGCGTCCTATTTTTTAAACGTCTTTGCCTGTCCGTATAGGCTCAAGTTCTCTCAAGCCTGCGGCGGCGCACTATTGACGGTAATACTTTGGATACTGTGTGCAGTAGGGTTTACCGTGTATATGCAGTTCTCTTCTCCGCAAAAGCTGTACGGTGCGATAACCGCAATAATAGTCTTTCTACTCTGGTGTTACCTTATGATAAACAGTTTGGTGATAGGACTGATTTACAACTCGAAGTATTATTTAAAAAACTCAATACTTGATGCAGCAAGCGCAGGCAAGCGCACCGGGGCCGATATGGCAAGAAACGCTTAAAGAAAGGGGGTCGATATAGGTGAATTCCACGTCAGGGAATGCGCTTTTCAGCTCTTCTGCGAAAATTTTTGCCTCTTCAAAGTTCTCCGTGTGGGCAACGGCGATAGTCATTTTACCTGCCTTTCGAAGGGCGGCAAACCTCTCGTCAAAGTCTTTTGTAAGCGCATTGAGCATTGTCTTCTTTGCGTCTGCAAGCTTTCTAACTTTTGCATATTGGTCAAGTTTAAAGCCCTGAATAGTAAGTACGGGTTTAATCTTTAAAAGGGTACCGATTGCGGCAACTGCAGGCGTTAACCTTCCGCCTTTTTTAAGGTATTTAAGCGTGTCAACCATGATGTAGATGGAAGACTGCATCTTGGTATCCATAAGGTAATCTCTTATCTCTTCAGCCGTCTTACCGTCTTTTACCATAGCGATAGAATCTAAAACCGACTGCTTCTGCGTAATGGAAATACGTTGATTGTCTATAACGTAAACCTTATCTGTAAACTCTGTCTTTGCAAGGTTGGTAAGCGTTGCGCAGGTCTGCGAAAGTCCGCTGGACATAGGGATATGAATGATTTTGTCGTAGTCCTTTAAAATCTCCGTCCAAAGCTCGCCGACGTCGTAGGCGCTGGGTTGAGAGGTGGAAACTTGAGCGTCGCTCTTAAGTTTTTCGTAAAATCCTGCCTGTGTTAAGGAGATATCTTCAAAATACTGTTCTCCGTCGATCAAAAAGGGCATAGGTACTACAAAAATACCGAGCTCTTTAGCTTCGCTTTGGGTAATTCCGCTGTTGCTGTCCGTTACTATTGCGGTTTTCATAGTGATGTTATCCTCTCTTAATATTGATAAATTTTGTCAAAAATGGTCGAATGACGTAAATACAATTATACGCAGAATTATAAATCATTCTGCGTTTAATGTCAATTAGATTAAGCTTTTTTACAAATGTGTAAAATACTCAAAACTTAATTGTTACAAAATGCCGTATTATATCACAGCTATTGCCTCAACTTCTACAAGGCAGCCTTTGGGGATATCCTTAACGGCAACGCAGCTTCTCGCCGGTGCGGATGTGAAATATTTTGCATAAACTGCGTTAAACGCCGCAAAGTCGGCAATGTCCGCAAGGAAGCAAACCGTCTTCACGACGTTATCGAGCGACGTGCCTGCCGCTTCTAAAACGGCGGCAACGTTTTTGCATACCTGCTCGGTCTGACCTGCTATGTCGCTTGCTTCAATGGCGCCCGTTGCAGGGTTAACGGGTATCTGCCCGCTCGTAAATACAAATTTATCTATTATCTTCGCCTGGGAGTAGGGGCCTATAGCCGCAGGTGCGTTCTTCGTCTCAACTGTCTTCATAATTATTATCTCCTTATATGGGTTTAATCAACCAACTTAAAGCCGTTGTTTTTAAGGGTATCTTTAATTAACTGTATCTGCTCAAAATCCTTGGTTTCAATCTGCATCTTAAGGTAACAGCCGTTTATTGCGGTACCTTCGTTAGTCCTTTCGTGCAGTACGGCAGTTACGTTGCCGCCGCACTTTGCAATTATTTCGGAAACGCCCACGAGCTGACCGGGTTTGTCCATAAGCTCAAGGGTAAGCGAGCATTGCCTTCCGCTCATAAGTAGACCACGGTTAATAACCCTTGATAAGATTGTAACGTCTATGTTACCGCCAGAGATAAGGCAAACTACTTTCTTGCCCTTAATGTCGGGTATTTTATCGAACATAACCGCCGCAAGCGAGACTGCGCCTGCACCTTCGGCAATCATCTTCTGCTTTTCGATTAAAGCAAGTATTGCGGCAGACACCTGGTCGTCGGTTACCGAAACGATTTTGTCGACGTATTTAGAGCAAATATCGAAGGTTAGCTTACCGGGCTCTTTAACGGCAATACCGTCTGCCACGGTGGAGACGGTGGGGAGAGTCTCAATATGCTTATGCTCGACCGATTTAAGCATAGAAGGTGCTCCGTCCGCCTGAACGCCGTACACCTTAATTTTAGGGTTAAGCGACTTGATTGCAAACGCCACGCCCGAGATGAGTCCGCCGCCGCCGATAGGTACGACGACTGCGTCGGCGTCTTTAAGCTGGTCCATAATTTCAAGACCTATCGTGCCCTGCCCTGCGATGACGTCTTCGTCGTCAAAGGGGTGGATAAAGGTATAGCCCTTTTCGTCCTTCAATCTCTCCGCTTCGTTGTGTGCGTCGTCGTAAACGCCGGGAACCAACACGACTTCTGCGCCGTAGCTCTTCGTCGCTTCCACCTTGGAGATGGGTGCGCCGTCGGGCATACAAATTATGGACTTGATTCCGAACTTCTCGGAAGCAAGTGCAACGCCCTGAGCATGGTTTCCCGCCGAGCAGGCAATAACGCCTTTCGCCTTTTCTTCTTCGGAGAGTTGTGAGATTTTGTAGTAAGCACCCCTGACCTTGAACGAACCCGTTATCTGCAGGTTTTCCGTCTTTAAGTAGACTTTAGCTCCGCATTGGCTTGAGATGACGGGGGAGTAAATTATATCGGTTTCACGGATAGCGTCCTTTAAAACGTAATGAGCGTGATAAACCTTATCTAAAGTAAGCATTTTAATTCCTTCTTAAACTTTTATTCACTCAATTATAGGCAAAAGCGCATAATTTGTCAAACATTATGCGCTCGTATGAATAATTATACAATATAAATTTCTATTTTTCTACGGTTACCTTAACGAAATCTTCCTTTCCGTGTTTGCACAGGGGGCATACGAAGTCGTCAGGCAGCTCTTCGCCTTCGTATTCGTAACCGCAGATTGTGCATCTCCACACCGTTTTAGTCGCCTTTTGGGGTTGGGGTTTAATGAAAGAGTGGTAGTAGGCATAGGTTGCGGAAGGGTCTTTAGTCAAGCTCTGTCCGTCGACGACTTCTGCGATAAACAGGGTATGGGTGGGGAAATCTACAGTGCTTATAACCTTTGCACAGATGTATGCGTTTGTGCCTTCAGTTATGTAGTACAGCCCGTTTTCCGCCCTTTTGGCTTGAGTATAGCCGTCGAACTTATTGACGTTTGCACCGCTCTGGAAGCCGAATCTCTTAAACAGTTCAAAGTCGGCTTTTTCGGAGATGACGCTCACGCAGAATTCACCCGTTCTTAAAATCATTCCGTGGGTGTAATTTGCCTTGTTAACGGCAAGAGTTATGGTGTTGGGGGTGGTCGTAACCTGCCCGACGGTGTTGGTTATACAGCCGTTGTCAAAGCCGTTTTCCCTTGCCGTAACCACAAAAAGACCGTAAGTTAAAGCTCTCATACAAGAATTATCCATAATGTATCTCCTGATACAATGTATTTGACTAAGAAAGTAAGAACTTTCATTGTTCCGTTAC
>JBJEVC010000044.1:0-13228 GCA_051884135.1 Candidatus Coproplasma sp. | reverse complement strand
ACATTGCACTTTAGTGCAAAATAAAGCCCCCACTTTAGTGGGGGATATTTACTAAAACATACAAGTAACGTCAAATATTTCAACAAATATTGACAACCAAAGTATGGAATGATAAACTACATTATATAGTTTGCGATAAGGAGAACCTTATGAAAAAGAAGTTTTTTGCGGTATTATTCTCAATCATTTCAGTGCTTGCCCTTTCATTCGGGCTTTCTGCGTGCGTCGTCGTCGGCGACGGTACGGGGTCGGATGGCGGACCAACGGGAGGCATAACAGAACCTGGAGAATTGCCCGACGATATTGAAGACTCCGAACAGGAAGAAGAACCCGAACCTGAAAATATTTTAGGTTCGGAAGGCTTGGAATATACTCTCTCCGAAAACGGGGAGTATTATATCTGTTCAGGAATGGGAACGTGTACGCAGACAGATATAACGATAGCTTCAGTGTATAATAATAAACCCGTAACTACTATTTGCGATGCTGCATTCGAAAAACAGTATAAGCTAAATAGCGTAAGAATTTCCGATAGCATAACAAGCATTGCCTCTTATGCGTTCTATGATTGTTGGAACTTGACGAGAGTAACTATGGGCAGCGGTGTAACAAGTATAGGAACGCTTGCATTTTACGGCTGCTATAGATTAGTCGAAGTTAAGAATTTATCTTCGCTTAATATTGAGAATGGAGAGGGTTATTACGGCGGTGTAGCAAGTTATGCAAAGAGAGTATACTCAAAAGGTGCAAGCGGCTTATCTACTGATGAAAACGGATATATATTCTATAACGACGGTATAGATATACTTTATGGTAACAGTGAGTATAGAACGTTAGTCGGTTATGTCGGTACGGAAACCGACTTGGTTTTACCGAGTGATATTACCCATATAAATGGATATGCGTTCTATAATTGTCACGACTTAAAAAGTGTTGTCATAGGCGATAATGTGCAAAATATAGGCATTATGGCATTCGGTGATTGTGACAGCTTGACGAACGTAACCCTTGGCAATAAGGTTAAAAACATCGACGGACACGCATTCGTTGGCTGTGGCAACTTGGTTAGCATAACTATTCCCCAAAGCGTAGAAAAAATAGGCTATAACGTTTTCGTCAATTGCTATAAATTAGTCGAAGTAAAGAATTTATCTTCGCTTGAAATAACGGCAGGCTCAACAGATCACGGCTACGTGGGCTATTATGCACAGCGAGTATATACGCAAGGTGAAAACTATTTGGCAACCTACGGGGACGGATATAACATCTATGACGACGGTACGGATAAGATATTAATGAACTACACAGGCACGGATACGCAGTTAGTGTTGCCGAGCGGTATCACCAAAATTTGTCAATATGCGTTCTATGATTGTGATGACTTGACGAGTGTAATCATGCCCGATAGTGTAAAAAGCATTGGCGCGCAAGCGTTTGAAGGTTGCAATAATATAAAGAGTATAAGCATTGGCAACGGCGTAGAAAGTATTGGTGAAAAAGCTTTCTATAATTGCGACAAACTGACCAATATAACCATTCCCCAAAGTGTAGAAAGTATAGATAAAGAAGCTTTCAGAGAGTGCAAAAGGTTAATCGAAGTAAAGAATTTGTCTTCGCTTAAAATAACGGCAGGCTCAAGTGATTGCGGCTATGTAGGTTATTACGCACAGAGAGTATATACGGAAGGTGAAAGCTATTTATCAACCGACCAAGACGATTTTGTAATTTATGATGACGATACGGATAAGATATTGGTAGCATATTTTGGTACTAAAACGCAGTTAGTGTTGCCGAGCGGTATTACTAAAATTAATCAACATGCGCTTGAAGCTCATTACGATATGACGAGTGTAACCATTCCCGCTACCGTAAAAACTATCGGTGATTATGCCTTCAAATACTGTTTATATTTAACGAGCCTGACTATCCCCGACAGCGTAGAAAGTATTGGCAATTATGCGTTCCATAATTGCGCTAGTTTGACCGACTTAAACATTGGTAATGGAGTTAAAAGTATCGGCTTTTATGCTTTTTGTAATTGTGACAATTTAATCAATTTAACCATTCCCCAAAACATAGAAAGTATCAAAGATCGTGCATTTAATGAATGCAGTAAATTAATCGAAGTAAAGAACCTATCTTCGCTTGCTATTACTGTAAATTCAAGCATTTGGGGATATGAGGAGACTAAAGTAAAACGAGTATATACCGAAGGCGAAAGCTATTTATCAACCACTCAAGACGGTTTCATAATCTATGACGACGGTACGGATAAAGTGTTGGTCGGTTATGTTGGTTCGGCAACCGATTTGGTTTTACCGAGTGATATTACCCAGATAAATCAGTTTGCGTTCGTGGCTCGCAATAATTTGACGAGCGTAGTCATACCCGACGGCGTAAAAAGTATAGGCGATTATGCGTTCTTTTATTGCACCAACCTGATGAGTATAAACATTCCCAACAGTGTAACGAGTATAGGCAATTATGCGTTTTATAGATGTAATAGGATAACAAGATTAATTATCGGCAGAAACGTGACGAGTATAGGTGGTTCTGCATTCAGCGAGTGTCGTGGTTTAACAAGCATAACCATTCCCGACAGTGTGACAAGTATAGGCGCTCATACGTTCTTAAATTGCTATGGTTTGGCAAGCGTGACATTTGAAAATACAAGCGGTTGGAGTTATTATACTTCAAATACCGCAACGAGCGGAACAAGCATTTCAAACACTGAATTGGCAGACGCTGCTAACGCTGCAGATTGCCTAACTTCAACCTATTGCAACGACTACTGGAGATGCAGTAAAGGTTAATCGGTAGCCTGACGTTCAATTTATAAAAAGGCGGGGAAGATAAGTATACTCTCCGCCTTTAATTCTTTTTAGGTACGTCCATACGCAAAGGTGGTGGGAATAAGGCTAAAGAATTATCACCAATTTCGGGGTTAATTTTTTTGGCAGATATTGACATAAGATTAAAACAGTTTTATAATATCAGTGGTTGAATTCGCCGTCATTTTGTCGGTGTAAAGTTAACTAATATCTATCGAAATTATTAACGAGGTAAAAACAATGAAGAAATGGAAATGCACAGTATGCGGATACATACACGAAGGCGACGAAGCACCCGAAAAGTGCCCCGTCTGCAAACAGCCCAAGGAGAAGTTTGTAGAAATTAAGGAGTCGAAGAACCCCTACGCAGGCACCAAGACCGAGAAGAACTTGTGGGAAGCATTCGCAGGCGAATCACAGGCGAGAAACAAGTACACCTACTTTGCCTCGGTTGCTAAAAAGGCAGGTTACGAGCAGATAGCCGCACTCTTTTTACAGACCGCCGAGAACGAAAAGGAACACGCAAAACTTTGGTTTAAGGCTTTGGGCGAGCTTGGCAATACTGAGGAAAACCTTCTCCACGCAGCCGAAGGCGAAAACGCAGAGTGGACGGATATGTACGACAGAATGGCAAAAGAAGCAGACGAAGAAGGCTTCCACGATTTGGCAAAGCAATTCAGAGGCGTAGCTGCAATCGAGAAGGCACACGAAGAGAGATACCGTGCCCTTTTGAACAACGTAGAGACCAAGCAGGTATTCGAAAAGGCAGGAGTAACCATCTGGGAGTGCCGCAACTGCGGACACATCGTGGTAGGCACCGCCGCACCCGAAGTCTGCCCCGTATGCAATCATCCCCAGTCGTACTTTGAAGTAAGAAAGGAAAACTATTAATATATAAGTATAGCTTATAAAGGCAAGGGCTTTTTTCCGTAATAAAGCGGAAGGAAGCCCTTTATTATGATATAAAAAGGCTCAACTTGTATTAATTCAACCTAAATGTTAAAAAATTTCTCAAAATTAAAAAACTATTATTGACTAAATTTAGGTTTTAATGTAAAATGTATAGATGAATTAAGTTTCATTATCCGGACGGAGATGAGTATGAAAGATAAGAAGGTTAAAAAATACAATTTTTCACGCAAGCCTAAAAGGGCTAGTAAGCTGTGGATGTGGATTACCAGAACCTTTGTAATAACCTATAGAATGAGAGGCGTTAAAGCCGAGATTAAAAAAGTTAATATGGAAGGGCTTAAACCCCCGTATATATTGCTTGCAACGCACGCCAGCGAGATGGATTTTTGTTTGGAATATCTGTCGGTTTTACCCTATAAACGTGTTAACAACGTCGTCGCCATATACGGCATCAGGGATATGGGCGATTGGCTTATGCGTAGCGTAGGCAGTATTGCCAAGCGTCAGTTTGTAAGGGATTTCGACCTTATCCGCAACCTTATCTATTGCGTAAAAGAGTACGGGGATATTGTGTGTATGTATCCCGAAGCTATGTTCTCTTTAGACGGCTGTGCTTCCTACATTCCCCCTTCCGTAGGCAAGATGTGCAAACTTTTGGGGATTCCCGTAGTCGTTTTGAATATGCAGGGTTCGTTTATCATAAGCCCGCAGTGGAATAAGACAAGGCAACCTTGCCCCCAGAGAGCGACCATTACGCAGATTGTAAATGCCGAAGAGATTAAAACGCTCTCCGCAGACGTCATTAACGAAAGGATATTAAAGGCTTTCGAAAGGGACGATTTTAAATACCAGTACGATAACAAGATAGAGAACAACTATAAAAACCGTGCACACGGCTTGCACAGCATACTCTACCAATGCCCCCACTGCAAAAAGGAATTTGAAATGTATTCGGAAGGCACCCGTCTTTGGTGTAATTCCTGCGGTAAGGGCTGGCAGATGACTAATTTAGGCAGGCTTGAAGCGGAAGAAGGGGAGACCGAGTTCCCCCATATCCCCGATTGGTTTAATTGGGAGAAGGCGAACGTCAGGGAAGAAGTGCGTTCCGGCAAGTACCACTACGAAGGCGAAGTGGAAGTACACACCCTGCCCAACGCAAAGAAATTCGAGCATCACGGCAAGGGCAAATTAACGCATACGATAGACGGCGCCGTTTTAGACGCCACCGTCTACGGCGAGCCTGTACACCTTGAATGGAAATCGGCAGGGCTCTATTCGGTACATATCGAATACGACTTCCCGTTCTTCAAAAAGTGGTATAAACGTGATCTCTTCCTGGGTGACTGCGTCAATTTGTCTACTAAAGACGACAGCTTCTGGCTTCACCCTTCAACCGAGAGAGACCAGATTACGAAGATATCGTTGGCGACGATAGAAATACACGCCCTTGCGCTTGAAAACTTAAAGAAAAAAGATTAAGCATTGATGGTAACGTTCGACAGCGAAGAGATTAAAAAACATATTGCAATAAAAAGGCTGTTTTCGGTTCTGTCTACAGTGGCATTTATTATTGCTTTTTGCTGTGGATTATTCTCCGCAGTGGCGGTAGGCAGTATGAAAGAGCAGGCTGAACTCATTACTGCAAGCTGGATAATTGCGGTCGTTGCGGCGGTGTGCTTCATTGCGTTTATTTCAGTGCTTCTGATTGCCGATAAAGGTGTGAGCAAATGCGTGGCAAAAGTGCTCGCAACGGCAATGGAAGACAATTCCGAGCTCTATACAAACGAAAGCGAAATAGCTTTAATAGTCGAATATGAGGGGAATAAGGTAACTTTATACAGACAGAACCCCCTGAAGAAAATTGTCTTTGATTTATCCGGAATAGAAAAATCAGTGAGAGCGTATTCTTTCTTCGGCGCATGGATATTGCAGTATTTAGAAGCATATTACTACCTGCACGGCAACGAGGGGTATGTTAACGTATCAATATCCGATTATTTCGATAGACGTAATGATAAGTTTGATATTTATGCTATCATAGAAAACGGAAAAGTTGACGTTTACCGCCCCGAAAAAAATTACTTTTTAAAAAGAGGTCTTATAAAATGACCGATCTATCTTCGCCACAGATACAGGCAACCTTTAAAAGCAATAAGGTTGCAACCATATTGACCAACGCCGCAATGGCGGTGCTTGCAGTGCTTTCCGCAGGGCTTGCCATATGGGTCGTGGTCGAAAAGACGAGATTGAAGCTGACGGACTGGTCGGTGTGGGTATTCGTTATCCTGCTCTCGCTCATTGCACTGTTGTTCGTGTTCATCATCGTGTGGGAGCTGTTTTTAAAGAGACCGTACCGCCGCATAATTCACAGATATATCGCCGAAAATTATGACGAACATGCCGAAATGTTGCAGGCAGAAGGCTCTGTTGAATTCGAGCTGTGTATTGCAGGCGATAAGCTTGCCCTGTTTAAAAAGGGCAGTCAGGACTATGTGCAGTTCGATTTTTCCCATATCAGGAAATATCCAAACGCATGCATTTACGCCGAGAGATTGATTAAGAGATATTTAGTCGATTACTATGCTTTAAACGGGGATACTTTGGGTGTAAAGGAAGTATTATTTACCGATAAGGTTCACGGCAGGGCAAGGACTAAATCCCTTTTCTCGCAGGAAAAAGGCGTAAAGAAACGGCTTAACAGCTTCTTCATTTCAAGCGGAATGATAAAAAAGCTTTAATAAAATTCATCGATAAAACGCCGCCGAAGGAAATAAATCCTTCGGCGGCTTTGCTGTCTTTAGCCGTTAGTTGCGGTATATGTCGCACTAAACTATAGCTTTACGAATTGAACTTTTTATGAAATTCGGCAATCTCTTCCAAATCCAATTCCATATGCTGAAGCGCACCCGTACACTCGTTTGCGCTTGCGGCGTGGTCCAAACAGTCTTCAACGCATTTTTTACAGTTTTTCTTGCTCATACTTTCAGTGTGTTCAAGTTGTAAATTATTATTCTGCGTATAGCGTTAAACTGCCGTCTATGCTGTCCAACACTAATGTCGTGTTCGGCTTGGGATTGTTCTCTATGATATACCTGGCAATGGGCGTTTCGGCATGCTTTTGCAGATATCTCTTCAAAGGTCTTGCGCCGTACACGCTGTCGCTGCCGTTTTCCGCAACGAAAGCCTTGGCGGCGTCGGTAACCTTGAGTTTAAGGTTCTCTTCTGCAAGTCTTGCAATAAGGCGTTTTAAAAGCACGTCGACAATGCCTACCATATTTTCAGCCGTCAGGGGCTTGAATATTATTATCTCGTCAAGCCTGTTCAAAAACTCCGGACGGAAGGACTGTTTAAGCAATGCGCCCACTCTCTGTTTTGCTTCTTTGGAGATTTCGCCGTCTTCGATGCCTTCGATGATGTCGGCGGAGCCTAAATTGCTGGTTAAAATTATTATGGTATTTTTAAAGTCTACCGTGCGCCCCTGCGAATCGGTTATTCTGCCGTCGTCCAAAATCTGCAGTAAGATATTGAACACGTCGGGGTGTGCCTTTTCAATCTCGTCGAAGAGCACAATGGAGTAGGGCTTTCTTCTGACCGCTTCGGTCAGAGTGCCGCCTTCTTCGTAGCCGACGTATCCCGGAGGCGCACCTACAAGACGGGAGACGGAGAACTTCTCCATATACTCCGACATATCTATCCTTACGATGTTCTTCTCGTCGTCGAACAGGTTTTCAGCGAGCGACTTTGCAAGCTCGGTCTTACCCACGCCCGTAGGACCCAAAAACAGGAACGAGCCGATAGGCCTTGCAGGGTCGGAGATTCCTGCCCTTGCCCTTAAGATAGCTTCGGAAACTTTCGTCACCGCTTCGTCCTGTCCTATAACTCTGCGGTGCAAATCGTCCGCAAGGTGCAAAATTTTCTGTCTTTCGCCCTCTTTTAACTTGGCTACGGGTATGCCCGTCCAGCGTGATACAATGCGGTTAATCTGCTCTTCGTTTACTTCGTCTTGCAAAAGCTCTCCGCTTTTTGCCGTGTTTAAACTTGCCAATTCCTTCTCGAGCGCAGGCAGTTCGCCATAGCGTAGCCTTGCGGCTTTCTCCAAATCGCCCGAATTTGTGGCGCTGTCGATTTCGCCCTTTATCTCGTCGATTTTAGCCTTTAACTGCTTTTCTCTGTCGATGCTCGCCTTCTCGTCGTCCCACTGCGCCTTCAAGGCGGAGAACTGCTCCTTGCACTCGGCAAGCTCCTTTTTTAAGGTTTCAAGGCGTGTTAGCGATATGTTGTCCTTTTCCTTGGCTAATGCCTTTTCTTCAATCTCAAGCTGAATAATCTTTCTGTTTAAGGCGTCCATATCCGAAGGCATGGAGTCAATCTCCGTTCGCAGCATAGCCGCCGCTTCGTCCACAAGGTCGATGGCCTTATCGGGCAGGAAACGGTCAGTAATATACCTGTTTGAAAGGGTGGCTGCCGCAACTAACGCATCGTCGTGTATGCGTACGCCGTGGAATATTTCAAACCGCTCCTTTAAGCCCCTTAAGATTGAAATAGTGTCTTCAACGGTAGGCTCGTTTACGGTTACGGGCTGGAAACGCCTTGCAAGCGCTGCGTCCTTTTCAATGTATTTTCTGTACTCGTCCAAAGTCGTTGCGCCTATGCAGTGCAGTTCGCCCCTTGCAAGCATGGGTTTTAACAGATTGCCTGCGTCCATTGCGCCGTCGCTCTTGCCTGCGCCTACTATGGTGTGCAGCTCGTCGATAAAAAGCAGTATCCTGCCTTCAGATTTTGCAACTTCGGAAAGTACGGCTTTTAATCTTTCTTCAAACTCGCCCCTGTACTTTGCGCCTGCGACCAGCGCACCCATATCGAGTGCGAAGAGCGTCTTGTCCTTAAGCCCTTCAGGCACGTCGCCTTTAACTATTCGCTGTGCAAGCCCTTCGGCAATAGCCGTCTTGCCAACGCCGGGTTCGCCGATTAAAACGGGGTTGTTCTTGGTCTTTCTGGAGAGAATTCTGATGACGTTTCTAATCTCTTCGTCCCTGCCTATGACGGGTTCAAGCTTGTGTTTTCTCGCCGCCGCAGTCAAATCGCTGCCGTATTTTTCAAGCGCTTCGTAGGTGTCTTCGGGGTTATCGGTCTTTACTGAAGTGTTGCCCCTGACCTTTTTAAGCTCTACCAAAAAACCTTGCTTGGTTATATTAAAGCGTTCAAACAGCTTTTTAATGCTATCGCTTCCGCAGTCGAACAGGCTTAAAAACAGGTGTTCAACCGAAACGTAGTCGTCCTTCATGGATTGGGCAAGCCTTTCTGCGGACGTGAAGACTTTATTAACTTCGCCTGAAATGTAAACACCGCTCTGCCCGAATACTTTGGGGAGCTTTTCAATCTCGTCTTCACAAGAGCTCTTAAGCCCGTTGGAGTCTATCCCCATGCGTGAGAGCATACGGAATATCAGCCCGTCGTTGTTCAGCAGTGCGTGCAGAAGGTGTAGGCCCATAAGTTGACCGTTGCCGTGGCTGTCTGCAACGCTCTCGGCGTCGTTTAACGCCTGTAAACTGTTCTTCGTATATTTTTCAGCATCCATAATAATTCCTGATACCTCCTTGCTAAAACTTTTGTTCAGTAGAATTATAAAGCTAATTTCTGCTTTTTAAACACCGCAAAAGATTTTTCACACATTTTTAAACTTTATCAAGTTAAATTAATAAAGCAAGCTAAATAATCAAATAAAATGTATTGATTTTGCATTACAAATGATGTAAAATAATGTAGATAGAATTATAAAAATAAGGGAGAAAATATTATGAAGCTTATGATTGTCGGCGGTACGGGGCTTTTAGGGCACGAAGCTGCTAACGTTGCGTTGGAACGTGGATACGATGTTACTTCGCTTGCCATTGAAGACGTGCCTATGGACGGGTGGTATCCCGAACAGATTAAACGAATCGAAGGCGACGTGTTCGAGCTTACGCAAAGCGAGCTTGCCGAAATTTTAAAAGGCTACGACGCTATGATTTACGCCGTAGGTCCCGACGATAGAATCACCCCTGCAGAACCTGCCTACGAGTTCTTCAAGTTAAGGCTTGTAGACCACTGCGCAAAGGTCTTCCGTGCGGCGAGAGACGCAGGCATTAAAAAGGCTGCTGTGTGCAGCTCGTATTTCCTGTATTTCGACAGGAAGTGGCCTGAAAAGAAGCTTGCCGAAATTCACCCCTATATCAAGGTCAGGAAGGAACAGGCAGAGCTGCTTTTAAAGGAAGCGGTAGAAGAGAGAGACGGCTTGCCCAAGCTCGACGTCTGCATAATGGAGCTTCCCTACATATTCGGCACCTGCCCCCACAGAGCACCGCTTTGGAGAGCGGTATTTTTAGATAACTTCGTAAACGGCAAGAAGACCATAATGTTCCCCAAGGGCGGTTCGGTTATGACGACGACAAGGCACATCGGCGAAGCGCTTGTGGGCGCAATTGAGTACGGCGTCGGCGGTAAGAGCTATGCTATCGGCGATGAAAATCACGACTTCAACTGGATGCTCGACAATATGTTAATCGGCATTCAGGGCAAGCCCAGAAAGATTTGGAACCCCCCTCGCAGGCTCTGCGCAATGGGTGCCAATATGATGGCAAAGGCGGATAAGAAGAAGGGGCTTCACCACGGACTTGACTACAAGCACGTTATGCTCGACATTCAGACCGACTACTTCTACTACCCCGAAGAGGAGATTGCTTCAACCTATGCCGAACTCCACATCGGCCGTGGCGGAGTGGAAGAGGCGATTATAGAGACGGGTAAGGCGTGCTACGCCCCTGGCGAGTTTAAGTAAAAATTGTTGCGCAGTGCGCAATAATTTTTACGCTTTAACGAGCGTTTGAACAATAAGCGTCGCTTTTGCTGTGTCAGGCTACGTTTTTCTCGGGTCATTTACGCCTATAGTAAACTCCCCGTCGAAAAGCCGCACCTTCCTTGTCTTGCTCGCTTCTTGTCCAAAACTCATACCCTAATAAGGTTTATATTTTTTAGAAAAACCACAAAACAACTAATTCAAACCTATGAAAAAGTGTATTATATATTGTTTTTCGGGAACGGGAAATACCAACAGAATATGTAAAATGATTTTGTCGGAGTTGAGCTCATACGGCTACGAAGGCGATATTTTTGCTATCACTTACGAAGCCTTTAAGTCTAAACGCTTCCCCGACCCCAACGACTATGACTTAATAGGCGTTGCCTACCCGGGTCATGCGTTTAACGCCCCCCAGCTTTTCAATAAGTTTGTAAAGCTTTTGCCCAAGGCGCAAAGGGGGCAACAGGCGTTTATTATAAAGAGCAGCGGCGAACCCTTTTCGGTTAACAACTCGTCTTCCAACGCCGCAAAGCGTTACTTAAAGAAAAAGGGCTATAACTTTACATACGAAAAGCACTACCTGATGCCCTACAATATAATGTTCCGCTACCCCGAAGGGTTGGCAAAGCAGATGTATTTATACGCTGTGGAAATGGCGAAGTCATCCGCAAAGAAAATTGCCAAAGGGGAGAAGGAATGCCTTAAGAGCAACCCTGCAAGCCTTGTGATGTGCTTTTTAGGTAAGATCGAGTGGTTTGGCGCCTGGTTCAACGGACTGTTTTATAAAGTCGATAAGAACAAGTGCATAGACTGCGGTCTGTGCGCAAAGAAGTGCCCTGCGCAAAATATTGAAAAAAAGGACGGCAAGTACCGCTTTGGCGGCCACTGCACTCTGTGTTGCAGGTGTACTATGAACTGCCCTAAAGACGCCGTATCTATGGGGCTATTAAACGGCTTAAGGGTTAACGGTGCTTACAACTTTGAAAGGCTTTTAAAGGATGAGAGCGTAAGCGGCAACTACGTCAACACCGAAACTAAAGGCTATTACAGGAAGTTCAACAAGTACTATAATAAGATTGACGGCGAGTTAATTGCTCTCGGTCTGACTCCGCCCCGAACTCTTTTCGAACCCGATAAATACGCTTTAATGAGCAGGAAAGAGAAAAAATTATACAAAAAGCAACAAGCACAAAAGCAAAAATAAACTTATGAAAAAGTGTTGGCTTTACGACAAAACTGTCATAATAACAGGCGGTGCAAGCGGTATCGGCGGCGGTATCGCCCGTTTACTTATTACAAAATATAACTGCTCGGTTATAGCTGTCGTGATGGATGATTTCGGTCTTGAAGATATGAAATCATCTCTCGGCGAAAGGCGGGATAAGTTTACTTGCCTGTATTACGACGTGTCCTTATATGATAGCTGGGTCAAGTTGAAAGAGTATTTAGAGAGCAATGCAATTCAAGCCGATGTACTCATCAACAACGCCGGTATATTCCCAAGAATCGAGAGATTTGAGTCAACTTCAAAAGAAGAGCTTGAAAGGTGTATGGGGGTGGACTTCTATTCGGTTGCATACTCCCTTCAGGTTATGTACCCCTATATCATCAAATCTTCAACACCTGCTTTCGTCACCGTATCCAGCTCTGCCGCCCTTGCACCCCTTGCAGGCACTTCGCTGTATACTTCGGCAAAGTCGGCAAGCAAGGCGTTAACCGAGTGTTTTTCTTGCGAACACCCCGAAATATACGTCGGTTTAGTGTGTCCCGGCTTTACAAAGACCAATCTCTTCTCCCAAGAAAACAGCGCTATGTACAAAAACAAGCTGATTAGCGCAGCCATGTCGGACAGGGATAAGATGTGCAAAAAGATTGTCAACGGCATTAAGCGCAAAAAAAGGCGTATGATATTCGGCGCAGACGCAAGGATAATGGGCTTTTTATATAAGCTCTTCCCCAAAAGCTCCCCCAAGTTCTTCCGTTGGATAATGAAAATTTCCAGACAAAAGGTGTTTGAAGATGTTTTTACGGAGCAAAAATAAAGGTTAAGACTATGGACGAAATTTTTAAACAAAGCTATAATGCGGTTAAAGAACTCATCGAAGTTGCCCGCCTTAAGAGCGGAAATATATTAGTAGTGGGCTGTTCCACAAGCGAAGTGTGCGGAAGCAGGATTGGCACAAACTCTAACGAGATGGTAGCTTCAAGCCTGTTCGACGGCATATATGCCGCAACCAACGAAAAGGGAGTATACCTTGCAGTGCAGTGTTGCGAGCATTTAAACCGTGCTATCGTGGTAGAGAGAGCCGCAGTGCCAAATGCCGAGCAGGTCAATGCCGTACCCCAGAAAAAGGCAGGCGGTTCGCTGGCAACAAAAGCCTATCACACGTTTAAAGAGCCCGTATTAGTGGAGAGCATTAAGGCAGACGCAGGTATAGACATCGGCGGAACGCTCATCGGTATGCACTTAAAACAGGTTGCCGTTCCCGTCCGCTTAAGCGTTGATAAAATCGGTCAGGCAAATATAATTTGCGCAAGGACACGCCCCAAGTTCATCGGCGGCGAAAGGGCGGTATACGACGAAAATTTACTTTAATTTAAGACCTGCAAATAAAAGTCAAGGGCAGGGATGAAGAAATTCAAAGAA
>JBJEVC010000043.1:0-13382 GCA_051884135.1 Candidatus Coproplasma sp. | reverse complement strand
AACCCGCCCAAATCAGCTTGGGAAGCTGACGCCATACCGATAGGCGACGCCTGCGCTTGCATTAATAATATAGCATATATTGTGCAAAAATCAAAACAAATTAACGTAAAACTTTATTATTGCGTTTAAATTTTTAGTCGGTTGTTAATAAACATTGTCGGAGGATAAATTATGAACCCGATAAATGAAAAATGCAAAAGTCTTGAAAACAACTTTCTACCGATAAGGAAAATGTACCCTAAAAGCTATAATAAAGACAAGGTTTCACCTTACACAAAAACCCGTGTAATACTGATGAACGGAACCGAATTCGAATCGCAATGGTTCATGCACCAATTCGCAAGGCACTGCGACGAGCAGGAGATACTCGATACGCTGTCCGTCGTTCGAAGGCAGGAACAGCAGCAACAAAAGAGAATCAGCTGCCTTAAGCCCATCAACGAAAGCATACTTGAAACCACTATTTCCTACGAGCAGCTTGCAGTTGATTTGACGGCTACTCTTGCACGAAACGAAAAAGACGAAAACAATATCAAAGCTTTAAACTTTGCGCTTTTAGAAGACTTTGACCACCTATACCGCTACGCTAATCTGTTAAAGATCGACAAGGGCATCGACGCTGACGAGCTTGTAGGTAAGTATACCGAAATTATGCCCGGCAGACCTACTATCGCCGAACACCGTTACCCGACGGACGATTTAAAACCGCATATGCTTGCACAGGACGCAGACCTGTATTCAAAGCTCGTCGTTGCCACTATTACCGCCGCAGAACAACAGACGATGAACTACTATATGAATATTGCGCAGTGGTATAAAAACGATTTAGGCAGAAAGCTCTATGCGGAAATCGCCATGATCGAAGAAGCGCACGTTACGCAGTACGAGAGTTTGAAAGACCCCAATTTAAGTTGGCTTGAACAATGGGTTATGCACGAGTACTGCGAATGTTGGCTCTACTATTCCGCTTATGAAGACGAAAGCGAAGAGAGCATTAAAAAAATTTGGCTTGAACACTTCAAAATGGAAGTTTCGCACCTTAAAGCCGCCGCAAGACTCCTTAAAAAATATGAGCACAAGACCTTTGAATCGGTATGTGGGAGCGGTGAATTTCCTAAACTTTTAAAACACGGCGAAAATAAAGATTACGTCAGGAGAGTTTTAGGCAGTACCGTAACCTTGACAGCCGATAATTTGGACTATAAGGATATAAAGAGAATACCCGACAACCATAAATACTTCGATTACCAGAAATATATGGGCAACGAAGAGAAAAATCCTTCCCATCTCGTAATAGAAAAAACCATAAAAAAGTTGGGTAAGGACTACCGATATCAAGACAGTGAACACCCCGTAAAAGAGCTTCGGAGCAGAACTTGCGATAATACCAAGATTGCAAGGAGCAAATAGTAAAACGCCCCACAAAAGGGGCGTTTTTTATTTCTTCTTGCTGTTTTTAACGTATTGTTTCAGCTCGGCAAACATAGCCTTTTCACCTTTATCGGCAAGCAACTGCAGATAATACTCCAATCGCTCCGACGTTTCGGGATGCATAAACACGCTATCTTTCCTGCCTTTATAATATTCGAGCGGACAAGAATCAGTGTAGTCCTTTCCCTTATAGACCTTGCTTGCTGCAACCCTGTCGCAAATCATTTCGGCGAAGTACTTTGGCGGCATATCTACGGGAATCACGCTGCCGTTTTTATCGACGTCCGTCCAATATTCAAAGTGGTGTCTGTTTCTGCCCTTGTGGTGGAGCCAGGCAGGGGAATAACCGAAAAGCTCCCTTTCCCTTGCCTGCGGACTTCGGTTCCCCTGCCAATATTTAGCACCTGGAATGAACTCCGACGGTGAAAATTTAGACAAATCGTGCGTAAGCCCTTGATATATTAAACCTACCTTAAAACAGTTTTTTCTAACCTGTCTTCTGTGGCTGCACACGGTTTTTAAATGTTTAAAGAATTTCATTTTAAATTTCTATGCTCAACCCGTCGTATGCGGCGATAACGCCGTACTTCTCTTCTATAACTTTCAACCTTTCCCTGACGGGATTGGCATTATGTGAAAAGTGAGTAATAACCTTGACAGTATTGCCGTCTATAACCCCAGCCTTTTCAAGTCGGTTTGCTAATTCCATATCGCCTTCAACGCACATATGCCTTCTTCCCTTTTCGTAAGGTGCGTCTAAAAAAGTGCAGTCAAAGGCAACCACGTCGGCTTTTGCGTTTTGTTTTGCAAGGAAGTCGACAGCCTCGTCAGCCAAATCGCCCGTATCGTATAAATGAAGATAACCCTTACCGCCCTTTTCGACGTAGTATAAAAGAGCATCTTCCTTCGTTCCGTGAATTGCAGGAATAGTCAACACACGGTATTCGCCAAACGAAAGACTTTGATAAGGTCTTATTGCGTTAACCTTAAGGTGTGGTGCCACTTCAGGCTTAAGCTCCCTTAAAGTGCACTCTTCAAACACCTTAACAATCTCGTCGTTCCCGTAGATTGAAAGCACTTCTTCTTCCAGCTCGGCATACTTATACCCACGCAAAATAAAGTCATGCGCATAGAAGTGATCCATATGCGAATGAGTGACCATTAAATACTTAAGCGCAGAAAGGTCCACCCCGAAATTTAGAGAATGACTATACGCTTCAGGGGGAAAGTCGATTGATAAATCGCTATCTATAAGCACCTGTGTACGGGTTCTGAATTCTTTTACGCCTCTTCTTCTGATTTCCTGACAATACCTGCAGTTACAAAACATCGCAGGTACACCTTCCGAAGCTGCAGTACCTAAAAACTTAATCTTCATAAATAAGCGAGCAGGCCGAGTAAATCGACCTGCCTCAAATTAATTTTCTAATATAATAGTTACAGGACCGTCATTGTACTGCTCTATCTTCATGTCGGCACCGAAAACGCCTTGCTTTACGGTAACATCCATAGAGCGTAACTTGTCGGCACAATATTCGTAAAGCCGGTTAGCACGTTGCGGTTCTTCCGCTTGAGTAAACGAAGGTCTGTTTCCGTGAGATGCGTCGCCGTATAAAGTAAACTGCGAGACTAAAAGCACTTCGCCCTTTACGTCTTTAACGGATAGATTCATCTTTCCGTTATCGTCTTCAAAGATACGTAGATTGGCAATCTTCTTCGCCATCCACTCCGCTTGACTTTCACTGTCACCGCATTTAACGCCCAAGAAGACGGTCAATCCGCCGTCGATTTGAGAAATAAGCTCTCCGTCAACGGAAAGTTTAGTTTGCCTGACACGCTGAACGACAGCTTTCATTATTTTAAATTACTTGCCAACCCTTGACATATATTCGCCGGTACGGGTGTCGATTCTTACGATTTCACCTTCTTCAACGAACATAGGTACCTGAATGGTTGCACCCGTTTCAACGGTAGCGTTCTTAAGTGCGTTGGTTGCAGTGTTGCCCTTAACGCCGGGTTCGCACTCGATAATCTTGAGTTCAACGAAGTTTTCAGGCTCTACGGAGAAAGCGGTACCGTGAAGGAACTTGATGGTAACCATATCGTTTTCCTTGATATACTTCAATGCGTCTTCAACCTGGTCAAGGTTTAAGGTGGTCATCTCGAAGGAATCGGGATCCATGAAGTAATAGAATTCACCGTCGGTATAGGAATAGGTCATTTTTCTCGTTTCAACCTGAGCGGTCTCCAACTTTGCCGTAGGGTTAAAGGTGATGTCGGAAAGAACCTGACCTGTTACAACGTTCTTTAACGTCGTCCTTACGAACGCTGCGCCCTTACCGGGTTTAACGTGCTGGAATTCGGTAACGGTGTAAACACCCTTGCCATTGTATTCAAAAGTTGTGCCCTTTCTGATATCGCCTGCTAAAATTGATGCCATATGTTTTTCTCCTTAATGATTTGCTAAATATTATAAAATAATTAAATTTTTATTTGAATTTGTTAAACTGACAACCCTTCCGTCTGAAAGCGTTACCGTATCTTCTATCCTGATACCTAACTGCCCTGCAACGTATACGCCCGGTTCGTCCGAAAAGACCATACCGTTTTTAAATACATTCTTATCACTAGGCGAAAGGTTGGGATACTCGTGAATGTTTATACCTAAACTGTGCCCTAATGAATGGGTGAAGTATTTTGCAAGGTCGTACTTTGCAAGGTAGTCTCTCGCTATAGCATCACCTTCACAGCCGAGCATACCTTCGGTAAACTTTTCCTTTACGAGCATATGAGCCGTAAGCACCTTTTCATAGACTTTTTTAAACTCTTCGTGCTTTTTATCATCGCCGAACAAAAACGTCCTCGTACAGTCGGAACAGTAGCCGTTTATCTTACAGCCGAAATCGATTAAAACAGGGTCGCCAAACTTCAATGCGGTTGCGCCCGTTTCGTGATGGGGAACGCTTGCGTTTGCACCGAAAGCACAGATGGTCTCAAAGCTTACGCCGCTTGCACCGTGTTTTCTCATTAAATACTCAAGCAATGCCGCAACTTCGTTTTCCGTCATACCCTCTTTAATCAAGGGCAAAAGCTCTTCAAAAGCCCTGTCAGTTGCTTGGCAGGCAAGCCTGATATTATCGATTTCACCACTGTCTTTTACAGCCATTGCGTTTTTAAAAGCCGAAGTGCTGTCGACGACGGTAAAACCGTTATTTAAAAGCGAGTTGTATTCGTTTGCGCTAACTGCGTCAAGCGACACAGCAATACTCTTATATCCGCTTAAAATGCTGCACAGCGCAATTCCTCTCGGATACTCTAAAACCAAAATACCGCTACCTTCAAGAGCTTTTTGCGCAGCTTCCAAATAGCGGCTGTCGGTATAAAATTTTGCACCCTGTTTGTCGCATATAACTATGCCGAAGGAACTTTGAAAACCGGTCAGATAAAATCTTAAGTCGTCCTGCTCAACAACCAGCGCATCGGCATTTATGTCGTCAAATACCTTTTTCGTTCTTTTAATCATCTTAATTACTTGCGATTATTTTACCAAAATTATCTCTGTATGTCAACAGTATTGTAAATTTCTTTCATAGTACGAGCGTCTTCGGCTTGCGTTCCGTCCGATTCGCTTACTATGTAAGGCTCTAACTTAAGCTCCTTTAAAGCAACAGCCAAAGGCGCAAATTCGGGACCGTAGACCATATCTTCAAAAGTGAGATGTTTAATCTCCCCCTTTCCGCCGTACATTATCTTTGAAAAATGAACGTGGAAGTGCTTTACCCTTTCATAGCCCAACTCGGCAATCATATATTCGAGTCTGCTCTTATAATCTTCAACGGTCTTTAAACTGCCCTGTTCCCTTGCGTTAATATGGCCGAAGTCCAACGTGGGCAAAAAGATTTTATCGATTTTGCAGAATTCGACTATCTCTTCCAAGGTGCCGATCTGCGCAAACTTGCCCATCGTTTCAGGACAGAAATACAAATCTTCATACCCGTTAAGATAGATATAGTCACATAAGATTTTAAGCCTGTCCGAAGTACGAGCAACGGCTTCTTCCCTGCTTGCCTTGCCCTGTGCGGCAGGGTGAAAAACAAGCCTTTTACCGCCCAGAAGCTTTAAATATTTAGCACTCTGCAAGACGTAGTTATACGACTTTTGTGCGGCTTCGTCATCGGGGTTGGCGAAATTAATAAAGTAAGGAGCATGAACGCTTATCTCTTTATTCTCTTTAGCAAAAGCTTCGCCGATGTCTATCGCCGTACCTTCGGAGAGTGTTACTCCCTTACCAAAAGAGTATTCAAAACAATCGAGTCCGAGCTTATTTAAGTAGTCGGGCGCCTGAACCGTATGCTTATAGCCCATTTCGTAAAAGCTTAAGCTGTTTCCGCTCGGTCCGAATTTAATCATTGGCGGTCTCACCACCTTCTGTCTTTTCTTCTACTTGCTCTTCTTCACACTGATTGCAATCTTCTGCTTCTTGAACAGCAGTTTCTTCAACCGTCTCTTCGTCTGCAACAGGCTCTTCGGTTATCGTTTCTTCCGCAACAGTCTCTTCAACGCTTTCTACTACTGCTTCTTCTGTAACAGTTTCTACAGTTTCGGAATTCCCCTGAATGTCGGCAGTTACCTGTGCGTTAAGCTCTTCTGCGGAATCGAATTTTTCTATGTCACGGATATAGGAAACAAAATTTACCGTAAGCACACGACCGTACAAGTCGCCTTCGTAGCCTTCAAAATAGACTTCGAGAGCAACTCTGTCGTCTTCAAAAGTAGGGCAAGTGCCGTAGTTTGCCACGCCGTTATAGAGCGTACCGTCTATCTCGCAATTTACGTTATATACGCCGAACTTAACGGGGTATTTCCAATCGGGATTAGAGATATTCACCGTAGGATATCCCACGATTGACGTGCCTCTGCCCGCACCTTTAACCACTTCTCCGGTTAACGAATATTCCCTACCCAAGAGCTTTGCAGCCTTGTCAACGTCGCCGCTGTCAAGGCAGGATTTAATCAGGGTAGTGCTAACCTTTTCACCTTCCAGATCAACGTCCTTAACGTTCATATACCAAACGCCGTTTTCGTCGTCTTCGGCAAAATTTTTAAGGGTTGATGCCTTGCCTTTTGCACCTGCGCCAAAGCGGAAATCCTTACCGCTCATATAAGCTTTTACGTTGATTTTATCGTCAATGTCGTTGAGGAAAGCAAGTGGTGCGATTTTTTTGAACTCGTCGTTGAAGTCGATTGCAAGCACAAACTTGACGTTAAACTCTTCAAGCATTTTAACCCTTTCTTCGAAGGAATATAAAAGCTTGCCGCTTTTACCGTCTTTAAACATCATAACGCCCAAGTCAAGTCCGTTAATCTTTGCCTGAAGCTTTGCTTTCTTTAACAGCTCCCTATGTCCGATGTGAATAGCGTCAAAACAGCCGAGCACTATGAGTGCAGGGAATTCGTATTGGTCTTTACCGTACTCAATTATTTCTAACATAATTTAGTCCTCACTTTCATAATTCCGTCGACCACTTCGCTTAAACCGTAAAAGGAGCCGTTGGGAGCATAAATTTTATATATACCGTCATCTTGACGGCATTTTAACGCTATGCCGTTAAACAGCTTTTTCGCCTGAAATTCATCGAGATTTACTACAGGGTAATCTATTATACTGTCGCATGGAATTAAATAGCTCTCCACGTTACCGCTGTTAAGCTGTTCTGTTATAACCGAATTTTCGATTTTGAATTGTCCGCTTGCAGTACGGATGAGTGAACTCATCGCCGCACAAGTGCCTAAAGCCGCAGCCATATCTCTGCCTATAGAACGAACATAAGTACCGCCGCCGCAGACTATTTCAAACGAGAAATCGTTACCCTTTTGGTTTAATAAAGTAATGCTGTCAATCCTTACCTTTTTAGGGGCGAGTTCAAACTCAACGCCCTGACGTGCAAGCTGGTACCCCCTTTTGCCGTTAACGTTCTTTGCGCTATACTTGGGGGGCAACTGCATTATTTCACCCGTAAGCGATGGCAAGACGCTCTCTATCTCTGAAGCGGTCGGAACCCTTTCGCCGCTCTTCAAAAGCGTACCCGTTACGTCAAGCGTGTCATAATCTTCCCCGAAACGGAAGGTCGCCTTGTACGTCTTTATCTTGGTCAACAGATAGTCGAAAAGCCTTGTTGCATTGCCAACGGCAATGGGCAAAACACCGCTTGCCATGGGGTCTAAAGTTCCCATATGTCCGCACGAACAGCCCGTTATGCGCTTGATAACCGCAACTTCTCTCGCAGACGAGACGCCCTGCAACTTATTTACGTTTATAATTCCGTTCATAACTGCTGATATACGGCGTGAGTTATTCTGTCAATGACCTCTTCCAACTCACAGCACAGCATACAACCGCTTGCAAGTATGTGACCGCCGCCGCCAAATCTGGAAGCTACGGAGTTTACGTCGACCCTTCTTGAACGGAGAGAAACCTTGTATTGGTTTTTTCTTACTTCCATTATCGCAACCGAAACTTCAACGCCTTCGATCGATAAAGGGTAATCTACAAAGCCTTCCGTCTGACTCTTTTCCGTACCAGTTTCCTCAAAGTCCTTTTGAGTAACGGTTAAAAATACGAGCTTATCTTCTAACGCAAAGCGCATAGAGTTTAATACTCTTCTGTAGAGCATAGCCCTTGCCTTTGACTGGCAATTAAACATTTTATAGCCTATCTCGTAAAAGTCGGCGTCACGTTCTTTAAGCAGTGCGGCAACCCTATAGGTATTTGCGCTTACGTCCTTATGCGAAAAATTTCCGCTATCGGTAAGCAACCCAAGTGCGAGCAAGTCGGCAATCTCTTTGGTAATTTCAAACCCTGCCGCCTGCAATATATCGGGAAGGATTTCACACGTTGCAGTGCTTTCAGGCAACACATAATTGTATTTCGCAAAGCCTTGATTTGAGACGTGGTGGTCAATATTCAAAGTCTTGCCTTTAAATTGTAAATAAGTCAATTCATAATTGCCGATTCTGTTGAGTTCGGCACAGTCAACCGTGACAAACAAATCTATTTCATTGAGCGGAACAGGCAATTCGCTGTAATACACGTCCATTCCAGACAAGATGCAAAGTCTTTCGGGCGGAGCTTCTTCAAGCAACATATACGCCTTTTTACCTGCGTTTAAAAGTGCCTTACAGAGCCCGAAGCCACTGCCGAGCGCATCGCCGTCAGGGCGAACGTGGCAGGCAACCGCAACTGATTTTGCACCGTTTATTACTGAAGCTATTTCACTCAAAGAATTATTTTTCATCGGGATTACTCTCTACTCTCTCGATATTTTTTAATAACTTGTCAATTTTATCGCCGTATTCCATACTGTCGTCAAGTATAAACTTCAGTTCTGGTACGGTACGGAGCCTTAATACTTGAGATAAAGAATGTCTGATATAACCTGCATTAGCGCACAAGATTTTAAAGCTGTTTGCTTTCTTTTCGGGATCGGTATCAAAAATACTCACATAAACTTTAGCCGTCTTTAAGTCAGGGGCAACGTCCGCCTCTGTAACGCTTATAATTGCGCTGATCTCGGGATATTTATTTCTTAAATCGTATGAAATTACTCTGTAAATCTCTTCACGAAATTGACTTGAGAGTCTCTCTCCTCTGTTACCCTTCATTTTTACTCCAGACAAATTACTTCTTTGCGGTAATCTGCTCAACCGAATAGCACTCTATTATATCGCCTACACGGATATCGTTAAAGCCTTCGATTGCGCAACCGCACTCATAGCCCTTTGCAACTTCCTTAACGTCGTCTTTGAAACGCTTAAGCTGCTGAACGTTGCCTTCGACAACCAACACGTCGTCACGGTATATTCTCAACTTACCGCCACGGATAATCTTACCGTCAAGGACGTAACAACCTGCGATATTGCCGACGCCTGTAATTTTGAACGTCTGGCGTACTTCACACTTGCCAAGGTATACGTCCTCAAACTTGGGCGTGAGCATACCGTTTAACGCAGCTTCTACGTCGTCCAAAAGATCGTAGATGATTCTGTACATTCTTACGTCTACTTTGCTTGCCTCTGCGGTGGCCTTCGCCTTTGCGTCGGGACGGACGTTAAAGCCGAGAATAATTGCGTTGGAAGAATCTGCAAGCATAACGTCGGATTCGGTTATTGCACCTGCACCGCTGTGAATTACCTTAACCTGCACTTCTTCGTTGGAGAGCTTGACGACAGACTGCTTAACCGCTTCTACCGAACCCTGAACGTCGCCCTTGACGATTAAATTCAAGGTCTTAATATTGCCTTCAGCAATCTTATTGAACACGTCGTCCAAAGATACTTTTGAAGTTGAGCGAATCATATCTTCTCTTTCTTTTCTCTTTCTTTCGTCAAGAACCGACTTAATAAGCTCTTGCGAAACGGCAAAGATTGAATCGCCTGCGTTGGGAACCTCTTCAAAGCCAAGCACATAGACTGCGTCGGAAGGACCTGCGGTCTTAACCGTCCTGCCCTTATCGTCTATCATTGCACGCACACGACCCGTTACGGTACCTGAAATAATGTTATCTCCCGTGTGGAGAGTACCGTTTTGAATAAGTACTGTTGCGACGGGACCCTTGCCCTTATCGAGCTGCGCTTCGACGATAACGCCACGGGCCTCTCTTTCGGGGTTGGCAAGGAGTTCCTTCATCTCTGCAACTAAAAGTACGGTTTCAAGCAAGCTGTCGATGCCCATACCCGTCTTGCAGGAGATTTCGCAAACCTGTGTACTGCCGCCCCACTCTTCGGGGACGAGCTCGTATGCGGTTAAATCCTGTTTAATCTTGTCTGGATTTGCGCCGACTTTATCCATTTTATTGATTGCGACGACGATAGAAACGCCTGCCGCCTTTGCGTGGTTGATAGCTTCAACCGTCTGGGGCATGATGCCGTCGTCTGCCGCAACAACCAATATTACGATATCGGTTACCATTGCGCCCCTTGCTCTCATCGCAGTGAAAGCTTCGTGGCCGGGCGTATCGATAAACGTAATGCTCTTACCCTTTACGCTTACGGAATATGCACCGATATGCTGGGTAATGCCGCCCGCTTCTCCGCTGGTTACGCTGGACTTTCTGATATAGTCAAGCAGCGAAGTCTTACCGTGGTCGACATGACCCATAACGGTAACAACGGGTGCACGGGGAACGAGACTTTCGATTTCTTCAACGGTATCTTCCTGCTTTTCGGACAGAATTTCTTCCGCCGTCTTTTCAGGCTTATACTCGAGCTCTACGCCGATACCTGCGGCAAGTATTGCAGCCGTATCGAAATCTATAGACTCGTTAACCGTCTTCATAATGCCCTCTTTAAAGAGCATTTTTGTTATTTCAACTGCGGTTACGCCGATTTTTTCGGAGAGAACCTTTAAGGGAATGTCGTTTGTGGTAACGACTGCGTGGTCAATTTTAATGGTCTGCGCAGACTGTGCGCCCTTTGCCTTTTTAACCCTTAACTTTCTGTAACCGCTCTTATCTTCGTCAAAGTCGTCCACCGTAACGCCCTGCTGTTTTGCAAGCGCTCTTTTAGATATAGCGTGCCTGTCCTTTTCAACGTAGGTCTTCTCATAAGACTGCTTCTTCTTATCGGGACCAAACGTCTTGCCCGTAGGTTTAGCAGGTTGAGGAGCTGCAGGCGCAACGTATCTGGGCTGCTGCGCAGACTTGGAAGCTGCGTTTGCCGCAGGCCTTTGACCGTATGCGTTGTTCTTGGATCTGTCCTGCTTTGCTCCGCTATCCTTGTTGACGTAGGTTTTGGGTGCGGTGGGCTGCTGGGAAGCTTTAGCGACAATGAACGAAGGCCTTGACGGCTTTGCAGACTTTACAGGCTCTGCAGGAGTTTCAGCTTTTATCTCTTCACTCTTCTCGTCGGTATTCTCCGCCTTATTTTCAGCCTTTACCGCCTTTTCGGTTTTCTCTGCTTTTTCAACCTTTTCTTCTCTCTTTTCCGTCTCGCTTTCAACAGGTTTAATCTCTTCAGCGGGAACTTCAATCTCTTCAGGAGCGACCTCAACGGGTGCTTCAACTTCTACAGGCTGAACTTCTGCTACCGTCTCTTCGGTTATTCTCTGCTCTTCGGCGCGCTTTGCTATGCGGGCATTGTCAAGCTCGGTTAAGCGTTTTAAAATATCGCTAACCGTTTTTTCGGCGGACGAAACCCTTTTAACAAGGTCGTTAGCCGTACCGTCAGACAGCACCTTCGATATATTTACAATGTTCTCATAGTTCTTTGCCATTATTTATGACCTCTCCGTAAACAATTCGTAATCTTCACCAACGTTATCTATAATAGCTTTTGCAAGTTGAGCGTCCCTTATTGCCGCAACCTTACAGCCTTCTCTATGCACTGCATTTTCAAGACCTGACTTGCACACAATAAGCGGACAATTAAACCTGTTTTTAAACTTAACCGCAAGTTTAAAAGTGTTTTCAGATGCGGTTGAGCAGACCAAAACGAGATATACTCCCTTTCTCAACAAATCTACCGAACCGCTGCCTAAAACAATTTTTCTTGCCCTTAAGCAAAAGCCTATATAAGTTTTAACTTTATCGTCCAAAGTATTCCTCCTCGATTGCCGAATAGATTTCTTCATCTACCCTGCAAGCGAAAACCTTATCCAAAAGACGTGATTTTTTTAACTTTTTAATGCAGTCGGGGTTATCGCAGATATATGCACCCCTGCCCGATGCCTTGGAAGAAAAATCTAAAAAGACCTTGCCCTCCGCATCCTTGACGATGCGGAGCATTTCATTCTTTTCTTTAAGCTGACGACAGGCTATACACTGCCTTAAAGGAATTTTTTTAACTTTAGGCATAGTCAATTATTCTTGCTCACCACTCTCTTCTTCTATGGTGCTGAAGCCGAGTTTAGCCGCTGCAGATTCGCTCTTGACGTCTATCTTCCAGCCCGTAAGCCTTACTGCAAGGCGAGCGTTCTGACCGTCCCTGCCGATTGCAAGCGAGAGCTTATCATCGGGTACGACTGCCATAGCCGTATTCTCACCCTCAAGCTGAGTTACGGATATAACCTTTGCAGGGGAAAGAGCCTTTGCAATGAATTCCAAGGGATTCTCGCTCCAGGGAATGATGTCGATCTTTTCGCCGTTGAGTTCTTCGACTACGGCATTGACCCTTGCGCCCTTGTTACCTACGCAAGCACCGATTGCGTCAACTCTGGGATCTTCGGAATAGATGGCGATTTTGGTTCTCGCACCTGCTTCTCTGGAAACTTCCTTAATCTGTACGGTACCCTGCTTAATTTCGGGAACTTCTTCTTCAAAGAGCTTGCGAACCAAGCCTGCGGAAGAACGGCTGACGAGCACTTGCGCACCCTTAAAACCGCTCTTAACCTTCTTTACGAAGACCTTAATTTTATCGTTAACGTTGTACTTCTCGCCGGGAACCTGATCGGAAGGAAGCATTAAGCCTTCAACCTGACCCTTGCCGAGCTCAACGTATACGTTCTTTAAGTCAATCTTTCTGATTGTGCCGACTACGAGCTCGCCTTCCTTATCGGAGAATTCGCTCATAGCGGCGTCACGTTCGGTCTCGTGAAGCTTCTGCAAGATAACCTGTTTTGCAGTCTGTGCTGCAATTCGTGAAAAATCTTTAGGTATGAACTTTTCGGTGAGCTTATCGCCAACCTTTGCAGTCTTCTTAATTTCACGAGCTTCTTCCAAGGTTATTTCGGAATCCTTATCCGTAATCTCTTCAACTACAGTCTTAACGGTGTAGAATTCGATAGAACCTTTTTCGGGATTGAGCTTTACTTCCACTTCACCCACTGCGCCTTGAGCCTGCTTTTTGCAAGCGGAGACCAATGCGTTGCGAAGAGCTTCTAAAAATATCTCCTGGGGAATACCCTTCTCCTTTTCAAGATCTGCTAAAGCTGCGAAAAAATCCTTGTTTACCATTTT
>JBJEVC010000042.1:0-13769 GCA_051884135.1 Candidatus Coproplasma sp. | reverse complement strand
ATGTACGCAGGCAAGGTTATAGAGATGGGTACGGCGGAGGATATCTTCGACAGACCCATGCACCCCTACACGATAGGCTTGCAGAAGAGTAAGCCCACCGTCGATCAGGACGTAGAAAAGCTCTATAACATCCCCGGATTCGTACCTAACCCCATAGATATGCCCAACTATTGCTATTTCAGGGACAGGTGCGAGATGTGCAAGGCGGAATGTGCAGGCGAATACCCCGATTACGTTCAGGTATCACCCACGCATAAGGTGGCGTGCTATTTATATAAAGATGCAAAGGAGAATAAGTAATGGATAAGATATCAAATGAACCCGAAGTTCTCCTCGAAGTCAAGAACTTAAAGAAATATTTCACAGCCGAAACCAACTTTTTCGGCAGACCCGTCAAATACTTAAAGGCAGTGGACGGCATATCGTTCACCTTAAAAAAGGGTAAGACGTTGGGCATAGTCGGCGAGTCGGGTTGCGGCAAGTCCACTATGGGCAGGTCGCTGCTCCGTCTTTACGACGGCGTTGAAGGCGAAGCGTACTTCAAAGGACAGGATATATTAAAGCTTAAAAACAGGGAATTCGAAAAACTCCGTCCCCATATTCAGATGATTTTCCAGGACCCTTACGCCAGCCTTTCACCCAGAATAACCGTCGGTGAAATCATAGGCGAGTCCGCCCGTCAACACAAAATAGTGGACAAGGCAGGTTATCATAAGTACGTTTTAGACGTTATGGAAATGTGCGGACTTCAGCCCCACTATTTCGAAAGATACCCCCACGAATTCTCTGGCGGTCAGCGTCAGCGTATATGCATTGCCAGAGCTCTGGCTTTAAAGCCCGAACTCGTGGTGTGCGACGAACCCGTGTCCGCTCTGGACGTGTCCATTCAGGCGCAGGTCATCAATATGCTTATCGACTTGAGGGAGAGATTGGGCTTGACCTATATCTTCATCTCTCACGACTTGTCGGTAGTAAAGCATATCTCCGACGACGTAGGCGTAATGTATCTGGGCAATTTGGTTGAGTACGGCAGTAAGAAGGCGATATTCGAAAACACCCTTCACCCCTATACCAAGGCGCTCTTCTCGGCGGTACCCGTACCCAACGTACACGTAAAGATGAACAGGATTGCGCTTAAGGGCGATATCCCTTCACCCGTCAATCCCCCTGCAGGCTGTAAGTTTCACACCCGTTGCGAACACTGCATGGATATCTGTACGAGAATCGCACCCGAATACAGGGAGATAGAAGAAGGGCATTTCTGCGCATGCCACTTATACAACAGCGAAGAAGATACCGCAAGGCTTGAAGAAGAAGCGGCAGCAAGGCTTGAAGCAGAGGCTCTCGCCGCACAGAAGAAAAAGAAGTTATTTAAGACAAAAAAAGCAGATAAGGATATCGTTTCGGAAGAAGAAACAGCTCCTCAAGAGACTGTAGCTGAAGAGACCGAGACGCAAGCGGATAATGGCTAAAAAGGAAAAAAAGCACGACGATCTGGACACCGAGACTACGTTTGCGGATATGAACGTAGAAGGGTTCAGATGGTACGACCCCAATCTCAAAAAAAACGGCGAAAAGAAGAATAAAAACAAGATATCCCGCAAGGAATATTGGGCAATGGTGCGTGCGGCGTTCGTTGCGTACCTGCCCGTCTTCGGTATAGTTATTGCCGTTTTCGGAATAGTTGCCGTCATCGCCTGGCTGTGGGTAGGGCGTTAAACTCAATATTAAATTAATAGGTGGCGTACCGAGAGTTTTCGGTACGCCACCTACTGCGTTTTAAAATTAATTGATAGCCGTATATTACGGGAGTAATCAAAAAATTACTTGTTCTCTTTAAGCATGAGTTTGATAATCTCTTCGTCGGTCCCCTTCATACCGACACGGGCTAAATCGGATACGTTGTCGATGGTGTTTTCAACCCCACGCAGGATTATGCCATCGCCGCCGTAGAATTGACTGCCGTGTCTGTACATCTCGTAGCCCAAAAGCCCTGCGTCCACTGCCGAGGCAATCTTTGCCGCACAGCTGGACTTCGCCCCGTCGCAGATTAAGCCCGAAGTTATGGCAAGGGCATTGACTATGGTGTGTGCAATCTCTTCAAATCCGCCGCCGTGAAGATAGGCTACGCCTGCCCCTGCGCCTGCCCCTGCAGAAACGGCTCCGCAGTAGGCGGAAAGTCTGCCTATTCCCGTCTTTAAGTGAATGGTTATAAGGTCGGAAAGGGCTACCGCACGGAGAAGTTTTTCCCTGCTTGAACCCAACTTCTCGGCATATACCTTTACGGGGAGAGAAGCCGTCATACCCTGATTGCCGCTGCCCGAAACTATTACTACGGGCAGGGGACAGCCGTTCATTCTCGCATCGCTCCCTGCCGCCGCAGTCGCCCTTGCAAGATTGTGGGTATCTTCCGTACCGAAGCTGGACAGAAGTATTTTACCTATCCTTGCGCCGTAGTCGTTTTTCAAGCCTTCTTCGGCTATTGCGCTGTTGTAATCGAGCTGTCTGGAAATAAGCTCTTCGATGTCCGAAAGGGAGCAGGTGTCGGCGAACTCGATAATGCCTTTAACGGATAGCTTACTCCTGTCGGTTAAACCTTCGTCGGCATTATCTAAAACGTCCTTATCGACGAGCTTTTTGCCGTTTTTGCTTATCTCCACCACGTTGGTGTGGTGGCCTGCAATCCTTGCAAAAGCTTCGTCTTCGCCTTTAAATACCCTTACGCCTATGTCGAAGATACAGCCGCTGTCGCTGTGCCTTACGATAAATTTTGCGCTCTCGGAAAAGGCTTTGATTTTATCGTGGTCGGCTTGAGTTATGCCTGCAAGCACTTCTAACTTTTTGGCGGGGTCGCCTGCGGCTATGCCGGCAGCGGCGGCGGAAGCAACGCCCCTTAAGCCCCCTGTTGAAGGCACTACGACGCTCTTAACGTTCTTTAATATGTTGCCCGAAACGCAAATTTCCACAACTTCAGGCAGGCAGCCCAAAGTATTTTTGGCAAGGGCGGCGGCGTAAGCCACGGCAATGGGCTCGGTACAGCCCATAGCAGGCAAAAGCTCTTCCTTTAAAATTTTTAAGTAGTCGTCGTAAATTTCTTTTTCCATAGTAAGTTTTCCGTATATTTTAGTAAAATTATAAAGTTATTATTGTAGTTTGTCAAGTTATTAATTCTAGACGAAATTATTCCCGCCGCTAATTGTTCTAAGCGAAAAATTCAAGCGTTCCGCTTGACCAAGTATCTTAATTGCTTGGTAGCTTGATTGAGTAATCACTAATCAAACAAGTCCTTTTGCAGTACGTCCGTGTACAGCGGCAAGAACTCCCACAACTTTCTCTTTGAATTTTTCAGCTTATAACCGCAAAGCTTCATTCAAGAAAATAGCGGTGGGGATAATTTCGTCTTGACAATACATTGATGTGATATTATAATAAAACTATGAAAATTCAGAAGGCAAGCAAATCCGTAAGGCTGTATTACGGCATATTTTTGGGTGTGTTCACGGTAGTTGTGGGCATACTTTTTGCATGGCAGGTGCTGGCTGTCTTTTCTTCGAGCTCGGCATCCGTACTCGACCGTAAGCCTTTCACAAGAGAGATTGTGCTTGAAGCCCTTTCAAAGATAGATTTATTCTTCTGGCTGTGGATAGGCGCAATCGTCGTCGGCTTTGTGCTGTGGGAAGTCTTCCCCTTAAACGAAAAGGCGAGAAAGATTCACCCCGACTTGCAGTATGCCCGTTTAATCGAAAGACTGCCTTCCGCCGCACCCGACGGGTTGGAAGCGGAGTATGCTGCGGTTAAGGATACCCAAAAGCTTGCTTTCGGCGTAAAGATCGCAGGCTACGTTCTCTCGGCAATAGCCGTACTTACGACGGTGATATACCTGTGTATTCCTTCCAATTTCAACAACAAAGCGGTCACGCTCGAGATGCTCGATATGGCGAAGGTGGTAGTACCCGTATTCGTCGCATCGGCGATCGCCTATGCGGTGGGCGCAGCGTTGGTTAAGTACAGCGTTAAAAAATCTCTGCCTTCATTGCAGAAGGTGACTTACGGCGTTAAGCAACCCCGAAACGCAGGCACTTTGACGCTTTGCGGCAGGGTTGAAAGCTTTTTCGATAACAAGACGGTTATGCTTGTAATAAGGATAGTGCTGGCGGTTTTAGCCGTTGCCCTGATTATCTGGGGTAGTTTGAACGGCAACGCACAGGCTGTGTTTATCAAGGCAATAAATATCTGCACAGAGTGCATAGGGTTGGGCTGATATGGGTAAATTTTTCACGAAGGTAAAAAACTGGTTCATCTCCCACAAGCCCACCAAGCGTAGACTTATTCAGGTGTACGCCGCTCTTTTGTACAACGCAAACATCAAGGGGTTTGTATCGGGTAAGATATATACGGGCGACACGAAAAAGGTGTGCGTACCCGGATTAAACTGCTACAGCTGTCCCGGCGCTATTGGTGCGTGCCCGTTGGGGGCTCTGCAGGATTCGCTTGCAAACAGCAATACGACCGTTCCTGCCTACATATTCGGCATCTTAATTCTGTTCGGCTTGCTTTTAGGCAGGGTAATCTGCGGATTCTTATGCCCCTTCGGTCTTATTCAGGAGCTGCTTTATAAAATTAAAACTCCTAAACTCCGTAAAAGCCGTTTCACCCGAATTGCTTCTTACTTTAAGTACATACTGCTCATTATAGTAATAGCGGTTCCGCTTATCTATTCAGGCATTCCCGTATTCTGCAAGTATATCTGCCCTGCAGGAACTTTGGAAGGTGCGGTAAGCCTGCTTGCCAATATAGAGAATTCAGGCTTCTACGGAATGTTGGGGTACCTGTTCAGTTGGAAGTTCTGCGTACTTTTGGCAGTTGTGGTGGCGAGCGTGTTTATCTACCGCTTCTTATGCCGTTTCATCTGCCCGTTGGGCGCAATATATTCGCTGTTTAGCAAGATTTCCCTGCTCGGCATAAAGCTCGACAAGGACAAGTGTATCAACTGCGGACTGTGTATTCAAGGCTGTAAGATGGATATCAAGCACGTCGGCGACCACGAGTGCATACAGTGCGGTGAATGTATTTCGGTCTGCCCCGTTCAGGCAATCAGCTGGAAGGGCAGTAAGATATTTATAAAAAGTACCGCTCCACAGGACCAAGCCGTAGCGGAAGTGGGCAAGATAGATTTGTTGGCTATCTCCAAGTCCAACGCAGACCAGGCGTTAACTCCCCCTGCAAAGTGTATTGAAGAGCAAGCCCAAACTTCAACGGTTGAACAAAGCTCACCGCTTGACCAAACAATCGCAGTTGCGGAAGCGGCTCAAGAAGAGCAGGCGGAAGGGCAGTTAGAAGAAGTTAAAACAAAAAAGGCTAAAAATAAAAAGGCTAAAAAGCCCTGCAAGGTGTTTACAACTCTTAAGGCAAAATTCAGGCAGCCCCGTTTCGTTGTGCAATTCGTCGCCTGGGTGCTTGCCCTTGCACTCCTTGTGACTGCGCTTGTGTGCTACAACCTGCCCGAAAAGAAGAAGATTTTAGGCGAAACCACCCTTTCAACCTACGAGAGCGGTGAGTTAACTTCCAACGTTTACACAACCGCTTCTGCGGAAAAGAAAGTCAGGGTGTTGTATTTCTGGCGTACGGATATGGAAGAAAGCGTAACGGCGCTTCAGACTATTGACGAATACGCCGCTCAAACCAAGATTTCCTGTGACTTTGTCGCAATTCACACAATCTATAAGGACGACAGGGACGTCGGCAAGTATATCGTTGACAACGGGTTAGATAGCTTAAGTCATTTAATCTTTGCGCAGGACGATAATAATTCCAACCTGTACTCCTTCTTCGGCGGAGACATCTCCGTACCCAAGCCCATAACTGCGGTTGTTGCGGCAGACGGCAACATTATCTTTGAAAAGCTGGGCGAGATAACCGGGCAGGAGCTTGCAGACAACGTAGCGTTAGCTCAAAAATCGGTGGTATACGGAGTGGGGGATATGGCCCCTTGGTTCACGTTGGAAACCTACACTTCCGCAGGCGGTCAGGCAGGCACGTTCTCGCTCGATGATTGTTTAGGCAAGGTAACCGTTTTAAACTTCTGGTTCACGACTTGCGACCCCTGCAAGGAAGAATTGCCTGAATTCAACGAAGTCTACAAGGAATTGGCAGGCGAGATAAATATGTATGCAATTCACAACACGTCCAACCCCCGTGGCGGCGTGCAGAGTTGGTTGGATACGAACAAGGATAAAAACGGCTTAAAGTGGTGCGACTATGATTTAATATATGCCAAAGACACCGAGGAAGTCGACCTTTGCACAATGCTCGGCGGCAGGGGTTCCTTCCCTATGACCGTAGTTTTAAACGCCCGTGGTGAAATCACGCAGGTAATTCAAGGTTCCTGTTCGGAGCAGACCCTTCGTCAGGCAATCGCAAACGCCCAAAATGCTCAATAAAAAATATTTTTCTCGGTATTGCTGTTTGCGGTACCGAGTTTTTTTCAAAAATAACCAACAATAATTAAAACTTAATTGTTTATTAATTAATAATTATAGAAATGAAAAAGGCATTTTTTTAATATTATTGAATAATTGCTTGCTAACATTTTACAAAATGTGTATAATGTCAACATAAAAAACTAAAATTGAAATTAAAAAATCCTTATATTTGGAGGCAAAAAGAAAATGAACAAATTCACTAAATTGCTTTCGGTATTCGTGATTGCAGGTGCTGTTGGCACCGGCGTAGCTGGTTTAGCAGGCTGCGGCGGCGGTGAACAACCCCATGTACATAGCGGAACCAAGCATGAAGCTGTTGCAGCTACTTGCACCCAGCCCGGTAACATCGAGTACTACACCTGTGACAGTGCTGACTGCGAAGGCAAGTACTTCTCCGATGCGGCTTGCACAATCGAAATTACGCTTGCAGATATAACCATTGCAGCGTTAGGTCACACCGCAACCAAGACGGAGGCAACCGAAGCAACTTGCACCGAAGACGGCAATCCTGCTTACTACACTTGCTCCGGCAGCGAGTGCGCAGGCAAGTACTACAGCGATGAAGCTTGCACGCAGGAAATTACCGATATCGTAATCGAAGCAACGGGTCACACCTACGTTTATACCGATAACGAAGACGGTAGCACCCACAGCGTTACCTGTGCACACGATGATTTAACTGCAACAAACGAAGCTCACGTTGATGCAGATCACGATACCAAGTGCGACGATTGCGGCGCAACCGTGGCAGGTACATATGTGGCAGAAGTTCCCGCAACCTGTGCTTCAGCAGGTACGGCTGCCCACTATATCAAGGGTGACGGCAGCGACGGCAAGTACTATAGCGACGTAAACTGCACTACCGAAGTTACTGCAGAGTCACTTGTAATTGCAAAGCTTGAGCATACTTATGGCGAATTTGCAGCTGATTCACAAGTTGCAACCCACAGTAAGGTTTGTGCCGAGTGCGGAGATAAGGTTACGGAAGATTGCGTTGACGAAAACAACGACGGCAAGTGCGACGTATGCGGCGGCGACGTATCCTTCTTAAAGGCAACCGCTATCCCTGCAGGTTCCTACTATAACAGCGTATACCAGTATGAAATTATCGTAGCTGAAGACGGTACGGTAAGCTATAATTATTATGGCACCGCTATGACCGACGTATCCGTTACTGAATTTGCAGTTGATGCCGAGACCGGTCTCCCCACCGCAACTTTAAGCTACAAGCAATACGGATATGATTATTCAAGGACCGTACAAATCGTAAGGGGCGGTATTACTTTAAACGGCACGTTCTTGCCTTTGATGCCTGCACCTATCGTTGAATATAAAGATGCGTTTGAAGGCGTTTACGCAGGTGAACTCATTCTCTCTGAAGACAGCCAAGGCAACGTTGAAAAGATTACCGAGTTCTCCATCACCGCAGACGGCTACGTAGTATATACCACGGTAACGGTTGATAAGGACGGCAAGGTTATCAATTCTTTAACCGACAGTTTGAACGGTGCTGATAACGACGTTAAGTACAACGACTTCAAGGTTTCAAGCTATCACTTTGTAGCAGTTGAAGTTGACGCTGACGACATGGTAACCAAGATTGAACTCACCTACAATGGTAAGTCGGCTACGTTCACCTATAAGGAAGGCTACAACGGCGAAAGCGTTGAGCTTCCCACCATGCCCGTTGAAGACTACACGTTATTTAAAGATGCAGAAGGCACCAACACTCTTGCAATAAGCAGCTATAGCACAAATCCTATGTACGGCGTATCGTTTAACGGTCATGACGTTAAGGTTATTGCAGGCAATTTAACCGACGGATTCATTGGCTACGTTTACTATTATGATTCAGTAGCCGGCGAGACGGTAGAAAAGAATATTATCTTAAAGTTCAATGCAGAGCTCACCGCAGTTGAAGTATTGGAGATTGACGGCACAACTTCTCTTGCAAGCCTTACCATCTCTCCTGTAACCTATACCAAGCTTGTTGCCGACGGTGAAACTGCAAATAACAATGCGGTCGTTGACCCCTTCAATACAAACTATGCTTACTACGAGATTGAAACGACAGGTTGGTACAAGATTACCGCAGGTGCAAACGATTTAACCATTTACACAGACGTAAAAGATCACGTCGTAAGCTATTCTGCTACCCTTTCCGTTAAGGCTGGCAAGACCAAGGCTATTGAGCTTACGGCTGGTCAGTATATCGCAGTTTACGCTGATTACAAGGCTTATGAATTCACTGCAACCTATAGCGTGGACGAACCCGAACCCGACTATATTTTAGTCGCTGACGGCAAGGCAGAAATCACTTCTTTTGAAGGTGCTGACGTCTACTATGTAAAGGCTACGGTTGAAAATGCAGGTAAGTACTACGTTAGCGTTTCCAACACCGATTATGACGATAAGGGTCCTTACTTCATCGTAAACGATACAAAGTACGGCTATACTTATAACAACGACACTTGGAAGTATAGCTTGCTTGAAACAGGTGAAGTTGCTGAAGTTACGTTAGAAGACGGCGCTACGTTAATTATTACGGTTGGCTGTGATAACTCCTATCTCAACCTTACCAAGGTAGTCGTTACTTTCGAAACCGAAGAGCAGTATCAGGCAAGGTTGACTGCCGAGACCACGGCTCCTGTTTATGAAGGTGACCAGCTCGGCGATTATAAGTACAGCTCTGACACCTACACCGTAGCCGCTGATAGCATTTCGTTAAACGGCACTGCACTTACCTTCGTAAAGCAGAAGAACGGCAATTACTACTACACAAGCGACACTGCTTCCTATACTTTCTCCTTCGTAGACGGTAAATTAAGCGTAAAGACAGGCGGCAATGAGTATACGGCAGTTAAAACCGTAGCAGTAACGTTCACCGAAGCACAGCAGGGTACTTACGTTTATTCCTATACAAATTGGTGGGATGAAACTGTAAGCATAACCTATACCATTACCGCTAATTCCGTTTCAGTAAATTCTGATTACGCAAGCGGCGAACTTCTTTGCATAGGCTATGATTCTACAACAGGCGTTTACACCTATCAGAAGGGCAACAGCACAATGACGTTCAGCTTTAATGCGGCTGGCAACATGGCTGTAGCTACGGACGATATTAACTGGATGGGTTCTTACGTTGCAGAAAAGCAGGCTTCAAGCGGCGGTAGCGAAGAAGGCAGCGAAGATGAAAGCACTCTTGCTTTAGGTGAAAACACCATACCTAACCCTGATCCTGACAATGAATTTACGGGTAGCGCAACCTTTAAAGCGGAAGAAGCAGGCGACTATAAATTTGAGTTTGTCAACGTATATTATAGCTCTTCCGGTTCATCAACAACCGTAAATGGACAGACAGTTACAATCGCTATGGACGGTACCGGTTCTATCACCGTAACTCTTACAGCCGGTCAGGAAATTGAAATTGTAGTAGATCAGCCTATGAGCGGTACGGTTACCTTAACCATTACCAAGGAAGCAAGCAGCGAAACCCCTACAACCCCCGTTGCAGTAGTTGGTGAAAACACCGTACAGGCAGGTATGGCTGGTTATGTGGAAGTAACCTTCAGTGTTGCTGGTACTTATACCATTAGCTATGACAGCAGTGAAGGCAACGTATATGGCATAATGGTTGGCGATATTACGGTTGCAAACGGCGGTAAGTTCACCGTAACCGAAAGCGTAACCATTAAAGTTTATGCAAACGACAACTCCACAACTTCTACGTTCACGATTGAAGTAGCTAAAGCAGAAGAAGAAAGCGGTAGCGTAAACAAAGTAGAAAACGGTGGTAACCTTGCGCTTGGCGATAACGAAATAACCACTTATGACGATTACAATGCGACAGTATATCTTGTAGCAAGTGATACACTTCCTGCAGGTACCTATACTCTTACGTTCACAAATCTGTGGTCAATGTCGTTAAGTATTGATGGTAACAAGGTTCAGGAAGATGGAAGCAACGTTACTACCGACGTTACGTTAAATGCGGGAAGCACAGTTTCTATAGCCTTTATTATGGGTGATGACAACGTAACCGTCAACGTAGCAGCTAAAGCAGATAGCGAAGAAAGCGGTACCGAATCAAGCGGCACCGAATCAAGCGGTACTGAATCAAGCGGCACTGAATCAAGCAACACCGAAGAAACCAGCAATGATAATCAGGTTGACGTTGACTAATCTAACACCTAAAGCCTAAAAGCTTTAAACTGAATTAAAAATTTGCGGAGTGCATAGCAATATGCGCTCCGTTAATTTTTACACACCGTCTTTTCACTAAACTTTTAAAAATTACGCCCTTGACAAGTCGGTGGCGTAGTGATAAAATGCTGTATAAGGAGAAAATTGTTATGGAATGGTGGGTTTATTTGCTTTACACTTTGGCAGGCTTTGCCGTTATTGCGCTGTTAATCGTTGCAATAGTTTGTATTGTTTTAAATGATAAAAAGAAGAAAAAAGCCGCTATGGCGCAGCAGTCTGCCCCTGAAGATAAGCAGGAAGGCGAGCAGCAGGGCGAAGAGACTTCAGAATGTGAAAATCAAGTAGCTGAACCTGCCCAAGAGACGGAAAATGTAGTTACGGCGCCCGACCCCGAGCCTGAAAAAGAGACCGCCGCTGCGCAAGAGAGCGAAACGGAAGAAGTTAAAAAGGAAGCTAATAGGCCTACTCAAAAGAAGCAGGCTGCAAAGAAGTCTGCGGAAAAGAAGGCTGTAGAAAAGAAGGCTGGGGAAAAGAAGGAAAAGCCTGCTCCCGTATCCGAACCTGAAGAAGAGAGTGAAGAGATAGAGATTGAGTCAACCGAAAAGGATAAAAAGACGACCAAATCCTATCATATATCCCTGCGCAAGTCGGACGGTATGTGGCAGATAAAGCTTGCAGGCGGAAAGAAGGCAATCAAGCTCTTCCGCACCCAGCAGGAAGCAATAGACTACTGCAAGGTACTTGCCGAAAAGCAGGAAGCGAACTTAACCGTACACAAAAAGGACGGTTCATTCCGCAAGAGAAATTATTAATTAATAGCCGTAACTTTAATGAATTTATTGACGCCGTCTGTTCAGACGGCGTTTTTTATTTGCGCTACGTTTTAAACCGTAAAAAACTGTTTATAAAAAAGTGTGAGTAAAACATATTAAAAGGATATTTTAGCTATGACAAAGATTGACGTATTTTCAGGATTTTTAGGCGCAGGCAAGACCACGCTTATCAAAAAACTTATTAAGGAAGCGTATGCGGGTGAAAAGCTCGTTTTAATCGAAAACGAGTTCGGCGAGATCGGCGTTGACGGCGGTTTTATGAAGGAAGCAGGTATTCAGATTAACGAGCTCAATTCGGGCTGTATCTGCTGTTCGCTGGTCGGCGACTTCGCCAAGGCATTAAAGCAGGTTAAAGAGCAGTACAATCCCGACCGTATTTTAATAGAGCCTTCCGGTGTTGGCAAGCTCTCCGACATAGTAAAGGCAGTTGAAAGGGCTAACCTTTCGGACTGCGTAATCAACTCTTTAACCACGGTTGTCGACGCAAACAAGTGCAAGATTTATATGAAGAACTTCGGTGAATTCTTCAACGACCAGATTGAAAATGCAGCTTGCATAGTGTTCAGCCATGCGGACGTAGCTTCGGCAGACAAGCTTGAAAAGGCGGTGGAGCTTGTAAAAGCCCACAACGCAGGCGCAACCTTCGTTACGTCCGATTGGAATAATCTGACGGGTGAACAGATACTCTCGGCAATGGAACATTCTTCAACGCTTGAAAGTGAACTTGCAAAGCTTACACAGCAGTTAGAAGAAGAGCACGAGCATTGCTGTCATCATGACCATAATGAAGACGAACACGAGCATTGTCACCACGACCATGATGAAGACGAGCACGAGCATTGCTGCTACCACGACCATGACGATGATGACGAACACGAGCACTGCCATCACCACGACCATGATGAACACGAACATCATCACCATCATCACCACGCCGACGACGTATTCACAAGCTGGGGTGTAGAGACGGCGAAGAGATTCCCCGAAAAGCTGTTAAAGCTCAACCTTGCTTCGCTTGTGGATTCAACCCGTTTCGGTACGGTTCTGCGTGCAAAGGGCATAGTGGAAGGGCAAAACGGCGAATGGCTTCACTTCGACTACGTTCCCGGCGAAATCAACGTAAGGGTTGGCAGTGCGGAGACAATCGGAAGATTGTGCGTAATCGGCAGTAAGCTTGACGAAGAAGAATTAAAAGAATTATTCGGTGTCTGATGGACGAAATTAGCGTATATATGTTCCTGGGTTTTCTGGACTCGGGCAAAACTAAATTTATTCAGGAAACGTTGGAAGACCCCCGTATGGAGAACGGGGGAAAGACCTTGCTTCTCGTCTGCGAAGAGGGGGAAGAAGAGTACGATAAGTCCCGTTTTCAGGTCAAGGGCGTTGAGATAGAGTATATCGAAAGCGAAGAAGAGTTGAACGAAAGGACTCTATCCTATCTTGCCGCAAAACACAAAGTTTCAAGGGTGGTTGTGGAATATAACGGCACTTGGCTGCTTGAAAAATTCTTCGAAGCTATGCCCGAAAGCTGGGTTATCAACCAGATGATGACCTTCTTCGATGCGGCAACGTTTATAAACTACAACAAGAATATGCGTCAGTTGGTATTCGATAAAATCAATATGACGCAGATGGTTGTATTTAACCGCTTCAAGGGCGAGTACCTGCAGGAAGAGTACCACAAAATCGTAAGGGGTATTTCACGCAGACCCGACATAGTCTACGAATATATAGGGGGTAAAGCCGTCTTTGACGACATTGAAGACCCCATGCCCTTCGACGTCAACGCCCCCGTTATCGAGATTGAAGACAGAGATTTTGCCTGGTTCTACCGTGACCTGTCCGAAAACACAGAGCAGTATATCGGCAAGACCGTGCACTTTAAGGGTATGGCGGCAGTCTCCAAAAAGGTACCTGCAGGGCAGATAGTTATAGGCAGGTTTATTATGACCTGTTGCGAGGCGGACATCGCCTACGACGGGTTTGCCTTAAAGGTCAACAAGCTTTTAGGCGGCATTGCCACAAAAGATTGGTTGGACGTTACGGCGAAGATAGGTATGGAGTATAACGCCGTCTACCGCTCGCAGGGCCCCGTACTCTCTGCAATTAAAATCGAAAGGGCAGAGCCGCTCCCCGAAGACGAGATAGTCGCAACCTATTATTGATTTAAGTATTTAATAAAACCGCCCCAGCCGGTTGATATGCACCCCAAAAGTTAGACACTTTTGGAGGTGCATATTTTTATGAAAAA
>JBJEVC010000041.1:0-142416 GCA_051884135.1 Candidatus Coproplasma sp. | reverse complement strand
GTCTGTCGAAGATATCCTCCGCCGTACCCATCTCTATAACCTTGCCTGCGTACATAACTACGACGTAATCCGCCATCTCCGCAACGACGCCAAGGTCGTGCGTGATGAGCATTATCGAACCGTTTATCTTGGTCTTTATTTCCCTTAAAAGGTCAAGTATCTGCGCCTGAATGGTAACGTCCAACGCCGTTGTAGGCTCGTCCGCAACGATGAGCTTGGGATTGCAGGCAAGGGCGATTGCTATCATTACCCTTTGGCGCATACCGCCGGACAACTCGTGGGGGTACTTTTTATAAACGCCTTCGGGGTCGGCAATGCCGACGAGCTTGAGCATTTCAATGCTGTGTGCCTTGACCTGTGCCTTGGAGATGCCCTGAATGTGCAGAAGTCCGACTTCGTCAAGCTGGTTGCCTATCGTGAAAACGGGGTTTAAAGACGTCATCGGCTCCTGGAAAATCATTGCGATTTCCCTGCCACGGATAGAGCGCATAGCCTCTAAAGGCATATTGGCAATATCTACCACTCTGTCTTCCATTTCGTAGACGTTGCCGCCGAGCTCGTTTTTCTTTATTATCTTCTTGCCCTTCTCGTTGAGCTTAAAATTGCCGTCCTCGTCCGTCTCGTACACGGGTATCTTTCTACCCCTGTTATCCCGCTTAAAAAGGCTTGCCTTAAACTTTATGGAACCGCTTACAATCTGTCCGCTGGGGGCTTGAACGAGCTGCATGAGCGAAAGCGAAGTTACGCTTTTGCCGCAACCCGACTCGCCTACGACGCCCACCGTAGAGCCTGCAGGGATTGAGAAGGTTACGCCGTTAACCGCCTTGACGGTACCTGCGTCGGAGAAGAAATAGGTGTGTAAATCTTCGAACTCAACGATGTTTCTGTCATCTTTCATCTCGCAGGTGTACGCATCGGGTTTAACCTTTCTCTTTTTCTTCTTTTCGTAGAAACGGATTGCCTTGGAGTTTTCCTTCGCAATCTTGCGTTGTTCGGAACGGGATATGTAATGTTTTTTATCCTTTTCGTTAGCCATTGCTGTCTTTCCTTATACTTATTGCCGTGTGCCTTATATTTTAAAGAGCACTCTATTCCTGTTACTACCGCTTCATCTTGGGGTCAAATGCGTCTCGCAAGCCGTCCCCGACGAAGTTGAACGCAAGTATCGCAAGAGTTATACAAATACCCGCACCTATCCATAGGTTGGGGTAGTATTCCCTGTAGGTGGCATTATTGGCAAGGTTAATCAGATTACCCCAAGTAGGCGTAACCGAAGGAGCGCCAATTCCCAGGAAACCTAATGTCGCCTCCATCAATATGACGTTACCTAATCCGAGCGTCATCGAAACGATGAGCTGGGGAATGACGTTGGGCAGGAGGTGCTTGAACATCTTTGACCATACCGAAAGACCAGAAGCCTTTGCGGCAAGCATAAACTCCTGCTCCCTTAAAGAGAGTATCTGCCCTCGCACAAGCCTTGCCGTGCCTGCCCAGCCGATGAGACATAGTATCATCATCATAAAGTACAGCTTTCGTACGTCGTGGATGTTGTAGAACACCGAATATAATATAAGCATTATGGGAAGCGAAGGAATACAACTTAAAATGTCGACTATACGCATGATAAGGTTATCCACCCACTTGCCGAAGTAGCCTGCAAGGCTGCCCATTACCACGCCGATAAGCGTCTCGATAATGACTACGACGAAGCCTATCGTAAGTGAAATTCTACCACCGAGCATAAGGCGGGTTAACACGTCGTAACCGTTAAAGTCGGTACCCATCCAGTGCGAAGCCGAGATGTCGCCGAGCGATACATAATCAGCCATCGTTGACGAGATGGAGACTATGCTATACTCTACGCCGTCGACCTTATATGTGGTGTAAAACGGAGATACTATTTCCTTTATGTAGGCGGGATTGTAGTCGAGCACCCTGCCGTCATTTGCCGCCCAAGGTGAGAAAAGGGGGCCAACGAATGAGAACAGGAACAAAAGAACAATCGTAACCAAACCGATTACCGACAGCTTGGAGCGGAAAAACCTCTTCATAACCGTCGCCATAGGGGAAAGTACTTTAACCTTATCGTGCAGGTTTTCGCCGTGTATATCCTCTTCGGAAGTCTCTTCAGATACAGCCGCCGCTACATCTGTCGTTTCGGGCGCAACTTCTTCAATCAATTCTTTGTTTTTATCTTTTTTCATAATTACACCCTCCCGACTTAAGCCGTAAGCTTGACCCTCGGGTCAACGACTGCATACATAATATCTGCAAGCAAGACGCCTATAACCGTAAGCACTGCAAGGAACATATTATAGCCCATTGAAAGGAATACGTCACCGTAGAACAGACCCTGATATGCTATGTTACCTATGCCGGGCAATTCGAATATCTGCTCGGTTATCATCGCACCGCCAAACAGTCCGGGGAGCGTAAAGGTCAACTGCGTAACCAAGGGAATCATAGTGTTGCGGAAGACGTGCTTATAGATGACCTTACCTTCCGAAAGACCTTTAGCCCTTGCGGTACGGATATAGTCTGCATTCAACACCTCAAGCGTATTGGTACGGGTGTAACGCATAAGTCCGCCTATATTTAGCACGACGAGTACCGTCATTGGTAGTACCAGATGCCATATAGTATCTAAAAATCCGCCGTTACCCCAACCGCCTGTAGGGAACCAGCCTAAATCGACGGCAAACCACTTTATTAAAATGTTGCCGAGAAAGAAGGACGGGAATGCTATACCGACCATACAGAGTATGGTTGCAATATAGTCCAGCTTGCCGTACTGATTGACCGCACACTTGATGCCCAAGGGGATTGCGATAATCATCTCTAATATGAGCGACACAAATGAAATCCAGAACGAAGTCCACATATAGTCGCCGATAACGTCGGCTACAGGTCTGCCGTATTTATAGGATATTCCCATATCACCGGTTAAGAATTTACCCAACCAGATGAAATAGCCCTCGATAATTCCCCAGAACGAGTTATCATATAAGCCGTAGGGGTCAAGGTTGATGTATAAAAGGTAATCCATATAAGCTTCCGGATCAACGCCCTCCGGTGCATCACCGTGAGTGGTCTTGATAAGGTCAGCAAACGCTTCATTGGGCGAAACCCTGATAAGAATGTACAGTATAACCGAAACGCCGAAGAGTATTAAAACAGCAAGCAGCAATCTCTTAATTATGTATTTAAAGTATTTTCCCATTTTTTACTCCGTAAAAGAGTTTTTTGTTTGATGAATAATTCGGGTATTCCCCCACCGCTGCACGTCTTACAACGGTGGGAAATATCACGCTGAATTTTAATTACGCTCTGTAGCCAACCTTCCAGAGTTCGTCGATAGGACCCATGTTGTGGGACGCTTCGCTACCTAAACGTATCGTCGTTTCGTCAATAACTGACGCATTGTATACGCACAGCTCGTTACGCTGATAGGTGGGGAACTCCACTGCCAATTCCATAATAAGGTCAAGTGCGCAGAGCTTGTCTAATACGCTTTGCATATTTTCCTCGCCTACGTCGGAAACCTTTTGGGTCGTCGAGCTCCAGGAGTAAATATTTCTACGATCGGTCTGAATGAGTGTATTTCTGCCTTCTTCAATCCTTTCGGTAAGCTCGGTTGCAATCTTATACTCGTAAGCGAGATTCTTCGAGTTGGTACCTGCATCCTGCTCTATACCCGACTTATACCAGTTCTTGGTAGAAGTTGCATTTGAGTACATTGAATAGAGCTGATAAGGGTCGGGGTCGATAGATGACGACCAAGCTGCCGCCCAGACTTCCAGGTCACCGGTGGTGAGCTTCTGGAGTGCAAGCGCGCTGTGCTCTACGTTAATCTTGAAGCCGCATCTCTCCAAAAATTCTTCAGCCCTCAAGAACATTGTGTATGAAGGGTGGTCGGTAGTTTCACCTGCGATGGTGAAAGTTATCTCCAACTGGTTACCGCTGGAATCGACTATCTTCTCACCGTTATATCTGTAGGTGCCTGACTTGGCTACGAGATCTCTTATAAACTCTACTTCGGTCTTGCCGTTAAGCACGTCGTTGGTCATTTCATAGTACCTTGAAGGCGCACTCTTGCCGACAGGGATATAGTCGTCATTTTCAGGCGAAGCCCAGCTCGTTAACGACATAGGTCTGTTGATAAGGTTTACCAAATCGTTGCCGTAGTAGTTTATGATAGAGGTGGTATCGAAAGCATACATTATAGCCTGCCTTACATATACGCTGCGGAGCTTTTCACTCTTGGGGTTGATGCCGACGTAACCGTAACCACCCGTCTGATAGGTAGTATACTTTAAGTTGCCGTAGTTAACTTCGGAAAGGTTTGCCGCTTTAGCGATAGGCGTACCGTAATCGATTTCGCCTGCCTTTAATGCAGCGATAATCTTATCGTCGGACATTTCCCTATAGGTAACGTATTTAATCTTTGCGTTTTCTACGCCAGAACCTAAAGTTGTGAAGTAGGTGTTCCTCTCGTAATAAGCCTTCTTGTTATAGTGGAAGTTACCGCCCGTAACCGTTTCACCGTTCATATTGTAGCTGCAAGCCTTGTAGGGACCTGCGCCTACGGGGAGTTTGGTCTTGGAAGATGCTGCAAGCACGTCGTTCATAAAGTCGGCATTTTTGTACTGAACGCCGAAGTTGGTTAAAGTATGGGTCGTACCTGAAACATTCGCATTCAGGTATGCCTGGTAATCTGCCATTGCAGCAGCCGTGAGTTCGGTGCTGGAATAATAGTGCATGGGGGTGATTGCAAGTGAGAAGTTCCACTTTGCCTTGGGGTCAACACCCTTTATTCTGATTGTTACGATATCGTGTTCTTCGCCTAAAGACTTGCCGTTGAAGGTTGAAGCCCTTCTAACGGTAATACCGCTGATGGTCTTAACCGTAAGCTCGCTGGTGGTATCGCCCTGCGACCTTTCGTCCCTTACGAACTCATCGAAGGCGTTAGACGCCGTTGCACAGTACTGCAAGATATAGGAAATACCGGTACTGATAAAGGCATCGCCTTCTAAACCTGCACGGCTTTCAAGCACATACTGAACAGCCGCTTCGCCTTGAAGCTTGAGCGTTGCTTCTTCTTTGGTGTAGCCGGGATTTGCCTGCATAAATGCGTTTACAGCAGCATCAGTAACAGCTTCGTTCATATCGTTAGTGAGCTCTCTTGCAAGGTCGCTCATCTGCCTGTTGCCTGCATTTTCAGGGTTGCTGGAAAGGGGTTCGCTGTTATTGAATACGGGCTCGAACTCGGTGAGATATTTTTCACCGTCGTCCTTCTGACCGTTGCCGTTTGCATCGAAATACCTGTATTCGGTATTCAGATATTCATTAGTGTATTTCTGGTTTTCAACAACGCCCTCGGCAAAGTAGAATGCCTGCCAAGCGGTGGTGAAATAATAATCCTTATAGGTATCTTCCCATGCGGTGGAAAGGTTGTTCCAGTCGGTTTCGAGTTCTTCTTTGTAGAGCTTTCTAACCGTCTTGAGATCTTCTTTCATCTGTTCGGTGGGGGTACCTGAATAATCGTCGTTACACCAATCGATAAGGTCCTGAATACGCTGCTGTGCCGCAACATAGTACGGCGTTAAGCTTTCGTCCTGCTCATCGCTGGCGTTAGGGTCCTGCTGGCGGTATGCCTGTAAGCCCTGAATCTTGGTTGAGTAGATGGTTGCGGAACCTGAATACAGGGGGTCGAGATAGACGTAGAAATTAAACAATACGTCCATAACCGTCAGATTTACGCCGTCGGAGAACTTAATACCGTTTTTGATGACGTATTCATAAGTAGTGCTGCCGTTTGTGTCGCCCGTACCTGAAATATCTCTGCCGTCGCCGGTGCCGATTACGTTGCCCGATGCGTCGTAATAGGTTTCCTTATAGTCCAACGCTACCGTGGGGTAGTCTTCGCCATACGAAAGCTCGCCCTTGGCGTTAGTAGTCATAAGCGAAACCTGCGTTAAATTGGCAAGCGTACCGTCGTTTGCAGACGTGTAGAAGAGCGGGTTGAAGTTGCCGTCAGCCGCACCGATTGCCAGATTTAAAGGTTCGGTTTCGGGATCCCTGTGGGCAGATTCAATGGTTTTGCCGCCGCCACAGCCGACAAGCCCCGTCAGTGCAAAAGTGGCACATATGCCTGCACTTACAATTCCTTTAAATATTTTTTTCACAATTAACCTCCTGAAAATTGTTGATTATTACACTATTGTTAGTTCGTTATTGGTCGCATCAAGGTGTACGCCTGTAAACGCCTGCAAGAACGCTTCGTCGGTTCCATAACTGCTACCGAATATCCAAGCCGTTCTGTTGCCTTCGTCGGCATTGATTACCGAGCCGGGGAGCGATATCGTTGCGTTAATATTCTTAATGGTAAGATTATTAAGCGTTGCCCCCGTCCTGACTTCCTTACAGATTGCATGGAAGGTCATACTACCCTTACACGTTGCGACAATATTGATTCCGTCAAGCGTAAGGTTATTAATCGTTGTAGACTCATATATTAAACCGAATACGGGAGCAACGTTTGAACCGCTGGCGAGCGGATCGCTGTTCTTGAAATATAAATTTCTTATAGTATGCCCGTTGCCTTCTATTGTGGTTTTACAATTGTCGGAGAAGCTCAATACGGTCTTATCCGAAAGGGTAATATCCTCTGCAATGTAATACTTTTTGGTGTTGTCGTAGAGCTTGGAGAACATATCCTTTACGTCTTCCGCATTGTCTTTAATAACCACCCAATCGCCCTTGATGTACTTTGCATAGACGGTTATTGCTTCTACGTCCAATCCCTCGTAATCCGACCTGTTGAAGTCTTCTTTTGCAAGCTGGGTGCAGGCAGCGTCAATATAGTTGCCTACGAAGGTCGTACCGCTGAAGGAAACTGTCGTTGTCTGACCGGGGTTGTTTGTCTCCGTTCTGCCGAAAGGCGTAGACCTTATTACGTCGCCGTTGTGATAGGTATTGTTGTCATAGACGTAGTCGTCGCCATCGTCAACCACAAGCCTGTACTCAAATCTCAACGAAGGTTTCCAGTATGCACAGACGATTAAATGATCGTCTGCCCTGATTCTCCTTTCGCTATCGACAGGCTTTGTCGTATCGACAACGATTTGAATGCTCGATTCGAGAATATCATCTTCAGAACCGTCGATACAGAAGACGGGTCTTCCGTCGGCTTTGTTTATTACAGCCGAACCGTCTGAATTGAGCTTGGGGTATGCAGGCACCGTTATTTCCGTGTTTGTCGCATCCTTATAGGTATAGGTGTACATTATTTCACCTGCATGCTCACCGCTTTCATAGGTTGCAGGCAGATACCAGCCCATAAAGTCGTAGCTGCCACGGCTGACGAAGATTTCGCCATTCAAATCGGGCAAATCAAAAAACGGAACGTCGGCTTCTTTATAGTAGATATCCCTTACTACGATAGCTTTGTTTTTGTTGAAATTGCCGCCGTTTGCGTAGTAGGTTACCTGACCGCCCTTGTAGTCGGCTAAAATCTCTTCCCGACTCGGCTGCCCTATTTTACAACCTGCTGCGCAACAAGCAATCGCAACCGAGCCAAGCAAGATTACTAAAAACAGTTTAAGTCTTTTAGTCATTGTCGTTTCCCTTCGTCTCTTTTTGGCTTTCGCTCTCTTCTGTTCCTTCTTCAGATGCGGCTTCCGTGTCTTCTGCAGATTCTTCTCCCGAAGTTTCCGTCTGCTCTTCACCTACCGTTTCGGAAGAAAGAGTGAGCGATTTTTTCTTTGACTTTTTTACAAATATTATAATTACTACAGCGATTGCCGCAACTGCCGCAACGCCTACAACTATTACGATTATTGCCCAAGCAGGTAACTCGCTGCCGTCGTTAACTGAAGGAGCGCTTTCGCTTACCTTTAAGCCACGAACGGTATAGGTTGCGCCTGCGTAGTCGCCTACGCCTAAAAGCGTTACGCTTGTATCCGAAGCCTGAAGAGGTCTGTCAAAGCTCTCGGACAGGACGAAGTTGCCCTTTGCGTCAACGATTTCTTCGGAGAAGTCGTCGTAGGTTACCTTAATCTTGAGTCCGTCCAAACTAAAGGTGTCGCCTATTCTGTACTCGGTCTTATGGCTTGAGCCGACGGCGATTGCGCAACCGTCGATTTTTACTATGATGCCGAACGCCTTCTTAACAAGCTTTAACGCCGCTTCCACGTCGGAAAGCTTTGCAAAAAGGAGCTCGTCCACCATTGCGCTCTGCGTTGCGGAAAGTGCGTTCTTGTAAGAATGAGCCTGCTTGACCAAAGCGGAGAATTCTTCCACTTCCGCCTTGCTCATATTGGAGGTATTCCAATTTGCAATCTCCGAAGCGTCGGTCAATGCTTCGAGCATCGATATAAGCGTACGGGTGTCGTCTTCAATCATCTCTTCAAGCTTAACGCTTGTGCCGAAGTAGTAGGAATATACTAAATTGTCGTATCCCTTTCCGTTTTCGGGATAGTTGATTATAAGCGTATTCTCGTTAGCTTTATAGGAAGTATCGCCGGGGTAGTGAGGAGCATAGTCCGCCATACCGCCAAGGAAGTTCAGATAGAAGTACGAATTCATCGAATAATCGTTTGAAATCGGTCTTTGAACAACCCCGTTAACCTTGATTAAATCTTCCAAAAGCGTAGGAGCGTTAATGCTGTGGAACTCAAAAGTAGTAATTCCGCTTCCGTAGAATGCGCCGTGACCGATGGTCTTAAGCGTGTAGGGGAATACGACTTTGTTTACTCTGCTTGAAAGTATAGAACCGAAAGCATACTTGCCTATCGAGATAGTATCGTCTATTACCGTGTAGGTACGGTTGCCGTCGGCGTCTTGCGCCACCGTCTTATTATCGGGGAAGGCGATGAGCGAATAGGTGTTGCCCGTATCCTTCTTGCCGCCGATATACTCGTAGAGAACGCCTTCTATAGCGACGTAAGTCGTATTGTTCTCGTCTACGGTATAGCCGCTGAAGCAGGGAACGACGGTGCCTGAATAAGACGCCTTGCCGCTGAATGCAGAGTAGCCGATAGAGTTGCAGTTTTCAGGGATTGCCACACTCGTAAGAGTACTGCCCGCAAACGCTTCGTTGCCGATGCTCTCAAGTGCGGAGGAGAAGGTAACTCGTGCCAAAGATGCGTTTGTATAGAACGCACGGTCTTCGATAGTCTTTGCCGCTTCAAGATTAAGGCTTGTGAAAGCCGCTTCCGCAAATGCGTTTTTACCGAAGTGAGTTACTCTGTCAATGCCCGAAACGGTATTTAACGAACTGCAACCCGCAAAAGCTTCGTCGCCGACGACGGTTACGTTCTTTAAGTCGATTTCTTCAAGCTTATCGCAGAAGGCGAACATACCCTTGTCAAGCTTTGTAATCATTTCGCCGAGCTCTACACTCGTTAAGCTGCTCTGCGTCTTGCTATAATTGTTTTCGTCGTATGCGTAGAACGTGTAGGTACCCGTAACTAAAGCACCGTCGCCAAAGACAGCGGAAGCAAGTTTCGTACAGTTCATAAACACGCCTTCGCCCATCACTTCAACGGAATTAATGGTTACGGCAGTGATATTATTGCATTGAGCAAATGCAAGGTTGCCTATCTTTTTAACGGTTGCAGGGAGAACGAGCTCGCCCGTGATTGCCGAAGAAGCAAACGCCGCATTACCTATCTCTTCAAGCGCTCCGCCTTGAGTAAAGGTTAAGCTTGTAAGATCTTCGCAGTCGTAGAATGCGTAGTTGCCGATCTTTTTAACGCTTGCGGGGATTGTTATTGCGGTTAAACCGCTGCTTGCAAACGCATAGTCTGCAATCTCGGTTAAGCCTTCGGGCAACGTTACAGAAGTGAGATTTAATCCGTAGAAGGCACCCTTGCCTATCTTTGTTACACCGCCTAAGTTAAGGGTGGTTATACCGCTTAAAGCTGACGTAGCAAACGCATAGGAACCTATTTCGGTTATGTTGTTATTGACGAGATAATCTTCGTCTGTAATCGTGTCTGCCGCAAAGACGAGCTTGCCGTCCACGATATATTCGCCTACGTTCGTATTCATTTCAAATACGTCATAGCCTATTTCTGCGCCTGATATCTGCGCCTGAAGGGCGGGAACGTTAAGGTTGTAGCAGGAGCCGAACGCCTTGTCGCCCACCTTGGCAACAGAAGCTTCACTTGCTACGGTTACGCCCACGAGATTAGAGCAGCCGTAGAATGCGTAAGCTCCGATATTCACGTCTTTAGCGTTAAACGTGATATCGGTAAGGGCAGTACAGCCGTAGAACGCATTCGCAGGGATTGCGGTATTGTTGATTACTATGCCTTCCGCACCCGTCTCAAGGTCGTACTTTAATGAAGTGCAGCCCCTGAACATATTTGCACCGAATGCCGTGAAGTTACCCGTCTTTATGCTTGTAAGGCCCGTACAGCCTGCAAACACAGAGCTTCCTACCATGTGGAGACCTGAAAGGTCGGCTTTTTCAAGCGACGTACAGCCTTCGAACGCACTGTCGTATGCCGTACCTATCGCCGTCATCTTGATGACTTCCTTCAAGCCCGTACAACCCGAGAATGCGTTCCTGTCCAACGTAATGACCTTACAGTTGGATAAGTCGACCGTTTCAAGGGAAGTACAGCCGTCGAATGCGGTACGGTAAATCATCTCCAACGAAGAGTCCGCAATGGGTTGAGCCTGCTCCGATATAAAGCAAATCTTCTTTAAGTTGGTGCAATTCTTGAAAGCTCTCTGCGCAATGGAAGTGACAAGCTTGGGAATAACTACTACTTCTACCGTCTTAACGTCCTTAAACGCCTCTTCGCCGATCGAAGTTATAGCCTTGTCCGAAGGAATGGTTAATACCCTTACGTTGTTATATACCTGTCCGCCGATTACTACGCCGTCTTTAAGCTCGCCGCCCCAGCCACGGTAACGGGTGAGCGTGCCGCCCGATACGGTGAAGGGATCCTGAACTGACAGCGTAACCGTCGCCTTACAGGAAGAAAATTCGTTGCACTGCGCAGTTATCGTGACCGTCTTGACGTCTTCGCCTTCGTAGAGAACGGAGACGTTGGCATTGCCGTATTCGTCCACTTCCACCACCGCAAGCTCTTCATTGCTCGAAGTCCAGGTGAAGGAGAGCGTGTCCAGAGGATAATACCAAGGGTCAACGTTTATGCTTAAGGATATCTGCTGTGCAGGATTAACTTCTACGACACCTTCCGCCTTGACGGGGTTGTCGTCGCTGTTGAGCATAGTGCCGAAGGATATCGAAGGAGTCTTGATAGTCTTGTTCGATTCGCTTACGGTAACGGTTATGGTTGAGCTCTTACTTCCACCGGAGACGTTAATGGTCGTGGTGCCTGCCGCAACGCCGAACACTTCGCCGTTCTTGACAATGGCGATGCTCTCGTTGTCGCTTGACCAGCTGAAGTTGGAAGCGTTTGCACTGCCAATATTGTCAATGGTAACCTTTGCCGTCGTGTTCTTTTCAAGCGAAAGGGTGGGGCTGACCGTCCAATCGGTGGGACACAGTGCGTCTTCGGAATGAACGGGTTCAATGACGTAGACGTTGTAGTTCATCGCATAGTCCTGAACTTCAACGAAGAGATTGCCCGCATATTCTTCATAGAAATCGGTTACTTCTATTGAAACCGTGTTGGTTGAATTCTTCTTGGGGTTGAGTACGGGGGTGATATATTCGGTTGCAAGCTTTAACGCTTCGATGTTAGTACCGTCGTTATTCGCCGTCTCCGAATAGCATAAGATTATCGCCTGCGTGTAGTGGTTATCGAACACGTCAAGGTCTAAATAGATCTTTTGGCTCGTCTTGCCCGAAGAATCCTTAATGTCGACGTACCTTATCCTTGCATCTTCGAGAATGGGAGCTTCGTAGTCGACGTAGAAGGTCATAGAGAACGTATCGTCCGTCTCCACGCCGTTAGCGTAGTCTTCGGAGCTGAAGTAGAAGCTGTAGTCCAGCCTGTACTTGCCGTTGCCGTCGAAGTTCATCTCTTCGGTTCTCATCTCCATAAGCACCTGCGAAGGCACTGCGTTACCGCCGCTGGAGTGAGCCTTTCTCGCCCTGTATATCTCCCTTACGGTGTTGCCGTATTCATCGGGAATAATCTCGCCCGTGTCTACGTTGGTGAGCGTATAGGTTACTATTTCTGCATTTCTTAAAAGTCCTGCATATAACGCTCTGATACCCGTAGTCGTACAGTAGTTGCTGTTCTCGGATTCACCGTAGTACTCGTTAAAGCCCGAGATTGCAACGTGCTCTTCTTCGGTGTATACCCATTCGGACGTGTACTCTTTATCGGGGTCCTGAATGTACAGGAAGGAACCTAAAGGAGTTGCATACTTTTCATTCCAATAATAGGAATATGCCTGCGTTGCCCAGATGCTCTCCTTGGGGCGTGTTTCGTACGTCAAGGACGTATTTTTATCGAAAGCCGCTATTTCAAAGCAGTCGTAGTCGAGAAGAGGAGCTGCTTCCCAGTCGCCGTAGAAGCCCATGAAGGGAAGGGAAAGCGAGCATTGACCTTCGGTTGTAGATTCAAGCTGCAAGAAGCCTTCCACAAACATACCGTTTTTGAAGGTGTCGTCAAGGTACTTCTTTTCGGAAGCAGACAGCTTTAACGTAACCGATATCTTAAAGTTAGAAGTCCCTGCGGGAACGGTTATCTCGCTGCCTTCGGCAACCGACTTGCCGTCCACCGTCCACTCGCCCTTGCTGTCGAAAAGGTACGCCTTTTCTGCAACCGACAAGCCGTCTTTAGACAGCGTTTCGGTCATAAATATCGACTTGGTTTTAAACTTCAAATCGGTAGAGCCGAAATTGTTAACGTAGAATACTATGTTGTAGACACCCGTCTTGTTCTCGTCTTCGCCGAGCTCTGCCTTGGGTCTGCCGTCTGCACACATATACTCGGGGTCGTTCTTGTTCGAAGTAAGTTTGGTGTACAGATATGCTTGAGTTGAGAATACGTTATCCATCGTAGCCAAACCTGCACCCTGCTTTCTGGGGGAATAGGGGAGCTTGTTCTGGTCGTAGACGGTGGTCGCCGTACTCATCATTATATTATTGGTAAGGTTGGCAAGGTTAACCGCACTCTCGGTGTCGTTATTGCCTTCCCATAAGGTTGCGTAGTTGTTCTTTAAATAGCCCTTTAAAAGCGCCGTAAAGCCTGCAAGGTTAGGGCAAGCCATGGAAGTACCGCTCATCTCGGCATAGCCGCCTGCTACGGTGGAGATGATTTCACCGCCGTGGGAAGTTATGTCGGGCTTGAGCTGTAAGTCAGGGGTTACGCCCCAGCTTGAATAGTCGTTCATGAAGGGGCCAGCTTCAAAGTCCCTCGACAGGGTTATATAGCCCACGCTCTGTGTTGCACCGTTGATTAAAAGTTCGCCTGCGTCAAGCGAAACGGAGACGGCAGGGATACGGTTTTCCAAATCTTCGAGCGACATTCTTATCATACCGGAGACGTTGTTGTAGACAATGACTGCGTCTGCGCCCCTGCTCTTTGCCGTTTGAATTTTCTTTTTGAAGGTAAGCCCGTTACCGCCACGCTTAACGATTGCGATAACCTTTTCGCCTTCCTGCTTGTCGGCAAGCGCTCTCCTTACCGACGTGGTATAGTCGGTTGAATCGCCGTAGCCGGGGACGACTACATATTTGAAGGTTGCGGAGTTGACCGAACCTTCTTCGCCGACCTTACCCAACATATCGTCTAAAAAGTTGTAGGCGTCGGAGTCCTCGTTTCTCGACTCTTCGTAATAGATTGCACTGCCGCCCGAAACGTTTTGATTTGCGTCTACGGTTGCGTTGGCAAGCATATAGTTTGCCATCTGACCGTTTACGGAAGCAACCGACATTGCGCCGTCATAAGTAGAAGGCGAGCCTACCGTACCAGAGTCGGGGTTGCTTGCAAGGTTGGTACCGAATTGGCTGCCGTAGCCTGCGGAGAAGTCGTTACTTGCCGCAACCATAAGGGAGATACCGCTGTTTCGGATATTTTCGAATACCCTGTTTAACTCTTCACCCTCGGTATCTATACCCTTGATATTTTCGGAAATGCGGAGAGCTTCGGAAGAGAAGCCTGCTGACGTGCCGAGCGACATGTTGATAACGTCTACCCCTAACGCCACGCAGTCGTCCAGAGCCGCCATAATATCTTCGCTCTTTGCGCCGCCGATGTCGGGGCTGTCGAGATTGTCCGTGAATACCTTACATATAACGAGCTGCGCTTCGGGTGCAACGCCGATAAAGGAGTTGCCCGAATCGTTGCCGTCCTTGTCGGTATAGTGCTCGTCCGTCTTGCCTGCAACTATACCTGCAACGTGAGTACCGTGTTGTGAATAAGATGCGTATACGTCGGCGTCGTGGTCCGCATAGTCGTATGCAAAGGGAACCTTCTGGTTGACGTAAACGTCTTCTGCGGAAGAGCCCGAAAGCTTTTCTGCCATAAGCTCTTTATTTTCAAACGTCTCCCTGACGGTGTCGAGAGACATACCGCCTGAAGGATATTGTTCAATCATATTTTCGGGGTTAAAGGCGTCGTGGGTGTAGTCGAGACCCGTATCTAAAACGGCGACCGTCATACCCATACCGTCTATGCCCTGCGCTACGTATTCGCTGGAGTCGTAAATACCGTTAGCGTAAATTTTGGAATAGTTTGTCTGACCCGAACTGCTCTCGTCAACTTCGGTAGGACGATAATAAGTCGTACTCAACGAAACTGAAGAAACGCCGTCTATCGACATAATCGTCGCAAGGCTGCCTAAAGGCACCGTAATCGCAACGCCGCTCATTGCGTTGTTGTACGAATACTTTAACTCATAGTCGATACCGTTTGCAGAGAGCGCCTTTAAAAACGACTTCTGCTGTGCGTTAATCTTATCGATGTCGCCGCCTTCGATAACCGAAGCTACGTCCAGACCTACGATAACGGTTTGAGTAGTGCTCGAATAAGTCGAACTACCCACATCGAAGACCTTATCGCTGAAGTTGGAGAACGCTACTTCGGTTAAATTGACCGTACCGTTGGCGTTTTTGAAGTTGAGCGAGCTGCTCGTCGTGCCTGAACTGTCCGCCGTAGTGCCGACGCTTGAACCCGCAAAAGCAGTGAACTGCCCTGCGCCAAAGGTTGCACACATTGCACCCGTTAAAATTAGACACGCCGCCTTACGGCAGAAATTCTTTTTAGACTTAATTCTCATTTTAATTCTTCCAATACAAAGTTTTTATCAGCTGTTGAAAGCGTAATTTTATAGTTGTTTTCATCCATATCGGTTAGATAGAAGATGTCTTCGTCTTCGCTGTCGGGCTGGTAGTAGTACTCCCTGACGTAATTATCTCCGTCAACGAGCCAGAAGCCGCCCGTACTGCCGCCTACGAATATATAACTCTTATCTGTACCCTTAAGCGTCCACTCAACGTATTCGTTTAAATTAAGTACGTTAATGCCGCCTTCCTTTGAAATTGAACCTAATTTCTTTTCTTTATTGGCGTTGTCGGTAACGACTAAATAAGGTACGCTTGAATAGGTCGTGAGATATTTATAGGTGTACGACGACTTTACGCCTGACGACCAGAGATTGCCTGCGCCGTCAAAGGTTAAATAATTGCCGTTTAAGCTGACTTGAGTGAGATACAAGGCATCTGTTTCGACGGGGGCGTAAGCCTTTGTATCGCCGTCTTTCGCATAACCGCCTTCTTCAGCTTCGGTGAATACCATACCCTTGCCCGCACCGCTTAAAATCTGGATTAAGCCAAGGCTGTTCTGCCTGTAGCTATAGGTCGTCTTCTTGCCGTTCTTATCGGTAAAGGTTGCCGTACCGCTTCCGTATTCCGCCAAGCCGTGACCGTCAAACGTCCAGCAAGAGCCGTCCTTTGCGTTATATTCGCCCGTCCATAAGTCGAGTGCGCTTTCCGCAATCAGAATCATACTGGTGTTGATCGAGCCCTTGACGACTATTGAAAGCTCTTTGCCGCCGTTGAGCGAGAAGGTTACCTCTGTGGTTAACCCCTTACCGTCCGTCGTAGAGAAGTAGAGCGTGTTGCGTTCGGGGTTATACTTTGTTTCAAAAGTATTCGATGAAATCTCAACGGTTGCCGTGAAGTCAGTCTTGATTTCGCCTATTATTATGCTTTTGTTGGTTACGGGTATAAGCCAGGTGTTTGCAAAGCCCGTGTTGAATTTAAGCGTCTTATCGCCCCAGATGAAGCCGTCTTCCGCTTCAACGAGCGACGTGCCGTTAATTACGGGCATACCGTCTGATATGACGTAACTAAATTGAGAACCGTCCGATACGGTTACTATGCCGCCCACGTTGCTTCTGCCGTCAAAGGTATAGGAAGTTTCGCCGTCGTATAAAGTAACGTTGCTCCAGCTGTCTTTCTGTGCAAGGCTGCCGACGTCGGTTGAAGCTGCGGCGAGAGAAATCATATTGGTCTTTTCGTCAAGGGTCATACTGTAGATATTGCCGTCTATAGTAATCTGACCTTCGGTAGCGCTGTCAAGCGAATAGGTGGCTACGCTCGTTCTGCCATTGGTTGCAGTTACGATTGCGTTTGCACTGCTGCCGCCCGCCGTCTTACCGGTGAAGTTAATTTGCTTAACGCCGTCAAGATTGCACTCCCATGCGCCCCTGAACAGGTCGTAGAGAATGAACTCGGTCTGTATATAGGTTATTTCGTTACGGGTGCTGTAGATATTGTACGAGAAGAAGAGACCCGTCGCCTTGCCGCTCGTCTTATTGTAGGTCAGCTCGCCGTAAAGCGTATCGCCCACATAGAGAACCATAACGCCGTCGTCGGTTACGGAGTACTGACCAGTTACCGTGTTGGTTACGCCTGCGTAGAAAGTCATCTCTGCTTGACCGTAGCCGTCCTTGCCGATACCGCCAAGCGTTAACTCTATCTTTTCACTGCTTCCCGTAGCGCTGCCTGCCCACATTCCCGTGAAGCCGTCCGAAACGTAGTAAGCAACTCCGTCAATATAGAGAGCGTCGCCTGAAAGAACTGCGTTAATCGTCGTATGACCGTCAAGGGTTATTTCAGCTTTGCCGTCTTCGTCAATCGAATAGGTACCTGTAAGTCCGCCGCACTCAACTGCGCCGAAGCCGTCGAATACATATTCGATGGCAGAGCCTGCGCTCATCTTCCAAGCGCCTGCAAAGTTGTCCTTTAAGGAAGCCGCACTGCCGCCGAACGCCGTAACCTTGCCGCCAACAACGGTTATGGGCAGGTTGATGTCGTTATTTATTCCGCTCTCCGTAACCGTAAAGCCGAACACCTTCGTCGTTCCACGCACGGTATAGGTGCCCGTACCGTTAGGCTTCAACACCAAAGTGCCGTTACTGCTTGAATATTCGCCATAGACGAACGTATCCGACTTCTTTGAAGCGGTAAAGGATAAATCCGCAAGGGATGTCGTGTACTCGCTTGAACTTCCGCTTGTAAGTTGCCTTACATATATCTTGCCTTCAAGCTTATAGGCGTCGCCGTCCTTTACCATAACCATAGTCGCATACGAACCGTTGGTCTCGTCTGCCGTGAACGCCATTGCGCCAAGACAGCTGTAATAGAGCGTAACCTTATCTCCGTCATAGGTATAGGTGCCGGTGTAGGACATACCGCCGTCACGGAAGAGATAACCGCCTTCGCTATCGAGCGTGAAGTATGCATTTACGCCATAGATATTATCGGTCGTCTTGCCGTTAGTCGTGTCGATATCTTTGCCTAAATAATACTGACCTTCAATCTCCGAATAGTCCGCAAAACCGACGTATAAGGTGGTATCGCTCAAAGGAATATAGCCATTAGGCACCCTTTGGGTAAGCTCTGCGTCGAAGTAGTAACCCCAGCTCCTGCCGGCAGAAGCCGTGATATATTCGTTCATATCGCTTTCGTACCATTCGTAAATGGGTGCAGGGGAAGAAAGACTCTTGCTGAAGGTTATAACTTCGTTTGCTCCGTTTTTAACCGTTATGGTGACATTGCGGTTAGTTGAACCCGTATATTTAGGGGTTGAACCCGTTAAATCCCACTCGTCTGCAGCCCAGCCGAGATCTCTTATCGCTCCGTTATCCTGTGCTAAATTGTTGTATAAAACAACCTCTGCAGCGTCGCTCGCCTCTTCTAACGCATCTTGATATCTTGCGCAGATTTCGCCCTTTGCGGCATACTTATTGTTGCTTGCAGACGTTGCCATAATAGAAGTATTTGCAGAATAGCAGCCCGTTATTACCGTATCGTTTTCGGCATAACCTACTATACCGCCTGCATTAGCCCTTTTAATCGCTTCCGCCATACCTGTGGTATTGTTGGAGTTCCTTGCCGTAACCGAGCAGGATGAATAGCAGTTCGCCACGGAAGAGAACCTTGTAAGGTTGCCTACCACGCCGCCGACGTAAATCGTGCCGCTCACCGAACCGGTCGTTACCGTGTTGGAGACGTAGGCGATTGCCTCTGTATCCGCCGTGGAAAGGAAGCCGACTGCGCCGCCTGCGCAGTAGATGACGCCGCTGCCGCTCATCTGTACGTCCACCGAACAGCCGTTGACGTATGCGTCGTAGGTGATAACGGTGCTTCCCGTATTGTTATATGCCGACTGCAATACGCCGACTAAACCGCCGATGTTGCACGTCTTATTGTTGTCGTTATAAGCAGTTATCTTGCCGTTTACTGCGTGGCAATTATCCACCTGTGCGCCTATGCCGTATGCGAGCAACGAACCTGCCTGATAGGTCTGTTCGGTTGAAACGGCCTGGTTGGGATGTACGGTTACTTCGTAATCTTCAAGCGTCAGATTTTTGATAACCACAGGTGCGCCCGTCGTTGCGCTCGCCGTACCGAATAAGCCGACGTAGGGCAGATATTCTTTAGAGAAAGATTCCTGGTCGATAACTTCATCGGTTAAATAGAAGTTTCTTATCGTATGTCCGTTACCGTCAAAGTTTCCGCAGAAGATTGCGTTGGTGTTGGACATATCGCCGATAACGTAGAGCTTTTCGCCCTGCATGTCTATATCGGCTTCGAGCTTATAGTAAGCCGTCGAATATCCCGTATAGAAACTGCTGTTGACCAACGCCGCAACCATAAACATATCTATGGGTTCTTTAACGATGTAGGGGTCGTTTTCGGTACCCGAACCTTCTCCCCTTTCGATAAAGGAGTCAGCCTGCTGTAACTCACTGATATTGACGGTTGAATCTTCGGTAACGTCGATGGTGTAGTAACCGTCTGCGCCCGCCACCAACTCTTCAGTGTTGTTGGTTATGGTGAAATCGGGTACCATGTAGGGGCTTACCCACACCTTGAACTTAACGCTTTCACCCTTAACCGCCGTAACGTTGGTTATCTCATTGCCGTCTTCGCCGATGAACTTGAAGTAATCGCCCTGGCTGAACGTAACCTTCTTCTTCTCGGTCAACCCGCTTACGGAGACAACGCTCTCCCTGTCGAGAACAAACGAATACACGCCGTTCTCGTCTGCAGTAATCTCGGTGCCGTTAAGCAAAATGACGGGGGTGCCTTCGGTATTTTCCGAAAGAGCAAGCGTAAAGCGCACTTCCACACCCGATTTTACGAGATATCCGCTTACAAACTGGTCGCCGCCTTCAGGGGCAAGTTCGCCCTGAAAAACGTAATCGAGCCCCTTGCCTTCAAAGGTGAGTTTGAAGTAATCGGGTTCGCTGCTGCAGCCTGCCGCACCCGCCGCAAGGCAACCTGCGCCTGCCGCCAGCAATACCCCGATTGCAATTTTTTTAAATTTATTCATATGCGATTCTCCGTCTGTATTTATCGGCTCGGCTTGCCATAAAGCACGTTTTTTTGACACGGCTTACAGGCATTTTTACATAATAACCGACTATAACCCTATTTTGATACTTATATATGTTACCATAATTGGCGCAACTTTGCAAAAAGATTTTCGCATACTATGATTATTTTTTTATAATATTTATTATAAATATTTTTAATAAAGTTTAAATTGACTGTTTTTATTAAAATTTATGCAAATTTTATGCGCATAAAATTACATTTATACAACACGACAAACGGCGTAGCGATAAAACCGCTACGCCGCTAAATCCGTGATTTTTAAATTGTAACGTTAACGTTAATTCTGCTCTTCCGAAGGGACGACCTTGGTAAGGACGATTTCTTCTTTATCGTTACCGAAGCCGCTTCCGTGCATGACTACCAAATCGCCCGCTTCATTTATGGTAAAGGAGAAGTCGTAGGACTTTGTGGTAGGCGCAACGCCGCTCTTATACTCGGTGACAAGGTTGCCTTCTTCGTCAATGTAGTAGGTGTAAACAAGGTCGTTTCCGTTGACGCCGCCGACGTTGATTTTAATGATGTTAACCGTCTCTTCATTCTCGTCAAGCTCGGTAGTGAACTCCGCCGTAAACGCCTTGGATTGAGGGTTGCCGGAGCTCTGCGCCATTAATACGTTGCAAGTAAAGGTGTTGCCCGAGAGCATCTGCGCAACGTCAGGTTTATCCGAAACTATTATCTTGAACTGCGCATAGACTCCTGCGCTTGAAGTAGTTCCGTCATAGTAGGGCATAGTAATCGTATACTCGCCTGCGACGGTCGCAACGAGATTCCACTCCCTATAACTGCCTTCTTCATTCTGGGTGAAGGTGACGCCTTCAGACGAAGTAGGCATAATATCCGTGCTGACGTAGGCCGCTTCGGTGCCGCTTGCAACCGCCCAGAACGTCAACTTCTGACCGACGATTAAGCTGACGGGTCTGTCAATACTTACGACGACGTCTTCATAGCCTGCCTTGCCGTCCGTTCCGACGCTATAGACGCTCGCTTTGGCGGAAAGAGCCGAAGGCGCACTCTTTGTGAAGGTCATCTCCACTTCCTTTTTGCACTTGCCGCTCTGCGTTTCGAATACAAACGTAAGAGCGCCTGCGTATTGGGACCTTAAAGTCACGGTCCTGTCACTTGAACTGAAGAAGCCTAATACTTTATACTGCGAACCGTTGCTAAAGTCGGTATCCTTGAGCTTAATAAGCGCACCCGTTGAATCTTTGATATAGATTTTTTCAATAGCGTCTGAACGCAGACTTGCAGTTGAAGGGGTAATATTACCTAAACTTAACGTTACAACCTGATTGGTAGGGAAGATGAGACCGTCGGCTATACTTGTGGTGACGCCGCCCACCTTCGCACCCGTTATATCGAAGTCCCTAATGTAAAGGCTGTCGTAAGGATAGGGGTTGGGTTCTACCACGTCGCTGTCCGTCTTCTTTGTCTGGGTGAAGGTTACCGTTTTGTAGCTGACTTCGGAGTGTGTATCGGAGTAGTAGCTGTCTACGGGATAGCCGCCTTTCGCCATAACCTTGGGAATGGGGTTGCCCTTATCGTCAAGGACGGTCATACCGTAAGTATCTTTGATATATACGGGTTCCAACTCGGGCACATAGTTAAGCGCATCGCTATAATAAGTCTCATAGCTGTAAGTTCCGTCGTTGTTATCTATCTTCTTGCCGCCGGTTACTTCGTAGTAATTGCCATCTTTTTGATATACCACTTTGCCGGTTGCCTTATTAGTCTGCTCGTATACTACGTTTTCACCTTCGTATTCGTATGCAGGGAAGCCCGTTTCGTAATCTATGGGATAGTCGTAGGCGAAAATTATATCGCCGACAGCCGCTTTACCGCTTATAACCGACGCATCGTCCTCTTTATAGAATACCACGGAGCCGTCCAAATCGGTGACGTACATATACGAACGGATAACTTCCGTCTGTACGGACAGCTTTTTAAGAGTACCGTCTCTGAAGGTTGAGAACACAACTTCAAAACGTGTGAACCAACTGCCGGAGTCGTAGCTGTAGGAGAACCACAAATCGTTTAACGAACCGTCTAACGCCTTATGGCTTGCAAATTCGTCTTTAGATATCTCCTTATAGTTTACGGTGACGCCGTTTTCCATACCGCTCATAGCCGTTTCATACAGCTTTGCAAGTCCCTGCTCCGCACCGTAGAAGGTGGAAACGTCGACCGATGAGCTGTAGTGGAAACCGTTGAGATAACCTCTATCGGTATCGGGGTCTACGGATGCAGTAGTAGCACCGTTAACCTTGCTCATAGCGAATACGTTGTCCTCATCGTCAAGCGAATACCAGGCTTCTTTGTAATTGGCGTCGTCCTTTATGTAGGTGTAGTCGTCGCCGAAGTAATAGGAGAAGGTCTTTTCACCGCTGTCTATGGACTCCTTAAACGTACCCGTTACGGAGCGCACGCTCTCTTGTAAAGAAGATGCCAGAATAACTGCGTCTTCCATATTGTCGAGAACACGCTCTGCAAGAGTTACGTTAAAGGTTATGTCGCCGTTGACGTTCTTAAGCGTAAGCTTCATTTCGCCCTGCCTTGCGGTTGTGGGTACGGTGATAAATTCCTTTGCGTCATAGCCCTTGCCCGTAATCGTTACTTTGGGCAACGTGACTCCCACCTTATGCTCGGGGTTGTTTACGCAGGTTTTAACTGCAAGCCCTTCCCCTTCTTCGGTGGGTTTTGTTATCTCCCATTCGCCCGTAAGGACGTGATTATCCTCGTCCAAAGGCAGAATCTCTTCCTTTATGTCGCCGCAGATGCCGCAGACGCTGGTTATACTACCGTGCTTTGTACAGGTGGACGGAACTTCTTCCGTAACGGAATAGACGTGTTCGCATTTGTCCGTAGCACACCCTGCAAAAATGCCCAGCCCCAGCGTCAACACGCAGGACAACGCTATTAAACTTTTTAAAAAATTACCGTTTTTCATCTTAAAACCCTATGTTAATTGTTAGATTGATTATTGCTGATAATATCCGCAGCTGATGAGCCACATACCCTTTTCGTCGGCGTTATAGCCCAGCACTTCCGCATCGCCGGTACCGTCGTTGAATATCTTCTTGGTGGTACAGAAATCCTGCAAGAATTTTGCAAGTTCCGCATTTACGGGATATGCGCCGTCATCGTTGCAATGCTCCTGATAGGTTGCTAAAAAACTCGTATAGTTATAAGCTTTAGAAGAATCTTCGCAATCCAACAGATATCTTACAGGCCAATTCTGCGTATTAAGGAGGTCAAACACGTCGTTTGCCTTGTTGACCACCGCATAAACTCTGTCGGTTAAGGTGTAGGTATTGGTCTCTTCGTTATAGGTGAAGAAGTAGTAATACCCGTCGTCTTCCGTAGCCTGAACACCCATCTCGACGGTGGCACCCGATTTTAAATAATCGGCGTCTCTGCCCTCTTCGGTGTTTAAAATAACCGTCTTGCTGTTGACCAAATTGTCTACGGTTACGGGATTGTCCTTCGCCCAGGTAAACGTACCTTCGGGCTGCGGAGGCGTCTTTTCAAAGTCTTCCGTGACTTGCACCGTGGTGCTTAAATCCGTTCTCGTATAGTCGCCGTCTCTCTGCAAGAGGAAGTCTACGGTGAGCGGATAGCTTGCGTTGCCGTCTCTGCTTGTTGAATACAGCTCAAAGATGAGCGCATTGCCGCCCTTGGTCTCGTCTGCGGAGATGTTGTACTCCCAATAGATATTCTTGGTGTAGGTGTTCTCCGAACCGCCGTCGTCCTTGCTCGCAAACGCATCGGTGACGAACCCTCCCGAAAGCTGACCCATGTATACGGTGAGCTTGGGGTTAATCATATTTGCAGTTACGTCCACGAGCGAAGTTAAGGAATAGGTTCCCTGCTTGTCCGTACTGAAGGCAAACATAACCCTATCGTCTTGGTTTTCCAAAACCGCCCTGTATACGCCTGTCGTTTTAATCAGATAGGCTTTATACGATATACTGTGGTCGCTTAAGTTATAGAGCGTTTTGACTCCGCTTGTGCTGCCGATCTTGTATATGATGATCTCTATATGCTTGGATATATTGTCCGCATAATTTATATTGGGCTCGTAGGTAAAACCTGTGGGCATATTGGTAAGCGTTACCTTATAGTCGCCGTCCAGACCTGCGTAAACAGCCTTACCGTCGCTGTTTAACGTGCCGTAGTGCCTTGCACCCGTATCAATATTGGTCCACTGCACCCTTATGTTTTCCCACTTAATCCAGCCCTGCTCGTGTACTCCGTTCCTGTCGTCGGAAGCTTCGTAGAAGTCATAAGTGAAATTCTGCCATACCTTGCCGTTTTTAATCGTTAACTGAACGGTAAAGTCGTTTTCATTTTCGTCTACGGGCTCGTCGGGCTCGTCAGGGTCGTCGGGCAATACGGGGACGTCACTGCCGTTTTCAGGGGGTTTATATTCGCCACAGCCCGAAAAAGCAAAGCCGAAAGCGCATATCAAGGAGAGAATAATGCAAATTAAAGCCGTCAAAAATCTTTTACGCTTTATCATTTTTTACCCCTCCCGAACAAACTCTTGATATCTTCCCACTTGAGCTTACGAACGGCAATATCCACTGCATACAATACTACGCAGGTTATTAACAGCGGCAACGTGAGAGAGAGATAGTATACGCCTACTTCCTTTTCGTCGTTTTCTATCTTGAGAGTGCCGTCCGTACTTACCTTGCCGTTTGCGCCAACGCCCTTGATAAGCGTGGAAGCGTCGTAGATGGCAAAGCTGTCGTATTCAGCCGAATAGGCGACGTTGAAATATTTAACCGCTTCTATGGTGTAATTGCCGTAGCCGTAGGTGACGTTTACGGTATATTTACCTTCTGACGGCGTTACGAAATTGTAGCCGTAGCTTAAGCTGCCGAAGGACATATCGCCTTGGGAAACCGAACCGTCGGGGGCTGTTATTTTATACGTTGCCCAGGCGTCGTTCCTTAAATTTGCAGGGGTTATGGATACGGTTGCCGAGCCCGACCCCTTCTCTATATCGAACTGGAAGGGATAGTTGACCTTTTCGGTAGGCACGCACGTTTCCACAATATTTGAAAAGAGAGCGTCTTTTACCTGTGCGGACACAGTACTTACCCAATCGCCTGAAAGCGAAGAAGTGAACGACGCCACCTTGCCGTTGCCGTACTTCCAATAGGAGTATAAAGGCACGTTTACTTCGGTGAAGCTGCTATCGTCGGAACCGGATATGGAGTATGAATAGCTGACGTTTAAGACGGTGTTCGCATTCGCCTTTGCCTGCGACTTCACGAAGCCCTTGACGTAGCTGCTTGAAACGTCGTCCGTATTAATGCCGGAAAGAACGTCGTCACGAATACGGTTGACGGAAATATACGAATACCCGCCGTACGCCCCCATATCTTCCTGCGCAAGCTCGCCGTTGATTACTTCGTCTATATTATCGGCGTTGCTTATATCGTAGGGGGCGCTGTTGTTGCCGAGCCTTGCAATATCGTCAAGGAGCTGAACCGCCGTAGTCTGGTTATTGTCGCCGGAAGTCCTGCCCACGTCCATTACTATGGTATTTATGGAGTCGGCACGCATAGCCGTGATCTGACCGAGTATGTCGTCGCCGCCCATATCGATACCGTCGCTTATTAAAATCAGACGCTTTTCGCTGTAGGAGCCGCCCTTCATTCTGTCGTGAGCAAGTTCGAGACCTGCGCTCATAACGGTACCCTGAACAACCTTAAGCTCGTCGATTCTCTCCATTGCTTCGGTTCTGTCGTATTGAATTGAGTAATTAATGAGTACGGGGCTTGTTTCGCCGTTGAATTGAATTATGTTCAAAACGTCGCCGATTGAAAGTAATTTAACGATTTCCTTCGCCGCAGTTTTCGCCTTATCCAACTTACTGCCCATCTCCATACTGCGTGAAGTATCGATAAGCAGGGTGTAGAGCTTGGACGCACCGCCCGTCTTGCCGTAGCTTACGGGCAACATATTGGAGAGCGAAGCTAACTCGCCTTCCGTCTTTTGCTGAATTTTCAAATCGCCGAAGGTCAACAAGCTCTTGCCGTACAGCGATACAGCCATATCGAGATTGTCCAAAAACAGTTCGCTGTTTTCGAGAGTTGACACGTCGAAGTCGGACAGAATGATCTGATCGTACTTGCACAGCTCTTCTATCGTTATTTCTTCTATTTCGGTCATGTTGATGCGGGATTCCAACGTAACGTTATCTGCCGCAATCTCATCGGCATAGAGCTCGCTTACCGCATAGTAGTCTTCGATGCTGCCTGCAATCAACAAAATACTCGTCTTGTCGGAAATCGATTGGGTAAAGGATATCTCGTTGTTATTTGCGTTAAAGTCGTCGTCATACGCTACTTTTGCAACGTAGTCGTGGACGCCTGCAACCGAAGTATCGAGCTTAAACGTTACGGTGTTTTCACCCTTGACAAAAGTCTGAACGGTCTCCTTATACTCTTCCCCGTCCTTGTAAAGCGTTACGGTTGCGTCGACAGTCTCCCCTTCGGGGCAGTTCGCCTGAACGGTCAGATTTACCCTTTCGTCACGGTTTAAGCTTACCGACGAATTGAAATCCGCATTCGACATCTGCACTTCCTTGGTGTCGCCCTGCATATTGTTGTCGATAAATATTGCGTCGACGTGAATGTTACGCTCTGCAAGCGAGCTTATCTGACGCTTCAAAGCGTCGTCGTCCGTTCCGTCGGTCGACTTGCCGTCGGTTATAAGCACGATGTGCTTTATTACGTCGTCACGGAAGAGCGAACCCGTATAGTTAAGGGCAGCCACTATGTTGGTGGAAGAATCGTCCACGCCTGAATTCTTGACGGTGGTGAACCTTTCGCCCAGTCTTGTCACAATTTTATGCCCGTTAGCAAAACATATTACGCCCTTTCTTGAGTTAGGGGGTAATTCGAGATTGTTTATACATTCGTCTACCGTATCGAGATTCAAGCTTGCCGAATACGACACGTCTGCAAGGACGTACACGTCCGTCTGGGTTACAGTGGTTATTACCGAAGTCCCTGCGGCGGCAAAGGCAATTATTATCGCCATTACGATATGGATTATTCCCGAAGACAGGTTATGCCCGTTGAGATTGTCCTTCCTTATCGTGATAGCGAAAGGTACGATAATAAGAACTATCAGCGGCAATGCGATAAACAGGAGCCAGGGATTATCGAAGTTGATACTGCTCATAACAATACACCGCCCAATCTGCAAGTACTATTACGGCAAGAACTATAAAGATATACAGGATATCTTCATATCTGCCGTCACGTTTCTCGTTACCGGCTTCACCGGTAATTATGAAGTTAGTTTCAGTCTTATTTAAAATTCTCTCGCTCACGGGGAACTGCGCATACACCTTGCCCGTTTTGATGCTTCCGCCCACAACTGCCGTTACGGTGTATTCGCCCACTTCCGTCAGCATATATTCAGTGATTACTTCCGTAGTGTCGAGATAGCTCTCCTCCCCTGAAGGCGACGCAACTTTCAGGCTTGAACAGCCGGGAAGCACGTTTAAAGAGACGGACTCGCCGCTAAAAGCAAGCGTTTCGTCTGCAAGCGAAGGGAAGGTATAGCTTATTAAATTCTTTAAAATAACCCTGCCGTTATAGCTCAAGGGGAAGTCGGAGAGATTCCAGTCGAAGGCAAACACAACTTCTCTGTTGCCCAAACCGTTTGAACCCGCAAATACTACGGGGTCGCCGTTACAGAATACTATGTTATAAAATACTCCCGTCTGACCGCACTTGACGTAGCGTGCAAGCGTGGTGTCGTCGGCAGCGGTACCCTTTAAAAGGCTCCTTACTCTCGTCGACGAAGACGTGCTTAACGTCGTTTCACCGCCGACTTCGGAGCTGCCCCTTATAGAAAAGCCCGTCTTTTCGACGCTGGCGGAAGGGTTTATGAACCACACTGCGCCGTCGGAAGGCAGTTTATCGGGCGTGAATGGAGCGTCGTCGTCGCTATCGAAGACGTAAAGGCTGTAACCCTGACACGCATCGCTCGTATACTTATCGGGGGCGAGTACGTCACAGGTCAAATTAGCCGCTTCTAACGACCACCTTATAAGGTCGGGAGTCTTGCTTATAATCAACACGTTGTAGGATTCGCCTTCGGTTGCGCCGTATAAGGTTACGGTGTTATCTTCAGGCAGATCGTCCTTTTCCTTAATGCTGACGGAAAGCGAATTGAAATCGGTGTTAGCGACGTCTATCGTAAAGTCGGCTGAAGAATTGCCGTCGACCTGCACTCTTAAAGAATTAGACGGCGTCGAGCTGTTGTTTAAATATACTTCTACCGTCAACGTTGCGTCGCCCGAATACGACCACACCTTTCCCGACACTCTCGTAGACGAAGTGCCCTGTTCGTTAATATTGTAGATATAAGAAGTATCCGACAGACCGAAGTTGCTCTTTCCGCCGTCAATCTTCACAAGCGTTACGTTTTCGTAGTTCTCTATGTTTTTATCCGTAACGAGATAGAACTTCATCGAAGTATTGGCGTTAAAATACTTCTGCGCACGCATAAGCGAAGTATCCAAACTGCCTGCCGCATACGATGAAGACAGCTGGTTAAGCTGGTTTAACGCCGACTTCTTATCGTCAATGCTTGAAAAGACCACGTCGGTCGTATCCCCTGCGGTAATCAGCGTATAGGTACTGCCGTCCGCAGAAGAGTTTATAACCTTTTTAATCTCGTTTTTTGCGCTATCGAAACGGGATACGTTATTCTCCACAATGTTCATACTTGCGGAAGAGTCTAAAATGAAGCAAAAATCGTTTGCACCGCCCTTAACCACGAACACGGGGTGCGCAATGGCGAGCGCAATGAATATAACCGCAAGTATCTGCAGAATAAGGCTTAAAATGCCCGTTATCGCCTTAAGCGGATTTTTACGCTTTAAGAACCTTTCGGAGAGTTCCCAAAGATAGGTTGAAGATATAACCTGTTCGGTATACTTGCTCTTGATTATGTAGATGATTATGAGTACGGGTATCGCAAGCAGCGCAAGGAACCCAAGCGGTTGTAAAAAGCTCATTTGAGTACCCCCTCGCTTGCTAATCTGTTGAAGAACATATCGCCAATCGAGTCTTCGGCACCGACCAGAAGATAGTCGGCACCCCTTGAAAGACACATACCTTTAATACGTCCCTGCACATAGTCCACCGCCTGCTTATAAGCGGCTATAATCTCCCTGCTTATGTTTTTGCGGTAGTACCTGTTGCCGTCTTCACTGTCGAAGAAGTGCATCTTACCCCTTACTTTAGGGTTAAGCTCGTCCTTCGAAAGCACCTGAATACACAGAACGTGTCTCTTTTTAGTTGCCAGATGGTCAATCGCCCTTTCGAAGTCGTTGTCGGTTAAAAAGTCGGAAATAATTATTGACATACCGTCGCCATAGCCCACCGTGGACGGAACTATAGCTTCGCTCAACCTGATGTCGCCGTAGAATTCGACGTCGTTCAATTTTCCGATATTGGCATAATAGGACTCCTTGCCGAGCATACCGTTTATTATGCACTCCAACTTATCGTCGTGAACGGCGTAAACCGAAACCTTATCCATTTGGCATACGGAAAGATAGGCGAACGCCGCCGCAATACGCAGGGCCTGTTCGTCTTTCTTACCCTTACCGAAACCCATAGAACGGCTGGCGTCAATGTAGATGCGTGTGTGCATCTGTCTCTCGTCTAAAAACAGCTTGGTGTAAAGCTTTTCGAAACGAGCGTAAGCGTTCCAATCGATTTTGGTTATGTCGTCGCCGGGGGCGTATTCCCTGTAATCGGCAAACTCGCACGATGAACCGTACGTCTTGCTCTTATGGTTTCCGCCAAACATGCCGGCAACGTTATTTTTAATGATCATCTGGAGCGTTTCGAATTGCCCCAGAAGCTCTTCGTCAATAACCTTTTTTGCCATATATCCTTAAGTTAATGAGTTTGTTTAAAGTGAATTATTTGCACATCTTCTTGTTTTCGGCAACGAGCATTGCTATAACGTCGTCAATGGTAAGCTTTTCGCTCATTGCGGCGTAATTAATCTTAATCCTGTGCCTTAAAACGGGGGCTGCAAGTGCGTCGATATCTTCGTAGGAGACGTTGTAATTTCCGCACATAAGCGCCCTTACCTTTGCCGCCGTGATAAGCGCCTGCGCCGCACGGGGGGAAGCGCCGTACTTTATGTACTTTTCCGCCGTGGAAGAGGTGTTTTTAAGTTCGGGGTGGGAAACCGAAACGAGATTTGCAGCATAATTCAATACGTCGTCAATGACGGGTACGGTCTTTGCAAGCTCTCTCATTTCGAGAACGGTATTTCCGTCGATAACCGCTTCAGCCGTCTCTTCCATCGTTACCTGCGTCATATTGACGATATTTTTAAGTTCGTCGACGGAGGGGAAATTGACTATGAGCTTAAACATAAACCTGTCCATCTGCGCTTCGGGCAAGGGATAGGTACCGTCCTGCTCTATAGGGTTTTCGGTTGCAAGCACGAAGAAGGGTTCTGCAAGCTTATAGGTCTGCTTTGCAATGGTCACTCTATGCTCCTGCATAACTTCAAGCATTGCAGACTGCGTCTTGGGCGTTGCACGGTTAATTTCGTCCGCAAGCACAAGGTTTGCAAATATGGGACCCTTGTTGAATACCGTCGTCATCTTGCCGTCTTCGCCCTTTTCGATTACGTTTGAACCCGTTACGTCCGAAGGCATAAGGTCGGGGGTGAACTGTATACGGGAGAAGGGGAGCTCAAGTGTTCTTCCGAGCGAACGCACCAGACGGGTCTTACCTACTCCGGGAACACCTTCCAAAAGCACGTTGCCGCCTGCAACGATTGCAATAAGCACGTTGTCGATTATTTCCTGCTGACCTACCACGTCCTTTGCAAGTTCGTCTTTAACCTTGGCTATCGACGCCGAAAACGCCTTTACCTTCTCAACGTTTGCAGCGATGTTCTGATTAATCGTAATTTCTTCAGCCATTATATTTTCCGTTCCTTTTATGTTTTTATATATTTTTAATTATGTATGTCGGGCAGTTTGTTCTCCGCCGTTTTTCTTTTAATCAACGTTGCCCTCAAGCCTGTCAAGGTATTGCTGAATGTATTTAACCAACTCTCCCTGAACGAACTTTGCCTCCGCCTTCTCTTCTTCGGTTGCATCGGGATTGTTTGCAATCGCTTCGAATTGTGCAATTCTCTCGTTAATCTTGTTGCGGTAACGGGCTAAAAGCGTGCCGTATTCGACGAAGGTGTTGGTGTCGGGGTCGTAGACCAGATCGTTACTGCCTAAATCTATTCCACCGTCGCCCCAGCCGCCGCTGGTGCCGCCGCCTGAAGAGCCGCCGCTGTCGATTATATCGGGTACGACGTTTGAATTGGAGCCTATATCCGAACTCTTAAGCCCGAATATCTCTGCCGTACGGTTGCGGATAAATTCGTCCATAAGGCAGGAATAGGTCTGCGTTGAAACGGCGTCTTCCACGTCGGGACTTACGAAGCTTGAACATATTGCATAGACCGCATTTAAATAGCTCTCCGCACCGTAATTGGAGTCTACGGTCAATATGTCGTCCGAAAAGGCGGCAACAGACGTTAAAAGCAAATCGTTCTGACCGCCGAACTCAACCTTTGCAAGCCCTTCTTTAAATGCATTCGAGTAAGCGTTGACACGCTCAACCATCTCCTGCTTGGTGAACATCTCTGCGCTTGTCGAGCCTTCTTCGGTGTGGTAGAAAGTATCTTTAACCCCGTCTTTCCATTCCCCTAAAACGGAGACGATGTAGTTGTACGAAGATTCGTTTTGCCTTTCCACCGAATCTAAAGATTTGATAGCAACCGTATTGATTGACTTATAGTATGCCACGCCCTGCGCTACGGATATCGCAAAGGACTTTGTATATTCGTTGTCCTTGAGCGTCTTGTACATAGGCAGATAGCTGTTGGTATCCGCAATTATTATATCTATGCCCTTTATCGTGCTTATTACGGTACTCTTCATCTTGCTCTGCAAGGTTGTATCTTCAAGCTTTTCGAGCATATCCGAAAGAGCCGTAGTCGTAGCAAGTTTAAGCCCGTCCGTCATATCGGAAGAATTGACGTCTTCGATTAATTCGTTCACCGCCCTGCGCTGGTTTTCTGAAAGAGTAAATCCTGGCAATATGACCGTAGTCTTTTTGGCGGGAATTATTATGCTGACGCAGGCTATTGCAATCGCTATAACGGGTATGAATATGAATTTGAGCAACGCCTTGCCGTCGGGGCGGGATTTAGCCGCAATCGCCAGAGCTTCGTTGGTCTGCTCTCTCTGCAAAGTGACCATTGCTCCCTGTGCATCGGCATACTCCACCATGGTCTGCACCTTTTGGTTGAGCGAGTACTTTTTATCCAACTTTTTAGCCAGCTTATTATCGTTGGGGCGCAAAAGGAAAAAGAAGGGCACTGCCGAGCAAGCGGCAACGCCTACGCCGATGAGCAGGTAATAAACCCATAAAAGTTCTATCTCGGAGAGCTTGAACGCCAAAAGCAAGGCGCAGGCGACTATTACGCCGCACAGCACCCCTAAAACGATGGCGGAAATTATCGCCAAAGCCTTATATTTATTTTTAACAATTTTAAAATTGTCGGTCATTTTCAGCATCTGTCCGCCTTAAGGTAAATTGTATAAACGTATAAAAAACGCTAAAAAAGTGCATAAAATCACTTATATAAATTTATTCTATCACAGAATTTTTAATTATGCAAACAATATGGCTTGCCGCAGAGCAATTTATAATATTGTAAATATTTATGAGAGTATAATCTTGAATTATACAATAAAGCAGTCGGCGTTTGAAACGCCGACTGCCGTAATTCAGTTGTTAGCCGTTAAGCCGTTTCAATTAGGCATTAGGGGTCAAAACGAGAGCAAAGAGTGCGTTTTCGCCTTCGCCCTTGGTTATGTCGTAAGCCGTATTTGCGTCAAGATCTACCGTTATCACATAGTAGTCGCCTTCGACAACGCCCGTAACCTTAACGCCGTTGACCTTAAGATTATCGATAAGCGTATACAGCTTAAGGGTTGAATCTACTGCAGGCGTAAGCGTGATATGCTGGTTGCTGTCTACCTTTGCCGCAGTCTTTGCCTTTATCTGAACACCGAGAACGTAGATATCTTCGGTTGCCTTGTTACTCGTACTCGTGCTGGATAAGCTTATGCCGTCCTTGCCGGTGTAGCCGTCCCTTGAAGGAATGTAGATAATCTCGCCTTCAACGGTGGTCGTTCCGCCGCCGGTTTCGCCACCGGTCTCTCCACCGGTCTCTCCACCGGTTTCACCGCCGGTCTCGCCGCCCGTTTCGCCGCCGCTCTCGCTGCCGCCGCCGGAAGAACCGGTTTCAACGTTGCCTATCTTGACGATTACGTCGTCGTAAGCTTTAAGCGCCGCCTTAAGCTCGGTATCTACGCCGTAGAAAGAGTCGTCCGTCTTGTTGTCGAACGTCCAATCGAAGTCGCCGCCGTCGATTCTGCCAGCATACCTTTCACAGCTTAATTTAGCCTGTTCTGCGGTTTCAACCGTGTAGGAATACATAGTCGAAGCCGTATCGAAGTTGTTGTAGGAAGTTCCGCCATTGATAGTCGTATAACTTGAAGGTACCTGCTCGTTACGGCTGGAAGCCTCGTAGCAGTCGGAGTCGTTAGGATTGCTGTTATAACCGCCCTGCTGATATGTCATAAGTTTCAGGTTAGTTGCCGTACAATCGTAGTAATTTGCAAACGACTTGATTATACCGCCCGCCTCGCTCGAGAACGTACCTTCGCCCTGTGCGTCGGTACCCTGCATTGAAGACATCATAGGCTTCATGCTGGCAGTAGAACGGAAGTAGTTCGCTTCCACAAACGCACTTGCACCCATGGTTACGCCCACGCCGTATTTTGCGTTGCCGTCGAAGTAGTTGTTATAGATATGAACCGTACAGGTCCTTATTCTGGGATGACGTGAGTCGGAGTGGTCGTACCAGTTGTGGTGATAGGTGATGAAATTATCTTCCGTCTCGTCCTTCATACCCTGAAGGTTGCACTTTCCGCTATCCCAGAAGTGGTTGTAGGAATGAGTGACGTAAGTCGATTTCTTGGTATCGAGCGAGCCGTCGCCCTTTGCCTGGTCGGCGTCGGAGCCTGCGTCGCCGTAGAAGAAGTCGCAGTTGTGTACCCAGACGTGATCGTTGCCCTGCTGCAAACCTAAACAGTCGCCCTCGTCCGAATTACAGTTCATAAAGCCGAGATTGCGGACTTCAACGTTGGAAGCGTTTTTAACCCTTATACCCCAACCGTTGATGGTTGCGTCTGCGCCTATACCTTCGAAGGTTATACCGGGCGTTGCGTTATTCTTGTTTTCAATAACGATATCGCCCTTATCCATTGTAGCCAAGTCGGTTATGTTACCTATGAAGCGTACGCAAAGAGGAGTGTTTTCCTTGCCCTTTGCATAACCGGTTAAGATATTCTGTAAGCCGACGCAGGGATTAGAGGTCGCACCCGTAACTTCCATAGAAACGGTATCTTTGGTCTGTTCGGTGATGTAAATAACTTTTGCGTTACTCTTTAACGTGCCGTCTTCATTATATGCACCTGAAGACGTGCCTTCCACGAATGCAAAGCCCGTTCTGTCGTGAGCCTTGACGGTTATGCCGTTGGCGATCGTTGCATGATCGTTATCTTCCACGTCGGTAACAACGGGAACGATCTTCATCTTATAGGTTCCTTCCTTAAGACCGACCATATCAGCCCTGTAATACTGCGAATACTGCCTTACGAGAGCGTCGTCGAGCTTAATCCAGGTTGAACCGTTATCCGCCATATAATATACGTTGAACCAATCAGCCGTACAGTTTGCGGTGGTCCACTCAACGTAAGCCGTCTCAAGCTCGTCTGCCGAGCTGACTTCAAGCGTAGGTGCGCCTGCAACGGGTGCGGGAGCGGTTATAGTAATCTCGCAAGATTCCGAAACGTTGTCCGCCGTTGCGGTTATAGTTACCTTGCCTGCCCTACGGGCTGTTACCAGACCGTTAGAGTCAACCGTTGCAATCGTCTTGTCTGAAGACGTCCACACTACCGTCTTGTTAGTTGCGTCGTCGGGCGACACCGTCGCCGTCAACTGATGGGTAGTTGTGTTCTCCATCTCAATGGTTGCAGTCGTGTCGGAAAGGGTTATGCTTGTAACCTCGACTATCTCTTCAAGCACTTTAACCGTACAAGTAGCCTTGACGGTACTGTTCTCGGTAGAGGTTGCGGTTATGGTTACCGTACCCGTCGCAACGCCCGTAACCTTGCCGTTTACATCAACCGTTGCAACCGCAGCGTCGGAAGAAGACCAGGTAAGCGTCTTCACGGTTGCGTTATCGGGGCTGACGCTTGCCGACAACGTAATATAGCCGCCTATCTCGATTGAAGCTTCGTCACGGTCGATCGTTATAACTGAAGGCAATACGTTGCTTATTGAGTAATCGCAGGAAGCCGTCTTGGAAGTATCGCCTTGAGCGGTTGCGGTTATCTTTACGTCACCTGCCTTGAGTGCAGTTACCTTGCCGTTTACGTCAACCGTTGCAACCGTAGGGTCGGAAGAAGACCAGGTAACGGCGGTATTATCCGCATTCGAAGGAGTGACGGTTGCCGTTAAGGTTTCGGTTTCGCCGACTTTGAGAGAAGAAGTCGTCTTGTTAAGACTTATGCCCGTAACGGCTACGGGGCCCATATCGGAAACGGTTACTTTAAGTTCGGTAATTTCGCAACCGGTGGAACCCGACGCTCTCGAAAGCTGAATAATAGCGGTTCCTTCGCTCGTCACTGTGAGCGTCTGATTTATTGCGGCTGCTGCGGTAAATTCCTGCGTTGCCACAATTCCGCTTACCGTAGCGGTAGAACTACTCGCAAGAGCTACGCCCAAAGTGGTGCTGCCGGTGGTACTTGTAGGCCTTGCCGTACCGGTGATGGTTATAATCTTGTTTTTCTGAAGGTTTAAATTTATGTAGAGATAGTCGTAAGCGCCGCTCTTTGCCGACACTTTGAAATACTTGACGTTGTCGCTAGAGTTAGTGCCGAAAGCACCGTCGCTGGTACCCTTTACCCAATCGAAGATGCCTGCGGTTGCGCCTGCGTTAGCTATATCAAGCGTATACGTGCCGTTCGCCGTGTAGCCGTCGGGTGTAGGGTCGGGGTCGGGCGTTACGGAGCCGGAATCTGCCGCCGCTACAGTGACGGTACAGCTCGCCGTTTTGCCGTTTGCCGTCATTGCGGTTATGGTTGTCGTGCCTTCGCCTACTGCAGTTACAACGCCGTCCGATACGGTTGCCGCCGCAGGATTTGACGAATACCAGGTAATAGTCTTGTTGGTTGCGTTGGCAGGCAATACCGTAGCCGTCAAGGTTGCGGTTATAGTTGCGCCGAGCTTTAACTCTACGGAAGGTCTATCGAGCGATACGCTCTCTACCGCTACGTCGGCAGCGCCTATCGTCCTTTCGTAACCGCAGACGTTACAAGTTGCATCCTGCTCGTCCGTATACTCGTGAGTAGCCTTGTCGAGCTGTGCGCCGTCGTCAGCCGTACAGTTGTGCCAGTGGCTGGTTGCGTCGCTCTGCCATTCACTGTCTGCAACGTGCGTGTGTGTATTCTTGTTACAACCGAAACCCACTGCAGCCAATGCACTGACCGAAGCACAAGTCATCACTACGGCGACTATGCGCTTGATTTTTTTCTTGTCCATTGTTTTCTCCTTATCATAAAAAAATTGATACGTTTTAATTTTACGCCGCATATATATTAAAGTCAAGATATTTGTGAAAAAAACATTATAAAAAAAGAAAGGCTGTAATACCTTTCTTCTTCTACAAAGATATTGATTTAGTCTTATACGCCGTAGCGAGAGATTAACCGACCCCTTCGCCTATTTCAGGGGCTTTGATTTCGCCTGAATAGGGCTCTTTTATGCTGTCTATTTTCGTGGTGACGGCGGCGTGAACTTCACTCCTTTCAAACGCCAGATCGCACCCCGTCATAGCGCAGTTTATCAGCTTCAGATTTTTGCAGTAGCACAGCGGTTGGGTGCCGGATATCTCGCAGTTTTCAAAGACTAAATCTTCCGAATACCAGCCGAGATATTCGCCAATTACCTTGCAGTTTTTGATATGTAAGCCCTTTGCGTGCCAAAAGGCGTCCTTTGTAGTCAAAATGCAGTCTTCAATAGAGCCGCCAACCACGTATTGGAAGGAGTATTTGCCGTTAAAATTGACGTTTTTTAAGCTTATATCCCCCGCCTTTAAAAGGAAATACTCGCTTACAACCTTGCAGTCTTCAAGGCTTAAATTATCGGTGAACCAGCCGAATTCAGGCGATACTATGTCGCAGTTAACGAGCTTTACGCCCTTACACTCCCTTACCGCCTTGATTCCGCCGAGAACGGTGTTTTCAATGCTCACGTCCTTTGAATACCACAATGCCGCCCTACAGTTTTCGGTCATCGTGCTGCCGACAATTTTAAGCCCGTCGACGTGCCACATAGGGTAGCGCAGATTGAAATAGCAGTCTTCGACGGTAATGTTTTTGCACTCTTTGATTGCGCTTTCGCCGTCCGCCTTGCCGTCGATACGCACGTTTATGAGCGTTAAATCTTCGCTTGCGTATAACGCTCTCTCTTCATCAAATGAAGTATCTTTAATAATCTTATCCATAAGTTACGGCTATTATAATACTTTTTCGGTTGAAATGCAAGAAACTTATAAGGTGATTGTTATTTAGAACTGCATACAACATACCCGCTGGGATTGCCACACCGACTTGCAGTCGGTTCGCAATGACGGCTAAATATTCTCTACCATATTCATTATTTATTAATTATTCTTTATTCTTTTTTTCTATAAGCGCTCTACCTTATTCAAATAAAGGTGTAGACAAATACCTACCGCCGCCGTCGGGAAGAACGGCAACTATAGTCTTGCCCGAATACTCTTCCTTTTTTGCAAGCTCGATAGCCGCATACGCCGCCGCACCCGAAGTTATACCCACGAGTACGCCTTCCCTTTTGCCGATGAGCCTTGCCGTCTCGTACGCCTGTTGTTCGTTAACCTGCTTTATTTCATCGTAAACGGAAGTATCCAACACTTCGGGTATAAAGCCTGCGCCTATGCCCTGCAAGCCGTGGGGACCGGGGTTGCCGCCCGACAGCACGGGGGAGCCCGCAGGTTCCACAGCAACTATCTTTACATTAGGGATATGCTCCTTTAAATACCTGCCCGTACCCGTAACCGTACCGCCCGTACCTACGCCTGAAACGAACACGTCGACCTTGCCGTCGGTATCTTCTAAAATTTCGGGACCCGTGGTCGCATAGTGTGCGGCAGGGTTGGCTTTGTTTACGAATTGCCCTGCGATTATTGCCGAAGGATAGCTTGCCTTAAGCTCTTCCGCCTTGGCGATTGCGCCCTTCATACCCTTCTTCCCGTCCGAGAGAACGAGCTCTGCGCCGTATGCCTTCATAAGCTTTCTGCGCTCTATGCTCATAGTTTCGGGCATTACTAAAATTACTTTATATCCCCTTGCCGCCGCAACCGAAGCAAGCCCTATGCCCGTGTTGCCCGAAGTGGGTTCGATAATTACGGTTTCGGGGGTGAGTTCGCCACGCCTTTCGGCGTCGTCCAATATGGATTTTGCAACCCTGTCCTTGACCGAGCCTGCAGGGTTAAATAGCTCTAACTTAACAAGCACCCTTGCCTTTAAACCTAATTCTTTTTCTATTTTTGAAAGCTCCAAAAGGGGCGTTTTGCCGATTAGTTGGTCGGCTGAAGTGTATATTTTAGCCATAATATAATCTCCTTTAAATTTCAAAATCCCAATATATTAGGGTATGTACCTCTGCGAAATAACTCCACAGAGCGTTATGATATTTATATTACCTTATACTCTCAAACGCTACGTCTAATGCCGCAAGCAAGTCCTTAATATTCTCGGTGCCGATAGATAAGCGGATAGTGTTGGGTTTAATGCCGCACTCTGCAAGCTCGGCTTCCGTCATCTGGGAGTGGGTGGTGCTTGCGGGGTGGATAACCAGCGACTTCACGTCCGCAACGTTGGCAAGCAGCGAGAATATGGGCAGGTTATCGATGAACTTCTGCGCCTCTTTCGCCCCGCCCTTGACTTCAAAGGTGAAGATTGAACCGCCGCCGTTAGGAAGGTACTTATCATACAGATAATGCGAAGGGGAACTTGCAAGCGACGGGTGATGAACCGTCTCCACCTGGGGGTGGTTGGATAGGTACTCCACGACCTTTAAGGCGTTAAACGTATGACGTTCCAACCTTAAAGAGAGCGTCTCCAACCCCTGCAGGAAGATAAATGCATGGAAGGGTGAGAGTGTGGAACCCGTATCACGGAGTAAGATTGCCCTTATATAGGTTGCGAACGCCGCAGCTCCGCAAGCATCTGCGAATGATATTCCGTGATAGCTGGGGTTAGGCTCGGATATCCACGGATATCTGCCGCTTCCCTTCCAGTCGAATTTGCCGCCGTCGACTATTACGCCGCCGATTGCCGTACCGTGACCGCCGATAAATTTGGTTGCGGAGTGTACTACAATGTCCGCACCGTATTCTAAAGGTCTTATAAGATAGGGGGTTGCAAAGGTTGAGTCAACCACAAGGGGCAACCCGTGTTTGTGGGCAATCTCTGCAATGCCTTCAATGTCGGATAAGTCGGAGTTGGGGTTGCCCAACGTCTCGATAAATATAGCCTTTGTTTGGGGTGTTATCGCCCTTTCGAACGAGCCTTCTTCATAGGGGTCGACGAAGGTCGTGGTGATATTACCCGTCAGGGGAAGGGTGTGGGCTAAAAAGTTGTACGTTCCGCCGTAGATGTTCTTTGCGGCAACTATATGCTCGCCGCTCTTTGCAAGCGCAGATATAGCGTAGTTGATTGCCGCCGCACCTGAAGAGACCGCTAATGCCGCAACGCCCCCTTCCAAAGCGGCGATTCTCCTTTCAAAAATATCCTGCGTGGGGTTGGTCAACCTTCCGTAGATGTTGCCTGCGTCCTTTAAGCCGAACCTGTCTGCGGCGTGCTGACTGTCGTGGAATACGTAGGACGTGGTTGCGTAGATAGGCACCGCCCTTGCGTCCGTGACGGGGTCTGCCGACTCCTGACCTATGTGTAACTGCTTGGTTTCAAAACTCCAATTATTGCTGCTGTAAATATTGTTTGCCATTTCATTTAGCTCCTTTGCGTTTTTGATGGCTCTATTATAACAGCGGCTTTGCTATTTGTAAAATACTTAAAAAATATACTTGGCTATAGGCTCAACCTATAACCAAGCAAGAGAGCAATTAACCTTTAAACCCCCAGATATCTCTTTATTTCTTCAATATAAGAAAGGCAGATTTCGCTCAACACGCAGTTTTTGCGGACTATATATCCTATCTGCATCTCTTCCGCAAACTCGGGGTCGTCCTTATCGAGCGGTACGGCAATAAAGTCGTCGCCGTTGAGCTCTTCGCAGATTATGCCGGAGCAGACGGTGAAGCCGTTTAACCCCACCATTAAATTGAGCATTGTCGCCCTGTCGCAGGCGTGAATGACACGGGGGAACACCCTTGTGCTTATAATCTCTTCCGCATAGTAAAAAGAAGCGCCGTCGCCCTGCTCAAAGGACAGGCAGGGGTAGTTTGCAAGCTGTTCGAAGGTGACTTGCCTATTCTTTGCCAAGGGGTGACCCTTCCACAGATAGGCGTACGCCTTACAGTTGATTAAGCTTTTAAAGGTCAGCTCGTTCTGATTTAACAGCTTCTGTATGGCGGAGCGGTTGAAATTACTTATATATAATATGCCTATCTCACTGCGAAGAGAAGCCACGTCGGAGATAATATCTCTCGTCTTGCACTCCCTGATTGCGAACTCGAAATTGCTTAAATCCTGCGCCTTAACCGCATCTACAAACGCCTTGACGGCAAATGAGTAGTGCTGGGTGGACACGCAGAACGCCTTTTTATAGTTCTTTCCGCCGACGAATTTTTCTTCCAGCTGCTCGAACTGGGCGTAAGCCTGACGGGCATACTTTAAAAATTCCGCCCCTTCCGTCGTGGGCGTTACGCCCTTATTACTGCGGTTGAAAAGGGAAAAGCCCAACTCACGCTCCGCATCCTTTACCGCTTCGGTTAAGGACGGCTGGGAGATATACAGCTGTTCCGCCGCTTTCGAGAACGCACCTTCTTCGGCAATGGTTATGATGTACTTAATCTGGTTTAAAGTCATCGTGTTTACCCTATTTGACAACGCTTTCGATGTGTTGCAATTCGAAGCGGTATTTTTGCTTAACTTCGGGATATTTGTTATGGTCTACTTCGCTTAAAAACATATCAAGTGGTCTTATCCAAAGGCTTCCGTCGCCGTATAGCCTGCGGTAGACGGCGTATTTTTCTTTGGTTTCGGAGTGGGTCGCCACTTCGCAGAGTAGGTAATAATCGCCCTTAAAGTGCCTGTAAATACCGTTAATTTTAATCTCGTTCATAACCATCCCCCGCCGTTAAGCGTTTTTTACAATATTTACGTTGCTCACTACGCTCTGCACCGTTATGGCAGCTTTTCCGTCTAAACGGGTGTACACGTTGCCGTCTTGAGTCGTGTCTAAAGCCGAATTGAATTTACCGCCTAATTTGGTAAAGGTCAGCGTAAAGCCTAAAGTTTCGGGTAAAGCCAATTCAATCGTGCCTGAAACGGTATTGAGATTGGCTTGAGTCAGGTTTTCCGTCAAAGCGAGCTTAATATTTCCGCTTACGCTTGCCGCCTGAAAAATTGCACCTGAAGAAGTCAAATCTACATTCCCGCTACCGGTATTGACGGACGCTCCACCCGATACGTTTTCCGCCACGACGTTACCCGTAACGCTGTTTACCCACAATTCGGTTACCGCAACTTGAGTATTAACGTTGCTTCCCACGACGTCTATGGTAAGCTTATTCAAGGTTACGCCGTTTGGTATAAACACGGTGAGTTTTTTATTTAACCCCTTTATATCGTGCCTGCCGTTCGTGGCAAACTGTACGGTGAGCTTGCCGCTATCTGTAAGGCGGCGGAGCGTTAAGCTCTCTTCTATCTCTATGTCCGCAGTCTCTTCCACCTTTATTACCGAACCCGAATAATGTATTACGTTTACTTCGGTACTCGTCCAGTCTATTTCAATCTCTGAAATACTCTCTGCAATCTCGCCGCCGCCTACGGTGTAGGCGCTCTCATTGTCGTAGCTTACGTCCGTCCACAGCTCACCGCTTATAAAGCCGCAGCCGCTGAACGTGCATAGTGCAACCGCCGACAGGACGGTAATGATTAATGCAATAAACTTCTTTAAATTTCTCATATCCGCTCTCCCTTTTATATGTTATCACACCTGCTCTTTGTTTTCAAGAGCTATTTTTCCTTCCGCCCCTTCACGGCAGATTTCTATAACGCTGTCCTTCATATCCAAAAACACCTGCGCTACGACGGGGTCGAAGTCCCTGCCCGAGCCGTCGGAAATTATCTTAAAACACTCGTCAAGCGGCATTGCGGCACGGTAACACCTGTTTGCCGATACGGCGTCGAACACGTCCGCCACCGCCATAATCCTTGCCGAAAGGGGTATTTGCTCTCCCTTTAACCCTTCGGGATAGCCCCTGCCGTTCCACTTTTCGTGGTGGTATCTGGCGACGTCGTATGCCATTTTGGAGTACTCTTTTCTCTCCGTATGCCCGAAGGTCTGTTTGATTATCTCGCCGCCACGCTCCGCATGAGTCTTCATAACGGCAAACTCTTCGTCGGTCAGCCTTCCCGGCTTTTTCAATATGTTGTCGGGAATGGCGATCTTGCCCACGTCGTGCATGGGGGCGGACAGAACCAAATCGGAGATATAGTCCTTTGTCAGCTGTTCTTTAAAATAACCCATTTTCTGCAATTCGTTTGCAATGAGTTTAACGTACGCCGTAGTGCGGAGAACGTGAGTACCCGTACTGTCGTCACGGTTTTCAATCAGGGTTGAAAAACCCGTTACCATTTGACTGTGGAACCTGCCGAGCCGTTGCAGCGACGGGTTCTCCTGGTTGAGATATGCGCCTAAAATTATAACCGTAGGCACGAGCGAAGTGATTAAAAGTTCGGGGAAAATCATCTGCAAAACGGTCACCGCAATCATTGCGCAAAGGCTGGTTAAGATGCTTACCTTTTTGTGCTTTTCAATGTAGCGCCACCTTTTAAATACGGTTGCAACCGACGCAACTATGTACACGACCGCCATTACGAAACAGGCGTATACGGAAATGCCCATAGAGTAGTTTGTGGTCTGACCCACTCTATACTCCAGCTGATAGATAAACGCCGACACGACCGCAACGTTAACTACAAAGGGGGTGACGATAAGAATTATCCACCCCTTCTTTTTGGGCAGACCTTCGGATATGCTTAAGATATAGACGAAAACTATAAATATAAACAGGTCCAGACTCAACAGGAAGAACAGGTGCAAAACCAAATTTAACGCACCCGGAACGACGTCCAAGGCGTTTACGGTGTACGCCGTTGCTCCGTCGAAGATGATTTCGGCTATCCCCGCCCCGATGAGTAAAAAGAATATTTTACTTCTCTTTCTGTCCCCCCTTGCGCTTTCGTTAAGGCAGGACAGCAGTATGTAGATTATTATGAACAGGCACGCCGCCTGAAGCTTAATATTTAACATATTTAACCTTTTTTAAGCCTTTCTTTCGCATCGTGATTGGTTGAGTGAACCATTGCCACGGTGGGGCAAGCTTCCATATCTTTGCAATCTCCGCAGGTGGAATAGCCCTTATCATTTACACACCGGCGTATCGGGCACAGACTTTCGCAAAAGGGCGTTTTAACCCCTTCCGCCCTGCAACCCACGCAGTTTATCATTTCGGCGGTTATGGTTACGCCGTTTAACTCGCTCCACTTCTGCGCCACCTTTCGGCGGAGCTCGTCATCGTTATTTAAGGTTGCTTTTCTCGCTTCACATACCGAGCAGTCGAGACCGCAACACGCTGTTAATTCGTCCATAGTATACCCCCTATTATAAACTCTCCCAGATAACTGCGCCCCTTTTCTTTATCCATATGAGCGCACCGACCGCCCCTGCGCACAAAAGGACGGTGCTGATTAAAAGATACAGCTCGCCGCTCATAAAGAGAACTGCCGCAAAGAACAATCCTGCGATTGTGCCGAAGATCAGCATTGCGGCAAGCATTAAAAAGAGTGTGCTTATGCCCTGCTTAATGACCACCGTCTCGTTATCCCAATCCATCATGGGCTTTTTAAGGTTGATAATTATGCCCAACGCACCGAACAGAACGTTGGTCGCAACGGGCATTAAGATGAATGCAAAGTACCCCAAAACCGAAGCGTTGACCGATACGGCGGCAAGTATGCCACAGATAACAGCCATAGGGGTGTTGAAAATAACGTGGAATATCACCTTTGCATAGAGCGGTTTATAGCTCTCTACGGGGAGCGACTGCAAAATTGCTATGCTCTTCCCTTCCAAAGAGACCGACGATGCGGTTATTCCGTCCATAGACGTAAGCATACATATGCCGATACACAGCATAGGTGCGATAATATCCATCATATAAGGGTTACTGTTCGCAAGGTCTGCAAACAACGGTCTGCCCCAGACTATTAAGTAAATTCCTGCAATGAGCAGGAGTATTATGCCCATACCGCAGTTTAAAAGGTACGCAGTACTGCGGAAAAAGCGTTTGCTCTCCTTGCCTATAAGGCTGCACCACAACGAATGCCTTTTAATCATACTCTGCTTATAGACGGCTTTAGACGCACTCGTCTTGCGGGTGATTATGCCTATATACGTCTTGTCGAGAAGCAGATATAAAAGGGCGAAAGGCACCGTACAAATTGCAAAGGTTACTAGCCAACCCAGCCAGTCGCCCATTGAAGAACTGCCGACGAGATACAGCGGATACGCAAACGCCATTATACCTTGCGCCACCTGCTCACCGTTCTCCAGCATAGCCGTAATAATTGTGTTCATCTGCGAATATACCGCAAAGTATGCGCCAAAGAACAGCAACGATAAGATGACGGTTATTACGTTGGTATGTTTAACTCTCGAAGCTATAAACGCCACGAAAAAGCCGAACAGACAGCACAGCATAAGCGTGAACAGGGGAATCACGAGAAAATCTATGATTACAAATAAAAGCCCCGGCACGCTGAATCCGCCTGCTATGCACATTGCGATATATGCAGGCAGGAGTACGACGGTGCAGAAGTATAAGTTCTGTACGTACAGGGGTATCATACGGCAAAAGAGTATCAGCCTTGACGGGATAGGGAGCGATAAGAGCAGGTCGTTATCCTTTGCCCTGTACAGCTGGGACTGCGCCATAAAGACGCTGCCCACGACGGCGAAGACTATCGCCATAACGGTTGCGTAGGAAAAGCACAGCCAGCCTATTCCGTTCTCAATGAAGACGGGCGCCATGACCAAGAACGCACAGAACATCATTGCCGCAAGCAGTACGCCGAGTACTGCCATAATGATTAAATAGTTTGCGAAACCGCCCAAGCCCTTCTTTTTATCCTTGGTTCGCCCCGAAAGGCGCATAACCTTGATAAATTCGTTTTTAATTAAAGCCTTAATCATTTTCCGCACCTGCAAGGAATACCTCTTCCAACGACTCTTCGCCCACCACTTCTTCCATAGTTCCGCAGCGGATGACCTTGCCGCCCTTTAAGATTGCAACCTTGTCGCACAGCTTTTCGGCAACTTCCAAAACGTGGGTGGAGAAGAAGATTGCACCGCCGTTATCGCACACCTGCCTCATCATCAGCTTGAGCGTGTGCGCCGCTTTAGGGTCGAGCCCTACAAAGGGTTCGTCCATGATTATCAGCTTGGGCTCGTGAATCCAGGCGGAAATTATTGCCAGCTTCTGCTTCATACCGTGCGAATAGGTTGAGATGGGCTGTGCAAGGCTTGCAGTCAACTCGAAGTCTGCCGCCAACTTCTCTATTCTCTGGGTTAAGAGCTGCTTATCCACCTTGAACACGCTGCCTATGAAGTTTAAGTACTCAACCCCCTTCATATACTCGTACAAATCGGGGTTGTCGGGAATGTAGGCAAGGGCTGCCTTGCACTCCAACGGCTTATCTTTAATAGAAACTCCGTCGATAAATATATTACCGCCTTCGAACTTTAAAATGCCCACACAGCACTTGATAGTCGTGGACTTGCCTGCGCCGTTGTGCCCGATGAAGCCGAAGATTTCACCTTTGTTTATCTGCAGGTTCAAGTTATCAAGCACCTTTTTGTTGCCGTAGCTCTTGCAAAGATTTTCAATTTTTAACATATACTCTCTCCTTTATGTGTCAGGAATGACTTTTTCCGTCCTAATCTCCGCTTTATTACAATATATCCGTTCACTCCGCTAAAGTCAAGCGCAAGACGAAAAAGGTAAAAATTATTATCAAATAATTTTTAAAGGAACGCTTCTTTCGAAAGGGACAGACCGCCCCGACGCTATTGGATAGCGTCGGGGCGGTCTGCTTTTACTTGTTCGGTTACTTATTTTCGAGCAGAGCTAATATCTCCTTATCGGCAGGGCAAAAATCGTAAAGGGGTATTTCACCGACCGTTATCCACCGCATATCGCTATGCTCCAAAAGTGTGGGTTGACCCCCTACTATGGTGCAATTAAACAGGGTTAAGCGTATTTTTATGTCTTCGTATTCATGAGTGAGAGAACAGAAAACGCCGTCGGGTTGGACGGTAATATCCAGCTCCTCCCTGCACTCCCTGATTAAGGCCTGCTCCTTTGTTTCGCCGCTCTCCACCTTGCCGCCCACGAACTCCCAAAGCAGGGCCCTTGCCTTATTTTCGGGGCGCCTACAGATTAAAAATCTGTCCCCCTGCCAAATGAGAGCCGCAACCACTTCGAGCGTCGGCTTGACTAATTCTTTCCCGTCCATAACAATCTCCGCACTGTTTCGTTACCGTATATTGTAAGGCAAATCTCTCTTTTTGTCTATTAATTAAGGCGTAGAACAATCTACGCCTTTTTATTATACCTTAATTCTTTCCTTTGAAAGTTCGAAGTAATCCGAATCGACTTCAATGCCGATAAACTTCCGCCCTTCGGCTAAAGCGGCAACACCCGTCGTTCCGCTGCCCATAAACGGGTCTAAAACAGTATCCCCCGCATTGGTGTGAATTTTAATTATTTCTCTCATCAACTCCAAACTCTTCTGGGTGGGGTGATTCGTTTTTTCATTGCCTGAAACGGTGGAAGTTTCAAACACAGACCTTAAATACGGCTTGTCGTCAGGCTTGTTAAAAGTCCATTTTGCATTCTTTTTAACGCCCCAAATCGCAAACTCCATATCCTGAACGTATCTTCTGTTTATGTTTCTGGGCATGGGGTTTTTCTTCTTCCAGATTAAAACGTCCTTGACATCTATTCCGTTTTTCTTCAGCTCCGCAATCACAAAACTGATATACAGATAGGAGCAGAAGATGATTATCGAACCGTCGTCTTTGATTATCTTGGTGTAATCGCTAATCCACCCGCACACGTCGAAGTTATTATCCCAATGCCCGAAGTCTACCCCCTGACGCTTGCCCTTCATCGTGGAGAAATTGTTGTCCTTTGAAATGTTGTAAGGGGGGTCTGTTATGACTGCGTCGACCTTGAAGTCCCTTGCAATATATTCTTTAACTATCGCCGTCGCATCGCCGAGAATCAACTGACAGTTTTCGGTTATAACCGCCTTGTCCTTATAGGCGTCCACTATCACTTCGCCTATCGCTTGGGCTAAAAGCGGGGGAACGGCATTGCCTATCTGCTTACATACGTTGCACTTCTTGCCGTAGAAGACAAAGCTGTCGGGGAAGCTTTGAATTCTTGCGGCTTCTCTCGGCGTTATCGCCCTGTTTAAGTAGGGGTGCGAGTTCCTGCCGTTAGAAGGGGTATCGAATCTCGTATCGATTGTAGGGCTCTGCGTATCCCAGACAAGCCTTGCCCAGGTCGTTGAAAACTTCTGCTTGCCATGCAGTTCTTTAGGCAGATATTGCTTATCCCCTTCGGCGGGTATTAAAGCTAATTTGTCGAGAGCGACCTTTGCGTGTGCCGTTGCCATATGGTTGTATAACGACGGGGAGCCTTCTCTCATCTGTCTTTGATAGTCGCTCTGCGGTTGGGTTGTATAAGCCTGCTCGAAGGCGCCTTCGCCCGAGCCTAGATAGCTCAAGTCCGATATGGCGTCCCTGACCGTCGTCCTTTTATCTTTAGGCATGGGCGGGCAAATGCTTTTAGACTTCGAACCTATAATTATAGCTCTCTCCCTGTGTTGGGGAACGCCGAAATCGGCAGCGTTTAAAACGTCGTAATTTACGATGTAGCCCAATTTATAAAATTCTTCTAAAATCTGCTTTATGAAATATCCGTCGCAGGCGTTAACGAGATTTTTTACGTTTTCAATTATAAATACTTCGGGATTGACCTGCTCAACAATCTTAACGTATTCCTTAAACAGAAAATTTCTCGGGTCGTTTAATCCCAGATTCTTGCCCTTTAAGGAAAACCCTTGGCAGGGCGGACCGCCGATTATCATATTGATTTTGAGCTCTTTTGCCTTGTTGACGATAAACTCTTTGGTTGCAGTGTCGGTAAGATCGCCCTTAACGGTCAACGACCCCTTTATGTTGTTTTTAAAGGTCTCCAATACGTTCCCGTCAAAGTCAACGCCTATCAGCGTTTTAAATTCGGGCAGGGAATCCAGCCCGCAGCTGAACCCGCCTGCACCGCAAAACAAATCGAGCACTCTAAATTCCATCGCTTTTCTCCTACGCTTTGAGGGGCAAAATTTCAGTCCCTCAAAGTATAACACGTTCCGGTTAAGAAATCAACTGTTTTGATAATACTGCACCCTTAAATTTTGCAAGATGAAAATAGTTAAGTATGGTAGCATTTTGTATTTTAATATGATATACTTAATCCAACAAGCATAACCCTGCAGGTATTAAGATGAAGAGATTAACGGTGAGCGAATTTCTCGCAAAAAAAGAGATCAAGCCCTTTTTGTACGGTGCTTTCTTAAGCAGAATAATGACTTTTACGACGATTTCTAAAGAGACGTATTTTTATGCTTATACGTCTTTCAGGGCGTCCAAAGCGATTTATAAGGACGACTTTAATTTCTATGACTACGAAGACGAATTTATTGCCGCCTTAAACCACTGCTCCGGTTTTTATAACTGGGAAAGGCACAGCGTTAAAGAGCGGAGTATGGAGCTGCGTTTCTACCTTTTAAACGACCTTGACATCACCGCCACACAGTTCTATGCCTTGCTCTATAAGAAGATGCTTACATGTGACTGGCTCACTGAAGGCGAGCTTAACGAAAGTAAAAAATCATTTATTCGTGGATTTATGGAGCTCCGTGGCAGCGTAGACACTACGGCGAAGCTCATCGCTCAAGACTATTTTTATAATAACAACATTGAACTTAAAAAGGCACAAATCCTTACGAATATGATGGATTTGCCCATATCTTACGCAAACTTCAACGCACGCAATCTGCAGCCGCAATTCGTAAGCGGAGAAAATCAGAGAAACGCACAATTCAGAATTAATCTGATGTTCTATGCAAACCAGATCGGGTTCATCAACAAGTATAAAGCCGCTGTATTCGACAATTCGTATCATCATTACGGCAAGTATGAAGAAGACGGCGTCACCTACTTCAGCGTCGATTTACCCAGACAGAACAACTATGACGTTAAGTTCATAAAGTATCTCAACTTCTTCACTAACTACATCTACGAAAAAAAGCTGACCGAAGCCACAATTACAGAGCTTCGGAAAAAGTTAGGCTTTAACAGCGATTCTTCTTGCGAAGGCACCAACCGCAACAGGACGATAATAGAATTATTTAACGAAATTTCTGAAGATAAGTGTGCCGTATGCGGAACCACGCAGACCTTTTTAAACAAGAGAACGGGTCGCCAACACTTTGAAATACACCACGTCATATCCTTTAAAAACGGGGCGGAGCTCGACAATATTGCAAACCTTGTGAAACTCTGCCCGACATGCCATGATATGCTGAAGAAAAACGCAACGACCAAGGACAAGCAGATTAAGGCAATTTTAAAGATACTTGCAGACCACCCTGAAGTTCTGGAATTCGCCAAGTCCTATCTACAGCTTGACGACATAAACGAAATTGCAGAAGAAATCTGGAATAAGTTAGGCTGACAAAACGCAAAAACGTCCATAAAAGACCGCCCGTCGGAAGACGGGCGGTCTCAATTTATCGGCGTAATCGTACGCTAAACGTGGGAAACCATATGCTTACAATCTTGTCATTAAATGCCGATAAAGCCGTTTTTAACCGATAAAAGCCCCAAAAAAATTATATTTTATTTCTTCTATGGTGTGATTTTTTTTCATTTTTTTAATTTTTAAAATTAAAATTTTATTGTGCTTGACATAACGGTTACTTTTTTTCTATTATATATTAGAGTCATAATTATTAATCTTGCTTAATAAAAGGCAAGCCGAAAAAGGGCAAAACCGAAGAAATTCGGCGACGCAAAACTACAGGGTCCGCAAGGACAGCCAGGTGCCGCTTCCCCCTACGACGTTATAAGGGGACAGCGGTTTTTTGTTTTTTGCACATAAATATGCGAACGTGCGAAACAGAAAGCCGCAAAGACCGTTGCGGAGCATAGTTGCATGACAAAGAGCAAACTTAAAAACTTAATAAAGCTTATTGTCGCCTGCTTAACAGCGGTCATTTTTACCGTCATTGCGGTCGTATACATCGTTCAGGACAACGCCCACGCCTGGTTTACAATCAATAACCTTGTCTCTGCAGACGGTACGGAAATCGGCGTAGCAATACCTGAAGGAATAGTTAAAGGCTCGGCAGAATATTTCAAGTACAGTGAAAAAGACGAGAATTCTTACACGTTCGAAAGAAGCGAAAGCAGCGCAATGGAAATGTATGACAGTTCGATAAACAACGATTATCAGATCGTCATTAAAATTAATTTGACTGCGTCAACCGAAAGCGTAACGGTAGCCGCATATACCACCGCCGAAAAATATCTCGGGGCAGACGATGCGGGTGAGCTTGCGTCGGCGGACAATTCATTGAGCAGTGTAGTCAGCTTTGAAATATATTACTCCGACTCTACGGTCGTTTCGGAGACGGTATCGGACGGCGTAACCACTTCGGTTACGCTCACACCGCCCACCCCTGTTACGGAATATACCTTCATAAATGAAGACAAAACTCTCGCAAGCTCTGTCCGTCTCGGCGAAACGCATACGTTTTCGGGCACGAGCGATAACGCCGTATACATAGTCGTCAAGTATAACAGCGACGCAATAGACGAAATAATAAGCCTTAACATAGGTAACGACGTTTTCAGCGGCGACTCGAACATTACTTTTATGTGCGACTTTAGTTTCTCCGTCTCATAATTTTGGTGCAAATAGTGAAGAAAATTGTTTTAAGTGTAATAACCTTAATAATTGCGCTGATGTGTACAGTAGCATCCGTATTCGGGTGGATGGCCGTCGGCGCAAAAATCCAACCGAGTTACATCGGTTCGATTCCTTCCAACTATTTTGCTTCGGGTGACGGAACGAAAGAAAATGCATATGTAATTAACAAACCCAACCACCTTTATAATCTCGCTTGGCTGCAGAACAACGGGTATTTCACTACGCAGTGTTATTTTGAAATTACCGCCGATTTGGATATGACGGGTTACGTCCTTCCCCCGATAGGCTCAAAGGATCACCCCTTTATCGGAATTCTTGACGGCGGAAATAAAACCATATCGAATCTTACCGTTTCAAACGTTGTGAAGACCGAAAGTATGCTTAACGAAGTTTCGCCCGTACCGAAGACGTATAACGCAAACGCAATCGGCAGCGGTTATACGGACATCGTGGGCTTTTTCGGCGTTATCGGGCATTATCCGGATTCTTCCGCCGCCTGCCCCACCGGCGTAAGCATTTCAAACCTGTACCTTGACAACTTAACCGTACGTTCCCGTACTTCCAACTCGCTGATAGGTCTGTTTGCAGGCTACGTCTGCGGAAACGTCAATAACGTCGGCGTTTACCGTGCCATGGTTTCGATAGGCAGCGGCGTCAGTGCGTTAAGCGACTACACCGTTCATTCGAAGTATTCGCTGATTGGCGATTTTGACAGCAAATCGACGGGTTGGACGACAGAGAGCGGAAGCGGAACAGGAAGCGGAAGCGGCGAAACGGGCGAAGGCGAAGGCGTGGGCTTCGGCGGCAGTATCGACACTATGAATTTAATTCGCCGTGTAAATTATATGGTAACTAAAGCATACGGTAATACGGCTGCACCGACTAAAGCATATAGGGTAAGTTCTTCCGGATTTAATTTAGTATTCGGTAAGCCGGCTTCGCCTTATGAACTTTATTGGAAAAATTCAGCTACGACGTATGGGGATTTGATGTATGGTGCTTATTTGCCTCTTAACGTTGATTTAGCTAATATTTTTTCCGATACAGATACAAATGTTGAAACTACGAATTCAACGTCGGGTTTTCATATCAATTCATATTATAACAATAACAGTTCAGAAACTATTTTATCAAGCAATACAGGGTATGTGGTCGGTGGTCAGGCATCAACTACGTCAACTACCGCAACCACGGGGCACATTAGACTTAGAGTTCAAGCGTTATCAAATTCCAGCAGTCAGACAATTTATAAATCTCTCCGTGCTTCAAGCGGTTCGGGATTGACTTATAATGATAATAACCTTGATTTAGTAACTAATTTAGACGGAACTTTTTATAGAATAGTAGATGACTATAACAAAAACAGTACGGCTACGGTGCAGGTATCGGTAAGCGACACAACAAAATCGTCAACGGATTTTGAAAGATATTCAACTGTAAGAGATAGCTTAACTGATATATTAGATAATACAGACGGATTAATTTACGGCTTGCGATTTATGTCTGCAATATCAAGCAGTGCGACAACAGACGCTACGAATATCAGCATAAACGGCAATACGATTGATTCGTATCAATTTATCAGCAGGGCAATTAATTTCAACGTAAAACAATCGGGATATCTTACTGCTGTTTTAGGCAGTTATGTATCTAATTCATCCTCAACAAAATATTCAGGGTTCAGCATACTTGAAGTTGCAAGAGATAGCGATAATAATATAGATACCGCTTCCACAAAAGAAATTACTTCGGTTTGGAAAAATTCAAGCGGAGACATAAAGTATAATTACGGAGATACAGCCGCAAGCAGTACAGCCCCTGCAGACGGGTACACTACTAAAGTATATGACAAATATTGGTATAGTAAAACTTTAGACGTCGGCACAGCCTTTTACGTGGAAATACCTTTGATCGCAGGCGATTATGCTATAGGCGCCATGGATAGCAATAATGCTTATCTTCTTTACCTCGATATAGGTGCTAACGGCGCAGAGGGCGGCAGCGGCGAGAGCGGCAGCGGCGGCAGCGGAAGCGAGACCGAAAAAACCTATAAAATAGATACTGTCAGATTCGTTTACGTGTTAAACAGCGCTTATACGTCTTTAGAAAGCTTGTTTACCTTTGAAATTGTGCGCTCGGCTACCACAAACGGCGTTCAGGTTTATTTCTTAATGACAAGCGACGCAATGTGTTATTACGTTACTATAGATACTGCGAATACAAACGTCAATCCTACGGATAGTACCCTTTCGGAAAAAATAGTTAATACCACCGACTTAAGCACAGGTTACGGCGGCACAAAGGCGGCGCCGTCGTAAAGCGGTTAAGTCTCAAGGCGTATTCATATCGTACAGAACAGCTGTCGTTATAAAGGCAAATTACAAAACAAAAAACACGGTCGAAAGGCCGTGTTTTTTTAACCGTTAAATTCTTGTTATTTCGTTCCGAAAAGCCTGTCGCCTGCGTCGCCCAAACCGGGAAGAATGTAACCGCTTTCGTTAAGACATCTATCCAAAGTGGAGACGTAAACGGGTACGTCGGGGTGGGTCGAAGCGACCTTATCCACACCCTGCGGTGCGGCGATTATAGCCATAAACTTAATCCTTTTACAGCCACGCTGTTTTAATGCGGCTATTGCGTCACAGGCGGAACCGCCGGTTGCAAGCATGGGGTCAATCAAGAAGACCGTCTTATGCTCGATATCCGCAGGCAATTTGCAATAGTATGCGTGGGGTTCCAACGTCTCTTCGTCACGGTACATACCGATATGTCCGACCTTTGCGGTGGGGAATACCTTGTGAACGCCGTTTACCATACCGAGCCCTGCACGAAGAATAGGGACGATTGCTACGCTGTCGTCTGCAACTTTGTACTGGGTGGTAACTTCCAACGGGGTCTCAACCTGAACGGGAACCAATTCCACGTCTCTCATACTCTCATAAGTCATTATCGTGGTTATCTCTTCGATGAGCTCCCTGAATTCCTTCATGCTCGTATTCTTGTCACGAAGAATGGCTATCTTATGCTGTATTAAGGGGTGGTCAAAGACAAAAACGTTCTTATACTCTTTCATTACTTGTTCTCCTTTTCGTCTTCGGTGGTTTCTTCGACGCTTTCGGTCTTTACTTCTTCGGTTGTCTCTTCAACGATCTCGGTCTTTACTTCTTCCGCAGCTTCGGTTGCTTTAGTCTTCTTCGACTTGATGTTTACCAAAAGGTTGGTCAATATACCGAGAATGAGCGAACAAGCGACGGCGGTGATAGTAACCTGACCGAACGTAAGAGTGAGTCCGCCAACGCCTGTGATAAGTATAACCGACACGACGAACAGATTCTTGTTTTCGCCAAGGTCAACCTTTTGAATCATCTTAAGACCTGAAACTGCGATGAAGCCGTATAAAGCTATGCACACGCCGCCCATTACGCAGGGGGGAATGGTCGAAAGGAAGGTTACGAAAGGTGCAATGAAGGAAGCCACTATTGCCATAATGGCGGTTACTAATATGGTAATGACGGAAGCGTTACCGGAGATTGCCACGCAACCAACCGACTCGCCGTAGGTGGTGTTGGGGCAGCCGCCGAAGAATGCGCCTGCAATAGAGCCGATACCGTCGCCGAGCAACGTCCTTGTAAGTCCGGGATCTTCCAAAAGGTCTGTTTCGATTATGGAAGAGATGTTCTTGTGGTCTGCGATATGCTCTGCAAATACCACGAATGCAACGGGAATATAAGCAACCGCAATCGTGCCGATGTACGTACCTATGTTCGTTGTGCCGTAATCGGGTTGTATAAATGCATTGACGAATGCGAAGTTGGGATACCACTGCATTTTGGTAAACAAGGAGAAGTCTATAACTTTGAGTTCGTCTACGTTAGCAGCAAAGCCTATCCCCGTGAAGATTGCCGCAACCGCATAACCTGCTAAAATACCGATGATGAAAGGTATCATCTTTAACAGCTTTTTGCCGTAAACCGAGCAGACTATGGTGACTGCAAGGGTTACAAGTCCGCACACAAAGCATACGTAGGGCGATGCAAGAACCACACCTTCAAACTTGGCACCCGCCATAAGGTCGCTGACTGCATTGCCTGCAAGCGAAAGACCTATGATTGCAACCGTGGGTCCTATTACCACGGCAGGCATAATCTTGTTTATCCACTTAACCCCTGCAAACTTGACTATTATTGCAATGATTACATAGACAAGTCCTGCAAAGACTGCACCGACGATAAGACCGAGATAGCCGAGCGAAGCGGTTACGCCGCCTGCGAATGCGGCTGCCATCGAGCCCAAGAATGCAAACGAGCTGCCAAGGAACACAGGGCTTTTAAATTTTGTGAACAACAGATAGACAAGCGTGCCTACGCCTGCGCCGAACAGAGCCGCCGAAGGCGACATGTTTGCATCGGGCGCACCGTTATTAATAATCATAGGTACCGCTATTGTTGCCGCAAGAATTGCAAGTAATTGTTGAAGTGCGAACAGCAAAATGCGAGGTACGCTCGGTCTGTCCTTAACTCCGTAAGTGAGTTTCATATCTTCCCCCTCTTTAGTATAATTATCAGTTAACCTGACTTCTGTACTATACTATAACACACTCGCAAAAATTTTACAATTATCTTTAAATGGATTTGTGCTAAAATTTGAAGGTTTATTAAAAAACGGCGGAAATACCCTTTACACCCGATATTTAAACCTTTACAGTCCTATTTTTATTCCAATTCAAAGGCTCCGGTGTAGAGCTGAAAATAGGTTCCTTTTTCTTCAAGCAGCTTTTCGTGAGTACCCCTTTCGATAATACGCCCTTTATCGAGCACCATAATAACGTCGGAGTTGCGTACGGTGGAGAGTCTGTGGGCGATGACGAATACCGTCCTGCCCTTCATCAGTTTATCCATACCGTCCTGAACCAACGCTTCCGTACGGGTATCTATCGAAGAAGTCGCTTCGTCCAAAATCATAACGGGCGGATCGGACACGGCGGCTCTCGCAATAGAGATAAGCTGTCTCTGCCCTTGTGAAAGTCCGCTTCCGTCCCCTTTAAGTACGGTGTCGTAGCCGTTGGGGAGCATACGGATAAAGGAGTCTGCGTTGGCGAGCTTTGCGGCGGCAATACACTCTTCGTCGGTTGCGTCGGGATTGCCGTATCTCAAATTCTCCATAACCGTACCCGTAAACAGATTCACATCCTGCAACACGACCCCCAGCGAGCGGCGCAGGTCGGTCTTTTTAATCTTATTTATATTGATACCGTCGTAGCGTATTTTACCGTCTGCAATATCGTAAAAACGGTTGATAAGGTTGGTAATCGTCGTTTTCCCCGCCCCCGTTGCGCCTACGAAAGCTATTTTCTGCCCCGGCTCGGCGTACAGAGAAACGTCGTATAAAACCTGCTTTTCGGGGGTGTATCCGAAATCAACGTGTTCAAAGACCACCCTGCCTTCCAACTTGGTGTAGGTAACCGTTCCGTCGCCGTGCGGATGTTTCCACGCCCATATGCCCGTTCTTCTGTCCGTTTCAATCAACTTACCGTCAACCTCTTCCGCATTGACAAGCGTTACATAGCCGTCGTCCGTTTCGGGCTCTTCGTCCATAAAGGCGAAAATTCTCGAAGCGCCCGCCAAGGCGGTAACTATAGAATTGAACTGATTTGAAATCTGCGAAACGGGGTTGGTGAAATTTCTCGACAGCGTTAAGAAGGACGCAATCATACCGAGAGTAAGCGTTCCCGTACCCGTAAGCCCCACGTTCATTGCCCCCGAAATGGCCATATATGCGCCGAGTACGGCGATTATGACGTACTGAACATATCCGAGAGCGTTCATCATCGGCATCATAGAATTGGCATAGCCGTTTGCGCTCGAAGCCGCCTTCGCCCAAGCCGTATTCTTTGTGCGAAGCTCTTCTTTGACGTTTTCTTCGTGGCAGAAAACTTTGACGACCTTCTGCCCGTTTACCATTTCTTCCACATAGCCGTTTACGTCGGCAAGCGTCTTTTGCTGTTCAACAAAGAATACGCCTATTTTACCCGTTACCTGCTTGACGATGAGTAAAATCAAAAGCATTACGCCGACGGCAACAAGGGTCAGCCATACGCTGATATAGAGCATACAGACGAACACCGCTACGATTGTAAACACGGACGATATCAACTGCGCCATAGATTGGGCAATCATCTGCCGCAACGTATCGGTATCGTTAGTGTATAAACTCATTATATCCCCGTGTGAACGGGTATCGAACGAGCGAATGGGAAGGCGTTGCATCTTCTCAAACATCTCGTCACGAATCTTTTTAAGCGTCCCCTGCGCAATCGTAACCATTATGCGGTTATAGAACAGGGTCGATAATACTCCCACCAAATAGACCACTCCGATTACGATGAGCGCCTTAAACAGCCCTGTAAACACGGGGGCGGACTGACCGAGCAAGGGCGTGATGTAATCGTCGATGAGCGATTGCAAAAACAGCGACGAAAGGGCGGAAGCAATTGCACTAAGTAATATGCAGACGGTGACAAATACGAGCTGTAATTTATAGCCTTTCATATAGGAAAGCAGGCGAAACAGCGTCTTTAAGTCAAAACGTGCCTTTGGTAAAGCCTCTTCGGGCATTTTCTCCGTAACCGTCAATTTTTTCTTATTCATTTTCTACTCCTTTCTTTTGCGATTCGTACACTTCACGATAGATAGCGCAATCTTTCAACAGTTCTTTATGGGTACCGATTGAAACTATTTTACCGCCGTCTATAACAATTATTTTGTCCGCATTTTCGACCGAGCTGATGCGTTGAGCTATAATAATTTTGGTCGTATCGGGAATGTATTCCGCAAACGATTTTTGAATAAAGGCGTCTGTTTTGGTATCGACCGCACTCGTCGAATCGTCTAAAATCAAGACCTTGGGCTTTTTCAGTAAGGCACGGGCGATACATAGACGCTGCTTCTGTCCGCCTGAAACGTTAGCGCCGCCTTGCTCTATATAAGTATCGTATTTATCGGGAAAAGTCTGTATAAAATCGTCGGCACAGGCAAGACGGCAGGCTTGCTCAATTTCCTCGTCGGTTGCGTTCTCGTTGCCCCAGCGCAGATTCTCTTTGATTGTACCCGAAAACAGTTCGTTCTTCTGCAGTACCATAGCCACGCTGTTGCGTAGGGTGTTCAAATCGTAATCCCTTACGTCGACGCCGCCCAGCGTTAAACTGCCGCCGCTCACGTCGTACAATCGTGGAATCAGCTGTACAAGGCTTGATTTGGACGAGCCCGTTCCGCCGATTATGCCCACCGTTTCGCCCGACGATACCGAGAAATTGACGTTATTAAGCACCTTTTTATCCGCTTTGCTTGCATAAACGAAGTCGACGTTTTCAAAAGAGATGGAACCGTCTTTCACCGTAGTTACGGGGTTTTCGGGGTTGGATATATCGGTTTTCTCGTCTAAAAGCTCGGCAATTCTGCGGGCGGAAGCGATGGAAATAGTTATCATCGCAAAGACCATAGAGAGCATCATAAGGCTCATCAATATCTGCGTTGCATAGGAGAATAACGCCGTCAGATCACCCGTAGTCATGCCCAACAATTCCTGATTTCCGCTTGCAACTATAGCCTTTGCCCCTATCCAGGAGATAAGTATCATACAGGCGTACATAAAAAACTGCATAATGGGCGAGTTGAACGCAAGCAGGCGTTCGCCTTTGGCAAAGTCGGTATATATGTCCTTCGATATCCCCTTGAATTTATCAATCTCGTAGTCTTCACGGTTAAAAGATTTAACTACCCTTATCCCCCTTACGTTTTCCTGAACGACGTTGTTTAAGTTGTCGTAAGTATGGAAAACACGGTTAAATATGGGGTTGACCTTCCTGATGATAAGGAAGAGCAACAGAGCCATAACGGGTATTACGGCAAGGAATATCAGGGCGATAGTTACGTTTATGCTGAAAGAAACTATCATTGAAAAAATCAGCATAATAGGACCTCGTATCGCCATTCGTATAAGCATCTGATAGGCGTTTTGAATATTAGTAACGTCGGTGGTCAGACGGGTTACGATTGACGCCGTAGAGAATTTGTCTATGTTGGAAAACGCAAACGTCTGGACGTTATCGTACATATCCTGCCTTAAATTAGCCGAAAACCTTACCGACGTCTTTGCGGCGATATGCGCCGACAGTATTCCCGAAACGAGTTGCAATATCGCAAATACCAACAGGACGACCCCGTATTTCCAGACGGCGTTCATATTGCCCACGTCTATTCCTTTATCGATCAGCTCCGCCATACAAAGCGGTATCAGAATTTCAAAAGCCGCTTCGACGACGGACAGCAAAATCGTAAAGACAGTGCCTTTTTTATGCTCTCTTAAGCTCTTTGCCAACGTCTTAATCATATTGTTTACTCCTTATAATGTAGCACGCTACACTTAATGCTTGAATTAAAGCCGGATTTGCTCCGGCTGAAAATTATTTTTCCAAATTGTGCAAAACCGTTGTCAACGCCGTTACAAGCGTATCTATCTCTTCGGGAGAAAGACCTTCCAACATATTGCTTTCGTTTTCGTGGATGGTATCTTCCATATCTTTGACAAGGGTTGCCGCACGTTCGGTAAGGGATACCGCTTTACTGCGGTTGTCGGCGGTGAAATAGGTGTGGACTATGCCGTTCTGCTCCATTCGGGAGACCAAGCCCACGACGGTCGGGTGGCTGACGTTCAACTCGTCCTCTATTTCCTTCTGGGTTGCCGTCCCCCCCTTCTCCGTCAGAAACCAGACAATCCTACTTTGCGACAGAGTCAAAGAGTGGGTCTTTAAGTCTTCGTCCGCCTTGATTTTAAGTTTGTCGTTGATGCTTTTTATCAAATATCCGATATGCCTGCGATCCATAATCTCCCCCTTGTTGGTGTAGCACGCTACATATTATAGTACGTCATTATCTGTCTGTCAAGTGTATTTTAATATTTTCTTCCGCCAAGGGCAAAAATTAAAGGGCGAATTACATAGACGATACTATTTTACGCTACTGCTGCTTAATTGAAGATTTTGCCCTTATCTGCGATAAATTCAGACAAAACGCACGTTTAACCTGCAAAAACCGCAAATAAAATTATTTTAGACCTTGCAAGTTACTAAAAAGTGTGATATTCTGTTATAGGATTATTATAATATAGGTTAATTGTCTTCAAAAGACGTCTTTTACAATCGGGATAAATTATGGCAACTTTGGAAGAAGCTTGTGCTCAATTTTTTAAAAGCAAGCTGAATAAAAACGAATCGGATATAGACTGTCTGCACAGGACGTTGCAGCAGTTTTGTAAAAGCGGCAAAAAGGGCGACGCCTTTTCCGTCTATTACTGTTTCTGCGAGATATTCGAAGTGTTCGGCTCGGGCTACGGCTCGATGAACAGGTTGCTGGAATTCCTGTTCGACCACGAGTACTATTCAGGGGAGCTTTTATCCAAGCACAGGGACCATTATTCGCACTCCGTCTACGTCTTTGCGTTGGGCTTATCCATATACGCCAACGATAAAACCTTCCGCAACGCTTTTTCAGATTTTTACAAGGCGGAAAATGCCGACGACACGTCCTTCCTTTACTGGTGGGGATTGACGGCGCTTTTCCACGATATAGGCTACCCCTTTCAGCTTGCGCACGAGCAGATGAAGGCATACACGCAGAGCATGTGGGGCGAAGGCAATCCCGACTCCCCGTATATCTCGTACGATAATATGGGTATGCTTTTAACGTTAGGCAAGAACATCACCTGTGAAGAGCAGTTTTCCGACGTACGGACAGTGGGTGAATTGCTGGCGTACGGAATTCACAAGCGGTTGGGTTATCCGCTCAATATCCTGCTCTCATTGCTCAACGAAAGATACAGCCGTCAAAAGCAGTTTATGGACCACGCATATTTCAGCGCCGTTCTGTTGCTTCATCAATTTTCCAAATGCGACGTTAAATTTACGGAGCCGCTTTTGGACGTATTGACGGCGATTGCACTCCACAACAATCTCAACCGTTACGATATAAACGGTGCGTTGAACCAAGACACCGCCGTCCCCGTCAGCCGCCATCCGCTCGCCTATCTTCTGATATTGTGCGACGAATTGCAGGATTGGGACAGGACGGCTTTCGGCTATGTGAGCAAGAAGGACCCGCTTGCCTGGAAAGTGGACATCTCCGTTTCAGACGGAAAAATCGACATATGCTACGTCTTCGACAGCATAAACACCTTTGATACTCAAGAGAGAGACAGCCTGCAGGAAAACGCAGAAGTCGTCAGCGAGATTTTAAGGGAAAATCTGAACTACGCAAAAATCTCAAGCGGAAAATTTTTAAATTCCGTCAATAAGCTTGTGCGTGGAGATATTGAGTTAACCGTCCGCACGAGAGAAGAGAAAAAGCAGAAGAAGACCAAAGTAACCATTTCGTCTGAAAATTTTATCAATTTGTGTGATTTTGCATATGCAATTCATAAGAGCTATCGACGCATATACGGCGGCGTCGACTTCGACGAGCTCTCCTTGGATTTCAGGCTTTCGAACATCGAACAGGCAAAGTCCTACTCGGACAAGCTGGAGTTGATTAATTGCTTCTACAGCGACAGGGAGCTCGATTACCCCGTCGTAAAGCGTTTTACCAAAGACGCCGAAGAGCAAAACGGAGACGCCCGAGACGATATGGGCTTTCTCGCAAGAGAAGAACACCTGCGCTGGGTGCGTGAAAAGCTGCAGTCGGGGTGGAAATACGGAACCGATTACAAGACCAAGCAAGAGCGTGACGCCAAGAAGATACATAAGGACATAATACCTTTTGATTTTCTCCCCGAAGACGAGAAACAAAAGGATGAACTGATGATAAAAAACATGGTCCCCTATCTCTATCATTTCGGACACGGCGTTCGTATTTACAGCTACCGTGGCGGCAGAAAACCCGTTCTCGATATAATGGGCTGCGGACACCACACGATAAGCACTGACAGGGAGCTTTTAAAAGAACAGATTAAGGCTATTTTGAAAAAATACAGCCAGACGTACCGTGTTATTGTCAGGACTAATTTCGCATTGGGTGCCGAGCTGTTGATTGCCGAATGTGCCAACGAGATAGGCATTACCATCAAAGCGGCACTGCCCCTTCCGTACGAAGAATATATAGAATTTCTGCGCAGCGAAGCGTTGCGATATAAACAGGATTTTACCGAAGAGGACGAGTACCGCATAAGGCATTTGCTTGCACAGGCAGTCTCCTGTAAGGTCGTCCCTGATACGAAAAACGGCTGTCTGGAAGCGGCAAAATACACAATCAATAAGAGTAAAAAACTCATCGCTCTATGGGACGGCGTGCAGACGGTTTTAGAAGACGATAACCACAACCCCGTCAACCGTGGCGGAACCTGGCATAAAATGTATATCGCCAGATATTCCCGTGGGTTAAAGGATGAGGATATACACGTCATCAAGTGCGACAGATAGGTGAAAAATGAGATCGATTTTAATTAGCCATAGCAATGAAGAGCCTGATAAAGGAATAACGATGGAGCTCTACCGCTACTTGTCCGAGCGCAAGATTGACTGTTGGGTAGACGCACTGTTAAAAACGGGGAATTGGAAAGACCAGATAGGCAAGATTATGTTCGAGACCCCCATCGTCATATTTGTCGCAAGCGCCAATTCTATGAAGTCGAAGGAAGTAATGGGGGAAGTCGGTTATTACAAGGCGCACCAAAATGAGGGAAAGGTAATTATTCCCTTCATAATCGATGAAAAATTCTATCTCAATCCCGACGGGGAAGCGGGCGAAGCTATCTACGACTTCGGCGCAAACCGTTTAGAGGCAGTCTTTTTAGAGAAGTATTCCACTCACGAAGAGGCTTTTGAAAGGCTTATACGCCTTTTGCCCGAAAGCGTCTCCCGTCTGGAAAACAACCCTGCCGATTTTGAATATGCTCAAGGGGATAAGGTGTTGGTAGGCTATATCGGAAGCGATGCGTGCGTAACCGTACCGCCCTACGTAAATGAGATAGCCGACGAAGCCTTTTTAAACAACGACGCCGTTCGTAAGGTTATTATTCCGCCTTCAGTCGAAAAGATTGGCATGCGTGCCTTTTACGGCTGCTCCAATCTTCTGGAAGTTGTAGGTATGGAAGGCGTAATCGAGATCGAAGCGACGGCGTTCGAGTGTACGGCAATCGAACCGTGTGAGGACAACGGTTATTGTTATGCAGACGTTGCGTTCGGGGGCGAGCCGATAAACGGTGAGCTCACGATTAAAGAAGGCGTTAAAACCGTTGCCAACGAAGCCTTCCGTTACAGCGACGTAAAGACGATAACGTTTCCGCAGAGCTTAAAGAGCATTGGTGCGGTGGCGTTTGCAGAGTGTATATTTTTAACAAGCTTGCGTATTCCCGCTTCGGTTGAGCGGATCGGGAAGTATGCGTTCCGTGGGTGCAAGAGTCTGAAGAGCGTAGTGTTTGAAGGCGATATTCCGCAGGGCGCACAGGCGGCGTTTGACAATTTTGAAAAACTCATTCAAGGGGGAGAATAAAGGTAATGGAACAAAAGAACGAGACGGTGCAGGAAAACTTTATTGAAGAGTTGATAGCCGGAATAGACGTAACGGAGAGAACCGAATGGGAGAACGAAACCCGCTACGTCTCCGAGAATATCCGCAGTGCGCTTGCAGGGCAGTTAGACGGGTTGCGCTCCCAGTGCGACACGAAATTTCTCGACTACTGCAACTGCTTAAAATCGCTTTTGACGGTTTACAATTTCGGTAACCTTGCTTCCGAAGAAGAGATTGAGACGGAAGGCGGCTCCGAAAGCGAAGCGGAGAAACGCCGTAAAATTACCGAGAACGATAAAAAGCTTATGAAAGAAGGCGTTAAGAAGGTTTTAGAACACGTTAAAAACCGTGGCTATGATTTAACGCCCTATCTCAACGTGGACGACTGCCTTCAAATTTTCGGCAACAGCGAGAACACAAAGACGACCATTCCCGTAACGCTGTCGGCGGCTACGGTAATGACGACGCTCGTATACTTCCGCCGTTTGTGCAAGCGCAAAGGCTTGTATTCAAGCGAAGAGCTGGGAGACTTAAACGACAGGGTTGCCGAAACCGTGGCTGAGATTTTATATCTGTTTGCAAAGGTCATCGTGTCAAACGGCTATACGGGTTGGGGCTTCACGCTCGACTCCAAGCAATCGGTTGCCGTTACCTTAAACGATACATATGCCGTAGTAGACGCTATCAGCCGTTTCGACGACGCATTCAATCAGGACGATAAGGTAAAAAGGGATGAAGAATTCCTTTTAAAGGTGTCGCAGGCGGGCGAAGCGCTCGGCTTTGCTGGCTTGATAGATTGCTGTATCAACGCAATCTTCAGGACGGCTTTCAATACCTATCAGAGAGATAAGGACAGAGTTTACGGCAGAAGTATTTTCTATACCGAATCGGTTAAGCGTGACAGAAAGGTTTCCTACGAGTACAGACCCATCACCATTGAGCAAATTGCAAGCAGTAACCGTTCTTCCGCACTCTTCAACCCCCTGTATGTTGCGATGATTACTATGTACGGCTATAACGAAAAAGAACTCGTTATCAGACGTTTTATGGACGACTACGCTCTGGCGAAGCAGTACTATACCCAATACGAAGAAGACGACGATGACGATGAAGACGACGCAGAGAAGGGTTTAATCTCCGCCTACGCTAAACGGGAGTTGAGCTGGTTGCCAAAGGATTATAACTTCAAAGAAGAAGCACAGCTCATTATTAACGAACACGCCCCCGCTTCTTCCGATTACGCCGATAACGATACCTGGAAACGCTATTACAACATTGCCAGAGTATTCCAGAAGTTCGTCGAGACGCAGCTGCCCAACGATTTGATGAAGATAGAAGAATACAGAAACTATCTCAATGCGACGAAGGACGCAATCGATCAGGTGCAGATTGCCTACCGTAAATTCGACGACAGCCAGAGGCTTGGTATCGTCGACACGGACTACGTCATGTTCTCCTCTCTCGACATCAACGACGACCCCGTAATTATTTCCAAGCTCAACAAGGCAAATATTTCGGTTAACTATCTCCGCCCTCTCCTGCTCTCCGCAAAGATAATGATAGTCAATGCGCTCATCAAATATCCCCAGTCGGATATGGGCAATCTGTACAATGCGATTAAAGACTCCAAGCACAGAAAAATCGTATTTAAAAAGCGTGGCGAAAAGGGCGCAACGCAGTACGAGTGGCTGTGGAACGAAGACACTTTGGATATGAACTCTACGGCACGCCATTGCGAAGCCGTTATGTACGACTACTTCTACTATTACGAGAAGTATGAGTTGAGCTACAATTCTTTGAATAATCTCAAGAAGTACTTTGGCAAACTCATCACGGCGAAGAGAGTCAACGACGACGGCTCGCTCAATATGGAGAAGATGCTTGCCGACGAAAATATGAACAACTTCAGGCGTGTCGTACTCAACCTTACGAGAAAGAACGTTGAAGAAGTACAGCTTATCTACACGCAAAAGCTGATGGAAAAGGACAAGCAGCTTGAAGACTATGCGATTCAGAGAGAGCTTGAGAGAAAGGAATACGAGCAAAAGTTAGCCAAGCTGCAGGAAAACTGCAGGCTTCAGATCGAGCAGGAGCGTGAAAGACACAATGCGGAGCTCGCCGAAAGACAGACAAGCTTTGAAATAGGCGACGCCGTCCGTGGCTGGATTCGTCAGGAAGCGGACCGCCACTTACAGGATATGTTGGCACATATGATATTGAACAATATCAACGGCTATCAGGAAGCGGAAGATTTCCAGGTGAGCTATATGGCTCGTGGCGAGAATTCAGATGAAATCGTCGACGGCAATTTCGAGATTGCAAACGAGCTTTCAAAGAAGATTATGCAATCTTATAAGACCAACAGAGACGAAGCCGAGAGAAAGTATGGCGACGGCTTCAAGTCGGCGAGAAAGATGCAAGTACTCTTTGAAGGTGCGTTGGACGACACTTTAAAGTCCAACGTCGTTAAAAACGTCATCAGGAACGACGCTATGGAGCTGTCGGTTAAGAACGACGAAGTAAGAAAGATTTACGAAAAGGTTCACTACGACAAACGCAAAAATAACGAGACAGAGAGAAAACAGAACATAGAAGAGCCTGACGAAACGCAGAAAGATTGATAAGCAAAGGAGAAAAATATGAAAATAATTTCTTTTAATTCCTATAAAGGCGGTGCGTGCCGTACGACCACCTGTTATAATACGTTGCCCTATCTGGCAAAAGCCCTTAACGCAACGAGCAAGGAGCCCATTATAGTCTACGACATCGATTTGGACAGTATGGGTCTTACGAGCATCTTCCACGCAGGTCAGCCCAACGACGGCAAGAGAATGGCGTACTCGGCAAAGAACCTCTTTGTGGAAGACGATGAAGGCATCAATCAGACGGCAAGGCGAGAGATTGATAACGTGGAAACGGGAGAAAAATACTTTAAATATTATGAAAAGGTGGGCAACGCTCTCGGGTTAGAAGACAACGGCAGTATTTTATTTCTGGGTGCGGATAAGAACGGCAGCACTATTACGGATAAAGACTATAAGACCCATTCCGAATCAACGCCCATAGAGCAACTTATAAGGACTATGGAAGAGATGGACCCCGCCCCTAAAGCAATCGTCTTCGACTGTGCGGCAGGCGTTCAGATGACTACGCTCGTAGCTCTGCAGCTTTCAAATTGTGCGGTAGTGTGCATGCGCCCCACCTTTCAGTTCCGTGTGGGGACGAGCGATTACATCATAAACAAGATTCCCGATGAAATCAAAAAGAACGAGACCAATCAGAAGCGTGAGATAATATTACTGCCTACCGCAGTTGCACAGATTAACGTGAGCGAAAGCGACCCCAACCGTGACTTTGCGTTGAATATGCTCAACAGCAAGCGCAACAAGGCTTTCGACGCCATTAACAGGGATATCGTACACGCATACAAAATGGAATTAAAGCGTGGCAACGTGTTTTTCACGCTGAATACCGCTATGTTTGAGGACAGGGACGACCCCGTTCAGGGTCTGCCTGAAGTCGAAAGATTTAAGTGGGAAGAAGAATTATTATACACATTGAAGGACGAAGAACTGACAGAACAGGAAAAATTACTTAAGAAAAAGTTCGAAAAGCTTGCGCAGCTGCTTGCGAAATAACGAGGGTTAATATGTTAGACGTTAAGAAAAAAGACGGAACGAGCGTAGATTTTCAAAACAATGAAGACCTTGCTCAACTGCTGTTGGATTTGGCTCCGGATAACGGAATCAGGTCAATGCTCTTTGAGACAAGGCTGGACAGAGAGCCCACAACCCGCAGTTTAGATTTGGGCGGCTACGGCGTCATTAAGACGATGAAGCGCATTATCAACACCGCTTATGTCGTCGCACTCTGCCGTTGGAAACAGCTTAAGGATACCAAGAATTGGAGCAATGCGGAAGACGAAAAGTATTTTGAAAACTCACGCTTTACGAAGCTTTTTCAAAGTGCGCTCTCGGGCGAAGACGTAACCATTGATTTACAGATTTTTTCGCTTATGGAGCTGTGGGTGGAATTTAATAAGGCACCCCGTTCCGTCCGTACACGCTTCGGCGTAATTTTCAATAACGACGACGTGTGGGACAACATAGGGTTAATTTTGCAGTCGACCCGCAACACGATCAAAAACGCCACCTTCAAGCGCAATAACGACGACAGCAAGTATACGAAGAGATATTGCAACGAGTTGTGCTATATGCTCTTGAATGCGTTTATGTTGTTCTTCAGCGCAACGGTAACCTACCCCGAAGACAACCGCTGTGACGACCCTAAAGATTTTTGCATCAGCTATGAGTTTAATACAAAAAACAGAATAGAGATCTACCCCAACACCGTCTTACCTTCGGGCAAACTCATTGCCACCGAAGAGCAGATTCTGATTATGGCGGGGAAGACGGACGTGTGTCCTCCGAGAAGGCTGTTGATGTATATCCGTACCGAAACTTCCGCATTCGACGGCAAGCTGCAGCACACGTATACCTCCTTCGACGGCGAACGCCAGACCTTTTTGCAGGCTGAAATGGTTGAAGAAAAGCCCAAGACGGAGACCTTCCTTCGGGATATTCACGAGACGAGAAAATTTTTGTCCTTCAGCTACAGGAACATTCGTGAGCTTGCAATGATTTTAAACGACTCTATTAAACACGCCCCCGTCAAGCGCAGGGAGCTGTTTGAAATATGCAAAAATAACTACCCTAAAATCATTGCCGATATCAAGGACTGCGAAGCCCCGAATATCTATTGGGACAATATAATCACGCTTATGCTGCTTGAGATGGGCGTAAGCGATTTCCTTGAAAAGATTTTGTGCGAAGAAGAGCTGTTCTATAACGTGCTTAAAAACATTGCTTGGCGTAACAAGGGCATGGATAACTATTACTATGCAAAGAATAAACACCTTGAAGATCTCCAAAAAATCGAAGTTCAATGCAATCACAATCCAACCGTTTTTGCTAAACAGAAGTTAAAGCTGCGCATTAAAACCGTGTTAGAGGCAATGGATTTCGACACCGAAGACGACGACAACAAAAACCCGTTTTTAGAGAGCCTTTCTTACAAGTATGAAAAAATCAATTCCTCTATAAATGAGTTAACGACAAACGGTAATTTTGCGGTATTACTGTCAAACGCTAACCAATTACAAGAGCTTTTCAGTGAAATCTTTATGTTCTTGCAGGTCTTCTACGTCGGGTTAGACAGCTACACTCAAAAGCAGATGGAGCTTAACGAGTGTTCTTCCGATTGCTCGGACAAGGACGACGATGACGGACAACACAAATCCTCTTCAAAGGCGAAAAAGCACAGTTCGGTTATTCGCAACGAGTGCTACAGGGCGTTTGTGTATGCCGCAAGGGGCAGGCTTGAAGAGATTAAAGACCAGTCGCTCACCCAGCTCTTCGACGGCTTTTGCGAGCTGTGCTCAAGCTATAATACCTTCTCTATCGGCGGAGAATTCAACATCAGTGAGAAGGCGAAGCGCTTAAAATACGCCATAACCAGAAACTACGTCTGCGATGCGAACAAATTGCGTTACTTCGTTACGGTTCAACCCAACGGAAAGGAAAAGACTACGGTTTTCGAAGTTTTAGGCAACCTGCAAAAGTATTATTCCCACCCCATGTTCTCGGAGTGGCTTACATACTTAAAAGACGTGTTCATGTTCTTGATATACAACGAGGACTACAACGAACGTGGGCTTTGGAAGCAGGGCGGCAAAGTCCTTATAGATAAGGATTGCGACCCCATCTACCCCTACATCGTTACCTATTATAAAGAGAATATAGACAGGGATAACGTTAAAAAATGTACCTATCGTGTACCCCTTCCCGTCGTCGGGTCGGAGAGCGAAGGGTACGTCGTAACCTTGCTTACCGACGAAGAATATACTCCGCAGACGTATTATTGCATACCGCTCCGTTACGGCTCAAGCGACAGGTGGTGGATAAATCCTTTCCTTATTCCAAAAAGCGTTATAAAGGAGATCGGCTATCCTGAATCCGATACGGATACGGATATAGATTTATAAAGAGGAATTTATGATTCATTTGATGTTGGACGGTTACGGTGGCAGCGAAAACAGACTTGACGATTTGCGTACGGTAAATGCGGTACTCAACGATCTCGTCTCGCTTTTAAAATTGGAAGCCGTTATGCCCCCCTTTTTGTTGCCGTACTATTATGCGAAAGACGGCGAAGACGACGGCATAAGCGCATTCACTATTCTGCGTGGCGGACATATTACGCTGCACACCTTTCCACGCCGTGGGTGCGTGTTTGCCGACTTGCTCTACGACGGGTATGCCGCAGAAGATAAATTTATTGAGATATTAAAGACGTATTTTAAATTTGTTGACGAAAAGACGCTCTGTACCGAACGCAGTCTTTACGACCTTTCAATAGATTCCAACCGAATCTGGAACGGCGAAGGTGAAGGCGATTTCGGTCCGCACATCATTGCCAGAGCCGAAGGCGTGGATATGGGAATGGAGAGTATCTTCGACATTCTCGACGATATGCCCGAAAAAATCAATATGCTCCCCATCAGCCGCCCGTACGTCATCAAGTCCAACAAGGGCAATTCAGAGTACATCTCGGGCGTCGTACTCATAGCGCAAAGTCATATTGCGTTCCACTACCGTGTTAAAGAAAAATTGCTCTTTTGCGATGCGTTCAGCTGTTCGTTCTATAAGAGCGAGCAATTTGTGCAATATTTGGAAAAGCGGTTTAAAAACTTTGAGCATATGACGCTTATTCGTGGAAGCAAACACGAAAGAAAGATTAACAGCAGACCGGCAAGAATAAAGGACTATTCTCGCTGGGTTTCTAACGCTTCAGACGAGGAGTAAAATAATGAACTGTACGCAGTTAGCTCATTTAAAAGCAGGGCTCTTATGCTACGGCATAAACGTGGAAAAAGAAGTCGGACAAAAGTTGCTTAAATCCCGCCCGTATTTTTACGACAAGGGATTTGTACACGCCATCAACGCCAATATATTAGGCAGTAACGTGTGCTTTAGCGTTGCCGAAAAGTTCAGTCAGGTTTCGCCCTACCATTTAAAGGAATACGACGGCAATTTTTTCGTGGAAGACGAGAGCGGAGAAAGGGTTCCCATCTCTCTCTTTGACGACCTCCCCCAAACGGGAACGGTCATAGACGAGTTGGCAAGACCCCACTCCAACCACGTCATATCGCTCTGGCCGTCGCTTGTCTGCTGCTTTGACCGACCGGGGGCTAAATGCAAGTTCTGCAGTATTGAAACCACTCCGACGCAGACGATAGTGCCTGCGCAGGAAGTCGTGCAGGGGTTAAAGGCGTTATTTGCCCTTACCGACAGATACAGCATTAATCTTGGCGGCGGAACGTACAAAAACCCCGACGTGATGGCAGATTATCTTACGGAAATCATAGTCGGAGTTCGTACCTTTACCCCCACTCCTATCTCTGTGGAGCTTGCTCCGCCGAGCGATATAAATAAGATTGCACAATTAAAAAGGGCTGGGGCTTCGTCCTTAATTATGAATTTGGAGATAGCCGACCCTATTCTTCGCAAACAGATATGCCCCGGCAAGTCTTCAATCGCCTACGAGCATTATTACGAGTGCTATCGTCGTGCCGTTGCCGAATTCGGCAGGGGCAGGGTTTCCTGCGTACTTATCGCAGGTATTCAGCCCGAAGACGACATCGTTGCGGAATGCGAAAAGCTTACCGAAGTGGGCGTAATACCCACCATTATACCCTTTAAGGCTATGGATAACTGTGCTTTCCGTAACCGTCAAAACTGTAACAGTGAAGAGCTTTTACGAATAAGCCGTCAGGTTAACGCTATCCTTGCGAAAAAGGGACTTTCGCCCGAGATGCAGGAAGGTTGCACCAAGTGCGGCGGCTGTTCGCTGGAGACCAATTCGTTTGGAAATTGACGATGATTGCTTACGGTGCGGAGAGAAAATTCGATAGGGCATCGGTCGGCGGAAAGGGCTACGGACTCTTTGAGCTCGTCCGCTACGGCTTTTGCGTACCCGACTTCTTTGTTATAGAAGTCGGGACTGATTTAACTGCCGCAAGCTTTATCGACGAACTCAATACCTATGCCGATAAATTGGGGGGCGAGAGATTTTCCGTGCGCTCAAGCGGCGTTTTGGAAGACGGGGCTTTGGCAAGTTATGCAGGGCAATACCACACCGAGCTCAACGTTTATAAAGACGACCTTTTAGCGGCGGTCTATAGAGTGGCGGCTTCCGCCACCGGTAAGAGTGCAAAAGCGTACTCAAGCCGTATGGGAAAGACGTACTCCGATATGGCTATCATTGTTCAACGGCAGATCGAAGCCGTTGAATCGGGCGTCTTATTCTCCAGCGACCCTATGGATTGTAATTACGTTTTAATTGAACGTGTCAAAGGCAGTTGCGATAATCTTGTGAGCGGGAGAACGGTTCCGCAGACGTTGCGTTATTTAAAAGGTAAAACGGTCGGCGGCTACGAGCAGGAGCTTGTAAACGCCGCAAAATTATTGGAAGAAAAAGAGGGCGGAGCGGTCGATGTCGAGTGGTGCTACGACGGCAAGCTGTGGTTTTTGCAGCTACGCAGGCAGACGGCGCTCTCCGATACCATTCCCCCTATTCCCGACAGAAATTGGAATTTATACGTCTATCGTGATTTTACCGTATTCAATCACTCAATCCAGGCGCAGGCGTCGCTGGGCGAGTTGCAGAAAAAATTGTTCGGCTTTTCCGTACCTGTTTCGGAGAGCGTATTGGTCTGCGGACGGGAATTCTACTCCGAAGAGAACGATTGCGCCGCAAACTCAATCTGGGCAAAGCTCGATAAGGGGGACTTCTTCGAGCAATTTATAAATAAGATTGAAAGGGGAATTAAACTGACCAGACGCAGGACGGCGGAAGTTAAAAAAAGAGATTATTCCACCCTGTCGGATAGGGAGTTGTCAGCCGCTTACAAAAGGGAGATTGACGCATACCTTAAAAGCTACGTCCCGATGATGATGCGCCCCGACGATTATTTAAGCGATTGCCTTATCCGCCTTGTGGGCGAAGATAGAGCGAACGAACTTAACGAAGCGGTCAAAGCGCTGTTGCCTGCATCCTACTATTCCCGTGAGCGCACTTGCTTTCTGCAGGGCGTTATGCGTGGAGATTTCAGTAAATATATTGAAAAATACGAGTGGAAGAACAACCCTTTGGGAAAACGGCTTCTGCCCGTTGACAAAAAGGAGCTTTCAGGGCGTGCTTCAGGCATAACTGACGAGAGCGCAAAAAGATTGGTTGCCGAAAGTTTTAAAAAAAGGCGCAGCGACAGGGCTGTTGCAAAAGAGATTATTGCGCAGACTAAAGGGACGGAAGAGCGCCTTGCAGAGCTGATTTTACGCTTTACCTATCTGCGCACGCACACGGCGGAGATAAGCGACAGATATTTCTATTATATAAGGAAGAATTTACTTTCACAGATTGCAAAACGCTGCAGGCTCGATGACGAGACGTTGCTTTTGTATCGTGCCGAAGAAATAAGCGGATTGCTTGCAGGTAAGCGGCTCGACAACGCCGAGCTTATTAAGAGAAAGAGCGGTGAAGCAATTCTGTTCTTTGGCGGACAATACCAAACCTACTTCGGCGCAAACGCATACACGCTTTTAAAACGGCTTCTCCCTGCCCCTGAACAAAACGGGACGGTGTACGGTGAAATCGCCTGCGTCGGAGAAGTGACTGGCGTTGTCAAAGTCGTACGCTCCTTCTCCGATGCGGAGAATATGAAAAAAGGGCAGATTTTAGTCGCTTCGATGACTACGCCCGATTTAACCGTTGCACTGGAGAAGGCGGTAGGCATTATCACCGACGAGGGCGGCATTACCTGCCATGCGGCAATAATTGCAAGGGAATACGCCGTCCCTTGCCTTGTGGGTACAAAGACAGCCACGCAAGTTTTGCAAGACGGAATGATTGTTACGCTTGATTGTGTAAACGGCTGTTTCAAGGTGGCGACGACGGTTGTAGAAAATACGCCGTCTTAAAGTATAAACGGGATTAGGAGTAAGATTAAATGACGGTTTACAACATAATTACCGCTATATGTCTGGCGTTATTAACCGCTTCCGCATTATATGTAATTATCAGCATTATCTTAAAAAACAGGGCGGACAGAATCGATTTTATCCGCAGCTTTAAGCGTGGCAAATGTATTGCCGTATTTTTAATTGCTATTCCCCTTTTAAGTATAGGCTACATCTATAACGACGGAGCGGTGATCGACGGTATTTTAAACGGCATAACAAACGTCATCGATTTCGTCGTGTTGAAATTCAAAATCGATGAAGTCGCAGCCTTGATGAGTGCGAATCTCTTCTATAAAATCACCGTCTACTACTGTTGCGTTTTGGTTATTTTAAATGCCGTTCTGTTCGCCTTTTCGTTTATCGGTCAACAGGCATGGCAATTAAAAAATTCGCTCGTCCGTACGTTTACACGCAGGGAAAAGCTGTTGCTCTTCGGCAACAATGAAAATAATATTTCTGTTTATAAGAGCAATAAAACTTTCTATGCGTCTATAGTAGACAAGGTGTCCTACAGAGACGGGTTAGAGTTATATAAACGCAAAATAGCCTATCTTTCGCTGAATGACATTTCGGTTTTTACAACTAAAATATTTAAGCAAATAGCCAAAAATAAGGACTATACAATAGTTATAAACACTCAAGACGATGAAGAGAATTTAAGGATATGTAACGTATTCATAGAGAAAATTTCCGCCTTGTCGGCTGAACAGAAGGAGCTGTGCTTTAATCGTTTAAGAATATACGTCTTCGGGGACCCGAAGTTCGAAGCCGTCTATTGCGACACCGTATCGGCTTCGTACGGGTGTATCCGCTACAAAAACAAGTACCAGATGCTGGCAATGGACTTCATCGACAGATATCCCTTGACCAAATTTATGAATGAAAAGCACGTTGACTATTCGTCGGCGTTGATTAAACCCGACGTGGATATAAACGTCTGCATGATAGGGTTCGGTAAACCCAACCGTCAGATACTTTTAACGTCGGTTGCCAATAATCAGTTTATATGTAACGGCGAAAAGGGCATTGAAATTAAAAAGGTTCGCTACCATATTTTCGATAAAGACGCCGCAGAGAATAACAAAAATCTGAATCATCTTTACTACCGTTTTAAAAACGAATATAAGGACGCAGACGAAGACGATTATCTGCCCTTCCCCGACTATCCTGCGGACGAAGAATATCACCGTATGGATATCAACTCACCTCAGTTCTACACGGATATTCGCAAGATAATTACTAAAAACCCAAAGGACGTCAACTACATTATCGTATCCTTCGAGAGCGACCTGGAAAATATTGATATGGCGCAGAAGCTCGTTGAAAAGCGCAGAGAATGGGGAGTTGAAAATTTAGTCGTCTTCGTCAGGGCGGTTAAATCCCATAGCGACTACTTAATAGCAAAAGAGCAAGACGTATTTTTCATCGGCAACGAAGGCGAATGCGTCTACAATATAGAGAGAATTATCAGCGATAAGATATACAAAATGGCGCAGATGCGCAATGAAATATACGATTTGGAATATGACATTACGCATAAAAAGCTTTCCGTGTTGGACGAGGCGGCTATCTGCCGCAACCGCACAACCGCACGAAAGAGTTGGTATCTTTCAAAGAGTCAGCTGGAGAGAGAGTCCAGCCTGTATTGCTGTTTAAGCCTGCAATCAAAATTAAATTTAATGGGCTTGGAGTACTGCAAGGTCGAAGATAACGCTTTAACGGCAATGACGGAAGACGAATATATGGCGTACTATGCCGAAGACGATTTGCCCGACACCCACACCTATTCCCTGTCGGTTGAAGGCAAAAAGATTATTAAATATTCCCTAAACTTCCCTGCGTCGAAAAGACGTAACCTCGCCGTATTAGAGCATTTGCGTTGGAATTCGTTTATGTTGAGCAAGGGCATTGTCCCTGCAACCAAAGAGCAGATAGTGGGCGAAACGGTGTTAAAGGACGGTAAGTATAAGCATACCAACGGCAAGAACTACGCATTGCGCAGACACGGCAATTTAACCACGTTTGAAGGACTTGTCGAGTTCAGAAAGATGATTGCCGAGCGTGATAACGCCGATGAAGCCGAATGTGACGTAATCAAATACGACTACCAGCTATTAGACGACGCCTATTGGCTTTTAAATAATAACGGATATAAGATTGTTAAGCGCAGTTAACTTGCGGTTAATGCCACGCCGTGTGCCGACGGCAAAAGCGATATGCTCAATTTTCAGGCAAAAAATTAATGCCCTGCCCCGAAGCTTAAAAGCGACGGGCAGGGCAATTTTTATTCATTGATTAACGGATATACCGCTTCAAATGCCTTCAGCAAATTATATCAATAGTTTTCCTTTCTTACTTCAAAGTACGACTGGGGATGATTGCATACGGGGCAGACTTCGGGTGCGGCGGTGCCTACCACGATGTGTCCGCAGTTGCGGCACTCCCAGATGGTTACTCCTGCCTTTTCGAATACCTGCTTGGTCTCTACGTTGTTCAAAAGGGCACGGTATCTCTCTTCGTGTGCCTTCTCGATTGCAGCTACGCCTCTGAATTGCTTTGCCAAATCGTGGAAGCCTTCTTCGTCTGCTTCTTTTGCCATTCTGTCGTACATATCCGTCCACTCTGCATTTTCAAGCATTTTATCGCCTTCGGCTTTATAACGTTTAAGGAGAGACTGCAACATCCTTGTAACCTTTTCCGCCCACGGCATACAGCGCAACGCACCCCTGTCGGGCTGCTTTGACGCAACCGCATTGCCGTAGGGGAACCCCGAAGATAAATCCTGTTCGATAAGATTGAGCAGTTTTTCATAACTTGCATTAGCTTCTATCTGTGCCTTGGAGCGGAAGAACGAAGCTAACTTTTTAAAGTTTTCGCTCTCGTTGGGGAGATATTGCTTCTCACACCCACGGGCAAGGTTAGAGCAGATTATGCTCATCTCCATTGCGGAAAGCTCCTTTTCCGTGTGCGGCTTTTCTATAACGGCTTGCGTTTTATTTTCTTCCTTTAGTTTAAAGTCATCTCTGCCTGCGCCGAAGAGCGGACAGACAAAATCTTCAGGCAGTTCACCCTAGGTTTTATGGACGTAGCCGCACACCGTACAGATATATTCTTTCATTCTACGCCTCATTTTACTAAATTATAGCGTATTCAGCTTTGCCTTCCGTGACAAAATTACATTACTTATTTCCCTTCTTGCCACGGCACCAACCTTGTCCTTTGCAGGACTGTACAATACTACATTCTGCACAGGAACGTTTTTTGTCGTGTTCTCCGTGGGAATGTTCTTCGCTGTCGTCTCCGTCGTGGAAATGTTTTTCACCGTGTTTTCCGTGGCAATGTTTCTCGCCGTGGTCTCCGTGGTGATGTCCCTCTCCGTGGTGATGGTGATGATGTTCGCAATGCACGTCAGAGTTATATTCGAGCTTTCCCGATATAAATGCCTCTACCGCCTCGTCCGCATTACCGCTAACTCCGCCGTATAGTTTTATTCCTGCCTGATTTAATGCCGCTTGCGCACCGCCACCTATTCCTCCGCATAAAACTACTTCAACCTTTAAATCAGCAAGCAAACTTGCCAAAGCTCCGTGCCCTGTACCGTTAGTATCGATTATCTCCGTTTTAGTGATTTTTCCGTGCTCAATCTCGTATACCTTAAAATTCTGCGTGTGTCCAAAATGCTGAAAGATTTCCCCATTTTCATAAGTTACTGCAATTCTCATAATAGCGTCTCCTTTTTCCAATTTTAAATTACCTTGATTTTTCCTTTTTACACAGTTCTTTTTATAACAATAATTAGTATTCCCGTTGCAAAGGCAGTAATTGCCGCCCTCGATTTTAATCAGACAGCCTGCAACTAACGCCGTTGCAATCTTCTTTCTTGCAATGTCGTAAATGTTCTGCACCGTCGCTCTGCTTACTCCAAGTTGGACGGCGCACTCTTCCTGAGATAGTTCCTCTTTATCTATTAAACGGATAGTTTCATATTCGTCAACCGTCAATATGATTGTCTGTACTTCGTTATCTCCATCAGGAACAAACCTGCTCACTTTGGGAAAGTTACAAACTCTTCTCTCCTTTATCGGTCTTGCCATATCTTCACCTCGGTATCATTATACAATAGTTTCTGGCATATGTCAATAATAAATCATAAATTTTAGTTGAGCAATATTACAAAGTGATATTGCACAATAATGAGTTTTGTGATATAATATACTTATAAAATGTTTTTATAGGAGAAAATTATGAATAGACTTCAAGGTAAAACTGCCATAATCACGGGCGGTAATTCGGGTGTAGGTGCTGCAACCGCTTGCCTTTTTGCGGCAGAAGGCGCTAACGTTGTTATCAGCGCAAGGCGCAAAACTGCTTTGGAAGAAGTAGCGCAAAAGATTACTTCTGCAGGCGGTAAGGTTTTAGCCGTTTCAGCAGATATTTCCAAAGACGACGACTGCAAGGCATTAGTTGCCGCTGCCGTTGAAAAGTTCGGTTCGGTAGATATTCTCGTAAACAACGCCGGTGTTGTAGATACAGGTCTTGCTCCCGTTGATAAATTCGACGACAATGAGATACAGAAGATTATCGCTATAAATCAGGTCGGTACTATGCAGATGATTCGTGCCTGCCTTGCAGTAATGAAGAGTGGTGCGTCTATCGTAAACGTAGCGTCGGTTGCAGGTGTAAACGGTGGCGGCGGTGCTGCTTACGTTTCTTCAAAGGCGGCGATAATCGGTATTACCAAGCACACGGCACTTTTAAACGCAACCAACTATATCCGTTGTAATGCAGTCTGCCCCGGAACAATCGTTACCCCTATGACTATGAATATGAAGCCCGAAGAGCTTGATATGCGTATGATGGGTGCAATGAGCAAACACGCAGACCTTAAAATTAAACCCTGTATGGCAGAAGACGTTGCCAACATAATCGCCTTCTTTGCATCCGACGAGAGCAAGGCTCTTAACGGTCAGATAGTAGTAAGCGACTTCGGCGCATCACTGTAAATAAAACTGAATAAAAAGTTTTCCCATCAGCTGAGCTGGTGGGTTTTCTTTTATAAGGAAAAGATATTGATTTATAGATAAATATGCTTTTCTAATTTGTATAGAAGTGCTATAATTTTAAATAATTGGAAATAGATGTATGCAGGCGGTCTTGTTGCTAATCAGCACCGCCGGACTATCCACTAAAGAAAAAAGGAGTTTATCTATGTATATTACTGAGGATATAAAATACGTTGGTGTAAACGACCACGAAATAGATTTGTTTGAGGGACAGTTTGACGTGCCTTTGGGAATGGCATACAACTCCTACGTTATTCTTGATGACAAGATTGCGGTAATAGATAGCGTTGAACACCGTTTCAGCAATGAATGGCTTGACAATGTAAGTAAGGTTGTCTGTAGCAGACCTGTCGATTACCTCGTTATTCAGCATATGGAACCCGACCACTCTTCAAGCATATTCAGCTTTTTGCAAGCACACCCCGAAACAACGGTTGTCTCATCAGATAAGGCGTTTAAGATGATGACAAACTTCTACAAAGAGGGTTGCGCAAATTGCATTATCGTTAAGGAAGGCGACACCCTGTCTCTTGGTAACCACACCCTTCATTTTATCTCTGCACCAATGGTACATTGGCCGGAGGTGATTATGACTTACGACGATTGCGATAAGGTTTTATTCTCTGCCGATGCTTTCGGTAAGTTCGGCGCAAACGACGTAGTTGACCACGAAGGCTGGGCTTGCGAGGCAAGAAGATATTACTTCGGAATTGTCGGAAAATACGGTATTCAGGTTCAAAACGTATTGAAAAAGGTATCAGCTCTTGATATAGATATAATCTGTTCACTTCACGGTCCCGTACTTGACGGCGACGTTACCCCCTATTTGACTGCATACAATATATGGTCAGGTTATCAGGTTGAATCGGAAGGAGTTGTTATTGCATACACTTCGGTTTACGGCAATACTGAAAAGGCGGCTGAGCTTTTGGCGAAATACTTAAAGGACGGCGGATGTAAGAAGGTTGTGCTTATCGATTTAATCCGAGAGGACTTGCACGAAAGCATCGAGGACGCTTTCCGCTACGGTAAGTTGGTATTGGCATCAACCACCTACAATAACGACGTGTTCCCCAAGATGAAACAGTTTATCGAGCATCTTGTAGACAGGAATTATCAAAACAGAACGATTGCTTTCATCGAAAACGGCTCTTGGGCGCCGAATGCCGCAAAGGTAATGAAAAACTTCTTTGCTAATTGCAGAAACATTACATATGCGGAAAACAACGTTACCATTCTTTCCGCACTTGACGAGAAGAGTGAAGAGAAAATATCATTATTGGCTAAGGAGCTCCTTGCCGAATGATTTGAGCGTTAATAATTGGCTTTGATAGTCTTTCTTATTTACATTAAATAAATATATCGTAAAGGGCGTAAATTGAAACTTTCAATTTACGCCCTTTTCTTTATTTTATTTTTGAACCAATAGTGTGCTTATGCTTTTAAACATTTTCCACAAAAACAGCTTAAAAAATTGGAGCTTGTCGTTCTAAATGTTTTCTAACAGACTAATAACTTTATCTGCATAATCCTTTGCATGGTTTATTGAATATTGCCCATGATACATTTTATTTTTGATTTCTAAAATGCTATTAGGAATCATTTTATGCAATTTGTGTGCTGAACGAATCATTTTAGGCTGCTCCTTTTGTCCCACACACACGAAAACCTTTGCTAACGTATTAACTATACTCTCTTTAACATTGTACAAAGAGTTTGCCTTTAAAAAGGAAATCATGTTTTCCTTTGTTATGCCACAAGTATCTCTGTAATACTCATCAAATAATTCTTTTTTTATTCTTAATGATTTGAATTGCAATCTCGCAAACCATTCTCGCCTTATCAGCCCATAACTTATTTCCATCATCGGTTTTACTAAACAATGAGTCAGTTTCATAGGGACTACTAATGCACTTTCTATGATGGCTGCTTTACATATGTTATTTCGCTGTGAAAGAATTTCAACTAATATTTGTCCACCAAGCGATAACCCTCCAATAAGCGCTACCGATCCATTATAATTTTCGTCAATATATTTTATTATTTCCGATGCATTATCTTCAATACTTGTAAACGCTTTATCGCTTGCCGAATGACCGTCAAGAATAGGGATTATTATATGATAATTTTGCTGTAATAGCTCCGCTACTTCTCTATAGTTCCACCATGATAATCCGCCACCATGTAATAGAACAACAACCTCTCTATTCTCTTTTCCGTACTCAATGACCTGCATTTCGTTTTCTCACAGATTCTTATTTATCGTTGAGTTTATTATATCACAATAGTTTATTTGATTCAAGTTGTATGCGTAAGAAAAAGAAAACTCAAATTATCAAAGGTCGGGTTTAATAATTTTTCCATTATTACCCTATAGGAAGAGCAGTACCCCCGTCCTTTTTAACCCTTTGAAAAATAGTACATATTGTTAGATACCTAAAAATAAAAGCGTTAAGCTCGTTATGAAACTTAACGCTTTATTTTTTATTCAGCCTTGCTGAATTGGTCTTTACCTACTGCGCACAAGGGACACGCAAAGTCTTCGGGCAAATCTTCCCACTTTGTGCCGGGAGCAATTCCGTTGTCGGGATCGCCCGTCTCTTCGTCGTAGACGTAACCGCACACGTCGCATACATATTTCATAGTCGTTACCTCCTTATTTGAATTGCCGTTCCGCAGTAAAGTGGAGCATATTTATTATATCAATAATTGCATTTAAAATCAATCATATAGATAGTGATAAATTGATAAAAAAATTTCACCAAAAATTGCCTGTATCGGTTCAAGTCCAATAGAATGCCAAAAACCCCAAAATGACAGCTCAAATTCTTAACCTTTTTGCCCAACTTTTTGTTTGAATAATTATTCATAATCTTTTTGAATATTCATAATAAAATGAATAAAACGACCAGATTTGTATAAAATCGGTCGTTTTATTCAGTGACAGCTTTTTTGTCACCATAACATGGTGCCGCTGATCGGACTTGAACCGATACGGAGTCTCCCCCGAGGGATTTTCATACTACTCTATGTTACCATAGCCGTCTTTATTGACGTTGTAGTCCGGACTTTATCTTTACCATTTCCAAAAAGGCGTTAGGTATGTGCCGTAAAGTCTCTACACGTTCCCGAAAACGGGCTTCGCTCGGTATTGTCCCGAATGGGAGTTCCACCGAATTTGACACAATTCATACGGACGGTTTCCCCTTCCGATGCTCAAACTTTAAGTCCCTTGCGTCTGCCTATTCCACCACAGCGGCGTGCTATTAAGTTTTGTGTTTTATAAACGTTTCCGCTTTGGCAAAATAAGCAAGGGACTTAACCCTTACAGGGCTCCCGCAAAAGATTTGCTTCAGGCAAAGATTTTGTGGGAAAAGGAGCGGCAACGGAGCAAACTTGCAATTTGCCGTAAGGTAAATTGTTTTAAGCGGAGTTTGCCGTGACGAGCGTCTGCCTATTCCACCACAGCGGCGTACTATTAAGTTTTGTGTTTTATAAACGTTTCCGCTTGGGTAAAATAAGCAAGGGACTTAACCCTTACAGGGCTCCCGCAAAAGATTTGCTTCAGGCAAAGATTTTGTGGGAAAAGGAGCGGCAACGGAGCAAACTTGCAATTTGCCGTAAGGTAAATTGTTTTAAGCGGAGTTTGCCGTGACGAGCGTCTGCCTATTCCACCACAGCGGCGTATTATTAAGTTTAATTCTTAAAAAAGTCCCTGTCTGTCCTTAATTAAGCTTAATTATTATAGTAAATCGGCAATGTTTAGTCAAGCATTTTTGTAATAATTTTTAATCGGCATAGACGGGAGCCTGAAAAGACCCCGTCATATTTGCCGATAAATCATCAGATTTTATACACAACGGTTACGACGTTGTTGCCGTTTTCGTAGCAATAGTCCAACGTTAAGCAGGTCTTTTTAACCATAAATATCCCTAAACCGCCTATTTCTCTCTCGTCCGACGACTTGGTTATATCGGGTTCGGGGGCGTTTAAAGGGTTGAAGGGCTTGCCGTTATCTTTAAAGATAAGCGTAACCTTTCCGTCGCTTAAACCTATTTGCATCTCTGCCTTGCTTGCACCGCTATAGTAGACGATATTCGAGTAAATCTCGTCTATGGCGATATACAGCTTATTGGCAACCGAAGGGGGAATATTATTCTCCCCGACGAATTTTTCAGCATTAGCGTGGGCTGTTTCTATTGAGGAACGGTCGGGATTCATCTCAATCCACTCTCCATTTTTGCGGTAATTAAATTTCAACGACAACATTGTTATATCGTCCGATTGCGGTGCGCCGTCGGCGTAGGATATTATGGACTCAAGCGTTGCCTTGCACAACTCTTCGCAACTTTTTTCACTGTTTAAGTTGAGCGTCTGTTTTAATCTCTCTTCGCCGTAAAGACAGCCGTCTCTCGTCATAGCTTCGGTTACGCCGTCGGTGTAGATAAATAAGCTGTCGCCGGGGTTTAAAGTTAAAGTGTTTCGGCGATACCTTGCCCCTTCCATACCGGCAAGCACGAAGTTGGGCTTAACCCTTAAGTATTCAAACTGTCCGTCGGCACGCTTTAAAAGGGGCGGATTATGCCCTGCATTGACGAATGCGAGTTCGCCATTAGTCAGATTTAAAACGCCGAACCAGGCGGTTACAAACATACTTGCCGTATTATTATCGCACAGGCTTTCGTTAGTGCGTACAAAGGCTTCGTCAACGGTATAACCGCTCTCCACAAAGCTCTTTATTAAAGTCTTTGCCCTCATCATAAACATTGCCGCAGGAATACCCTTGCCCGAAACGTCGGCAACTGTTAAAGCAAGATGCTCCTTGCCCAACATATAGAAGTCGTAGAAATCTCCGCCCACTTCCTTTGCGGCGTTCATAGACGCAAATATTTCAAACTCCTTGCGGTTGGGGTAAGGGGGGAAAACGCATGGCAATATTGAAGATTGTATCTTTGCCGCCACGTCAAGCTCTGCCCCGATTCGCTCCTTCTCTGCAGTTATGGTCTTAAGCTCTGAAATATATTCGCCGATCTCACCGTACATTTCAGAAAAACAATCCGCAAGATCCTTTATTTCATCGTCTTTCTTTACGATTATTTTGGGTGACGTCCCGTCCTCAAGGTGTTCAACCATATTCAGCGTAGCTTCACTTAACTGTCTTATGGGTTTAACAATACGATGCCTCATATATATAACCCATATAACTCCGCTGACAATGGCGATTGCCGCTTCAATCAGCAATATCTGCAATATATATTGGCTCTTGGCGTTGTTTAAAAGGGTCATATCCTTGACCACACCGACGATTGCAACTACGCTTCCGCCGCTGTCTTTAACGGGGTAAACGCTGGTGGTGTAACCCTGTTTAGAGTACATAAGGTTTTGAATTTCCGACTCACCGTTTAAAATAGAGTTATATGCGTTTAAAACTCCCTCGCTTGCACTATCCCTATACCCGATAGCGTAGGGGGTGTAACCGCTCGTCTTGCTTACAACGTTAAATACGTATTCCCTCTCCTTTGTGTCGGTATGTACTTTTGCAACGTAGATAACCTTACAATCTTCAGCGTCGGCGGTATGTTGAAGCTGGTCGCAAACGGTGGAGTATTGCTCGTCAACCGTTTTGCTCTCTAAATATCCGTCAAGCTTTGAAGCGTCAATTTCAAGAGCAACGTATTGTGCAATACCGTTAGCCATCTCGGCATACTGCTCTTTGATTGCAGTCGAAAACTCAAAATATCCAACCGTCCCGATTGCAAAAGACAAGAGCATAATAAGCCCTATTAATGCGTTAAAAATAGGGCGTATCAATGATCTGGTGAATTTTCTCTTTTTTTTAATAACCATACATCATTCCACGGTCAAGATGTCGGCAAAGCCCGTAATCTCAAATATCTCCATTACTCCGCTATTTACGTTTATAAGGCGCATACTGCCCGACTTATTCATAATTTTCTGCGCCTGAAGCAGCACTCTCAACCCTGCGGAAGAGATATAATCTATCCCCTTGAAGTCGAGCGTTAACTCATTAACTTCACTCAAAGATGAGAGCTCTCCTTCGAGAGCGGGAGAAGTGTTGGTGTCCAGCCTGCCGGACAGCTCTATCGTAAGCTTGCCGCCTTCGTAATTTTTAGTAATTGTCATAATCTCGTCCTGCACCTTTATTGATTGGCTAACCAGCCGTTACCATTATAACACGTTATTTCGTTTAAGTACACATATTTTAAAGATAATAACAATATTTAATTATATGCAACTTACGCCGCAAGGTGTTTTACAAATCGCTGAAAACGTGCTATTATATGGGCATACAGGATATATAGGTTTATAACTTTAATATCGTTTAATTTAAGGAGATATTTATGAGTTTAAATGTTACGGGAATGGTCAACGAAAACGCCTTAACTATTAAGATTGAAGGCAGAGTTGACTCCGCTTCCGCCCCCGCATTAGAGAGCGAAGTTTTTAATTTAATCAATTCAAACCCCTGCGATAAGGTGGTTTTGGACGCAGAGAATTTAGAGTACATCTCTTCCGCCGGCTTGAGAGTCGTTTTAAAGGTTAAAAAGGCGAAAGCAGACAGCGAAATCGTGAACGTAAACAACGACGTTTACGAAATCTTCGAGATGACGGGCTTTACCGATATCATTAACGTTTCCAGAAGGCTCCGCCAGTTCTCCATTGAAGGCTGTAAGCTCATCGGTCAGGGCGGCGTAGGCAAGATATACCGCTATGACAACGAAACCATCATCAAGGTCTACCGCCCCGAAATTACCATGGAGTACATAGAGAGAGAAAGGGAATGCTCCCAAAAGGCGTTCAAGTGCGGTCTGCCCACCGCCATCTCCTTTGACGTAGTTAAAGTTGGCGATTGCTACGGGGTTATGTACGAGTTAATGGATGCAGACAACCTTGCGTCGTTAATTATCAACAACCCCGACAACGAAGATTTTTACATTAAAAAGTACGCTTCCCTTGCAAGGGAAATTCACTCAATCTCTCAACCTGCAGGCACCCTTCAACCCGCTTCGGAAATATTCAGGAGCTCTATGGCGCCTATGGGCAAGTGGATGAGTAAGGAAGAGATAGACCGCTACGACTCATTAATTGATATAATCCCCACCCGCAACACGCTTATTCACGGCGACTACCATGAAAAGAACGTGCTTGTGCGTGACGGAGAGCTTGAGATGATAGATATGGGCGATATAAGCCAGGGTCACCCTATGGTTGAGCTTGCCTGCGTGTACTGCTCCCACGCAGTATTTTCAGACAGGGTTATCGGTATGCCTAAAGAGAGAGCTATGAAGGTTTGGGATAAATTCTGCAACTACTACTTCGGTGAGATGTCAGATGACGTTAAGCCTGCCTTCAACCGCCTTTTGGTCTGGATAGCTGCACTTCGCAGGCTCCCCTTCCTGTGTATGAGCCCCTATAGCACTAAAGAGCTTATCGACTCTGTTAAGGCGGAATTATTTATAGACGCCGACCAAGTAAAAGCCGACTTCGAAACGGTAGATAAAACGCTCTTCGCCACCGTTTGACGGCACATATGTGGGCACCAATCGTAAAAACAGCTCCCCGAAAAGAACTTTCGGGGAGCTTAATTTTTTAACTTTGAAAGCGATTAAATTTCCGCAACGGTGGCGCCCGTTAAGGCGACAATCTCGTCAGGCACAGCGTTTGCGCCGTCGACGAAGTAGACCTTATATGTCTTGCCGTTAACCGTAATTCTGACGATGCCGTAGCCGCCGCCGAAGATGTGGACGAACAGCGTTTCGGGTGCGGCAAAGACGAACTGAACGTCCTTTAAAGCGACCTTATGCTCCTTTTTGGAGAAGAAATACAGATACTCTTCGTCCGCCCATATAAGCCTTTCGGGCAACTTTCTGTACAGTGCGAAGCGGGCGACAAGCCACCAACCGCCGAACAGGAAGAATAAATAGAATACGACGAGTACTATTATGGTTACAATCAAATCCACGTTAGCAAAACCGCCCGTTACGGCGTAGTAGATAAGAAGCCCCGTGACCGTTGCAACGATTAAATAACACAAAATGCCTATAGCAAATTCCAAATAGATTAAAATTTTAAAATCCGTCTTTTTTGCAATATCTTTCATAATTTTTTTCCTTACGATTATTATACGGCTAACTTTTTAAAAAAATCAATAGCTTGAACCGTCTTATTCAAGGTAAAAATTCTTAAGCTGTTCTATCTCTTCATCAGAAACGCCGAGTTTGGTCTTTATATAGGATACGACAGAGCCGTATTCCTGCTTGACTTCGTCAAAGGCGGATTTGAAATAATCGCCGTCTACGCCGCCCATAGAGAGTGCGTCTTTTACAACGGACTGCTCACACCCCCTTGCGATAAGCTCGGCTTCGATGTTCTTGATTTTATCTGCATGGGCTTCGTTTGTCAGAAGGAAATCCTGCATAATAGTATCTTCGTCCACGCCGAGAGCGTATAAAATCAACGCACCTGCAACGCCCGTTCTGTCCTTGCCGTAGGTGCAGTGCCATAAAATTGCGCCTTCGCCCTTGTTCTCTAAAAGTATTTCAAAGAACTGCGTAAACCCCTTCTGCCCCTGCTCGCTAAACAATATCTTGCTGTATTGGGTTTTATAGGTTCCCGCTTGAGAACATAATATCCCCTGCTGAATGTCATCGCCTGCGGCAGCCTGAATCTTCTTCATAAGCTCCACGACGTCAGGGTCGGTCATGTCGGTATTGTAGACGCTTATACCGTAATTTACAGCGCCTGCGATTTCCTTGTCGGGGGACTTACTTCTCTCGAAATCCATACGCAAATCTATGACGTATTTAACGTTGAAGTCCGAAGAGAGCTTTTGGGCAGTCTCGTCCGAAATGTTTGAAATTCCGCCCGTTCTTAACAGCAACCCGTCTTTGACTTTTCTCCCGTCGGCGGCGACGTAGCCGCCAAGCTGACGGGCATTTTCCACGCCTTCAACGTCTATGAGCTGGTTTTCAAGAGAAACACTGTTATTTTCGGGCGTTGAACACCCTGCTACAGCAAACACTAACATAACACAAATTATAAATGAAATAAATATTTTAAGTAGTTTTTATTTCAAGGTTATTACCTACCTACCGATTGTCAACTCCAGGTTAAACAACTTAAAAATATTATACTACATTTTATAAATAAATCAATTTCTTTACTATAAATTTTTCAGCGAATGATGAAGCGTTAAAAGTAACAATTTGGCAGGGCTCCCGCAAAGATTTTGTCTACAAAAGATTTGTGGGAAAAGGAGAAACCGACGTAAAAGCAAACAAGACAGCTAATAAGCTGTCTTGTTGCAAAAACCGTCGAGTTTCGACGTGGAGGCGCCACCCAGATTTGTAAGGAGCTTTAGCGACGGAATAGTGATTGCTATTTTTGCTTGCCAAAAATCAATCACGTCACGTCATTTCGGCGATAATGGGTGGCGTTTAAATTAAATAACCACCCCGACGGGTGGTTATTCTTTGGAGGCGCCACCCAGATTTGAACTGGGGATCAGGGTTTTGCAGACCCATGCCTTACCACTTGGCTATAGCGCCATAAAAAAACAGTGCGGAAAGTTTTATTGGAGCGGGAAACGAGATTCGAACCCGCGACATTCACCTTGGCAAGGTGACGCTCTACCACTGAGCCATTCCCGCATAAAATTAACTTCCGCACTGTTCTGGTGGGAGCTACAGGGCTCGAACCTGTGACCCACTGCTTGTAGGGCAGTTGCTCTCCCAACTGAGCTAAGCTCCCGAACGCTTAAATACTATAACAAATCTGTTTTTAAAACGCAAGCAATTTTTAATGTATTTTTTCTAAATTTTTAAAAATTTTTTTGCCTTGTGTTACCGCTTTAAATCACACCCAATATATAGTATATTCCACAGCGTTAAATCGTGTGAGTACGCATTTCTCTCGTTATTATACAAATAAATTTTATGTTGAAACTTAAAAAACGATTGAAATTACTCAGCTAACTTTTCGGTATGCGCCAGCCTTTCTTTAAGCGCAACTGCCTGAATACAGTCGAAGACGTAGTTCGATACACCTTCTGCGATAACTTCCGCCATTTTATAGATAACGTTCAGCCTTGTGGCGGAAAAGAGCGAATAATTGAAAAGAGACTTCTCAGCAACAATCCCCAATATAGAGACATCGCCGACTTTATTTAATCGCTTGTTTGCGCCGCTGCCCGGTGCTAACGGACGGTTGCATAGCTTAATTAGCCCGATGTCGCCGGCAACCCCGACAGCCGCATCAATCGCAATAACGGGGCTGTTCGGGTGCGTGTTTTGAATAAAGGAAGTCATATACTTGACTTCATGTGCGGTGATAGGCTTGGCGAGCGTGCCGTAGACGTAGACGTTTGCGCCCTTAAGCTTTTCTGAAAGTTTAGTGCCTGTAACGGGCCCTAACGAATCCCCGACGGAAAGGTCGCTGCCGACGCAGACTATTACAGGAATTCTGTCTTGCGAAGGCGCCATCTTCTTGAGTACGGTAAAAACACCGCCGCTCGCAAGCGAGTTATATAAATTGAATGAGTACTCCATATCAAAAGTTCCTTAATTGCCCCGCCGACTACTTATTTATATATATTATGAAAGGGCGGTGGGAGAGACGCTTAACCGTTTTTTATACGAAACGTTAAACACTATCTTTAAAATATTCTAAAATGTTATTGACAATGCCGCCCTTAATTATTCCCGACAAACCGCCTTATTTTGAGAGAGCGATATAATTTATTATTATGCTCAAATTGCCCATACTGATATAAATTGCTCAATTAAAAACAACTTTTTAACACTTTTTTAAACATTTTGAATATTTTTTATGGCTTTGCGCTTTAACAAAACAGGTTGCGCCAAAAAAATTTTGGCGCAAAGTACGCCGTTTGTTATGTTGATAACTTTAAGTCAAGTTATCAACAATTTGCAAAGTTATCAACAATTTGTGGATAGACTTAGCGAATATTTAGCGGTATGTGTTTCACGTGAAACAAATTTAAAGCCAAAAAATTTGGCTGGATGTTTCATGTGAAACATATTTAAGCCGTCTGAACGACAGTAGCGCAAGTCGTATTTAATAACAGATTTGTTATTATTACCATTTATTTAAGCACAAAGAAACTCTCTGACTAATTGGAAAAACAGGTGAAAAATTAACAAAAAGACGGTGAAAGCTTAAAATTCTACAATTAAACACTTGAAATGAGCGCAATTATATGATAAAATGACTCACATAGACGAAATAATAATATATCGAAGTAAAAATATATTATTTATAAGGCGCAACACGACAGGCGTTTTAACAGGCGTTTCAAATATTATTATCGGTCGTAATTAATTTTGATTTATTCGCTTTTGGGCGGTTAAAAATAAAAATAACTGTGTAGATTTTTCTGCACGAAACGAGGTATAAATTGAACAAGAAAAACAGAACTCTAATCATCGTCATAGTTGTTTTGTTTGCGGTTGCTACCGGACTTGTACTCTATTTCTCGCTGCGCAACACAGGAAGTAAGATTTACTTTGATACTTTCCGTGAGTATGTGGAGAATAACGAATACAAGCAAGGCGATGCAGGAACCGAAAACGACGCTATCGGCGGAACCGATTACTATTTCGTAACCAAAGACAACGGCAGCGGAACGCAGGAAGTAGTTGACGGCTACCGCTTCACCAAAAAGGGCTTGCTTCAGAAGAAGGAGACGGCGACTGACGGAAGCGACAAGTGGGTTACGGTTCCCGTTATCAAGACAATAAGCTTCGGAACCTATAAATGCACTGGCGCAATATTAAGGGAAGACGGCAAGCTTATCAATGCCTACTACTGCTACAGCCCTTCGTTCTACGGTGTGCCCCAGAAAGGCGACCTCCTTTTAGAGTGGCAGGATTTGGGCGTAACCACCGAATTTGCCGACCCTAACGCAGGCAGCATCTGGTCGTCTGTATTCTCAATCGGCGGTCTCGTACTCGTTTGCGTAGTATTCTTCTTTATTATGCGTTCGGCAATGAATGGCGGCGGAAAGGCGGGAATGAGCTTTGCGAAGACTAAAGCCCGTGTTTCAACCAACATTAAGGTGCGCTTTACCGACGTTGCAGGTGCCGAAGAAGAGAAGGTGGAGCTTGCTGAAGTCGTAGAATTTTTAAAATATCCAAAAAAGTTCTCCGACTTGGGCGCAAGAATTCCTAAAGGCGTGCTTTTAATCGGCCCTCCCGGTACGGGTAAAACGCTGTTTGCAAAGGCAGTAGCCGGTGAAGCCGGCGTTCCCTTCTTCTCGGTATCGGGTTCCGACTTCGTTGAAATGTACGTCGGCGTAGGTGCTTCGAGAGTTAGAGATTTGTTCGAAGTTGCAAAGAAAAATCAACCCTGCATAATCTTCATCGACGAAATAGACGCAGTGGGCAGGCATAGAGGTGCAGGCCTTGGCGGCGGCAACGACGAAAGAGAGCAGACCCTTAACCAGATCCTCGTTCAGATGGACGGCTTCGAAGGCAACGACGGCGTCGTTGTAATAGCCGCAACCAACCGTTCGGATATACTTGACCCTGCTTTGACAAGACCCGGCAGATTTGACAGACAGGTCTACGTCAATCTCCCCGACGTAAAGGGCAGAGAGCAGATATTAAAGGTACACGCACGCAATAAACCCATTGCTCCCGACGTCAACTTTAAGACCGTTGCAAGGCTTACGGCAGGCTTCTCCGGTGCAGACCTTGCAAACGTCTTGAACGAAGCGGCTATACTTGCAGCCCGTGCCGATAAGGAATTTATAACAAACGCAGAGCTGTTTGAGAGTATCGATAAGGTGACTATGGGTCCTGCAAAGAAGAGCAAGGTCGTTACCGAATCGGATAAACGCCTTACCGCATACCACGAATCAGGTCACTGTATACTTGCAAAACTGTGTGAAAACTGCGACCCCGTTCACGAAGTAACCATTATTCCCAGGGGTAACGCAGGCGGCTTCACTATGACCAGACCCGAAAACGACCGCTCTTACTACGCAAGAAACTATATGCTTGACGAAATCTGTATGTGCCTTGGCGGAAGAGTTGCCGAAGAATTGGTAATTAAAGATATCTCTTCGGGTGCATCGGGCGACATTAAGCAGGCAACCAAATTTGCACGACTTATGGTGACCGAGCTCGGTATGAGCGAAAAGTTGGGTCTTATAAGCTACAGCGACGATTCCCAGCCTATGTTCATCGGCAGGGATATGGCAACCCATAACACCTACAGCGAAGAGACTGCACAGCTCATCGACAGCGAAGTAAGGGAGATAGTCGCAACCCAGCACGAAAGGGCAAGAAAGCTCTTGTCTGACAACCGTTCTATCCTTGACAATATGGCAAGGGTGCTTATCGAGAGAGAGACCATCTACTCCGATGAAGTAGATATGTTGCTTGAAGGCAAATCTTACACCGAAGTATTAGAGTATATGGATAACCATGATAAGACGAACGAAAACCCCTTTAAAAGGTACGAAAACTGATTAAAAATCAATTCGGTTTAATAAAGCACGTTGCCTATTTATTACCGAAAGGTTTTAAATAGGCAAAAGCTTTAAACCGTCTTCTTATTTATTTTTTTACGGCTTAAAAACCCGCTTATGTTTCACGGGAAACATTTGCAGCCCTGTATAAAAACGGGCAGAAAAAAGCAGAGAGTATAGATATGGCAAAAGTAATTTCATTCACGAACAAGAAGGGGGGCGTAGGCAAGACTACGACCGTCGTCAATATGGCGGCGTACTGCGCAGACCTTGGAAAGAAAGTTCTTCTCATCGACCTTGACAGTCAGGGCAACGCCACGACGGGTCTGGGGTTCTCAAAGAGCGCACTTAAAAAATCGGTATACGGCGTACTCATTGAAGAAGAATCTATTGCGCAAAACATTTTACCCACCGAAGTTCCCCTTTTGGATATCCTGCCTGCAAACGTCGATTTGACGGGGGCGGAAGTGGACCTTGTCTACAAACGCAACCGAGAGCAAATTCTTAAAAACGCTTTAAAGGACGTGCAGGACAGGTACGACTACATATTTATAGATTGTCCGCCGTCGCTCGGGCTTTTAACCATCAACGCCTGGGTTGCTTCCCATTCGGTTATAATTCCCCTGCAGTCGGAGTATTACGCTATGGAAGGCGTAAGCCAGCTGATGAATACCATCTCGCTCGTCAAAAATCACTTGAACCCCAACTTACATATCGAAGGCGTGGTCATAACGATGTACGACGGCAGAGCGGTTATCTCCCGTCAGATTGCGGCTGAAATTAAGAAATTTTTCAAAAAGCTTTTATACGAAATTATTATTCCCCGTAACGTCCGCCTTTCAGAGGCACCCAGCCACGGTAAACCCATTCTGTTATACGACCCCAAATGCGTTGGTGCAAGGGCGTATAAGGCGTTGACGGAAGAGTTCTTGTCCAAACAAAAGTAATGGAAGTTTATCGGAGTGCATAAGGAGAAATAGATTATGGCAAAGAAGGAAGATAGAGGATTAGGGCGTTCATTCGAATCGCTAATGGAAGATACAGGCAATGCTTTCGGGCAGGTTTATAACGGTAAAGAAGTCTTTACTTACACCGAAGAAGAACGTCAGAATGCAGAAGAGATGCCGCTTGCGCAGATTTATGCAAACCCCAACCAGCCCAGAAAGAACTTTGACGAGCAGGCTTTAAAGGAGCTTGCCGATTCAATTAAAAAACACGGCGTGATTATGCCCATCGTCGTAAATGCCGACAAGCAGGGCAAGTATATGATTATCGCCGGTGAAAGGCGTTACAGGGCTTCCAAGATTGCAGGGCTTAAGACTATACCCGTAGTCATCAGAAATTATTCCGAAAGGGAGATTAAAGAGATTTCCTTAATCGAGAATCTGCAAAGGGAGGACTTGAACCCCATTGAAGCGGCTGCCGCAATGAAACAGCTGATGGTGGAGTACAAGCTCACGCAGGACGAATTGGCAGAGCGTATCGGAAAATCCAGACCTGCAATAGCCAACACCTTAAGGCTTTTATCGCTCACGCCTGAAGTTATGCAGCTCGTCGCAGAAGGCAAGCTTTCGGCAGGGCATGCAAGAACGTTAGTCCCTTTGGCTTCGGACGACCAAATTCAGTTTGCTTCCGACGCAGTTAAAAGCGGTATGTCGGTAAGGGAGCTTGAGAAGAAGGTTCGTTCGTACAACATCTCGCCCGAACTTTTGGAAGAGAAAAAGAAGAAGAAGCGTGCACTCGCTTCGGTAGAGCTGAAGAATTTAGTCGAGAGAATGAGATTTGCCTTCCGCACGAAGGTCAGCCTTATCGGCAACGACCAGAAGGGCAGAATTTATATCGACTACTATTCCCGTGACGATTTAGATAGAATTTCCGAAATTTTGGATATTATCGATAAACAGTAATTTTAAGTCACACTTATTTTTTAAGTTATCAACAAACGACCCCGACGTGGGTCGTTTGTTTTGTTTTATACGCATTATTTTACAAAATAACGCAAAAAGTTATGAACACCTTTGTCGACATTGTGCATAAGTTAATTGTTGAAAAGTTAGTGGGAGATGCGCTTAATTTAGAACGGTTGTCGCTTAAGAGTCTGGGATTGCCGCACTGCGCTTTCAGCTTCGTTACTTCCGCTTCGCTCCGTGCCGTTGCAAGCAACGGGGCGCAATGACGGGGAACAGGAGTTTGCAATGACGGCTGAATACTATTTACCGCATTTGTTATTTATTATTTATTCTTTATTCTTTAGGTAAAGATAATGCCACGGCGACTTTTGTCGCCGTGGCTATTTTAATTCTCTTTCCGTATTTGCTATGCGTTTCTTCAGAGCATTAGCTAAAACTTATTTTATAACTTTGCCCTGCTTGGTGTTGATAACAGTCCTAACTTCCAACTCTTCGCCTGTCTGTGCGTCGACGTAGACGTAGTACTCAACGCCGCCCATTTCACCGAAGAACTCGTAGCACAGCCTGTCCTTACCGTTCACAGGAATTAAAGCTAAACGGGTGGAAGATACTTCGATATTTCCGTTGATTGAGCTCTTCGCCTGTTCTTCGGAGATACTTGCTTCTTCAATCTGCCTGTCCCTGTGCCTTAAGATATAGCCGCTTGCGTCCATACCCGTTACGATACCACGCTGCTCGCACACCTTAATTTTTACTAAATCGGAATAGATTATAACTCCGTTCTGCTCGGTGGCAAAGTGAAGATTGCAGGTAGTGCCGTTCACGCTCGCCCAGACGGGTTTTAAGCCGCTATAGCCCATTTTTTCTATAAAGTCCTCGGCAATAGCAACGCAACGGTCGACCGAAAAGTTAGTATCCTTGCAGTCCTTAAAGCTGTCGAAGCCGACTACTTTACCGCCTGCCTTACTTAACTGCACCAACATTTCACCGTCGGGTGTGGTTAAGTTGACGTTGTACATAGGAATGATGCCCATCGCTTCGCCCACGCACCTTGCGCCGCTTACGCTATAATCGGCAAAAAGTCTTTTTGCAACGGACTCGGCTTGAGAAGCCGTAATTTCTTCTTCTCCTTCAAGGTATGCAGGGGTATGGTGCTTGCCGTGTTTTGCAGGCATTTCTTCAAAAACGTTGTTTTGAATGGTTGCAAACACCTTTGAAAGTTCGCAGTCGCCCCCACGCATAGCCATGAGCATATCCTTTTCGCAAGTCGTTTCGATGAGTTTATTGAGCTGGGTCTTGACCTTTGCGTTGGTGTTGTAGAGATATTCAAGGCTTTCAATCTGCTCTGCGCTCAACTCGTTTCCGCTAACTATGGTATAGAGCATACCTTTGGTATCTCTGCTCATTCCGTTGATAAATGCGGTTAATCTCTCCGTCGTCTGCATTTCAAGGGGGAACCTTTCAAGAATAAGCTCTGCATTCTGGCTCTGCGCAGCGATGTCGGTAAATACCCTGACCCTGTCCGTAGCGGAAGAAGAAGCCTTCGCCCTTGCAAGGTTGGTATCCAGATCGTCTACGATTGCGTTGAGCTCGTAGAGAGATTGGGTGTAACCGCCTGCCATGCTCGATTGCATTTCGTCCATACTTATCCAACCGAAAGTGACGATTGTGGCAAGGGCAAGGGTGCTTACGCCCAAAGAGATGACCGCCGCAAGCCAACCGCCGAAGCCGGGGGTGCGCTGCCTTCTCTTTTCGGAACGGTTATTATTCCTTTGAGTACGCTTTTGCTGTTTAGCCTTAAGGCGTTGCTCTCTCTTTAAACGCTTTTCTTCTATGCGCTGCTCACGTCTCTTGGCGGCGGCAAGGCGTTTTGCCTTTTTCTCTTCGGCAATGCGCTTTGCTCTCTTTTCCTTGCTCTCGCTTTTAATCAGCTCCCTGCGCTTTTGCCTTTCGGCTTTAATCTTTTCCCTGTTCTTTATAATCTCCGCCTTATGCGCCTGCACCTTTTCCTTATGGGCAAGCTTGCGCTCTAACCGCTTTTGCTTTTTCTCGGCTTTAATCTTTGCCCTTTCAAGCTTTTTCTCCTGCCTTGCCTTCAATCTTTCCTGTCTGCGCTTTTGGGCTGCCTTACGTTTTTCGCCCTTGTCCGCACGCTTGGAAGAAGAGCGGCTGCTTTGGCTTTTTGCGCCGCTTTTTGCACCGCTGCCCGTAGTTGTTCTCTGCTTTTTCGCCGCAGCCTTTTTAGGCTTTGAAACAGTGCTTTCTTTAGTTACGCCTTCGCTGTTGTCGGCAAGGTTTTCTTTTTCTATTTCTTCTCTGTGCTTAACCGAATTTGTTTTAGCGAGCTTTTCGCTCTTCTCGGCTCCGCTTGAAATATTCTTTTTCTCTGCCATAATTTTCCCTCCTGACCTTAAATTGCAAAGACGTGTTTACCTATAGTGGTAACCGTCTGTCTGCCGAAAATCCAGCTGCTCGTCGCAACCGCAGGGTTGTAGTAGTAAAGACAGCCGTAGGTAGGGTCCCAACCGTTCAGGGCGTCTGCGGCAGCGTTTAAAGCCGTCTGATCGGGCTCTAAATTAATCTGTCCGTCGTCAACCGCCGTGAACGCACCCTTTTGGTAGATTACGCCCGAGATTGTGTTGGGGAAGGAAGAGGAGCGAACCCTGTTTAAGATAACCGCCCCGACTGCCACTTGACCGGTGTAGCTCTCACCCCTTGCTTCGGCGTAGATACACTTCGCCAAAAGGTATAAATCCGAGCTGGTGTAAGACGAACTTGAAGGGTTCCCCTGCAAGACGCTCACGCTTGCGTTCATACCGAGTGCGGCATAGGTAGCTTTACCGACAATGCCGTCGGCGGTAAGGCCGTTTTTACTCTGGAATTTTTTTACGGCTTGTGTGGTCGCTGCGCCGAAGATGCCGTCTACAGCCCCGTCGTAATAACCCCATTCTTTTAATCTGCGTTGTACTTCCTTTACTTCACCGCCCGTTGCGCCCTGGCGTAGAACTGCGGTAGTTACTGCGGTTAAGGCTATCTCTTCCGCACAAGCTTTTTCAGTGCGTTGTAAAGCCCCTGCGCCGCAAGATATAGCCGTACAAAGCATTGTGACAGCTATACCCGTGATAAGTGCTTTTTTCATTTAACCTCCTTGCCCCGCAGCACAAAGTTGGTTGCACATATTCGAGGCTACTTATTTTTAAACTTATTAATTATGTCGTAGATAAAACTGCGGTACTCAACGTCCTGGCTTGCCGAAGTGAAGCATAAAGGGGGGTAGATTACACACCACCAATTATCCCCTTTGCCCGTTCCGAGCTCTACGATTAACGCATCGTAGACGCCCTCTTTCAAAGTCAACTCACCGTAAACTCTGGTGGGAAAATTCTCCTGCCTGATCTCCGCTTTTGCACCGTAGCTGAAGCCCTGCGCCAAAAGCTCTTCTTCACAGACTTCGGCTATTTCTTCGCATAAACCGCCTATAACTTCCATTGCGGCTTCCTTCGTTACGCACTCCTTAATGTAGGGAGTAATGAACTCAACCACCCTTTCTTTAACCTGATATTTTACCGTTTGGTCTTCTTCAAGGTTAGAATTTGCTCTGACGTGAATACGCAGATAGTCGCTGTCTGCATTTGCACTCTGGCTATTTTTGGGCAGTGCAAAAAGTACCGTTGCAATTATTATGAATAATAGAAAAAAAGTTATGCGTAATTTTTTTGACATAGAATTTTACCTCTTTTTTATTTTTTCTTTCGGCATAGTTTATTGACGGGTGTGATTAAATATATACGTTACAAATTTACATAAAAAAAACGGCTCTTTTACAAGAACCGTTTAATTTAATTATTTTTATGTATAAGAGCATTTAAAAATAACACTCTCAAACTTTATAATCCGTAAATTTCTATATCCTTATCGTCGGCGTATCTCAAGGTGTACTCCGTGCCGCCTTCTTCCCCACGGTAGTAGGCGATAAGGTGGGTACAATTATCTACCATATACCTGTCCCTTACAAGCATACACGCATTGTAGTAGTGCTTGCTTATAATCTTTACTTCGTCGCACCTTTCAAGCACCTTATAATAGGTCTTTTTATCCTCTTGCGAATAATATTTTTCTTGATTGGGGCAGGGCACGCAGGCAATAAGTTTAATGTACGGATAGTCCTTTTTTAAATTTAAAACGCATTGCGCCGCAACCAAATCGAACCCCCTTGCCATACCGTTTAAAAAGGTTGTAATTCCTTCTTCAACAAGCCTTTTAATAACGGCGGTTAGGGCGTTTATATCCAAATCATTTTTTAAGTTTCTATGCCCGGTAAAGGCACAACAAGTTTGTTTATTCATTATTTTAAATCCACCTAAAGGTGATTCAATCCGCAACAAGTTGCTATTCAATCCACGCAAAAGCGTGATGCAATCCACCGCTGAAGCGGTGATTCAATCCAACGGCAGAGCTGTTGATAAAGGTTTAATTATTAGAATTTTCAAACTCTATCGTCACGGGCTTATTGCCCGTGACACTTTCCCTATGCTTTAGGGAAAGCTAAATTTAGGATTTGTTTTTTTAGAGATAATTGTCACTTGAGAGTCTGGGATTGCCACAGCGGCTATAACCCGCTTCGCAATGACGGCTGGGGATAAGTTCGTTATTGCGAGACACGACTGCAAGGAGTGCGTGGCAATCTCGGCTGGGTTTTGGGCGGACAATTTATAATTAATTATTCCTTATTGTTTAGTTGCGGTATTAATTATTTGAATTGGTTTATCACTTGAGAGTTTAGGATTGCCGCACTCCGCTTTCTCTCCGTTCGCAATGACGGTATAGGTCAAACTCTATAAAATAGGAAAAGCAAGAGTAAGGGCTGATAATTTCTAATAATTCTACCGCATTTATTCTTTATTATTATTTATTATTTATTCTTTAAAATATGTTCTTCCGTATTCTCATGGCAAAAGCCCTTCTAAACGACGTTTATACTATAGGAGCCTTTCTCTCTTTTCCTTGACCTCTCGGATACTTTAAAGGGGTAGGCGCAACCTTTTTAATCACTATAAGCGAACGTCTGTCTCCGTCGGGTAGGGAATATTTTTCCACCCTTTCTAACCTTCCGCCCAAAACCTTTATAGCATTTTGCGCTTCTTTAACTTCTTCGTCGGCGTCTCCCTTATAGGCGATGAAATATCCGCCCACCTTGACGAAGGGGAGACAGTACTCGCAAAGAGTGTTAAGCCTTGCCACCGCCCTTGCGACGGAACAGTCGAACTTTTCCCTGTACTTTTCTTCCCTAGTGCAGTCTTCGGCTCTTCCGCAGAACACCTGCATATTTTTCATTTCGAGTTGTTCTATAGCCTGGTTTAAATGATTACACTTTTTGCCCGTACTTTCCACAAGCAAAAACTTCAGATCGTCCCTTACTATCTTCAACGGCAGTGAAGGGAAGCCCCCGCCCGAACCTATCTCGGCAACGTAAGCGTCCTTTTTTAAAAAACTTTCGCCCACGACGCTGTCTAAAAAATGTTTAATATATATACCTTCGTCGTCGCAGATGGCGGTTAAATTGAATTTTTTATTGTTATCAACAAGGATAGACTTCATTCTTTCAAATCTTTCCTTGTATTCCCCTTTTATTATATTGCCATACTTCTCAATATCCATATACAATATCTTACCATAAACAAACATATATTTCAACAATTTTTAACTATGTTTAATTGTTAAATTATTATGAACATATAAACCGTTTTTTGTCAATAACTTTTTTAAATATTTAAAATTAACTTTTTCTCTCATTCTTTAAAATTTTTTAAATTTAAAACTGTCGACTTTTCAACTTTTTATAAACATTTTTATAAACAAAATTTCCTTCTCTAAAAAGGCATAAAACGAGCTCAATTTGTTGCATTTAAGCTTGTTTTTTGATATTATTATTGAGTAAAATAAATTCTTTGAACAATTCCACAGACCCTACTAATACTACTATCCTAATTTATTAAAAAAAATATATATATTTTTATAATATCCGGTTTGATAAAGGGTGTTCAAAAAATACGATAAGAGGTGCATGATGAAATTTATTTGCGAAGGACTTGATTTATCCGAATCCGTGTTAAAGGTAGTTAAGGCTTGTGCAGTTCGTACTACCGTACCCGTAATGGAATGTATTAAAATTTCTGCGGTTAACGATACGCTTACTCTCACCGCAACCGACGGTGAAATAACCATACAAAAAAAGATTAAGGCTGAAATATTGGAAGAAGGCGAAGTCTGCGTTCCCGGCAGATATTTTTCCGACTTCATTAAAAAGTTGGAAGGCGTTCAGCTTGTTATAAACGTTGAAAATAATAAGATGGATATCGCCTATGCAGACAGCAACACGTCTATGCAAGTGCTTTCTGCCGACGACTTCCCCATGGTTGACACTTCCGTCGACGACGACAACATTGTATTAAAGACCGAAGAGCTTAAAAGCCTTATCAACGCAACGGCTTTCTGCTGTGCTTCGGACGATTCACGCCCCATCTTAAAGGGCTGTCAGATAGTCGTTTCAGGCAATCAGATCTGCGTAACCGCACTCGACGGCTTCCGCCTTGCCACCGCTTACGGCGAAGTGATTTCTGCAAGTAAGGATATGGAGATAGTATGCCCCGCAAGGACGTTGAACGAAATACTTAAAATGCTCCCTTCCGAAGAAGGCGAAACCGAACTCAAGGTTAAAAGGGGTATGCTCCTTGTATGCGTAGAAGATACCGTTTTAACTTCCTGCCTTTACAACGGAGATTTCATTAAAAAAGAAAATATCATTCCCAAGAGCTTTTTGACCACCGTAAAGGTAAACAGGGAGATGCTCAAGCAGTCCATCGAAAGAGCGGCTATTTTGGTGAGAAACGACAAGAACAGCCTTATCATTATGGACGTCACCGCAGAGAAAATCGAAGTGTCTTCCAACTCCGAGATAGGTAACGTAAAAGAGCCCGTCAAGGCGGTAACGGAAGGTAAGGATTTGAAGATAGCTATGAACTCCAAATTCATTTCCGACGCAATAAACGCATTAAAGGAAGATACGATATTTTTATCCTTTAACAATCAGGTTCAGCCATTTATCTGTCAAAATGAACAAAACAAGGACGTGCTTTATTTAATTTTGCCTGTAAGAACGGGCAATAATGCTTGACTTGAACTAATAAAAAAATGTAAAATAGTTCAGTACTGTCCCGCAAAACGCTTTTCGGGGCGGAATTTCAATTTAAAAAAACTCAAGAAAGAAAAAATATAAAACGGAGTAAACAAAAATGAAAAGAACTTATCAACCTAAAAAGAGAACGAGAAGTAAGGTTCACGGCTTCAGAAAGCGTATGGCGTCTACCGCAGGCAGAAAGGTATTAAAGAGACGTAGAAATAAGGGTAGAAAGCACATTAGCGCATAAATTTTTTAATGAAGTATTTAAGGCTTAAAAAGAGCGGTGATTTTACAAAGCTATTCAGTAAGGGGAAGAGAGTTTATTCCCCTTATCTCACCGTTATTTATTTGCCGTCTAAAGAAACGGTGATGGGCGTTGCCATATCTAAAAAACACGGAAAGGCGGTTAAAAGAAACCGCATTAAAAGGTTGGTCAGGGCGGCGTTTATTGCCTGCAATACTCAATTAAACGGTTGTTACAGTATGGTGATTATGCCCAAGGTCTGTGAGCAATATTCCTTTGACGAGTTTGTTAAGAGCTTAAATATCTGCCTTAAAAGGATGGGTAAGTAATGGGGAGATATCTATGCAGACCGTGGCTGTGGCTGAAGGTTATAGGTATGCACCTGATAGTGTTTTACCAAAAATACTTATCTCCGCACACCTGCCTGTACAACCCTACATGTTCGGAGTATACGCTTCGGTGTATCAATAATCACGGGTTTATAATCGGGGTACTGCTCGGCAGTTGGCGAATTCTTCGCTGCAACCCCTTTTCAAAGGGAGGGTACAACCCTGCCCCTGAAAATTATTTTAAGGTAAAGTGGGTTTTATAATCCGCTGTAAAACAAGTAGAATGAATAATTTAGTTGAAGTAGTTGGAAACGGCGCTTTAGGGTACGGCGTTGCACAGATTGCAAACGTCAACTTAAACTGGATCGGTCAACTGATAAGAATATTAATCGAAGGCATAGGCATAGTAGGCGTAGGTATAATCGTATTTACGCTTATCCTTAAAACCATAGTTTTGCCCCTTGATATTTACTCAAGAATAAATTCCAAAAAGCAGGCCCTCATTATGGACAGAATGAGACCGCAGATGGAAAAGCTTCAAAAGCAGTACGCCAATGACAAGAATATGTATAACCAGAAGGTTATGGAGCTGCAGAAAAAGAGCGGCTATTCTATGTTCGGCGCATGCCTTCCTATGATTGTATCCTTGGTTATATTCATAGTAGTATTCAACCAGTTCTCTACCTATTCGCAGTACGCTAACTTAAAGACGTACAACGATATGGTTGGCAAGTATAACGACGTCGTTTTAAGCTACGTCGTTGAAGACCCTGCATCGACTTCCGATAACGGCTTCTTATTTGCCGTAGACGAAGATATGAATATTCTCACCCTTGACGAGAACGGAAGTCCCGTAGAAGAAGGCAAAAAGGTCTACGACTACGTTGCAGATTATACAAGGTTTACCGACTTTTATAATAACGCTCAAACCGCCGCAAACAGCGCTTGGGTTGTAAAGAGTGAAGACGATACGTTTACCTACATTGCAACCGAGTATAAAGCAAGTAAGGGTGAATATGCGGGATTTGACGTAAGTTTAGTAAACAATAAAAGCAGCGACGGCAAGTACACTCAAGTTGCAAAGGATATCCGCAACAGCCTTATTAATTATTATATGGAGGAGCCTGCAGCCCTTGCAGTTAAGGAATACTACGAAGACGGACACAACAATTCCTTCCTTTGGATAAAGAATATCTGGTATCCCGACAGTATGTTGAATAAGGAAATTCCCGATTTTGCAAAGTTTAAGTCCACCGTAACGCAGGCTAATTTAACCGATACAGACGGTGTAGCATACAATAAGGTTACCGCCGCTTTGACTACGCAGAAGGAAACCTATAACGGTTACTTCGTATTAATTGTTTTATCCATCGGCTTAATGCTGTTACAGCAGTGGCTCTCTATGAGAGCAAACAAGTCGGTTAACGAGCTCGGAACGGTCGACGGTTCAGGCGCAAGAACCAACAAGATGATGATGATTATGATGCCCATAATGTACGGCGTCTTCTCATTCTTCTACAGCGGTGCATTCTCAATCTATATGATTACCAATACCGTTTACAGCCTTGTAACCATGCTTATAATCAACAAATGCGTAGACGTTTGGTTCAAGAAGAAGGAAGAGAGCGGAGAGCTTGAAGCTATATTAAATAAAAAAGCAAACAAAAAGAATAAGAAGAAGCGTAAAACTATTAAAGCGAAATAAGTAAGGTTTTTGGAGAAATAATGGAGAAAAATATTTATACGGGCAAGACAGTTGAAGATGCGGTTAACGCAGCTTTGGCAGAGCTTAATATAACCCGTGAACAGGCTGAAATTACCGTCATCGAAGAAGGTAAGAAAAAGCTTATAGGTTCAATTAAGGCGCAAGTAAAAGTAGTTAAAAAATTATCGGACGGCGAAAGAGCTTTAGAGTTCGTTGAAGGTCTTATCGAGATTATAGGCGCAAACGCAGTATGCGAGCTTACAAGCGATAGCGATAAGGTTCAGATCAATCTCACTTCTTCGGAGAGCAGCCGTCTTATCGGTCATCACGGCGAATCGTTGGACGCTATCCAGACCCTTGCCGGTGCCGTTGCCAATATCGGCAGGGACGATTATAAAAAGGTAATCGTCGATTGCGAAAACTACAGGGAGAACAGGGAACAGACTTTAATCGCACTTGCAAACAAGCTTGCCGCTAAAGCCGTTGAAAAGAGAAGAAGAGTATCTCTGGAACCTATGAATCCCTATGAAAGAAGGATAATTCACTCGGCTCTGTCTTCAAGAGAAGAAGTTAAGACCATTTCCGACGGCAAGGAACCCTACAGATACGTCGTTATCGTGCCCAACAACGAGCGCACTTTTGAAAAAAGAGAACGCCGTGACAAGGGCTTTTCAAGGGGCGACAGGCGTAGCAGCTTTAACAAGGGCGACAGGAGAGAAAGGCGTTCTTCAAGGCCTGCCGACGGCGTTAAAACCGCAAAGAAGGAAATCCGTTTCGGTACTTTTTTAGGCAACAGCGGCAATAAAGGCGAAGAGTAAGCGGTAGCTATCCACCATGCGGGTGATTAAATCCAACGGCAAGCCGTTGATTAAAGAAGAAAACAATTAAATAATAAAAAGTAGGTTTTCGGCTCAACACTACTTTATAAAAAAACCGAGGAGATGCGTAATATAAACGTAAGAGGACGGTTAAAAATGCCGTCCTTTTTGTTTAAGCCGTATTACGCAAAAGAAAAAATGACTAAAAAGAAAATTGCAACAATTATGATTTGCCGTGCAGGCATAATTGCCGCACTGTACGTTGCGCTGACGTTGGCGTGTGGGGAGTTGTCGTTTTTTGCAATTCAGGTACGCCCTGCCGAAGCATTGACCATTCTGCCCTTGTTCTATCCCGAAGCCGTAGTAGGGCTTTACATAGGGTGTATGTTGGCAAATCTGACTTCGCCCTTTTTGATATACGACGTATTTATAGGTTCGCTTGCAACGCTGCTTGCGGGAACTTTAACCTATCTGTGCGGCAGATTCATCAAAAATAAGGTATTAAAAGTTGGGTTAGGCGGACTCTTCCCGGTACTTTGCAACGGGTTTATAATACCGCTTGTAATAATTCTGTGCGGTACGGAGTGGAGCGCATATTGGTTTTTAGTGCTTGACGTGGGCGGCTGCGAAGCAATCTGGGTCTACGCACTCGGTATTCCGCTCTTCATTTTATTTGACAGGTTGATTGCAAAGGGAGTTAAAGGAGTTACCCCCTATAAGGCAATTAAGTCAAAGGAATAAATTTCATTCAATTTTAACTTAAAACACTTGAAATCGATAAAAATTACCATTATAATAAGGTTAAATAAGCAAACAGGAGAAAATAAAAATGACAATTACCGAAGCAGTTGCACAGCGTTTGGGGGGTATTCTTAAAGAACGTGGTATGAAGAAGAAAGCTCTTGGCAATTTGCCAGGCGTAAAATCGCAGAGTATCAGCAATATTTTCAGGAGCAAGAGTGTTGCGGGTATCAGCATGACTACGCTATACAGAATTTGCCGTGCGCTTGACATGAGCATGTCGGAATTCTTAAACGACCCTGTATTCGATAAGCTGGATTTACCCGACGAAATGGAAAAGTAAAACGTAAAAGCCCCTGCGCAAATTTATTTGCGCAGGGGCTTTTGTTGTACATCCGTCATAGCGCATGGCGCATTTGCAATGCGCTACTTCGCAATGACGGTTAGGGGAAGTGGTAGGTATATATCCAAACGAAGTAAAATTCATTAAAATATAAGACCGCTAATTTGCATTAGCGGTCTTAAACGTTTTACCTAAAATTACTTGTTGCAGTTGGACTTTAAGGTCTCAAGACATTCGATAAGCTCTGCAGGGATACGGGTCTTAATAGTACCTGTATAGTAGTTCTCGATCTCTTCAGCCTCTTTAAGCCACTTTTCCTTGTCTACTGCCAAGATGGTCTTAAGGCTCTCTGCGTCGAACTTAACGCCAGGCTTAATCTCGTAGTCAAGGTCGGTCAAGTCGATGTCTTCTGCCTTGGGAACGTAGCCGATAGCAGTCTCTTCTGCGTCTACGCTGCCTTCGCAACGCTTTAAGATCCATTCCAGAACTCTCATATTGTCGCCGAAGCCGGGCCACATAAAGTTGCCTTCGTCGTCGGTGCGGAACCAGTTAACGTTGAAGATCTTAGGAGGGTTCTTAACCTTTTTGCCCATATCGATCCAGTGCTGGAAGTAGTCGCCCATATGATAGCCGGTGAAGGGCTTCATAGCCATGGGGTCGTGGCGGAGCACGCCTACTGCGCCGGTTGCAGCTGCGGTAGTCTCGGAAGACATTGCAGAGCCGATGAATACGCCGTGGTTCCAATCCCTTGACTGATATACAAGTGGAGTGGTGGTTGCCCTTCTGCCGCCGAAGATGATTGCCGACAAGGGAACGCCTTCTTTAGAGTTGAAGTCGGGCGAAATGCAAGGGCAGTTCTGTGCAGGCGCCGTGAAACGGGAGTTGGGGTGAGCCGAGCAGGTCGACTTATCCTTCTTGTCGAATTTAGCGGGGTTCCAGGGCTTGCCCGTCCAGTCGATGCAGTGTTCGGGGAGTTCCTTGGAAAGACCTTCCCACCAAACCGTCATATCGTCGGTATTGAGCGCAACGTTGGTGAAGATAGTTCCTCTCTTGGTTGCGGCGAGTGCGTTGGGGTTGGACTTTTCGTTGGTGCCGGGGGCAACGCCGAAGAAGCCGTTTTCGGGGTTAACAGCCCAAAGTCTGCCGTCTGCGCCTACTCTGATCCAAGCGATGTCGTCGCCGACAGTTTCAATCTTATAGCCCTTTTCAAGGTAGTGCTTGGGGGGAATAAGCATTGCAAGGTTGGTCTTGCCGCAAGCGGAAGGGAATGCTGCCGCAACGTACTTCTTTTCGCCGCTGGGGAAGGTTACGCCTAAAATAAGCATATGTTCTGCCATCCAGCCTTCGTACTTGCCTAAATAGGAAGCTATACGGAGTGCAAAGCACTTTTTGCCTAAAAGTACGTTACCGCCGTAAGCCGAGTTAACGGAGATAATGGTGTTATCTTCGGGGAAGTGCATAATGTATCTCTTTTCAGCGTCTACGTCGCAGCTTGCGTGTAAACCCTTAATGAAGTCGCCGTCCTTGCCTAAAGCTTCCAAAACTTCCTTGCCGACCCTCGTCATAATGCACATATTGAGTACGACGTAGATGGAGTCGGTTACTTCGATACCGTATTTAGCAAAGCTGCTGCCTACAACGCCCATGGAGTAGGGAATGACGTACATCGTCCTGCCCTTCATAGAGCCGATTGCAATTTCCTTGCAGAGCTCGTAACCCATTTTGGGGTCCATCCAATAGTTGATGGGGCCTGCGTCTTCTTTGTTGGAAGTGCAGATGAAAGTCCTGTCTTCAACACGGGCAACGTCGTTCACCTTGGTGCGGTGAAGGTAGCAGTCGGGAAGAAGGGACTGGTTGAGCTTAATGAGTTCGCCGCTTTCGACAGCCTCGCTTCTCAATTCGTCAATCTGTGCCTGGCTACCGTCAATCCAGACGATTTTGTCAGGCTGGCAGAGAGCTGCGCTCTCGTTTACGAAATCGAGAATTTTCTGATTCTTGGTAAGTGCCATATTTATCTCCTTAAAATAATAATCTGTATTTAGTCGACCGACAAAAAAAGATAATAAAATACCTCTCTCCGTCAGTATATATTATAACAAAGTAAATGCAAATTTGCAAATAAATTAAATGCGTTGCTTGAAATAGGGATTAAATTATAATTAAGCAAAATATTACTATAAATTATTATGACAAAATAATCGATAAATATGTATTATTTTCCGTAATTTTTATTGTAAGGCGTAATATCATTATCTAAAAGGGGGTGGCTTCTTTGGCTGGTTACGTTAAAAAAATAGCCGTTATAAAACAGCTTAAGGGCGGGTTTTCCGCCGATGGCGGTGTAATTTCGGGGCTTATCAAAATTGAGACGTATGCAGGGTACTTAAAGGCGGAAGTGTCCTTGATAAACTTTGCGCCTTTGAGCGAAGGGCGGTACGTTTTCGGCTTGAGCGACGGGGAGCATACCGTCGTCTTTGAAGACGTGCTGTTCGAGTGCGAGAGCGAATTTAACTGCCAAAACGGATTTGCCTTCGTCGTGTGTTTTTTAAAGGGTACGGTTTCGCCCATAGCTTCTGCCTATTGCGGTCAGGCAGGCGGCTTTTTGCCTGCGCTCACGCAAGAGATGCAAAGGCGTGAGCAGGTTAACCCCAAAAAGGATAACGGTGCCGCCTACGACGACGAAGCGGTAAGCGAGGTCAATTATTATGAACTTGAAGCTGATAAAAGCGGTGAGATTGTATGCGAGAGTGAAAAGAAAGAAGAAATGTGTAACTCAAGCGGAGAAGATGAGAAGGATATACGCCCTGTCGAAGTCGAGAAAGAGAGACGGGCGGACGGCTTGAGTACAGACGGGCAGACGGCTGGGTCAAGTGGGGAGAAGGCTCAAAGCGATGAGCCCAATGACGAAGAGATTGCAGGCGGACTTGCAGGCGGCGACTTCTATTCCCGTATGCAGGGGGATATTGAAAAGATATTCGCAAGTTACCCCAAAGACGGCGATTTAGAAGAAGTTTTAGTCGGCGGCAGGTTTGTAAAAATCGAGTACGGAGAGAGTGCCTACTATGCGTTCGGCGTGCTATATGTGGGGGGTAATCCTGCCTACATATGCTACGGCGTACCGTCTTCAAACGCCAACGAACCGCCTAAAAGCTTAAAGGGTTTTTCGAGCTATATCCCCTGCAAAAGCGGGGGATATTGGATGACCTATCAGGACGCAAAGACGGGCGTCAGCGTGGACGTTGAGTTGATTTGAATAAAGTATTCTCGCCTTTAATCAACGGCTTGCCGTTGGATTGCATTATCATAAGGTGCATTGAGACATCATTTCAGCCCTTTAAATGGCTTAAAGGTGAAAAGGGCATAGATTTCAAACAGTGCGCTCACGGCGCAAACCGCTAAAAAGGAGCGCATAGCTATATGGTTGTTAAAGGATAAAAGGAGCAGCAGGTTATAGCCCGTAAAGGCGTACACGCCGCCTAAAAGTGCCAAAATTATCAAATTTACCGTACAAAATATACAAGTTAAACGCATACTTCCAGTATGCGCATTTTGCGTTAAAAAATAATTTTAAGAGTAAATTTTAAGCATTTGGCTTCATATAGTTTACAATTAAGCGTAAATTTAGTAAAATGCGAGTATGTTCAGGATTTGGGCAAAGATTATAAAAGACGGCAAAATAATAAGCCAGACCACCTACGAAAAGCAAGATAAATTTTCCTATTCACACTTTTTTTCTTACCTTGCCGACATCTGTGAGGAGTTGGATATTGCAACCCCCATACTTTTAAAGACGCACATATTCAACTATGCAAAGTTTAACACGGTGCGTTTTCTGCCCAGAGATTTTGCAGAATCGGTGGATTTTGATAAACTTATTTTAGAAAATATCGTTGTCAAGTAATTGACTATCGGAGGTTTTTATGGAACAAATGGACAGGGATATCATTGAGATATTAAACGCAGATTCCCGTACGCCTATCGACAGGTTGGCGGCTATGCTCGGCGTAACGGAACAGGAAGCGGCGTCCGCCGTTCGCTCGCTTGAAGAGCGTGGCGTTATCGTCAAGTACACCGCAATCGTTAACAGGGATGCGGCGGGCGACGAAGACGGCGTGGAAGCGTTAATCGAAGTCAAGGTTACTCCCCAAAAGGGTGCCGGTTTCGACAACATCGCACAGGAGATTGCCGAACACGACGAAGTTAAGAATCTCTACTTAATGAGCGGTGCGTACGACTTGGCGGTTATAGTTGAAGGCAAGTCCTTAAAGAGCATTTCCCGTTTCGTCTCCGAGCGTATTTCCACTTATGATACCGTTCTTTCCACGGCAACCCACTTCATTTTAAAGAAGTATAAGGTGGAAGGTGCGCTCTTAAAGAGCAACGACGATAAGGTCAGATTGCACGTTTCGCCTTGAGTTCTCTGTAAATATGCGTCGTAACAGTTCGTCGATACACCATCTGTGATTAAATCCAATGCTTTGCATTGATTCAATCCGCAACAAGTTGCGATGCAATCCACGACTGAAGTCGTGCTACAATCCAACGGCAAGCCGTTGATTAAAGGTGAAAAATTATTTAAATAATAATAACTTTTTATAAATAACCGTTATGAGAAGCTTTGTAAATGAACGCTCGAAGAATTTGAAACCGAGCGGAATAAGAAAATTTTTTGATATAGTTCAGGTTATGGACGGGGCAATCTCGCTCGGCGTGGGTGAGCCTGATTTCATTACGCCCTTCTATATCCGTGACGCCGCCGTCCGCTCCATAAAAAAGGGCTTGACGCAGTACACGGGTAACAGGGGTCTGCCCGAACTCCGTGAAAATATCTGCCGCTATATGTGGGAGAGATTTTCGGTTAAGTGCGACCCCGACCACATTTTAGTTACGGTGGGCGCAAGCGAAGCCATTGATTTAACCTTGAGAGCTATCTGTGAACCGGGTGACGAGATTCTGGTCCCTGAACCCTGCTACGTCTCCTACGCACCGTCCGTAACGCTCTCCGACGGCACTCCCGTTGCAGTCAACTGCACGGCGGACAACGACTTTGTCTTAACCCCCGAGCAGTTGGAAGCGGCTATAACCGAAAAGACCAAGGCGTTAATACTCGCCTACCCCAACAATCCCACGGGCGCAATCATCACCAAGGAGCAGTTGGAAGCGTTAATTCCCGTCATAGAAAAGCACGATTTACTTGTTATTTCTGACGAAATTTACGCCGAACTCACCTACGGTTACAAGCACGTTTCAATCGCTTCGTTGGGCAATATGCGTGGGCGAACCGTAGTTATCAACGGCTTTTCAAAGGCATTTGCAATGACGGGCTGGCGAGTGGGCTTCGTCTCCGCCCCCGAAGAGATTGACGAAGCGATATTTAAGATTCACCAGTACGGCATAATGTGCGCACCCCGTGTTTCCCAGCACGCCGCTTCTGCCGCTTTGGCGGAAGGCTTTGCGGACGGCTTTTCGGAAGTCGAGAGTATGAAGGAAGAGTACGCAAGAAGGGGCAGGTTTATGGTGAACGCCTTCAACTCATTAGGTCTGAAGTGCTTCGCCCCCAAGGGAGCGTTCTACGTCTTCCCTTCGGTGGAGAGTACGCACTTGACGGGTGAAGAGTTTGCAACAAGGCTTTTAAACGAGCAGAAAGTGGCGGTCGTTCCCGGTACGGCTTTCGGCGAAGCAGGCTTAAACCACGTTCGTTGCTCCTATGCAACTTCGCAGGCAAACCTGTCCGAAGCAATCGGCAGAATAACCAAGTTTGTCAACAGCTTAAAGTAACACTTCCGCTCCGCCCAAATAGGGAATAGGAGCGGTAATAATTTGACAATTTTATAATTTGACTATATAATAGGGAATAAGCGTAAGCATAGCTTACGTTTATTGCTTTATAAAAAATAATATTTGAATTTATTCAAGGGGTAATAAAATGGCAGATCAGCAATTTGTTATGACAAAAAAGAACTACGATGATTTGGTTGCGGAACTCGACAATCTCGTAATGGTTAAAAGACCTGAAATCATCGAAAGAATTGCGGAAGCTCGCTCTCACGGCGACCTTTCGGAAAACGCAGAGTACGATGCGGCAAGGGAAGAACAGCGCTCCAACGAAGGCAAGATTGCGGAGCTTGAATATCAGATTAAGAACGCCGTAATTCAGGAAGAGATTACAGACAACTCCTACGTTCATTTGGACAGCGTCGTCACCGTTTTAGACGAAGAGTTCGGCGAAGAAGAGACTTACACCATAACTTCCGTAACCGACGTCGACGTTATGGCAGGCAGAATTTCTTCCGAGTCGCCCGTAGGTGCGGCGCTTATGCGCAAGAGAGTGGGCGATAAGGTCACGGTTAACTGCCCCGACGGCTCTTCCTACACTTTAGTAATCAAGGGAATTAAGTAAGACATTATGGCAAACAACGTAAACGAAACACCTTTAACCGAGGAAGAAGAACAACAAAAGCTTGCAGAGCAGGCGTTAATTCGCCGTGAAAAGCTTGCAAAGCTGACTTCGGAAGGTAAGAACCCTTACGAAAAGACGAAGTATAATTTTACGGCTAACTCCACCGTAATCAAGGACAACTTTGACGAGTGGGAGAACAAGGAAGTTGCGCTTGCAGGCAGATTGATGAGCCGTCGTATTATGGGCAAGGCGAGCTTCTGCCACATTGCCGACAGGGAAGGTCAGATTCAGCTGTACGTCCGCAGGGAAGACGTGGGCGAAGACGATTATACTTCCTTTAAAAAGGACTACGATATCGGCGATATAGTGGGCGTTAAGGGCGTAGTATTCAAGACGCAGACGGGTGAAGTATCCGTTCACTGCAACCACATTGAAATGCTCTCCAAATCGCTCCTTCCCCTGCCCGAAAAGCAACACGGGTTGGTCAATACCGATATGCGCTATAGGCAGAGAGATTTAGATTTAATCGTCAATCCCGAAGTCAGAAAGACCTTCATTGCCCGTTCTAAAATCTTAAAGGAAATCAGGGCTTACCTTGACAATATGGGCTATTTAGAAGTTGACACCCCCGTGTTAACCCCCCTTGAGATAGGCGCTTCCGCCCGTCCTTTCAAGACCCACCACAATGCGCTGGACATGGATATGTACCTGCGTATCGAGACCGAGCTGTACTTAAAAAGGCTCATCGTCGGCGGACTTGAGAGAGTTTACGAAGTGGGCAGAATCTTCCGTAACGAAGGTATGGACGCCTTCCACAACCCCGAATTCACTTCGATTGAAATGTATCAGGCATACACCGATTACTTCGGTATGATGGATTTAATCGAAGACTTATATAAGACGGTAACTTTAAACGTCTGCGGAACCGACAAGATAACCTATCAGGGTACCGAGATTGATATGGGTAAGCCTTGGGATAGGCTTACTATGAAACAGGCGGTTAAAAAGTACTGCGGTGCGGACTACGATAGTTGGGCTTCGGACGAAGAAGCAAGGGAAGTTGCAAAATCTCTCAACTGCGAAGTACCCGAAGGCGAAAAGGCTACAAAAGGCCACGTTTTAATTGCGCTGTTCGATGAGTTTGTAGAAGCAAATCTCGTTCAGCCCACTATAATCTACGACTACCCCGTAGAGAATTCCCCTTTGGCAAAGCGCAAGCCTTCCGACCCTGCGTTTACCGAGAGATTTGAATACTTCATCTGCTCCCACGAGTTCGGCAACGCCTTCTCGGAGCTCAACGACCCCATCGACCAACGCCAGCGTTTTACCAAGCAGGCGGAAGACAAGAGAGCGTCGGAACCCGGCTGTAACGCAAAGGTCGATGAAGATTTCATCACCGCTTTAGAGTACGGCTTGCCCCCCACCGGCGGTTTAGGCATGGGTGTAGACAGGTTGGTTATGCTCTTAACCGACAGCTCGACCATTAGGGACGTAATACTGTTCCCCACAATGAAACCTAAAAAATAATTCTCTGTAAATATGCGTCGTAATAGTTCGTCGAGCTGTGGCAACCTTCAGTCATTTACCATTTAGTAAACTCCTTCAGGTTTTTCTCGCTCTCCTGCTCTTACTCGCATCTTTCCAGAGAGATGAGCTTGGGCTCTTCATATAAACTTTGCATCTTTCCAAAGGTACATACCCAATAAGGTAATCGTCATTGCGAACCGACTTTATGTCGGTGTGGCAATCCCAGACTCTTAAGTGAGTACTGTTTCTAAAAATAATTACCGATTTAATCGGATTATCTGCTATGTATAACTACGAAATACTTACTCAACTTAATAAATTTAAGGGTAAAGACAAGATACGCCTTCACGTCCCCGGGCATAAAAATTTGTCTGACTTCAGGGCGAATTTCCCCATTGCCCCGATAGATTTTACCGAGCTTGATTTTTCCGATGACTTAAACTGCCCTACGGGCGTAATCAAAAAGGCACAGGAAGATATTGCGGAAATTCTCGGTGCCAAGAAGGCGTACATAACCACCGACGGCTCGTCGTCGGGCGTGATGGTTATGCTCTTCTGCGCACAGGCGTTCGGCAACAAAATCATCGTTCCACGCAACTCGCACAAGAGTGTGTTCAACGCCTGCAGGATATTAAACATTGAACCCGTAATAGTTCAGGGTGAAGAAGTCAACGGCATTTTAATGCCGCCTTCGCCTGAACTCGTCGAAACGCTGATTGTCAACGACGTCAATATCTCGGGTATGATTATCGCTTCCCCCGACTACTACGGCAACGTTGCTCCTTTGGGTGAGTACGCTCAAATTTTAAGGAAGTACTCAAGGCTCTTATTTGTGGACGGAGCGCACGGCGCACACCTTGCCTTGAACGAAGGCAGAAAGTTCCACGCAAGCTTATACGCCGATATATGGACGGACGGCGCACACAAATGCCTGCCCACCTTAACGCAGGGCTCGATAGTATGCGTGAATAACGATAAGCTCATCACCCGTGCAGAAGAAGGGCTTTCCATCTTCCGCACTTCTTCCCCCAGCTATCCCATTATGGCGAGCGTGGAGTACGGCGTTAAATACTTTGTAAACAACCCTAAACAGCTTGCAAAGGCGAAGGGTATAATCGAAGAGCTTAAGGTGGGTTTGAAGGGTATACCCATCTATCAGACCCCCGATTGGAGCAAGCTTATCATTGACTTTTTAGCGCTCGGCATTTCCCCCTATATCGTGCAGGGGCTTCTGGAAAAGAAGGGCATATATCTCGAAATGAACGACGGCAGGTACCTGCTTTTCTACCTTTCTGGCAGTATGGACGGGTATTCGGCAATGGAGCTTAAAAACGCACTTATCTCCATCTGTGCGCAAAAGAGGCTCTACGGCACTTACGTCAACCTGCCTAAAATACCCAAAGCCGAAAGGACGTACAGCTTCTTATACGCCTATAAGCAGAAATACGAGTGGGTGCCTTTAGACGGCGCAATCGGCAAGATGAGTGCGGATAACGCAGGGATTTCGCCCCCGTCGCTGCCCGTTTTAGTTGCTGGCGAGATGGTCACAAAAGAGGCGGTTGCCTGCCTTTCGACTGCAAAGAGTACGTTCGGAGTGCAGGACGGTATGATTAAGGTGGTTAAAAAATGAGAGGGAAATTCATAACCTTCGAAGGGTGCGAAGGCTGCGGCAAAAGCACGCAGGTGCGCCTTCTTTCCCAGAAATTAGACGAATTGGGCGTGGAATATATCGTAACGAGAGAGCCCGGCGGCAGCGACGTCGCCGAGCAGATAAGGAATATTATTCTCGACGCTAAAAACACCGCTATGTGCGACGAGTGTGAAGCGCTCCTGTACGCAGCGGCACGCATACAGCACCTTGAAGAGATTGTCGAACCCGCTTTAGCGCAGGGAAAATTGGTCATCTGCGACAGATACGTCGACTCTTCGCTCGCCTATCAGGGCTACGCAAGGGGCTTGGGAGAGCAATATGTCAGCGAGATTAACTCCGCCGCACTCAACAAGTACTGCCCCGATTTGACCTTATTTTTAAACATCTCCCCGACCGCCGCCTTTGCACGCAAACACGGCGCAGACGAAGACGATAGAATGGAGCGGCTGGGGCTTGACTTCCACGAAAAGGTATATTCAGGCTACCTTCAGCTTTTGGATAAATATCCCCGAATATGTGCCGTTGACTGCAGTGGTACAAAGTATCAGACGGCGGAAAAGATTATCGGCATTTTAAAGGATAGGGGCATAATCTGACCTTGTAAATATTAGCAAACGGTATGGAACAACTTTTAAAACAGACTACGGCATACAAGATATTCTGCGGCGACGGGGAGTGCGGCAAGCTTTCCCACGCCTATATGCTGTACTTTGCCGACGAAGTCAACCTGCGTTCCGCCCTGAAGCTGTTTGCAAGGCGTTTCTTTTCAGGCGATAAGCCGTCCTTGATTGAGAGCGAGAGCTTGACCGACTTAAAAATCTATCCCGAAAAGGATAAAAAGCTTACGGTGGAAGTCGCTTCGCAGATTGTGGCGGACGGCGCAATAAGGCCTGTAGCGCACGATAAAAAGCTGTTTATAATAAGCTCTTTTAACCAAGCCGCCCCCGTCTTTCAAAACAAACTCTTAAAAATTCTGGAAGAGCCGCCCGAAGGCGTTTACTTTCTTTTGGGCGTAACTTCCGTCTCTTCGGTGCTCGACACGGTTATGTCAAGGGTAAAGCTTTTAGAGATACCGCCCTTTACCGAAGAGCAGATTTTTTCCGCACTGCAGAGAGAGAGTATTAACCCCGATAACAGGCTGGCGGCACAGAGCTGCGGCGGAATTTTGGGAGAAGCGCAAAATCTTTTAAAAGGCGATTGGTATGAAAAGGTGCGCTCGGCTGCGCAGGAGATATGCGACAGCACCACCCTTGCTTCTGCAACGTACAGCGCAGTCAAGTGGGGTGATTTCAAATACAAAAAAGAACTTTTGTCCGAAATGCAGAGGAGATATTTTGCCGTTGTCAAAGGTGCGGCTTCAAGCGGCGAAACGTCGGGCAAAATAAGCGTTAGTACGGCAATATATGCCATCGAATGTATTAACAAGGCTCTTTTGGATATAAAGTTCAACGCAAACTTTTCTTCCCTTTTGTATGACTTGCTCATCGGCATTGTCCAACACGAAGAAAAGGGAAAGAAGATACACGGTTAACACCGTGATACAATCCACCCTTACGGGTGATGAAATTCACTACTTTGTAGTGATGAAATCCACGACTAAAGTCGTGATGCAATCCACCGCTGGAGCGGTGATTTATAAGGTATAAATTATATGACTAAAGTAATATCAGTAAAATTTAAAGGCGGCGGAAAGTCCTATTACTTTGCCCCCTGCGCTCAAGACGTGGAAAAGGGCATGGGCGTTATTGTTGAAACGTCCAAGGGCTTGGAGTACGCCATTGTCACGGAAGGCGTTCACGAAGTGGAAGAGAGCGCAATCGTCCCCCCTTTAATGCCCACCGTACGCATCGCAACAAAGAGCGATTTGGAGCAGATTGAAAGAAACGAAGCCCGCAAGGACGATGCGATGAAAATCGTCAAGGAGAAGATTGAAGCAAGGGGGCTCGATATGAAGCCTGTCGGCTGTGAGTTCTCCTTTGACGGCACGAAGATTATCGTCTACTTCACTTCCGAAAACAGAGTAGATTTCAGGGAACTTATCAAGGATCTGTCTTCTGCTTTCAGAATGAGAATAGAGTTAAGGCAGATAGGTATAAGGGAAGAGATTAAGCTTATGGGCGGTCTCGCCCCCTGCGGCAGGGAGTGCTGTTGCGTAAGGAGCCTTCAAGAGCCCAAAAAGGTCTCCGTAAAGATGGCTAAAAACCAGGGCTTGTCCCTAAACCCCAGCAAGATTTCAGGGCTTTGCGGAAGGTTGATGTGTTGTCTCTCCTATGAAAACGACTACTATGCAGACGTGTGCAAAAAAGTGCCTAAATTGGGCAGCGAAGCCACCACCCCCGACGGAAAGGGTATGGTCGTTAACGTCAATATGCTTAAGATGATTGTTAAGGTCAAGATTGAGCAGGGCGATTCGGTAACGTACAAGGACTTCCCCTTGGACAAGATTTCGTTTATGCGTGGCAATGAAGTCATCGGCGCTGTCGGCGGCGATGATGAAGATGAAGAGCTGCAAGAAGCCGAAGGCGCATTAGACTTCGACGAATCGGCGAGCGAAGGAAGCGAAAAGGCAGAGATAAGCCTTTCCGAAGGGAAGAACGGTGAGCGCAGAATCGGGGATAAAAACCGTGATAAGCGTGCAAACGATAGGCAAAACCGCAAAAACGGCGAAGAGCAAAGCGGCGATAAGCCTGCCCTTGAACAGGGCAAGGAGACGGCGCAAGGCAACGGCAAGAACCGCAATAAAAAGCACAAACGCCACGGCAAGCAGGGGGAGGCAAAGGTCGAAAAGGATAACAACACGAACTTTAATCCCAGGCAGAACCAGCAAAACGGCAAGGGCGAAAAAGCAAAGAACGTTCAGGCAAACGTGATTAACGCAACAAATCAGGGCGCAAACAATCAGGAAGCTTCCGGCAACGGGCGCAGCCGCAAAAAGCACCGTTTCAACAAAAACCGTGGGGCGAAGGACGGCGCAGCCAACAAGGTTAATACAGAGGGGCAAAAAAATAACGCCTAAATTGGTCTAACCCCCTTTACACAAAAAAAATTGTGTGATATAATTAGTTAAAGTAAAGAGTATTTTACGATAAAGGAAAACACCGCAAGGCAGGAGCCGAAGCGGAATTCAATAAATATTTTATGGAGGAATATGTTATGGCACACGTAATTACCGACGAATGCGTAAGCTGCGGCGCTTGCGCTGCAACCTGCCCTGTAGGCGCAATCAGCGAGGGTGCTGACAAGTACGTTGTAGATGCTGATACTTGCATCGACTGCGGCGCTTGCGAAGACGGTTGCCCTACCGGTGCAATCAAAGCCGAATAATCCAAGGCAAGAGCGGAAGAGGCGGAGCGGATGCGTTCCGCCTCTTTATTTAGATGAAAAAATTTTCTAATGAAGATAATTTTCGTCTGCCCAATCATTTAAAGGTGAGAAAATGGATTTAACCAACCTGCCCTTAAAGGAGGGCGAGACGGCGGAAGAGCTGTTTGACGACAAGATAATTATACAGAACGTATCATTGTACCGCTTTACTTCGGACAGCATACTTCTCTCCCGCTTTGCAAGGGCAAAGCTTCGTGACGACGTTGCGGATTTTTGTTCGGGCAGCGGTGCGGTAGGGTTTCATTTTCTGTGTCTGAACAGCCATATCAATTCCTTAACTTTGTTCGAGCTTCAGCCTTCGCTTGCGGATATGTCAAGGCGAACGGCGATTGCTAACGGCTTTGACGTAAAAGTCGAAGAAGGCAGGCTTCAGGATATTAAAGGAGAGTACGACGGCAAATTTTCGCTAATACTTTGCAATCCCCCGTACGAGCGTGGCGGCTTCGACAATAGCCTTTACGAGCGTGCCATTTGCCGCAAGGAGATAACGATAACGCTTGAAGAGATTATCGCCGTAGCTTCCAAAAAGCTTAAGTTCGGCGGAAGGCTTGCCATAATCAACAGGGCTGACAGGACGGCGGAGCTGTTCTATACTATGAAAAAATACGGCATAGAACCCAAGCGTATGCAGTTTGTCAAGGGGAGTTTAAACGCTGGCCCCTATCTTATTATGGCGGAAGGGGTCAAGGGAGGCAAACCTTCCATAGAAATTTTGCCTACCATTATCAACACTCCCCAAAACGGAGGCAGTTCAAGATGATTTATTTCGTAGCAACCCCCATAGGCAATTTAAAGGATATCTCCGTTCGTGCGTTGGAAACCCTTCGTTCGGTTGACGAGATTTATTGCGAAGATACAAGGCACACTATCAAGCTTTTAAACGCCTATGAGATTAAAAAACCGCTAATTGCCTGCCATAAGTTCAACGAGAAGGAAGCGGCAGAAAAGATAATCGCATCTGCAAGGGAAGGCAGAAGCGCCGCTATCGTGTCGGACGCAGGTATGCCCGTTATATCCGACCCGGGCAACGTGGTGTGCAAGGCTCTCACCGAAGCTGGGGTGGAGTACACCGTCGTTCCCGGCGCAAACGCCTTTTTGTCGGCACTTATTCTCTCTGCACTCCCCGCTGACAGGTTTGCATTCATAGGCTTTTTGCCCGACAAGGAAAAGGACAGAAAAGCCCTTTTGGAGAGGTATAAAAATTTAGACTTAACCTTGTGCTTCCACGTCGCTCCGCAGGACGTTGATAGGCATATATGCTCGATGTATTCCGTTTTCGGCGATAGACGTGCCTGTGCGGTCAGGGAGATTACCAAACTGCACGAGACGGTGGAGCATTTCAATTTAAAAGACGGCCTTGCAGGCGAAAAGCGTGGCGAGTACGTCTTAATTGTCGAAGGTGCTGAAAAAAGCGAAAACCCTTTAAATTCCCTTTCCGAGCGTGAACATATTCTCTTCTATATGGGGCAGGGTATGGACAAGAAGGAAGCCTTAAAGGCGGCGGCGAAGGACAGGGGAGTGAGCAAGAGTGAACTTTATAAGTTCTCACTTGATATATAACGCTTTGTAAATATACGTCGCTTCAGTATCGTTGCCTTTGCGTTTTGTCTCAGTCATTTACGCCAAAAGTAAACTCCCGTCGCCAAAGCCGCAGGCGCCTGCTCTTGCTTGCATCTTTACAAAGCCACATACTCACCAAAAATAAGGTGGAGAATATTTTATAATTCTCTCAAACAGTCAGGTACAAAATTATGAAAAGGAAGAAAAAGGACGAGTTGGCGGTGTCGGCTGTTGCGGTTGCGCCGAAGACCGATAAAAGCGTAAGCGGTTCGGTGCGTGGCGCAAAGTCTGCGCCCACTGCCCAACAAGGTAAGATGACCATCTACGAATACGAAGAGAAGTACGTTAAACGCCAGAACGTTAAGCTTGCAAGGACGGTGTTATACCTTCTGACCGCACTTATCGGCGTGTTCTTCGTGTGGTGCTTCTTTTCAATGAGTAAGGCGGCGTACGAGTTCCACCCCCATGCAGGCTATACGGTGGGGGCAATCTCCGTCGTGCTGTTTATCCTTTTGTACATAGTGCCGATAGTTAAAATTTACCACACCGAACACTTTATAACCGACGTTAACTACAAGTCGGCGGCGAGGGCGAAGCGGCACAATAAAAAGACGAGATACGACGTCGCCACAAAAATAGTGGATTTAGCAAACAACGTTGCAGGCGTGGGTTGGTACGACAGTTTAACCGTAGAAAAGTTGGAAGCCGGCGTAAAGTTTAACGACGATAAGATAATCAAAGAACAGCTCACTGCATTGTACACGGGTTCGGTTAAAAAGAGTGCAAAGCAGGTTATTTTGCAGAGCTCTTTAAAATCTGCAATGTATTCGGCTCTTTCGCAGGACAGCAAGATTGACACGTTGTTGATTGCCGTCGTAAATTTGCAGATGATTAAGGACATAATCTTTTTATACGGCTTCCGCCCGTCGGAGACAAAGCTGGTTAAAATCTTTGCTTCCGTCGTTAAAAATTCCTTGATAGCTTACGGCTTGGGCGGCGTAAAAATAGGCAACGGCATCGTACGCACTATGAGCGATGCGATGAAGGGGCTGCCCTTTTTAGGCGAAGTCATCGCAACCGTTGTGGACAGCTCCGTTCAGGGGCTGGCGAACGGCACGTTAACGGCGGTAATCGGCTATCAGACTATCAAATATCTCACCGTGGAGTACAAGCTTCAGAACATTTTGGACGACGTGGATATTGCCGAAACAGAAGAAGAGTTGGAGCAGACTTGTAAACAGCTTGAAAAAGAGCTCCGTTCAAAAAAGAAGGGCAAGGCGACGGCTTAAAGCCGTTAACCCCCATATATGTGCGAGTTAATGTAAAAAAATAATATGAAAACTGTAGTAGTAGGCATGAGCGGTGGAGTGGATAGCTCCGTCGCCGCCCTGCTTTTAAAGGAGCAGGGATACAACGTAATAGGCTTATTTATGCTGAATTGGGAAGAGCAGGATAATAGCGGTGCCTGTACGGCGGAGAGCGATTTTGCCGACGTGCGCAGAGTGTGCTCGCTTCTGGATATTCCCTACTATTCCGTCAACTTTGCAAAGGAGTATCAGGAGCGAGTGTTCTCCCACTTTTTAGCCGAGTATGCGGCAGGCAGAACGCCCAACCCCGACGTGTTGTGCAACCGAGAGATTAAGTTCGGCCCCTTCAGGGAATATGCCCTGTCTTTAGGTGCGGACTATATTGCAACGGGGCATTACTGCGGAATAGAGCACGCCGATAACGGCAGGCACTACCTACTTAAGGCAAAGGATTGCGGCAAGGACCAGACCTACTTTTTAAACCAAGTAACTCAACCCCAGCTTGCTAACGTTCTCTTCCCCCTTGCCGATTTAGATAAATCGCAGGTGCGTGAAATAGCAATAAAGAACGGGCTTGCTACGGCGAAAAAGAAGGATTCGACGGGCATCTGTTTTATAGGCGAAAGGAACTTCAGAAAATTCCTGTCCGAATATCTGCCTGCAAAGCCGGGGAAAATTCTCTCGCTTGAAGGGGAAGAAGTGGGCGAGCACTGCGGACTTATGTACTACACGTTAGGGCAGCGCAGGGGGCTTGATTTGGGCGGAAAGAAGGGCGAAAGCGGCCGTTGGTTTGTCGTTAAAAAGGACCTTGAAAACAATATTTTATACGTCTCCCACGGCGACGAAGCTCCCCTTTATTCTTCCGAATGTCTGGTTGAAGGGCTCAACTGGATAGGCGTTGACCCCCCTATATCTACCTTTGAATGCTTTGCAAAATTCCGCTACCGTCAGGGCGAACAGAAGGTTACCGTTATCCCCGAAGGCGATAAGGTTAAGGTGGTGTTCGCCGAGCCCCAGCGTGCGGTGACCGCAGGGCAGTACGCCGTATTCTACGACGAGAAGCGGTGTTTAGGCGGCGGCGTAATTCTTTGATTTAAAGGCGTTAACAGCCATATATATGCCGTTAAACACGTTTTTATAAGGAAATTTATATGGAAAGAGTAGAAGAAAAATTTTTAAGATATGTGCAGGTCGACACTCCGAGCGACGAAGATAATTTTGACGTCACCCCTTCAACCAACTGCCAGAAAAACCTTGCCGTGATGCTTGCAGGCGAGCTTGAAGCGCTGGGCTTAAAGGCGGAAGTGACGGAGAATTGTTACGTCTATTCGGAGATAGCGGCTAACTGCCAAAGCGAGTATTCGATTGGCTTCATCGCCCATTTAGACGTGGTCGCTCACCCCAAGGGGTACGGCGTTAAACCGCAGATATCAGGTGGGGAAATAACTTCGGACGGCACCACCGTTTTGGGTGCGGACGACAAGGCGGGCGTTGCAGAGATCATGGCGCTTGCCGAATACCTTGTGAATAATCCGCAAATTAAACACGGAAAAATCGGAATCGCCTTCACTCCCGACGAAGAGATCGGTCACGGCGCAAAGCTGTTTGACGTAAAAAAGTTCGGGTGTGATTTTGCCTACACCGTCGACGGTGAAGAGTTGGGCGAAATTTCTTACGAGACCTTTAACGGCGCCTGCTTCGATTTAGAGATTACGGGCAGAAATATCCACCCCGGTCAGGCGAAGGGAGTTATGGTTAACGCCATAATATTAGCCAACGAATTCATAAACCTACTGCCTTCAGATCAAAGACCCGAAACGACGGAAGGCAGAGAAGGCTATTACTTTGTAACCGATATTTCAGGCGGTGTGGAGAGCTGCTCGGTTCACGGCATTATCAGGGAGCACGATAAGGCGTTGTTTTTAAAGCGTAAGGCGTTTGTTGAAGACGTCGTAGGACAATTAAATAAAAAGTACGACGGGCGCATAGCTTTGAAAATGCGTGACCAATATTATAACTGTGCGGAAGTCATTACGCCGCATATGCACCTTGTAGACAACGCCGTTGCGGCAATGCATGAGATAGGCGTAGAGCCTAAAATCTTCCCCATTCGTGGCGGTACGGACGGGTCTTCGCTGTCCTTTATGGGCTTGCCCTGCCCCAATATCTGTACGGGCGGACTCAACGCCCACGGCTTGGACGAACGCATTGCGATTGACGATATGCACAAAGTTGTTGAAATTTTGCTTGGCATTGTTAAAAGGTATGCGGTATAATAATTAAACAAAAGGCCGCAACGGGAGCCGACAGACTGTCGGCTCCCGTTGCGGGAACGAATAATACAGTTTATACACCCGTAGCTCAGTTGGATAGAGCACGAGCCTCCGACGCTCGGTGCCGCTGGTTCAAATCCAGTCGGGTGTACCAAAAGGGAAGTGAAATTTGCCTGTCGGCAGATTCGCTTCTTTTTTTTACGGCGTAAAATATTATTACGCAATGTAAAATACTGTTAAGCAAATTAAAAAGCCTGAACCGTTCGGTTCAGGCTTTTTTCTAAACTATCGCCTATTATTTATAGAGCTTGCAGATATATTCTTTTGCACCGTCAATTTCAAATTCGCAGTCTAAAGCATATCCTTCAACGTTGGTTACGTGGAAAGAGAATTTGGTTACGTCGGTTTCTGAATTGCAGATCTCGTTAATCTGTTCCTGTGTAAGGACAAGCTTGCCTTCTTCATCGGGATAGTAACCCTTAAGGTCAAGCATAATGCAGTCACCGTCAACGCAAATCTGCGTCATCGTATTTGGGGTGGTAAAAGCCGATCCGTCTTCATTCTGAATGACGAAGGTGTAATTCATGTTGTTGCAAGCCGAAAGGGCAAAAGCACATGCGAATACCGCACATACGGTTAAGAGTATGAGAGAAGCTCTCTTAAATAATTTTTTCATAATATTAACTCCTTAAAAGTTTTTAATCGATTTAATTGCCTGTATAGGTTAAATATTCCATATATACCGCAAAGCACATCCAGCCACGGTTATCGCCTGCGCTGTCGCTCGTTTCGGCGATGAACCTATTTAAGATATTGACTATAGTTTCGTCTGCTTTAACAAGTCCGTACATATCGCCCGTGTTGGCTTTTGCTTGATTGAGATAGTCTACCATAGCCGCCTGTGCAGAACTGTTGACTCTATCGTTAAATGCGTTTTCCCCTATTAGCAGTTCTATTGAGTAGAAGTTCCAATCGGTAATTTCGCAATACAAGAAGCTTGCATACGTCATATTGATATATATAGGCTTATTAGGGTCGGGGTTGCCGTCGGCGTCAGCGGCAAACCATTGCTTCGCCGTGCTGTCGTAGGCGGCATTAATACCGAGATAGACGAACGTGTTGTATTCGTCGTACGTCCAGGAGCCCTGGTTCGTAGAGCAGTGCATAAGCTTTTGTACGCTCTCGTGATAGGTAATATCGAATTCAAAGCTACCCGTCGTTCTCTCTTCAATGAACAGGAGAAGGTAGACCGTCTCGCCTTCAGCGAGTTCCATATAATAGTTGAACGTCTTGTAAGTTACCGCACCCGTTACGTCATCGAAGTCCATAACGCTGTCGCAGTAAGCAATATTTTTAGCGTCAAGACCGTTGCCTGCCATTTTGAAGACCGAGAGTTCAGAGTTGGTTAAAACGGAAGTAGCGGGATTGTCGTCATAGTCTCTTATCTGATATACGCCGTCTTTAGGAGCGGTGAACTTGTAGTAGAGACCGTTATGCCTGTCAAGCTGGTATTCAACGTTGCCTTCAACCATACCCATTCTTTCGCCGTCTTCGGGGATTGAGCTGAAGCCTATTTCATAGGAGTTGAAAATCGTAAGACCCTTCGTGATGTCGGTATCCTTTAAGCATGAGTCGCCTTCGGTATGCTCTGCACCGTAGTGGTCATAGTAGAAGCAGAACTCCAGCCATTCGTTTTCGTGGGATGAAGAGTGATTGTCTCTTTCGTATTGGTTAGTGAACGCCACAGCCCATTCCTTTAACTGCTGTGAAACGGGCATAAGCTGATAGGGCTTTGCCAACATATCGAGCATATGGTTGTATTGCTGAAGGGGAGTTGCGAAGTCCTTACCGTCTATATTTACGGTGAAAGAGAGTACGCTGTTGCCGTCTTCGCTTTCAACAGTCTTTGAGTACATAAAGTAGGACATCAGGTACAAGGTTGCATAGTTGGAAGTGCCTTCGTATTCAAACTTGTTGTCGTTGGTGTGCAACTCGCTCCAAGGGGTGATGTTGGTAATGCTTATATACAGAAGGGGTCCCGTTTCGCTACCCACGTGGTAGAAGCCGTCCGAGCCGAGAACGGGGGTTATATAGTTGCTGTACTTGCCTTCGGAAATTTCGCCTGAAGCCGCTTCCCTTATAACGTCAAGGGCAGGGGTATCTGCACTTACCTTTGAGATGCGGATATTTTTAATCTTCGCACAGTCTTCGCCGACCGATTCTGCGCTGGGGTCGCCGTTGTCCTTCTGGAATATGAACGAGAGTTCAACCGTCTTGTCACTGTCTGCAACGTAGGCGTCGTAGGAAGTCCAGGTGTTTTCCGTTCCTGACCAACCGTCGCCGTTTATAAGCTGACCGTCAAGGAAGACGTATAAGTAGTCCTGATTTGCTTCCGAAGAAACCAGATAGTCGAAGGAGAGCAAATCGTGTTGCTTAAGCTCTATATCCACATACACGGTGGAGTAGGAATTCTGCTTACCCGTGTTGGTTGTGGTTATGACGCTGCCGTAAGTTTCGTCCGAACCCGTCGTCCAGGGCCAAGCGTATTCGTCGTCGACGTCAGAACGGAAGGTTGCGTTAACCGAAGGTGCGCACGACGCAGCTTCCATCTCTATAGACGTGGGCATGGTTACGTCGGGCTTCTCTCTGTTTTCGCTTGAGCTGCTGCCGCCGCCCGAACTGCCGCCGCCGGTGCCGTCCAAATCCTGAACGTATTCGTCGGAAGCGTACTTTTTAAACAGGTTCTGCCAGAATTCATCGGTGGGCTGACCGCCGGATTCCCAGAAGGCAATCATGCCGTACCTGTCTATAACTATCGTAGTAGGTGCGCTGGTTATTCCAAATCTGCTTTGGATGCCCGCCGTATCAACGCAGAGCGGGAAAGTCAGAGTGAAATCGTTCTTATGACTTTCGACGTAGTTTGCCACGCTTGTGTTGTTGTAATTTGAGAAGCATACGCCTATGACTTCAACGTTGGACTTTGCAGAAGCGTAGGCACGCTGAAGGTAGGGGAATTCCTGCGTACAGTAAGTACAGGTGGGGTACCAGAAGTTAAGCACTACCGCCTTCTTTCTCGTCAGAATTTCGGAGAGCTTGTAGCTCTTTGTTCCCGTATAGCCGTCGTCGTTTTCACGGTAGTCTTTTAAGGTGAAGTCGTTCATAATCTCACCCAAGACGTACTGCTTATCTGCCGTAGCCGCTTGAGAGATGACCTTTGAAGGGATTTTAATGTCAATCTCTTCTCTCTTCGTGGGGTTGGTCGTGTACGTCACTCCTTCTTCAAGATAGTAACCTGCAGGAAGGGTGTCTTCGTCTACTTCAAGGGTGTAACTGCCCAGAGAGATATTGAAGTTTATCTCTCCGTCCTTGGAGATACCCGACCTTACCTTAACCCCCTGCGAATTGTAGGCGGTAACCCTAACGCCGTCAAGCTTCATTCCGCCTGCGGAGGTGACGTTAACGGTGTACTTTTCGCTCGTCTCCACGCTTTCAGTGCCGTCGCCTGCAGGTTTGAAGGAAGGGTAGTTGGTTGTCTTGGAGGCGCAGCCTGCTATCCCGAAAGATAAAACCAGGGCGGTTATGCTTGCTAAAATTTTGGTGATTTTTTTCATAATTACCTTCAGTTAATGATGTGTATTGCGCAGTAACGCAATTATATTTCAACCAACATTTTATTATACATCGGCGCAAAAGTCAAATAATTATTCAGTCGGTTATTCTTATAATTTGTATAAATTAATATTATCTGTCGTTAACCGTGAATTATACGCACTTTATGCGCATAAAAAATAGCACGGCGAACGTGTCGCAGTGCCATTGTTATTTTTAAATTCTTCACAGGGGGAAGTTTATCTTTTCAAAAGCTAAATTGTCGTTAAAATATGCGTCGGCGGAGAGGTTTGCGCCTAAAGCCGACATAACCTTTGCAACCGTCATCTCTATGGTTAAATCGTAAGAAATTTTGACGTTTTCGGGCAGGTGGCGCATACTGTCGTACACCTTTGCCCTGCTCATAACGGGGCCTATTATAACCTGCACTCCGCACCTTTGGCAGTAGTCTGCAAAGCGCAGGAAGTTCAGACTGTCGCCTTGAGTGCAAATAGTTCCGCTGTGCGAAAGCTCAATAATTACTGCTTTTGGCTTAACTTCCGAAAAGTCGTATACCGCAAAATTCAAAAGCGAGCGCATGGTAATTAGAATAACGCCGCCCGAAAGGGAAGGGGAACAACCCTTGTTGCGGTTGTTTCTTATCTGCTCCAACGTGGGCAGATAGGGGGATTGGTTGAACACCACTTCGCCGTTGATAATTTCGGCAAGGTAGGCGTTGAGCGCAGAATAGTAGTGACCGCTTATCTCCGAAGGGTAGGTAAGCCTTGAGCCTAAATGAATTTTGCAATTCTCCCACTCGTTTGCAAACGAGCAGTAAACGCCGTGCAGACCCGTCTTTTCGATGAAGTCCACCGCACCTGAAAAGTTGGTTACGCCGTTGGAGCGGCTGTCGGTTAAAGGGTACAGCGCCGAAACGAAGACGATGGGCAGGGGGTAGTCGCAGAAAACCTGCGAGAACCAGTTGACCGTAAAGCACAGCGTGTCGGTGCCGTGAGTTATGATAATTCCGTCGTAAAGGGAAGCGTCCGCCTGTGCTACGCAGTCGTAAACCTTCTTAAGGTCGGAAGGTTGTACGTTTTCGCTCAAGACGTTGACGGGCGAAACTTCGTCAAACTCGACGTCGACGTTGCCGCCCTTCCTTGTCCGATAGGCGGAGAGCAGCATCTTCCTGCTCTTCGTATCGAGAGAAACGTTTTCGCCTTCGGTGTCGCTACCTATTGTACCGCCTGTAAACACAACCAAAATTCTCTTTTTCACAAGAGTTAACCTCGCCTGTTGATTTGAAATAATTTTACTACAACACCCGTTATAATGCAAATGATTTTAGCTCATCGGCAGAGCGTGCAAATAATTAATTTTAGTTTGGGTATTGATTATCGCTTTTTGGCGTGCTATAATACAAATACGATAATTTCGGGGGAAATTAATAAATGAACAACTTTTATTACTATGCGCCTACTGCCGTTTACTTCGGTACGAGCAGCGAAGAAAAGCTGGCGGAAGTACTGAAAAAGTACGGCTATAAAAAGGTGCTTATTCACTACGGCGGAAAAAGCGCCGTAAAGAGCGGTTTGATAACCCGTATCAAGTGGATTTTAGAGCGTGAAAACGTGGACTTTTGCGAGCTGGGCGGCGTTCAGCCGAATCCCCGTCTTTCGCTCGTTAATCAGGGCATATCCCTGTGCCGACGTGAAAACGTAGACCTTGTTTTAGCCGTCGGAGGCGGCAGCGTGATAGACAGCGCAAAGGCTATAGGTTTAGGCGTGGGAAGCGGCGGCGACGTCTGGGATTTCTATGCACGCAAGCGTGAAGCGGAAAAGTGCTTGCCTATAGGCGTTGTGCTGACCATCTCCGCTTCGGGCAGCGAGATGAGCAATTCGTCCGTCATAACCAACGACGAAATTTGCGAAAAACGTGGCTTAAGCTGTGATTTAACCAGACCTGCTTTTGCCCTTTTGAACCCCGACCTGACCACCAGCGTCTCGGCTTTCCAGACGGCTTGCGGCGGTGCGGACATATTTATGCACACAGCAGAGAGATATCTTGCGGCAGGCGGAAATATGCAACTTACCGACAAGATAAGCGAAGCGCTTATGACTACGGTTATCTCTTCGACGGGCAAGGCTCTGCGCAACCCTGACGACTACGAAGCAAGGGCAAACCTTATGTGGGCAGGCAGTTTATCCCACAACAACCTGACGGGCTGCGGAACCGACGGCGGAGATTGGGTAGTGCATTGGCTCGGGCACGAGCTGTCCGCACTCTACGACGTGGCACACGGCGCCGCACTTACCGCCGTTTGGGGCAGTTGGGCGAGATACGTCTATAAAAACTGTTTAAATCGCTTTCACCGCTTCGCAGTAGAAGTTATGGCCGTAAGGCCGAGTGGCACGAGAGACGAGCTTGCCTTAAAGGGTATAGTCGCCTGCGAAGAATGGTTCGAATCAATCGGCTTGCCTATTTCGCTTTCGGGCTTGGGCATCAACCCCACCAACGACGACCTGCGCTTAATGGCACGCAAGATGGCGGCAAAGTGCAACGGCTCCAAGGGTAGTTGTATGGTGCTTGGTGAAGAGGACTTCTACAATATTTACGTTAACGCTCTGAAGTAAGGGGATACGCCTAAAGGTGATTAAATCCAATCTTCGATTGATTCAGTCCACGATAAATCGTGACTAAATCCGTTGATTAAAGGTAAAATAGTTAAAAATAATTAAAACTATGAGTCAACTAACCTATAAAAATCCCGTGATATTTGCGGACTACTCCGACCCTGACGTTATAAGGGTCGGAGAATACTTTTATCTGATTTCGTCTTCGTTCAACTTCGTGCCGGGCGTGCCTGTGTTGCGCTCTAAAAACCTTGTCGAGTGGGAGCTGGTCAACTACGTCATAAAGAGCCTGCCCTTCGAAAGGTTTAACGGCAGGGTATGTTCGGGCGACGGGGCTTGGGCGCCTGCGATAAGGGAGCATAACGGCAAGTTCTACTGCGTAATTCCCTTCCCCGACGACGGGATATACGTTGCCGAAACGGATAATATCGAAGGGGAGTGGTCGCCCCTGCGCCCTTTAATCAAGGCTAAAGGCATAATAGACCCATGCCCTATATGGGATGGGGACAGGTGCTTTTTAGCGGTTGCCTTTGCCCGTTCAAGGGCGGGCTTCAATTCTAAAATAGGGCTGTATGAAGTGACGTGCGATTTAACCGAGTGTATTTCGGACGGCTACAAAATAATCTACGACGGCAGGGACAACAACCCCGTGATCGAAGGTCCTAAATTCTATAAGCGGAACGGCTACTTTTACATTCTCGCCCCTGCAGGGAGCGTTAAGAGCGGTTGGCAGATTGCCCTGCGTTCTCAAAACGTGTACGGACCTTACGAGAGCAAGGTCATCTTAATGCAGGGCGACAGTTTGGTTAACGGCCCCCATCAGGGTGCGCTCGTCGATACGCCCGACGGAGCCGAATATTTCCTGCATTTTCAGGACATGCGCCCTTACGGCAGGGTGGTTCATCTTCAGCCCGTGACTTGGCAGGACGGCTGGTGCATCTGCGGCAAGATGGGCTACGACGGTATCGCAGGCACGCCCGTTGACGGCGGAATATATCCCGTTCAAATTAAAACGGACGCCGAATTGCCCACCGTCGACGGCTTTAGCGGTAACCTTTCGCCTATGTGGCAGACCCCTGCAAACCCCGTTGAAGGGTGGGGCTTCGTGGGTAACGGTTTAACGCTGAATTGCCTTAACTTCGATAATTGCATACAGGAACTGCCCACCGCCCTGACGACTATGGTTACGGGCAGAGAGTTTAACTCGTCTTGCTCTTTTATGCTGCACCCCGATGCGGACGGCGACGAAGCGGGCTTTGGCATAATCGGGCGGGAGAGCGCCTTTGTTTCGGTCGTCTATGAAGGGGGAGAATATCTGTTGCGGCACTGCATTTCGGGTGAGAGCGGAGAGAAAATTTTAATGCAAAGCCCCCTGATAGACGGGAATGTTAAGGTGGAGATAAAGGGCGTTAACCGTGACATATACCGCATCGAATGTACTTTTTTTGTCAACGGTAAGGAGCTTTTGCACAACTTCTTTGCAAGCGAAGGGGTGTGGGTAGGCGCAAGGTTTGCGTTGTTTGCAAGGAATTGTAAGCGGCAGTCGGGCGGCTATGCCAAATTCGATTTCTTCAGCCGTTAATCGTCAATAACATTTAAGCGGCGCACCGAACACGTTCGGTGCGCCGCTTTGCTTGTTTATTAGGTAAAATTATTAGAAATATATTACCGTATTTATTATTTATTCTTTTTTCTTTATTCTTTATTCTTTAACTTATTACAGTTCTTCTGCGTTCTGGTCGAGATAGCCTTTTCCGTAAATCTCCTTTGCGGAAGAGATTATGATAAAGGCGTTATTGTCTTCTTCTTTGACCACGTCACGCACTTTCGGGCACATAACGGGTTTAACCACGCACAAAAGCATAATCTTGTCGGCTTTGGTGTATGCGCCCTTTGCGTCTATTATGGTTGCGCCCGTGTCCACTTCGTTTAATAGCCTTTGCGTTAAGTTTTCGTACTTGTCCTTATCCGTGATGATGTACACCATCTTCGCCGAGCTTCCGCCGTAGAGAACCCAGTCGAATACCAGCGTAAACACAATAACCGAAAGCGCAGTGTAGAAAAGCGTCTGAATGTCGGGCTTGATTAAGAGCGAACAGCACACTATCGCCATATCCGTACCTAAAGAGATCATTCCCGTGGGTATATGGCGGAACTTCTTGCGAAGCAGTTTTACTATTATATCCGTACCTGCGGTTGAAGCGCCCATTCTGAAGATAAGTCCCATGCCAACGCCGAACAGCACGCCGCCCACGACTGCCCCGATGATGTATGCCGTTGCGCTGTCCATTCCCTGTGTAAAGGGCAGGACGTTTAGCCCTTTATCGCCGAGAATTAACTCCCATGCGCTCATCATCAGCGCAGATACCACCGTGGCGTACCCCGTGGAGAGCAGGAATCTCCAGCCGAAGAAGATTAGCCCGAGTATAATCATAGGCACGTTTAAAATGATATACCAGATGCCCTGCGGAACCTGTGGTATGAAGTGGTTAACGATAATAGAAACACCCGTCATACCGCCTGAAGACAGCTGTGCAGGGGAGACGAACAGGGCTATGCCCGTGGCGTATATAAGACAGCCGAGTGTGATTATAAGGTACTTTTTAACCGCTTCCCAAACCCTCTGTTTTTTGTTGGGGAAGGGTGTAGTTTTTTTGCTTTTTTGCATAGACCGATGTTCCTTATTCAAGTAATATTGCGTGTATGTATTATGCGCATATATTATATTTTATTCATTATACAAAGTCAAGTATAAAGTCAATTATCGCTCGTCCATATTCTTTACATTTTCAAAATAATGTAATATAATGTCGGCGAAAGTCAGGAGAGAGTTAAGTGAACAAGGTTAAAGCACAGAAAAAGACGTATTCGCTGTTTACGGGTAAGCAACTGTTGTGGTTGATTTTGCCTATCGTTATAGAGCAGATTTTCTCTACGTCGCTGGGGTTTATCGACTCCATAATGGTCTCCAATATTCCCGGCGACAGCCAGAGCGCAGGGCTTGCCGTAACCAATATGGACTATCTCAATAACCTGATAATCCAGCTCTTTTCGGCATTTGCGACGGGCGGTGCGATAATAACTTCGCAGTTTCTGGGCGCAAAGGACAACGAGAGCGCTCAAAGCAGTGCAAAGCATATGCTTATCGTCGTGGTGCTGTCTTCTCTCGTAATAGCGGCGGCGTGTCTCGGCTTGAACTATCCGCTCTTACGCCTTTTGTACAGCGATATAGACGCAGGCAGCGCAACCTTTTCCTACCAGAGAATTTACTTCTACATAACGGCGGCGTCCTTCCCCTTTATCGGGCTGTTTAACGCCTGCGCCGCACTCCTTCGTGTTCAGCGGAAGAGTATGGTTACGATGATTTCAGCCGCTATGAGCTGTGTGCTAAACGTTGCCGTCAACGCAGTGTTTTTATACGTTTTAAAGTTGGGGGTGATGGGTGCGGCACTCGCAACGCTTATCTGCAGGGCGATACCTGCGGTGTTTATGCTTATAGCGTTGGGCAGTAAGAAGAACACCGTCTGCGTAAGGATATTTCAAAAATTCCGCTTTGACGGCGTGATGATTAAAAAGATTTTAAAAATCGCCATACCTGCGGGTATCGAGAGTGCGCTCTTCCAGCTCGGGAAATTAATGACTTCCACCTTTGTAAACGTTGGCTGTTACATAACCGACACGGGTGCCATAGACGAAGCAGGCAATGCGATAACCGTCAACACGCAGGCGCTCGGCAATGCGATTGCCAACCATATAAACAACTTCGCTTCGGTTGTGGGCGGCGGCGTGGGTACTTCCTGTTTAACCGTCATAGGTCAGTCGGTCGGCGCAGGGGATATAGACCAGTGTAAGTACTATATCAGGAAGATGTTTATCATCTCCTATGTAGCCAACACAATCTGCGTGGGGCTGTTTATGTCCTTAACACACGTCTTGGTGTACTGTTGGGGCTATGGCGACGAAGCTGCAGATATAGCCAAATTCTGCCTGTATTTCTGCCTTTCGTTCCAATTCGTAACCTATCCGCTCTCGTTTACAACGCCGGGAATACTAAAGGCTACAAGCGACGTAAAGTACGTTATGTGGAGCGCAATCATCTCAATGGCGTTAATGCGAGTGGGCTTGTGCTTTTTACTCACCACCGACAAAATCCCCGGCTTGCCGCAGCTCGGTGCGTTCGGCTATTGGATAGGTATGTGTTCGGATTGGGTGTTGCGTTCGGTGCTGTTTATGGCAAGGCTGCTTTCGGGCAGGTGGAAACGCTCTTCAGGGCTGTTTAAGGAGAAGGCGGTGGAAGCCGTCGGCGTATCGGACGGCGGTGCGGTTGAAGGCGAAAACATAGCTGAAGCTACCAAAGAGATTGCACTCTCTACGGAAGCGGAAGATAATGATAAAGGAGAAAATACATAATGTTCAGGCAGATGTTCGAAGAGAAGTATATCCGTTTCCCCGAAGGAAAGTCGAAAGCGTTTACTTTAAGCTACGACGACGGCGTTAAGGCAGACTTGCGCCTTCTGGAGATAATGGACAGATACGGCTTAAAGGGTACTTTCAACTTAAACTCCCGTCTTTTCGATTGCGAGAATTGGCACGGCAGATTGAACGAAGAGCAGACCTGTAACGCCTTTAAAGACTGCGGTCAGGAAGTAGCCCTTCACGGCGCAAGGCACATCTTTTTAAACAAGGTTCCCTTGAGCGAAGCTATCCGTGAAGTGGTGGACAACAGGGAATATCTTGAGCAAAAGTTTGATAGAATAGTCAGGGGTATGGCTTACGCCTACAACGGCTCTAACGAAGACGTTAAGCGTGTTTTAAAGGATTTGGGCGTGGCATATGCCCGTACGACCAAACCCACCTACAGCTTTGATATCCCTTCGGACTGGTTGGAGCTTAACCCCACCTGCCACCATAAGGACGCAAAACTTTGTGAGCTTGCGGACAGGTTTATAAACTCTTCCCCCGAAGACGAGTTTAAGCACAGGGAAGGTTGGCTGTTCTATCTCTGGGGGCATAGCTATGAGTTCGACGACGATGATAATTGGCAGGTAATCGAGTCTTTAGCCAAGTCTTTAAGCGGAAGGGAAGATATCTGGTTTGCAACCAACATCGAAATCTATGATTACGTAACAGCGTACAATAATCTCGTCTTCTCCATTGACGGGGAGAGAGTTTTCAACCCGTCTTCGCAGTGCGTGTGGATAGAGATTCGTGGCAGGATATATGCCGTCGAAAGCGGTAAAACCGTACTTTTCGATAGGGAAGATTAATAGGATTATCATTAAATTTAAATTACCCCCTTGAATTTTTTTTCAAGGGGTATTATAATATATAGGCAAAAATAAATTTAGGGGTGGAATAATGATTCTCGATTTATTCAGCTTAAAGGGCAAAGTAGCAATCGTAACCGGTTCCAATACGGGGCTTGGTCAGGGCATATGCAGGGCGTATGCCGAAGCAGGCGCAAAGGTAGTGGGCGTCTCCAGAAGACCTTCTACCGAGACGGAAGAGCTTATCGGCAGTGAAAACTTCTATAACGTCATCGCCGACCTTTCGTCTGTCGACGTAATCGACGAAGTTGTCAATAAAACTTTGGACAAGTTTGGCAGAATAGATATTCTCGTAAACAATGCAGGTATAATCAAAAGGCAGGACTCAATCGAGTTTTCCGAAGAGAACTGGGATAGCGTTATGAACGTCAACTTAAAGACGGTGTTCTTCTTAACGCAGGCGGTTGCCAAGCAGTTTTTAAAGCAGGGTACGGGCGGTAAGATTATCAATATCGCTTCGATGCTCTCCTATCAGGGCGGCATAAGGGTGCCTTCCTACACGGCGAGCAAGTCTGCAATAAAGGGCATCACCATGACTTTGGCTAACGAATGGGCAAAGTACGGCATTAACGTAAACGGCATAGCCCCCGGATATATGGCGACCAACAACACGCAGCAGCTTCGACAGGACGAGGAGCGCAGTGCCGATATTCTCGCCCGTATTCCCGCCGGCCGTTGGGGTACCCCTGCCGATTTGGAAGGCGCCGCAGTATATTTGGCAAGCTCGGCTTCGGACTATGTGAACGGGTTTACGTTGGCGGTTGACGGCGGCTGGCTTGGTCGTTAACTTTAAAATTGCGCTTTGTAAATATGCGTCGTATTTCTGCGTTGTGCTCCGCTCCGCCTTGGTCATTTACGTCTATGTAAACTCCCGTCTGCGGTGCTCACACGCCTTGAACTACTGCATCTTTCCAAAGATACATACCCGAATAAGGTAAAGATTATTTAGAGCCGTCATTGCGAACGTAGCCGTTTACGGCAAAGTGTGGCAATCTCGGACTCTTAAGTGACTTCTGTTTCTAATAATTATATCCACGTTTATTCTTTAAACAAAAAAGCGGTGGGTTCGTCACGAGCCCACCTCTAACTTTTTGCCTTAAAACTCAAATGTTCTTTTTCTTTCTCTTTGCAACCGCTCTTTCAATCAGCTTTTGCAGTTCTACCAAAGGGATAATTGCAACTGCAACGCCGACTGCGACCAGCCACTCCCAGACGTCTAACGGCGCAGTATGGAAGACTGTGTTGACGCCGGGGATAACTACTACCGCAACGGTCAAAGCAATGCCCAACAGTGCGGAGAGATTTAAGAATTTATTGGAGAAGAACTTCTTATTGAGCACGCTGTGTCTTTGAGAGCGCAGGTTAAAAGAGTGGAACAGTTGTATAAGGCAAAGCGACACGAACGCCATTGTTGAAGCCTGTTCATGGCTGCCCATAACGAAATAGCCTAAACAGAAGCTGGTCATAACCAATGCCGACTGCAAAATGCCCTGTATGATAATATCCTTGCCCATATTGCCTGCAAACAGCGATTTATCGCTCTTTCTCGGCGGTTGCTCCATAACGTCGTTTTCCGCCTTTTCGACGCCGAGCGACAGGGCGGGGAAGGAGTCGGTTACAAGGTTAACCCACAGTATCATAACGGGGGTTAAGAATACGAAGTTAGGGTCGGTTGCGCCGACAACGCCTGCAAGCACCACCGAAGAGACGAACAGACATATGACTTCCGCAATGTTAGCCGAGAGCAAAAACTGTATTGCCTTGGTTATGTTGGAGAATATCTTTCTGCCTTCTTCTACTGCGCCTACGATTGTGGCGAAGTTGTCGTCGGTCAAAATCATATCTGCGGCGTCCTTAGATACCTGCGTACCCGTAATGCCCATACCTATGCCTATATCGGCTTCTTTTATCGAAGGTGCGTCGTTAACGCCGTCGCCCGTCATCGCAACTACCTTGTTATTGTGCTTAACCGCCTTGACTATGCGCACTTTATTCTCGGGGCTGACCCTGGCAAATACCGCAAATCTTCCTATATTTTCGTTTAGATATTCATCGCTCATCTCGTCGAGCTCGGCGCCCGTTGCGCATAGGTCGCCGTCACGCAGGATATCCAATTCCCTTGCGATAGCTTTAGCCGTTTCAACGTGGTCGCCCGTTATCATAACAGTCTGTATGCCGGCACTGCGGCACTTGGCAACCGCCGCTTTAACTTCTGCTCTGGGCGGGTCGATCATACCCGTCAAGCCCACGAAGATAAGGTCTTCTTCGTCGAGATTTTCGCCGTCGACGTAAGCCGCCGCAAGCACCCTTAAAGCCTTTTGCGCCATCTGGCTGTTGGCGTCTTTAATCAGGGCTATATCGTCTTCGGTCATAGGTTGAACCTGACCGTTCTTTAATATATATTTGCATCTTGCGATAAGCATATCGGGTGCGCCTTTGGTGTAGCTAACCTTCCCGTTTCCGCACTCGTGAACGGTGGTCATAAGCTTTCTTACGCTGTCGAAGGGTTTTTCGTTCACACGGGGATATGTGGCGGTCAATGCGCCAAAATCGTCCCCTTGCTCTATTGCGTAGGCAACCAACGCCGTCTCCGTGGGGTCGCCCACCAACCCGTCTGCCGTCTGTGCAGCGTCGTTGCATAAAGCCATAACTCTGCGAAGCAGACTTTCGTCCGTGTCGGGGCAGTAACACTCTTTAACCGTCATCTTGTTTAAAGTTAGCGTTCCCGTCTTGTCGGAGCAGATTACTTCGCAACAGCCCAGCGTTTCAACCGAAGATAGGTTTTTAACTATTGCCCGTCTCGTACTCATCTTTCTCACGCCCATAGCGAGTACTATGGTGACGACTGCAGGCAGACCTTCGGGGATTGCGGCAACGGCAATCGCAACCGAAGTCATAAACGCATCTACGAGCCTGTTCATATCCTTGTAATCGCCGTAGGCAAACGCACGCACAAGGAAGATTATAATAGCTATCCCAAGCACTGCAAAGGAGAGTATCTTCGCCGTCTTTGAAAGCTGTCTGTCAAGGGGGGAAGGAGCTTCTTTGACTTCGTTTAACATCTTTGCAATCTTGCCCGTTTCGGTGTCCATACCTGTTGCGGTAACCACGCCTTCGCCCCTGCCGTAGGAGACGGTGCCGCCCGAGTACGCCGTATTCAGCCTGTCGCCCAAAGCGGCGTTTTCTTCGACGACCGCTTCGGCGTCCTTGTCTACGGGGACGGACTCGCCCGTCAAGGCGGACTCTTCTATCTTAAGCGAAGCCGAGCTTAAAAGCCGCATATCGGCAGGAACTATGTCCCCCGCTTCCAAAAACACAATGTCGCCCACGACCAGCTCTTCGGAGAGGATTGTCTTTCTCTGACCGCTCCGAAGTACCTTGGCGTAGGGCTTGTTCTTGTTCTTTAAGGCTTCGAGTGCGTTCTCCGCCTTGCTCTCCTGAACGAACCCGATGACGGCGTTAATTATGACAATCAGCAAAATAATTCCGCTGTCGATGAGTTCGGTGTACTCGCTCCGTACGATTGCAAGTACGGCAGAGATAACCGCCGCAACGAGCAGGACGATTATCATCGGGTCGGTGAACTGCGATAAAAATTTCACGACGGCGGGTTTTTTCTTCTTGGAAACCAGTGCGTTTTTGCCGTTTTGCGCTAACCTGTCGGCGGCTTCGGCGTCGGACAGACCGTCGTGCCGAGAGCCGATTTCTTTTAAAACCTCGTCGTACGGCAGATGATGATAATTCATAATTTTCTCCTATATTTTTCACCTTATTCGGGTATGTATCTTTGCGGAGAAGCAAGTAAGAGCAGGAGAGATAGGAAAACCTGAAGGAGCTTACTTAAGCGTAAGTGACTGAAGGTTGCCGCAGCTCGACGAACTATTACGAAGCTTATACGCAAAGCGTAGCTAAAAACCCGAAAAGTAATAAATATAAAAAAACAGACCTTTAGCTTATTGCCAAAAGTCTTGTCTCCTAAAAGTCGGTTTCCGCACCGGGCGAAAAATAGGTATTATTCTGCACCTTTTTCAGCCGTGATGACGATGGCGGAAAGGGGGATTAGCTCCCCTGACTACTCCCTTTTACGCATTTTATATTAACATATTCTCCGAATTTTGTCAATATACGCTTGGCGAAATTTGTGTGAAATCAATTAGCTCCGTAAAATGTATAAAAATATCCGTTTTGTGTATGGAATAGGGGATATGAAAAAGATATAATTATTGTGCATAAAAATGTTGCGCACACGCACGTGCGCATATAAGGAGATATAAGTTAATTATGACTATCAAAGAGAAAATCGACAGCGTTGTTGAAGAGCTTGGTTGCATAGGCATCGTACCCGTCATTAAGCTCGACAAGGTAGAGAACGCCGAAAAGCTTGCAAAGGCTTTGAGGGACGGCGGAATCAACTGTGCTGAAGTTACCTTCAGGGCAAAGGGTGCAGACGAAGTTATAAAGCGTATGACTACGGCTTATCCTGATATGCTCGTGGGCGCAGGCACCGTTTTAACCTGCGAACAGGCGGATGCGGCTTATGCGGCAGGCGCTAAATTCTGTGTCGCTCCCGGCCTTAACCCCAAGGTTGTAACCCACTGCCTTGAAAACGGTATTCCCTTCGCACCCGGCCTTTCTTCGGCAAGCGAAGTGGAGCAGGCGTTGGAGCTCGGGCTTGACTTCGTTAAGTTCTTCCCTGCAGAGCAGGCTGGCGGTCTTGCCTACATAAAGTCCATTTCCGCACCTTACAGCACAATGCGCTTTATGCCCACGGGCGGCGTCACTGCGGATAATCTCAACACCTACCTTGCCAACAGCAAAATCGTATGTTGCGGCGGCAGCTGGATTGTCCCCGGCAAGCTTTTGGACGCAGAAGATTGGGCAGGCATCACCGCACTTTGCAAGGAAGCTATAAATAAAATGCTCGACTTCAAGGTTGTGCACGTCGGTATTAACTGCGCAGACGCAGCCGAAGCGGAAGCCGTTGCGGACAAGTTTGACGACGCATTCGGCTTTGCTAAAAAGATTGGCAACAGCTCGATTTTCGCCGCTTCCTACGTTGAATGTATGAAGGCGCCTTTCAAGGGCAGGTTAGGTCACGTTGCCGTTTCCACCAACTCGGTAAAGAGAGCGGTATATCAGCTTAAGGCAAAGGGCTACGAATTTGACGAGTCCACCTATAAGTACGATAAGGCAGGCAATTTGACGGTTGCATATCTGACGGCAGACTTTGGCGGATTTGCCGTTCATCTGGTTCAGGCGAAATAGTTGCGCTTTGTAAATAAACGGCGCAATACGGTGTTGCAGTCCGTGCACCTTGGTCATTTACGTCATTGTAAACTCCCTGCGGTGGTACTCCTGCGCCTTGTCTTGCTTGTTTCTTTCCAAAGCCGCATACCCAAATAAGGTGAAATTATTCAGAATTTTTTCACCGCTTAAAAATCATTAAAATCAATTAAAATTAAAAAAATCATATAGGAGAAAAAAACTATGAAAAAAATCGTAACCATGGGCGAAATCATGCTTCGTCTTTCCACCCCCAACAATGAGAAGTTCATTCAGGCTGATGAATTCGACGTATGCTACGGCGGCGGCGAAGCTAACGTTGCAGTATCCTGCGCTAACTACGGCCATAAGGCAGAGTTCGTAACCGCAGTTCCCGCAAACGAAATCGGCGACTGTGCAGTTGCAGCTTTAAGAAAGTACGGCGTTGAAGTTGACCATATCGCTCATTGCGGCGAAAGATTGGGTATCTACTACCTTGAAACGGGCGCTTCTATGAGAGCTTCCAAGGTTGTTTATGACAGAGCTCACTCTTCCATCTCCACTGCAAAGCCCGAAGATTTCGATTTCGACGCAATTTTCGAAGGTGCTGACTGGTTCCACTTCACGGGTATTACTCCCGCAGTTTCCGACGACGCAGCAGTTTTAACCGAAGCTGCTTTGAAGGCTGCTAAAAAGCACGGCGTTACCGTTTCCGTTGACCTTAACTTCCGTAAGAAGCTCTGGTCTTCCGAAAAGGCTCAAAAGGTTATGAAGCCCTTAATGCAGTACGTTGACGTATGTATCGGTAACGAAGAAGACGCAGCTCTCGTTCTTGGCTACAAGCCCGGCGCAACCGACGTAACCAAGGGTGATTTAGAGCTTGCAGGTTACAAGGATATCTTCGAAAGAATGTGCAAAGATCTCGGATTCAAGTATGCGATTTCTTCACTCCGTGTATCTCACTCCGCATCCGATAACGGCTGGTCGGCTTGCATCTACGAAGCAGCTTCCGGTGAGTTCTATCACTCCAGAGAATACAGGATTTCTCCCATCGTTGACCGTGTAGGCGGCGGCGACAGCTTTGCAGGCGGCACCATCTGCGGCTTCCTCGACGGCAAGAACTTCAAGGAAGCTCTTGAGTTCGGCGTTGCAGCTTCCGCATTGAAGCACACCATCCCCGGCGACTTCAACCTCGTAAGCAGGAAGGAAGTGGAAGCGCTTGCAGGTGGCGACGGTTCTGGCCGTGTTCAGAGATAATTAACTATATTGTTACGTACGCACGCACATATGCGTGCGTACGTAGACAACTCTTTACGTATAAGCGTCGTAATAGTTCGTCGAGCTGTGGCAACCTTCAGTCATTTACCATTTAGTAAACTCCTTCAGGTTTTTCTCGCTCTCCTGCTCTTACTCGCTTCTCCGTAAAGCCGCATACCCAAAAATAGGGTGAAGATTATTTATAATAATCTCACCGCAAATAAAAATTTAAGGAAACAAAATGAAGGTAGCTTTCAGAACGCACGACTTGGGCGTTAAAGGCGTTGAAGCCGAAATAGAAAGATTAAAAGCTTGCGGCATAGACACCGTTCAGCTCGTGGTGTATAAGTTCGTAGACGAAATACCCTACAAGCCGGGTGCGTTAAATGCCG